>NZ_AP022569.1:2659258-3324073 GCF_010727945.1 Mycobacterium cookii
ATCCCCGGTCGCACGTGCGCCAGGAGGTAGCCGGCGGAGTTCTCGGCGGTGCGCCGCCGGTGTGCGCGCAGTACCGATTCGTGATGCCCGTGGGTGTAGACCGCTTGCCGCTTACCTGCCATAGCAACAGATTACGGCGACTGTTTCATAATACGAAACAGAAGTCTCATATTTTGAGACAGATTAATCGACTGGGACGTCGAGGATCGGCCGTTGCGTTCCGGAGCCGGGCCCGTCGAAATGCCACCACTCACCGGAGTACACCGACAGACCGCCGGCGCTCATTGCGTCGCGCAGTCGGCGCCGGTTCGTTTGCTGACCGGTGCTAACCCCGTCGGTGGCGAAAGCCGTTGCCCGCGGCGAGAAGTCGTCGAAGTCGGTGCCCATGTCGACGAGGCAGCGCGGACACTGCTCGGCCGTATTGCCCATCGTCACATCGACCGAACGCCCCGACTCGTGACTCTTCGCATAGTTGCCGGGCTTTGCCACCCACGCTGGGTTCGGCACGACGTTGAACATCTTGACCTGCACGTCGTGCGGCCGATAGCAGTCCCAGAAGACCAGAAAGTCTCCCGTCGCCGCCAGCGCCTTGGCGGCCGACGCGAGCCCATGTGCCATGGATTCGTGCACCAGGCAGCGGGCGTCGGCGGGATACAGCTGGACGTGGGTGAAATTGTTCGTCGTCGCATAGCGCAGATCGATCAGCGCGTTGGGGACCACCGAGCGGACGTCGACGAATCCCGCGGCACGTGCTTGAGCACTCAGCGGCGGGACGTCTGCGTAGGCACGGGCGGCGCCGCCGACGATGACGAGAAGCAGAGCAACAAGAAAACGAGCAACGGCCATAGACCTCAGTCTGCCGTCAACGGGCGTGTTTTCAGCTCCAGTCGATGGCGGCCGCACGCTCCCGCACGTCCTCGACCCTGGCCGCGACGTGACTGGCCACCGCGCGCAACTCGTGTTCCATCGTCTTGGCCAGCGATTCGGCTTCGGCCACGATCTGCTTGAGCAGGTCCCGGTGGTCTTCGATCATCGTGATGGTCGCGTTCCTGATGGCCACCACCGCCGAACCTCGCGCCTCCGACGGCGAGAAACCGCCGGACAGCAACGGAGGGAGGGTCTGGCGCTCGAAATCTGTCATGTCGCGGGACAGGTGGACGTTGAAGGTCGCGCGGTACGGATCCCGATCGTCGAATTCGACACTGCATATCTTGAGTGGGTCCATCAGCTGTTCCTTCTGCCGACGGGGGCGGCCCGCGCCCGCGTCGACGCCGAATTACATGTCTGTAGTTTACCTAGGTTTTCCGGTTCGCGCGAAGACCGCATTTATGCTGACGGGGCCGCCAAAGGAGGTCGTATGACCGTCGGTACCGCTCCCCGCAGGATTTTCGACGCCGATCTTCCGACGCTGAGCTACAGCCCCGACGAGTCGCCCGCCGAGGTGTATCCCCGCTTCCAGGCAGCTCAACGGCAGGCGCCTGTCGCGATCGGGCCGATCGGACCCGAAGTGCTGTCCTATCACCTCGTGCGGTCCGTGCTGCGGGACGACCGGTTCCAGATCCCGCCCGGCATCGTCTTGCAGGCACAGGGCGTTACCTCGGGTCCGTTGTGGGACAAGGTCGTCAACAGCCTGCTGTGCGTGGAGGGTGAGACACATCGCCGGTTACGCGGTCTGTGCTCCAAGGCGTTCACCCCGCGGACCGTTGCGCGCTTGCACGAGGCGATGGTCGGAGTGATGAACGATCTCGTCGACGAGGTCGTCGACGCCGGGCGCTGCGATGTGGTCGCCGACCTCGCGCGGCCTTACCCCGTCCCCATCATCTGCGCGTTGCTCGGCGCGCCTCGCGAAGACTGGCAACAGTTCTCGTCGTGGGCGGACGACATCTTCAAGGCCTTCAGCTTCACCGCCGACATTCGCCAACTCGAGCCCGTCGTCATGCGGGCCTGGCTTGAGCTCGACGACTACGTCGACGACATGGTCGCGCACCGCCGGCACAACCTGACCGACGACCTGCTCTCCGATCTGATTCGCGCCGAGGACGACGGGGATCGTCTCGATGCCGCCGAATTGCGCATGCTCGCGGGCGGTCTGCTGTTGGCGGGCACCGACACCACCCGCAACCAGGTGGCCGCCTCGGTGCAGGTGCTCTGCGAACACCCGGATCAGTGGGAGTTGCTCAGAGCGCATCCCGACCTGGCCATGCAGGCGGTGGAAGAGACGATGCGCCACTCTCCGATCGCCGGCGGGACACTGCGACTCGTGGTCGACGACGTCGAACTCGGCGGCTACATCTTCCCGGCGGGCACCATGGTGCTGGTCAACACCGCGGCGGCCAACCGGGATCCGACCGTCTACGACAACCCGGATCGCGTCGACATCACCCGCGAGGGGGCGCCGGCCATATTGACCTTCGGCGGAGGCGTGCACTACTGCCTGGGCGCCAATCTGGCCCGGCGTGAGATCGCCGAGGCGCTGAATGTGCTGACGGCTCGACTGCGCAACCCGCGGCGTGCGGGACCAGCGCCGTGGAAACCCGTCGTGAGCCTGAGCGGGCCGTTGACGCTGCCCATCGAATTCGACTAGCTCGCGGAGTTCTCGCCTACACCAATGTATTTCGACCAATCATGGCTGACCGGCCCACTAGGGTGAGCCAATGACGAGCCGGGAGCCTGAGGCCGACCCCAAACGCCGCGGCGTGCTGCCGTCCTTCACCGCGCTGTGCGTCCGGTATGTCGAACGCCTCATGCCCGACCCGTTTCTGTTCGCCGTCATCCTGACCCTGATCGTCGCCGCGCTGGTCGCCCTTTTGGTGAACGGCGCGGCGCCCAGCGGCATGCTCAAGGCGTGGTACGGCGGGGTGTGGGGACCGCAGAACATCTTCACGTTCGCGTTCCAGATGGTGCTGATCCTCGTGACCGGCTACACGCTCGCCGAGGCGCCGGTCCTGAAGCGGGCCATCGTCTACATCGCCGGAAAACCGTCGACGCAGGTCCAGGGAGCTCTGCTGTGCTTTGGCGTCAGCGCGGTGCTCTCCCTGCTGAACTGGGGACTCGGGCTGGTGGCCGGTGCGCTGGTCGCCCGGCAGGTCGCCAGGCGCTTTACCGAAGCACATTTCGGCTACCTCATTGCGGCGGCGTTCATGGGTTTCATCGTCTGGACGCAAGGACTTTCATCATCGATTGCGCTGGCGAACACGGACAACGGCAGCCCGATCAACGTAATCCACAAAATGACCGGCATCACCGTGCCGCTGACGTTGACGATCTTCCAGCCCTACAGCTGGCTGTCGGTGATCGTCGTGCTGGCGCTGCTCGCAATCGCGATCTGGCGGATGGAGCCGGCGCAGAGCCTGGCGCCGGATGCCGCAGTGTTTGACGACGAGGACCGGCCGGTGGTCGAGGCCGAGGGCCCGAAAACGTTTGCTGAATGGCTGGAAGACCTGTGGATCCTGAACGTCCTCGTGTTCGCCGCGGGCATTGCCTACTTCTGCATCAGCGGTTTCGCGCTGAACATCTCGTCGATGATCATGTTGTTCACGATCACCAGCGCGTTGCTGCACCGCACACCGATCCGATTCATCCGGGCATTCACCGACGCCGCGAAGGTGTCCGGTCCGCTGCTGCTGCAGTATCCGCTGTACGGCGGCTTGGTGGGCCTGCTCGGTTATCTGCCAACGCATGCGGCCACCGGGGCCAAGCCGCTGCAGACGCTGCTGGCCCAGGCGGTCGTCAGTGGTGCGACGCAATACACACTGCCGTTCCTGACCTTCATCGGCTCACTGGTTATCAGCCTGTTCGTGCCGTCGGGCGGCGGACACTGGGCCGTTCAGGGCCCGATCGCGGTCGGCTCGGCGCTGGCGATCGGTCAACACTCGCCGGCCTATCTCGGGTTGATCTCCATGGCGGTGGCGGTCGGTGAGGGGGTCGCGAACATGGTCCAGCCGTTTTGGCTGCTGCCCCTGCTGGCGATTGCGAAACTCAATGTCCGTCAGGTGATGGGCTTTACGATTGTCGCGTTCGTGATCGGGTTGGCGGTGCTGGGTGCTACCGCTCTGATAGCGCCGTACGTAATCTGACGTCGGCCGGGCTGGTGGCCAGGGCCGGGATCGAACCGGCGACCTTCCGCTTTTCAGGCGGACGCTCGTACCAACTGAGCTACCTGGCCGGAAGGCACTGTGTTAACCGGATTGGGGTCCAACCGGAGTGCCTCACCACATATCTTGCGACCCTGACGGGACTCGAACCCGCGACCTCCGCCGTGACAGGGCGGCGCGCTAACCAACTGCGCCACAGGGCCTTGCTGTTACCACCTGCTCCGCGCTAGCGCGTCGCACGTACCCCCAACGGGATTCGAACCCGTGCTACCGCCGTGAAAGGGCGGCGTCCTAGGCCACTAGACGATGGGGGCCAGAACCGAATCTCTTCGGGGGTACTCGCAACGTGGTTCGTTGGAGCCACGTCAGCTTAGGTCACCGGGTACCGAATCCTCAAACGGGCACACAGTATCCTTGTGCCTCGCGCCCCTATAGCTCAGTTGGTAGAGCTACGGACTTTTAATCCGCAGGTCCCAGGTTCGAGCCCTGGTGGGGGCACCGAAACGGCTAGCCGACTCGCGTCAGCCGGTCCTCGCAGTACAGCTGGGCGCAAGCTTGGCGTCGGATCTTGCCGCTGGTGGTGATCGGGATCGAGCCGGGCGCAACCAGCACGAGATCGACGGCGCGGATGCCGTGACTGATCGCCACCGCCCCGTTGACGTCGCTCTTCACCCCGTCGACCCGGCTTGCGATCTCGTCGTCCGAGCTGCCGCGCACCTTGTACTCGACAACCAGGGCCACCTGCTCATTGACGGCACCCGGAACCGAGATCGCGGCGACGCGGCCTCCGGTGATCTCCTGGACCGTCGCCTCGAGGTCGTCCGGATAGTGATTCCGCCCGTTGATGATCAGCAGGTCCTTGATCCGGCCCACGATGAACAGCTCGCCGTCGCTGATGACACCGAGATCGCCGGTGCGCAGCCAGGGCCCCGCGGGTGTGCCGTCCGACGGTTCGACGAGGTGCCCGGCGAACGTCTCGGCCGTCGCGTCGGGTCGTCCCCAGTAGCCCCGCGCAACGTTGTCGCCGCGCAGCCAGATCTCCCCGACCGCGCCGGCTGGTTGCTCGGTTCTGGAGTCCGGATCGACGATGCGGACGGTCGGCGACAGTGGAACGCCGTAGCTCACCAACGCGGTACCGGTCGAGTCGCAGAGCGGTTCGGCGTGGCCGGCCGAGAGCTTGTCGGATTCGAAGTGGACGACGTGCGGCGGCTTCCCCGGCGCACGCGCCGCCACGTACACGGTGGCTTCAGCCAGCCCGTACGACGGGCGAATCGCTTCGGGCCGCAGGTTGAATCGGGCGAACCGCTCGGTAAATCGGTCCACCGTCGCGACATGGACGCGCTCGGCGCCGCACACGACGTGGGTCACCCCGCCTAGATCCAGGCCTGCCATGTCGTCGTCGCTTGTTTTGCGCACCGCCAGCTCGAGGGCGAAATTCGGTGCGGGCGTGAAGGTTTGTGGCTGGGAGGCCATCAACTGCATCCACAGTGCGGGCCGGATCAGGAACGCCATCGGACTCGTCAGCACGCTGTGCATGTCGGCCAGGATCGGTGCGCAGACCCCAATGAAGAGACCCATGTCGTGGTAGAACGGCAGCCACGAGACCACGGTGGCATCCGGCGGCGCGATACCGTCGGTGTCGCCGTAGTAGCCGGTCATCGCCTGTTCGAAGTTCGCCACCAGGTTGTGATGGGACACCATCACGCCGGCCGGCCAGCGCGTCGATCCTGAGGTGTACTGCAGCAACGCCGTGCCGTCCTGCGGGCTGCGTCCGGCGAATCCCTTTGTGCCACTGGCATCCAACGCATCGACTTCGAGGAACTTGGCGTTGCACGGCACTTCTTGTTCGCGCACATACTCGGCGACTCCGCCGGCAACGGCTGAGGTGGTCAGTAAGACGGTCGGGGCCGAGTCGGCCAGGATCCGGTTGACCCGTTCGTCGTGGAGCTTGACGTGCGGCACCGACAAAGGCACAGCGATAAGCCCCGCCTCGAAAGCGCCCAGCAGACCGACGATGTAGTCGAGGCTCTGCGGCGCGACGATCGCGGCCCGGTCGCCCGGCGCGCCGATCCGACGCAGCTCTGTGGCCACGCAGCAGGTCCGTTGATACAGCTGCGACCACGTAAGAGTTTCCGCAACACCATCCGGGTCGGCGTCGTAGTCGACGAAGGTGAACGCAGGTTCGTTCGGCTGCAGGATCGCGCGTTCGCGAAGCACGGCCGGTACGGAACCGGTTGCGGGGCCTGGCATCGTCATCGGGCTGCCTTTCGAGGTGGCGGCTGGCAAAGGTCCTGGCGCGCCAGGAGTGAGGTCAACGCGGTGCGCATCTGCGCGCTGCCGAGAATCCCTTGGTGCCCGAGGCCGGGCGTCTCGATCAGCTCAGCCCCCACCGCGGCGACTATCTGGTGGGCGTGGCTGACCGGAACCGAATTGTCTTGCGGGTCGTGCAGAATACAGACTTGCACGGCGGGAGCCAGCTCCATAGCCCTGATGTCCCAGTCCGGTACCGGGATACCGTCGCGCCGATTCAACTCGTTTGCAATCAATTCCGTCACACCACTCGGGAGCCGCTGCTGTGCCACCCAACTCTCTATGACGGTGCGTAGTGAGCACACAGGTGCCAGCAGCAGTAGCGCCCGCACCGCGGGGCTCGTCTTCGCAACTGCGTCGACGGCCGCGATCGCCGAGAGGGAATGCGCGACCACCGTGTGGATGCTCGGAAAGCGCTGTAGCACAGCGGCGATGGCATCGGCATACTCACCTATGGTGGACTGCCAGCCTGGCGATACGCCATGTCCCGGAGCGTCAAAGCAGATTGCCGATTCACCATGCGCTACAGCGACATCCACGACAGCCGACATCGTGGTGCTGTCTGTGCCCCAGCCATGGGTGGCGAGCACACCGGGCTCACGGTCGCCCCACTGGTAGGCGGCGGCGACTCGGTACACATCGGTCATCTCGATCCGGCGAGCACCCAAGGGACACATATCGCTCGGCGCCCGGCCGAGGCCCCGGGTGTCGACGAACGTCGACGCGTGAACGCGGCCGGCCAATCGCGGCACGACACGGTAGCCACGTGCGGTTGCCGCGGCGAGCATCCCGCGCCCCCTCACGCTGCGCCGGCGGTGGTTGTCGGAGCCGACGCCCTCGGCATGGGGTGTGTGCCGTAGAGACCCGAAACCGGGTCGTAGAACAGGCATTTGCGGATAATGTTCCAGAGTCGGCCGATGCTGGCCTTCTCGACGCGAACCATGTCCGGGTACCGCTGGATGAGCGCGGCCTGAGCCTTCGGCAGGTGGTAGTGAGGCACCGACGGAGCGACGTGGTGGGCGGTGTGCAGCGAGATGTAATGCGTGCAGAACAACAACCACCGCGGGTAGAGGTAGTCGGTGGTCACCAGCAGCCGGCTTGCATTTCGGGTCCAATATTGGTTCGGCAGATACGGAATGTCCTCGGCGCTGTGATGCATCATCGTCGTCATCGAGAACCAGAGATGGGTCGCGAACCACGGTGCCACGAAGTACAGCAGCAGACCCTGCACGCCGGTGAAATAGGTGAGCGCGCAGAGATATCCACCACCCACGACCGCTACGATCCCGATCGACCGGCGAGCCTCGCGTCGCATTCGCCGTTTGGGAAAGCGCGACGGCTTGAAGCTGGACTTGAGCCAGTAGTGGATGGAACCGGTACCGAGTGCCCAGGTGCGTGTGCTGAAGTAGACGAAGCGGTGACCCAGCGGCATCCGGCGGTAGACCTCTCTGGAGATCGGGCGCCAGTCTTCGTCCAACTCCAGGTTGTTCGTGTGGGAATGATGGTTGTTGTGCTCGTGCCGCCAGGCGTGGAACGGGTACATCAGTGGTAGCAGCGCGAATTGGCCGATCGCGAAGTTCAATCGGCGGTTGCGGGAAAAGGAGCCGTGTCCACAATCGTGTCCGATGCAGTGCAGTCCCCATCCGCCCAGCCCTGCGACCCCGATCAACGGAACGATCAGGTACCACCGGTCGACGCAGGCGATGCCGACCAGCGAGCCGGCGTACAGCGTCAGGCTCATCGCCAGGCTGGCGAGACCGCGAATTATCGACGGCTGCATGTATTCCCGTGGGATGACCGCAGTCAACTTCTGCCCTTCGAGCGCCCTGCTCTTCCTGATGAACTCGACGAACCCCGGGTCGGGGTTGGTCGGAAGGTCAGGTCGAGATTGCGTCTGCGTCATGGCTGGCTCCTTCAGAAATGCTCAGTCCGGAAGATGGAGCTCGCGGGTAAGGTGCGCGGCGAGGTCGTCGATCGTGCCGTGGTCGAACAGGATTGCCGGCGAGAGTCGTCGCTCGACGACCTTCTCCAACGCGCCCGATACCTGGACCGCCGTTCGTGAGTCGAGTCCGTAGGCTTCGAAGGGTTTTGCGGTGTCCACGTCCGACTCCGGGCATTTCACCCGTCGTGCCAGATCGGCCACCAGCCAGGAACGCAACGACTCGTGGGTCAGCGGTCCATCGATCGCCGGTGTCTTGCTTCTCCTGAACATCGTCACCCTTCCCCTTGGGCGGACACGGCAGCCGCGGTGGCGCGGTTGCGGCGTAGTCGGTGGTCGATCGCCGCGCGGCTGGGCATGTGCAGGTCCCAGACGATGTGCGATTTCGCCAGCACCGCGATCACCCAGCCACTGAGATCCGGTTCCCACCAGCGCATTCCGTGTCGATAGGCGCCGGGAAAAGCGTGGTGGTTGTTCTGCAGTCCCTCGCCGAAAGTAAAGAAGGCCACCGGCCAGTTGTTGGCGCTGTCGTCGCGGTTGGCAAACGGTCGCGACCCGATCATGTGGCTGACCGAGCCGACGCACCACGCCGCCTGATTGGCCACGAACACCCGCGCCAGTCCACCAAAAATGAAGCCGGACAACGCCGCAGCGACGGTGCCACCGACGGTCCAGCCGATGGCGGCGGGTACCAGCAGCCCGGCCAGTCCCCAGATGGGGTAGCTCCGGTTGTAGCTGTACAGTCGGCGATCGCGCAGCACGTCGGGGGCGAACACCGTCGCTCTGGATTCCTGGTCACTGAACATCCACGGAATATGGGCGTACCAAAGACCTTTCAGCTTGCCGCCGATAGTGCCGCCGCTCAGGTTCGGCGAGTGGGGATCGCCCTGCTCGTCGGCATAGCGGTGATGACGGCGGTGCGTACTGACCCAGAACAGCAGCGGTCCCTCCAGGGCCATCGAGCCCGCGATCATCAGCACACCCTCGAAGAACCGCGACGTCTTGAAGGATTTGTGGGCGACGTAGCGGTGGAATCCGATGGTGATCCCGAACATTTGTATCGCGTAGAACACGCCGAACAGAACATAGTCGACCACGGTGGCCCGCCCCGCGGCAACCAGGTAGACCCCGAAGCCGAACCCGAGCGCCGGGATGCCGATGGTGACCAGCGCGACCACCCGCTTGGCCCGTGCGCTGGTCGGGTTCAGTTGCAGGATCGCCTTGGCAAGCGATTCTCCCTGACCGGACGACGGTGTGGGCGATGACATTGCGGCATCGTGCATTTCGGCTGTCATGGCGCCCCATCTGCAAGGTCGGACTGCGAGTTGACGTACCGCACCTGGTGCACGAGACCGAGTCGGTCGAGGAGTCGGATGAAATCGCCGGCCAGATCGAGCTGCCACCACTGCCGCCGGGTCTGGGCCAGTGCGGGTCGGGCGTGGTGGTTGTTGTGCCACGACCCGCCCAACGTGGGCGGGGCCAGCGCGGCGATATTGCGGCTTTGGTCCCGTACCGGGAACGTACGGGTGCCGATCGTGTGGCCCAGCGAGTTCACCGCCCACGTGGCCTGATCCAGGGCGAAGATCCGCACGAAGCCGCCCCAGAGAATCCCGCCGACCACGCCGTGCACCGATTGGGTGACCAGCCCGCCGACGGCACCGGGGATCACGATCCCCAGCGCCACCAGGGTGAAATACCAGGCGTTGATCTTCATCACCCTGCGGTCAGCGAGCCAGTCCCGGGTATGCCGGCTCCAGTCGATCTTCTTGACGTCGAACAGCCACCCGACGTGACCGTGCCACAGGCCTTTGGCACGTCCCCGCCACCCGGTGCCCCGCGGCCTGGGCGAATGCGGGTCACGGTCGGTGTCGGCGAAAGCGTGATGCAACCGATGGTTGGCAACCCAGAACACAACCGGCCCCTGCGCGGCCATCGACCCTGCGATCGCGAGGAAAACCCGGACCGGTTCGGACGCCTCGAAGGACCGGTGGGTGAAGTAACGGTGCAGTCCTGCCTCGACACCGAGCGCGGTGATCAGATACATGCCAACGAACAACGCCACGTCGCATGCTGTCACCCCGAAGTAGAACGCGTAGACGACCGCGCCCACAGTTCCCGCGACTGGTAGTCCGACGGTCAGATATGCCAGTCGTGAAGCCAGCACATCGCGGTCGTGAACCGAAGGGGTGGTGGCGAATTCGGCGCTCATGCCAGCACCCCTTGTATCGCGTCTGCCAGGAAGAGCCGTTTGGCCTCGTGCCGCCGGACCTTTCCGCTGGTGGTGGTGGGAATGGTTTTCCTCGGCCAGATGTGGACGTCGGGTCCGACACCGAATTCCGACGTCACGCTGGAGCGCACGGCGTCTGCGAGCTTGGTGCGGCAGTCGATCGAGATCTGCGACGTGGGCGCCTCGGCGACGACGATCAGACGTTCGGTTCCGTCGCCCGGCACCGAGAACGCCACCGCACGCCGCAGCGACGGGTCGGCGCGCACCACACTGGCCTCGACGTCGTGCGGGTAGATGTTGCGCCCGCTGACGATGATCAGGTCCTTGATACGTCCGGTGACGAACAGTTCGTCGTCGCGGATGAAACCGAGGTCGCCGGTGCGCAGATAATCGGCGTCCTCTCCATCGATCCGCGCGTGAAATACTGCGTCCGTCAGTGCATCTCGGTTTAAATAGCCGGTGGCGACGCTGCGGCCACGGACCCAGATCTCACCGATCTCACCGGGTTGGACCAGACGGTCCGATTCAGGGTCGACAATCCGCACGACGTGCTCGGAATCGACTTCACCGCAGCTGACGACGACACCGTCGGGGCCATCGACAGTGTTGTAGCGGCGCCCTTTTCGTTTTCCGGCGACGAACAGCGTCGCCTCTGCCATCCCGTAGCAGGGAATCAGCGCGGTGACGTCGAATCCGAGTGGTACCGCACGCTGTTCGAAGCGGGCCAGGGTGTGCGCGCTGATGGGTTCGGCTCCGCAGTAGAACTCCTTGACGGTTGAGAGATCGAGGTTTTCGAGATCGTCGTCCAGTGCCTCGGCGGAGGCGTCGAGCGAGAAGTTCGGGCCGACGGTGATCGACACGCGGTAGTCGGTGATGGCCTCCAACCAGCGGCGGGGGTCTTGGACGAAGTGCAACGGCGACATCAGCACCAGCGGCCAGCCGTGGTGCAGCGACAGGATGATCGTGCCCATCAACCCCATGTCGTGGTACGGCGGCAACCACGAGAGGCCGACCCGGTTTGGGTCCGGCCCCATGCTGCGGGACAACACCTCGCAGTTGCTCATCAGGTTGTCGTGGGTGATGCAGACGCCCTTCGGCGATCCCGTCGACCCGGACGTGTACTGAATCAGGGCGAGGTCATCGGGTGAGCACGGCGCGGGGGTCACCGCCTCGACGCGGGTGTCCAGTTCGTCGATGTAAAAAATCAGCGGATCGATGCCAGCGCACGCCAGCCTGCGCTGCAGCGCTTCGATTTGGGCGTCGTACATCGCGTCGATGACGATCGCGTGCGGGATGCAGTCCAAGACAATCGCGTGGAAGCGGTCCAGTTCCTTGGGACGAGACGGCGGAAAGCAGGGTACCGGGACGGCGCCGAGCATCATGGTGCCGAACAGCGCGGCGATGTAGTCGAGGCTCGGATTGACGGCCAACACGACGCGTGATCCGCGGCCTACGCCCCGAGACGACAGCCATGCCGCGACTGCCGCCGCGCGTTCCGCGGTGTCGGCGTAGGTCCACCGTGATTCGGACGCCGCCGTGCCGTCTAAGAGAAAGATGTACGCGGGGTCGTGCGACGAAGACCTGGCGGACACCATGTCGACAATGGTGCGAGGGTGCTTTAACACAATTTTGTTCCCTCAGTGGCTATTTCAGCAAAGAGCCCCTCTGCGAAAGCTTGGCGACCGGGCACGCGCCGAACCGGCCTAGCTACGCCGGGATCAGCATAACCAGCAGCCGCGATCCGTGCACAGTATGTTGCCAGGAAATTGGTAGTTGGCCGCAAGGTCGGGTCGCTCAGCCACTTTTCGCAGCCGGCGCCGTCAGCTTTCGGCCGGCAGGTGCAGCCGGATGACCTCGACCAGATGACGTCCGACGTCATCGAGGGCATCCGTCGATCCGCTGGCGAGTGCGATCACCACCGCGCCCTCGATCGCTGCGATCGCCATCGTCGCCAGCGAACGGGCGGTATCCGGGTCGGCGCCGGAACTGACAAGTCGATCGGCGAGGATGGCACGCCACTCGTCGATGGCCTCGGCTGCGGCCCGCGTGGCTTCCGGCGCTTCCGAGCGGCCGAGGATCGCGGCGACGATCGGACAGCCTGCTTCCATGTCGGTTGCGCGGAGATGCACCTTCCACTGGTCGATGAAAGTCCGGACCGCCTGAACCGGGTCGGCGCTGTCATCGGCCGACCGGATGACGGCGCTCAACGACTGGCCGGCGATGCGGGTGGCTTCGGTGACGAGTTCCGCTTTGCCGCCGGGGAAGTTCAGGTAGACGGTTCGCCTCGCGACGCCGCTGTCCTCCAGGAGGGCACCGAGGCCGGCGCCGGCGACACCTCGACGTTGCACCAGCCCGGTGATGCTGGCGATCAGCGCATCTCGTGCGGACATGGGTTGAACTATACCGATTGGTCTACTACCGTGAGGGCAACACGTCGAACCCTTCACAATCGGAGACAGCCGTGACGAATGACAACAAGACGCTGCGCAAGTTCCGCAGAGAACGAGCTGTCGGACGAGTGCTCAACCCGGCCGTCCAAGCGTTGAGCTGACTCGGGCTGCGGACCGCGCTGGCCACCGAACTGGAAACCGTCGGCCGCAAGACCGGTCAGGCACGCCGGGTTCCGGTTTCAGCGCAGTTCGACGACCGCGGGGCATGGGTCATCTCTCAGCACGGCACCCGGTCCGGGTGGGGCAGGAATATCGCCGACAACCCCAACGTCCGTGTCCGACAAGGTGCTCGATGGCGCGCCGGGGTGGCGACATTCCGGCCCGATGACGATGTCGTCGCGCGCGGCCGCAAGTTCGGGCGAGTGGGGTCCAAGGTCGTCAAGGCGCTGGAGACCACGCCGGTGTCGGTGCGAATCGACTTCACCGACTGATCAGCTGCGAACCGCATTGAGATAGGTGATGTCGCTGAAGGCCTGCGCGACTTCGTCGTCGGAATAGACGAAACCGTTGGCGGCATGCATCTCGGCGACGGTGCGATGCGACACCTGCCAGCCCCGATTGGTCAGGTCCTCGATGATGTGGCTGCGCTCGTAGTGGTAGACGAGGTCGTTGAAGTCGATCTCGAAACCCAGTTCGCTCATCCGGTCGTGATGGCTGCGCCAGCGCGGGTCGTTGAAAATCGTTGTGTCGGGCACGAACTCGGAGGCCACCTGACTCTTCGGAGCGCTGAGGTCGGTGATGTTGCCGAACAGGGCGTCTTGCGCCTCGGGCGGCAGGTAGACGACGAGCCCTTCGGCACTCCACGCCGACGGCGCCTGCGGGTCGAAACCGGCGGCCCGCAACGCGGCCGGCCAATCGTCGCGCAGATCCACGGCGACCGTCCGGCGCTCGACCGTCGGCGCAGCGCCGATGGCAGCCAGCGTCGACGTCTTGAATTCGATGACGTCCGGCAGGTCGACTTCGTAGAGCACGGTGCCCTGCGGCCACGGCAACCGGTATGCCCGCGCATCCAAACCGGCGGCGAGGACGACCGCCTGCCGGATGCCATGGCGGGTCGCGTCGACGAAGAACCGGTCGTAGAACCGCGTGCGGACCGCCATGCTCCGGCCCATCCGGGCCGGGTCGAACTCGGCGCTGTCCGTGACGGGGATCTCGCCGTTGACCAGTCGCGTGTAGACGTCGATGCCGACCGCGCGGACCAATGGCGCGGCGAACGGGTCGTCGATCAGGCCGGCCTCGGATGCCAAAGCCCGGTTGGCCGCCACCATCGTCGCCGTGGCGCCCACGCTCGTCGCCAGATCCCAGCTGTCGCTTTCGCTGCGTATCGACATCGCGGCTCCCATCGTCTCGAAACAATATAGATCACCTAGTTATTGGCATTCCGTCGCGCATGCCTTAATATCTGCGTATGCATGCAGGTAATGAGAACGTCCGGTTGCCCGACGATCAGGTCAGCCTGGTCGTTGAGGTATTTCGCATGCTGGCCGACGCCACCCGTGTGCAGGTGCTGTGGTCCCTGGCCGACCGCGAGATGTCGGTGAACGACCTCGCCGAGCACGTCGGCAAACCGGCGCCGTCGGTGTCTCAGCATCTGGCCAAGTTGCGGATGGCACGACTGGTACAGACCCGCCGGGAGGGCACGACGATCTTCTACAGCCTGGAGAACAACCACGTTCGGCAGCTTGTCGTCGACGCCGTCCACAACGCCGAGCACGCCGGCCCAGGAGTCCCGCGCCATCATCGCGGCGATGACGGGCTACGGGTCGTCAAGAAGTGAAGACAGACAAGAGTTTTCGCAACAAAGGAGAGTATCGACAATGACTGAGCACACCCACGAAGGCGCGCACTCGCACGAGCACGCGCACGCCGGCGTCGAGCACGCGCACCCGCATGACAGCCACGACCATCAGCACATCGAGCACGTGCACACCCACACCCACGATGACGGGACCGAGCACACCCATTCCCATGTGCACCAAACCGGGCTCGAGGAGGCGCACGAGCACGTCCACTGATGGACTTCGCGCAGCGGACCATCGATCTCGCCCGGCAGAATGTGGCCGAAGGCGGCAGGCCCTTCGCCACGGTGATCGTCAAAGACGGCGAGATCCTGGCCGAAAGCGCCAATGAGGTTGCGCAGAGCCATGATCCGACGGCTCACGCCGAAATCCTGGCCATCCGCGCAGCGTGCGTGAAACTCGGCACCGAGCATCTGACCGGCACCACCATCTACGTGCTGGCCCACCCCTGCCCGATGTGCCTGGGCTCGCTGTATTACTGCTCGCCCGACGAGGTCGTCTTCCTGACATCGCGCGAGCAGTATGCGCCGTATTACGCCGACGACCGGAAGTATTTCGAGCTGTCGACGTTCTACGACGAGTTCGGCAAAGACTGGCAGCAGCGGCGGCTGCCGATGCGCTACGATCCGCGTGATGCGGCAGTCGAGGTCTACCGGTTGTGGAAGGAACGTCAGACGTTGGGGCAGTAGTGCTTTGGATTATCCCGCTCGTCGAGCGGTGGCAGGTTGCGCGCCGGCGTCTGCACCAGCGGGGTGTCCATCGGGATCCGGCCGTTAGCACGGTCGAAGCCGGCCCGGGCCCGCGGATGCTTGCGGTAGCGCGAGGGCACGACCGAAAAGACCAGTCGCACAAGGTCGCCGAACCGGCGGTGGAACCACTCGTCGCGCCGCGACCAGGTGTAGCCCATCAGTTCCCGCACCGGCGGGTCGTAGAGCCCGATAGTCACCCAGACGAAGAACGGGTGCAGCAGTTTGCGCTGTAGCGCCCACACCGGGTCCGGAATCCATTCCGCGAAAGGCGGTTTCGGTAACTCTGCCAGGTTGAGCACCTCGCGCGCGGCGAAGTTGTTCTCCAGCACCTCGTTACACATGTGATCCCAGTAGACCTGGAAGTCCTCCCACGTCTTGGGCACCGGGCGCATGCTCATGCCATACATCCGGTACCACTCGATGTGCTCGTCGAACAGTTGCCGCTTCTGATCTTCGGAGAGGCCACCGCAGAACCGCTCGGCCACGTGCAGGGTGCCGACGAAGAAGGTGGAGTGTGCCCAGTAGAAGACGTCGGGGTTCAGCGCGTGGTAGCGGCGGCCCAGATCGTCGGTGCCCTTGATGTCGATGTGGTAGTCGCGCACCTCGGCCCCGGTGGTCGGCGCGCGATCGCCGTCGAAGACGACGCCACCGATCGGATACAGCGACCGCAGCAGTCGCGGCCAGCGCTCGCGGAAGAACGTCGAGTGGTCTTCGACGGCCGCGCCCAGTTGAGGGTGCATGTTCTGCATCGAACCGGCCCACGGGCCCTGCAGCATGCCGCGCCAGTCGCCGAAGTATCGCCAGGTCAGCGAGTCGGGTCCGAGCGGCTGTGGCGGGGCTTCGTATCCCAGCGGCGAAACCGGGCAACCCGTCCCGACCGGGCGCACCTCGGACGTATCTTGAGTCACTGATTAAGTTTCCTGTTCGATTCGGTCAAACTGACTACATGCGTTGTCAACAAGAGTCTAGGAGTGCCGTGCCGTCCGGTCAACGCGCGCGTCGCTGGTCGGGTGTTCCGCTGGAAGATCGCCAGGCCATGCGGCGCGACGAACTCGTCGGCGCCGGCGTGCAACTGCTCGGCGGGGAGAGCGGCCCGGCGGTGACCGTGCGGGCGGTGTGCCGGGAGGCCGGGCTGACCGAACGCTACTTCTACGAAAGCTTCGCCGATCGCGACGAGTTCGTCCGCGCCGTCTACGACGACGTCTGCACCCGGGCGATGTCGGCGCTGATGTCGGCGACGACGCCGCGCGAAGCTGTCGAGCGGTTCGTCGCGCTGATGGTCGACGACCCCGTGCGCGGCCGGGTGCTGCTGCTGGCCCCGGCGGTGGAACCGGTACTGGTGCAGTCGGGTGCGGAGTGGATGCCGAATTTCATCGACCTGCTCCAAGGCAAGCTGACCCAGATCGGCGACCCGGTGCGGCAGAAGATGATCGCCACCAGCCTGATCGGCGGCCTCACCGCTTTGTTCACCGCCTACCTGGACGGGCGGCTGGCGGCCACCCGCGAGCAGTTCATCGACTACTGCGTAGACATGCTGCTCAGCAGGGTCGAGACACACTAGCGGGCACCGGTGGTGCGCCGCCGCCCGGTGACTCGCCTGCACGGAACTTGAATGTCACCGACGGACACAGATATATTGATGAAACCGACAGACACAGATAACTGGGAGGGGCGTCGTGCCGGATCCACAAGACCTGGACCTGTTGCGTGAACTCGAGCCGGTCGTCGAGAAGTACATGAACCGGCACTTGAGCGTGCACAAGGCCTGGAACCCGCACGACTACATCCCGTGGTCGGACGGCAAGAACTTCTACGCCCTCGGCGGCCAGGACTGGGAGCCGGGCCAGACCAAGCTGACCGATGTCGCGCAGGTCGCGATGGTGCAGAACCTGATGACCGAAGACAACCTGCCGTCGTATCACCGCGAGATCGCGATGAGCTTCGGCATGGACGGCGCCTGGGGCGAATGGGTGAACCGTTGGACCGCCGAGGAGAACCGGCACGGCATCGCGTTGCGCGACTACCTCGTGGTGACCCGCGCCGTCGACCCGATCGAGCTGGAGAAGTTGCGCCTCGAGGTGGTGAACCGCGGCTTCAGCCCGGGCCAGAACCAGCAGGGTGATCTGCTCGCCGAGAACCTCTTCGACTCCGTCGTCTACGTGACGTTCCAGGAGTTGGCCACCCGCGTCTCACACCGCAACACCGGGAAGGCCTGCAACGAGCCGATCGCCGACCAGCTGCTGGCCAAGATCTCGCAGGACGAGAACCTGCACATGATCTTCTACCGCGACGTCAGCGAAGCGGGCTTGGAGATCGCGCCGAACCGGGCGATGCATGCGTTGCACCGGGTGCTGCGCAACTTCAAGATGCCCGGATTCTCGGTGCCGGAGTTCCGCCGTAAGGCCGTGATGATCGCCGTCGGCGGCGTGTACGACCCGCGCATCCACCTCGACGAGGTCGTGATGCCGGTGCTGAAGAAGTGGCGCATCTTCGAACGCGAAGATTTCTCCGGACAGGCCGCGCGCGAGCGCGACGACCTCGCCGTGCTGATCAAAGAGCTCGAAGCGTCGTGCGACAAGTTCGA
Organism: Mycobacterium cookii; assembly: GCF_010727945.1. NCBI lineage: Bacteria > Bacillati > Actinomycetota > Actinomycetes > Mycobacteriales > Mycobacteriaceae > Mycobacterium > Mycobacterium cookii. The sequence continues at coordinate 2,677,411 of NZ_AP022569.1, forward strand.
GATCTCCAAGCATCGCCAGCTCGAGCGCGAAGCCCGCACCGGCAAGAAGATCACCGCCATGGAGCTGCATCGCACCGAAGGCACGCTGTCCCTGAGCCGGAGGTAACCGGCCTTGCGTATCGGTCCTTTCCCGCTGGCCAGCCCGGTGGTGTTGGCGCCGATGGCCGGGGTGACGAACGTCGCGTTCCGCACCCTGTGCCGTGAACTCGAGCAGGCGCGCGTCGGCACGGTCAGCGGGCTCTACGTGTGCGAGATGGTGACGGCGCGCGCTCTCGTCGAGCGGCATCCGGTCACCATGCATATGACCACGTTCGCCGCCGACGAGTCGCCGCGATCGCTGCAGCTCTACACCGTCGACCCGGCGACCACCTATAAAGCGGTGAAAATGATCGCCGACGACGGGCTCGCCGACCATGTCGACATGAATTTCGGCTGCCCGGTTCCCAAGGTCACCCGGCGCGGGGGCGGGGCGGCGCTGCCGTTCAAGCGGCAGCTGTTCGGCCAGATCGTCGCCGCGGCGGTGCGCGGTACCGAAGGCACCGACATCCCGGTGACCGTCAAGTTCCGGGTCGGCATCGACGACGAGCATCACACTCACCTCGACGCCGGCAAGATCGCGGAATCAGAAGGTGCCGCGGCCGTCGCCTTGCATGCCCGCACCGCTGCGCAGCGTTATTCGGGAACCGCGGACTGGGAGCAGATCGCGGCCCTCAAGCGGCATGTCCAGACGATCCCGGTGCTGGGCAACGGCGACATCTTCGAAGCCAGCGACGCGCTGACCATGATGGCCATGACCGGCTGCGACGGCGTCGTAATCGGCCGGGGCTGTCTGGGCCGGCCGTGGTTGTTCGCCGAGCTGTCGGCGGCGTTCACCGACAACCCGTCGCCGACGCCACCCAATCTGGGCGAGGTCGCCGACATCATCCGTCGGCACGGCGAGCTGTTGACTGCCCATTTCGGCGAAGACAAGGGCATGCGCGACATCCGAAAGCACATCGGCTGGTATCTGCATGGTTTTCCGGCCGGATCGGAGCTGCGACGAGCATTGGCGCTGGTCAAGACGTGCGATGAACTCGATTCGCTGCTGGGCCGGCTCGACCCGACGGCGCCGTTTCCGGCGGCCGCCGGCGGGCCTCGTGGACGTCAGGGCTCACCGTCCCGGGTCGCCTTGCCGGACGGTTGGTTGACCGACCGCGACGACTGCACGGTCCCGGTCGGGGCCGACGTGATGCACTCGGGCGGCTGAAAGCGAGACCCTCCCGAGATCGCGTTCGAGGGGCTCTCTCAGTACGATGTGGAACTTGTTGCAACACGCACTGGGGGCCGAGCCCGTTGCCACCGCTGCGCCACGCTGCCATGCCGGCAGCGCCGCGCGGATGTGCGTGCACGCACGCGTGGGGCACCCACCAGATTCGGAGGCCGGGTAAGACATGAGTGACGGCGACCAAGGCGCCGGTAGACCCACTCGCGACCACGACGGCAACGAGTTAGGGATTACCGGAACGCCGCAAGGATCGCGAGGCGCCGCGCCGTGGGAACGGTTCGGATCGGCGCCGCGGTCGGTCGCCGTCGCCCATCGACGGCCATCGCCCGCAGCTGCGTCGCGCCCGCCCGTCGAGCACGCCACCGAAGACGAGGACGGCAATGACGCCGGCGGATCCCACGCCGAGGGTGGGCTGACCGTCGCCGACCTGATCGCCAAGATGGGCGTCCCGGTCGCCGATCGGCCGCGTCATCACCACGCCGCTCCCGAGCCCGATCATTTGCTCGCGGCTGCCGCTGTCGAGCGGACCGCGGTGTTGCCCACAACGCCGGCCCCGCTGCGGCCGGCGCGACTTGTCGACCCGCCCCCGCCCGCAGCCACCGAGCCGGCCGACCTCGACGAGCTGGACGAAGACGATGACGAACACCCGGCGCCGAAGCGGAAACGCCACCGCGGTGCGCTGATGATCGCCGGCCGGTTGGCGGCTGCCACGATCGCCGCGGCGGCACTGGCGATGACCGGCGGAGCCTGGCAATGGAGCACCTCGAAGAACCACCGGCTGAACAACATCAGCGCCTTGGACCCGCAGTCGCGCGACATCGTCGACCCGAACGCACAGTTCGGCGATGAGGACTTCCTGATCGTCGGGATGGACTCGCGCGCCGGGGCCAACGCGTCCATGGGCGCCGGCGACACCGCGGACGCCGGCGGAGCCCGGTCTGACACCATCATGCTGGTCAATGTCCCGGCGAACCGGAAACGTGTTGTAACAGTGTCGTTTCCGCGCGACCTGGCGATCACCCCGATCCAGTGCGAGGCATGGAATCCCGACACCGGGGAATACGGTCCGCTGTATGACGCGGACACCAAGAAGTGGGGGTCCCGATACGTCTACACCGAGACGAAGCTGAATTCGACGTTCTCGTTCGGCGGGCCGAAGTGTCTGGTGAAGGAGATCCAGAAGCTGTCCGGCCTGAGCATCAACCGGTTCATCGCCGTCGACTTCGCCGGCTTCGCCAAGATGGTCGACGCGCTGGGCGGCGTCGAGGTGTGTAGCTCCACTCCGCTCAAAGACTATGAGCTGGGCACCGTGCTCGCGCATTCCGGACGCCAGCTGATCGACTCGAAGACCGCGCTGAACTACGTGCGGGCCCGCAACGTCACCACCGAGAACAACGGCGACTACGGACGCATCAAGCGTCAGCAGCTGTTCTTGTCCTCGCTGCTGCGCTCGCTGATTTCCAAGGACACGTTCTTCTCGGTGAACAAGCTCAACAACGTCGTCAACCTGTTCATCAGCGACAGCTACGTCGACAACGTCAAGACCAGGGACCTCGTCCAGCTGGGCCAGTCGGTGCAGGGCATGACCGCGGGCCACGTCTCGTTCGTGACGGTGCCGACCGGTGTCACCGATGAGAACGGCGACGAGCCACCGCGGACCGCGGACATGCGCGCGCTGTTCAACGCGATCATCAACGACGAGCCGCTGCCCGGCGAAAACGACCTCAATGCGACGACGAGCCCACCCACCAAGACGATGACCAGCAAGGCGAACCAGAGCCAGACCAGCAAGGCTCCCGACCCGCATCCCGAGCGGCTCGAGGCCTTGACGGCCTCGCCGCGCGACGTCACCGTGCAGGTGTCCAATTCCACCGCCAAGTCGGGCCTGGCCGGCACGGCCAGCAGTCAGCTCAAGCGCCAGGGGTTCAAAGTCAAGGCGCCCGACGACTATCCGACCGCGCTCAAGACCACCACCGTGCTGTTCTCGCCGGGTAACGAGCAGGCCGCCGCGACGGTTGCCGCAGAGTTCGCGAATGCGAAGGTCGAGCAGATCACCGGGACCGGGCACGTCGTGCAGGTGGTGCTCGGCTCGGACTTCTCCTCGGTCGGTGCTACCCCGCCGGTGGGCTCGTCGGTGAGCGTGCAGATCGACCGCAACGCCAACAGCAGCACCCAACCGACCAGGCTTCCCGATGACTTGACGGTGACCAACGCCGCCGACACCACCTGCGAATAACACCTCCGTCGACGTTCGTCGGGCGAACCGGCATTCACCGCGAGTTCATCCCCAACTTCGTGCGGGTTCATGCCCGCCCGGAGATCGAGAACGTAGTCTTGACCGCATGCGCACCGCTTACCACGAACAGCTCGCTGAGCTTTCGGAGCAGCTCGGCGCTATGTGCGGGCTGGCCGGAGCCGCGATGGAACACGCAACACAGGCTTTGCTGCAGGCCGATCTGGTGCTCGCCGAGCAGGTCATCTCCGACCACGAGCAGATCGCCGAACTCAGTTCCAAGGCTGAGGAGAGTGCCTTCGTCTTGCTCGCGCTGCAGGCACCTGTCGCCGGCGACCTGCGGTCCATCGTCAGCGCCATCCAGATGGTCGCCGACATCGACCGGATGGGCGCGCTGGCGCTGCACGTCGCCAAGATTGCCCGCCGTCGCCATCCGCAGCACGCACTCCCCGAGGAAGTCAACGGCTACTTCGCCGAAATGGGCAGGGTCGCGGTCGAATTGGGTAACAGTGCGCAAGAGGTCTTGTCGACTCGTGACCCCGAGAAGGCGGCCCGCATCCGCGAAGAAGACGACGCGATGGACGACCTGCACCGCCACCTGTTCACCGTGTTGATGGACCGTGAGTGGAAGCACGGCGTGGCCGCGGCCGTCGACGTGACCTTGCTCGGCCGCTTCTACGAGCGGTTCGCCGACCACGCCGTCGAGGTGGCGCGCCGCGTCATCTTCCAGGCGACCGGCCACTTACCCGACGAAGAACCCGTCGCCAACTCCGGCTGACCCCTTTGGCGGCGATCTAGCCGAACCGGCCGGAGATGTAGTCCTCGGTGGCCTTCTCGGTCGGGTTGGAGAAGATCTTCTCGGTGTCGTCGATCTCGATCAGTCGGCCCGGCTTGCCGACGGCTTCGAGGTTGAAAAACGCGGTGTGGTCGCTGACTCGCGCCGCTTGCTGCATGTTGTGCGTGACGATGACGATGGTGTAATCCTGCTTCAGATCCGCGATGAGATCCTCGATCGCCGTCGTCGAAATCGGGTCCAGCGCCGAACACGGCTCATCCATCAGCAACACATCCGGTTGCACGGCGATAGCCCGCGCGATACACAACCGCTGCTGCTGACCGCCGGACAGCCCGCCGCCCGGACGGTCCAGCCGATCCTTGACCTCGTCCCACAGATTGGCGCCGCGCAACGCCTGTTCGGCGGTGTCGTCGAGCAGTTTGCGGTTGCGCATACCTTGCAGTTTCAGTCCGGCGACGACATTGTCGCGAATCGACATGGTAGGGAACGGGTTTGGTCGCTGGAACACCATTCCGATCGCGCGACGCACGCCGACCGGGTCGACACCGTTGCCGTAGATGTTGTCGTCATCGAGCAGCACGGAGCCCTGCATGCGCGCGCCGGGAGTCACCTCGTGCATCCGGTTGAGCGTGCGCAGCACCGTGGTCTTCCCGCAGCCCGACGGGCCGATGAACGCCGTCACACTGCGCGGCAGCACCGACAGCGACACGTCGGCGACCGCAAGGAACGAGCCGTAGTAGATGTTGACGTCTTTGAGGTCCAACCGCTTAGCCATGAGAGCTCCTGCCTAGCTTTTCGGGTGCGAAGACTCTGGAGCCCACTCTGGCTCCAAGATTGATGACGGCGATCAGCACGATCAGCGTAAGGGCAGCGCCCCAGAGCCGATCGGTGGGAATGGGATTGGAGCCCGCGCCTGCCGCGGTCTGGTCGTACATCATCCCCGGCAGCGAACCCATGAAGCCACTGGACATGTCGAAGTTCATCACTTGCGAATAGCCCACCAGGAGCAGCAGCGGGGCGGTCTCACCCATCACCCGGGCCAACGCCAAGAAGACTCCGGTGATGATGCCGGACAGGCCGGCGGGAAGCACGATCTTGGTGATGGTCTTCCACTTCGGCACACCCAGCGCGTAACTCGCTTCGCGCAGATCCAGCGGGACGATCCGCAACATCTCCTCGGTGGCGCGCACAATCACCGGCAGCATCAGCAACACCAGCGACAGCGACACCGCGAAACCAGACCGCGGGAAGCCGAGCGTGGCGATGAACAGCGCGTAGATGAACAGCGCGGCGACGATCGAAGGCACGCCGGTGAGGATGTCGACGGTGAACGTGGTCAGCTTGGCCAGCGTGCTGTCGCCGCCGTATTCGACCAGATAGATCGCGACGAACAGACCGATCGGTATGGAGATGGCCGCGCACACCAAGCCTTGCAACACCGTGCCGACGATGGCGTGATACGCGCCGCCACCGGCGAGGAACGCCGTCATGTCGGCTTGTGAATGCGACCACCACACCGTGGACTTGACCGTCCGGAATCCTTTGGTCACAACCGAATACAGCACCCAGATCAACGGCACCAGCGCCAGCGCGACCGACGACGTCACCAGCACCGTGGCGACGACGTTGGCGGCTCGGCGGCGCAGGCTGACACCGGTGAATCTGCGGGCCTTGAGCGGGCGGTCCAGGATCGACGTCATCGAGCGTCGCCTCCGGCTCGCCCGCGCGTGCCGGCGCGCGCCAGCGCGTTGACCACAAAGGTCAACAGGAACAGCACCAGCCCGGCGGCTATGTAGGCGCCCGCCTTGTACTGGTTGTTGAATTCCGAAGCGGTGGCGGCGATCTTGGTCGCGAAGGTGTAGCCGCCGTCGAACAGCGACCAGCCGAACGCCGCTTGGGTGCCGCGCAGAATGATCAGCAACGCGACGGTCTCACCGAGGGCTCGACCCAGGCCGAGCATCGCGCCGCTGATGTAGCCGGAGCGTCCGAACGGCAGCACCGTGGTCTTGACCACTTCCCAGCGAGTCGCCCCGAGCGCCAGCGCGGCCTCGACCTGGTTCTGCGGTGTCTGGATGAACACCTCGCGGGTCACTGCTGTGATGATCGGCAGGATCATCACCGCCAGCACAATCCCCGCGGTGAAGACGGTGCCGCCCCCGGCCACCGACGCGTTGCCGGTCGCAAACAGAAACACCCCGCCCAGGTGCTCGTTGAGCCAGGTTGCGACCGGCCGCAGCTGGGGCGCCAATACGTAGAGGCCCCAGACGCCGTAGATGATCGACGGGACCGCGGCGAGCAGATCGACCATGTACGCCAGCGGTCCGGCCATCCGGCGTGGCGAGTATTGCGTGAGAAAGATGGCGATCCCCAACGCAATTGGCATAGCGAGGACAAGGGCGAACAGCGCGACGCACACGGTGACCTGAACGAGGTCGAAGATGCCGAAGTGCATCGCCGAGGTGTTGGTGGTGACCCAGTTCCCGCCGTAGGTGAAGAAGTTCTCCTTGTCACGGGCCAGCGCCGGTATCGCGCGCCACAGCAGAAAGAGGCCGATCGCGCTGACCAGGACGACGATCAGTACACCGGATCCGGCGGACACCCTGCGATACAGTCGCTCGCCGCGATGGGGTGCGGTCGTCCCCCACGGCAGCGTCGGGGTCACCCTCGGCTGACGGAAGGGCGCGGCGATGACTTCGCCGGAACCTGCGGTGTTCGGGTCCGGGGTCGTCACTGGATCGCCCTGATCGCGGCGAGCAGGCGCTGCTTGAATTTGTCGGGCAACGGCACGTATCCGGCGGCGGACAGGCCGCCCTGACCGTTGTCGGCGGCGATGGTGAAGAACGACTTGACCGCGGCGCTCGTGGAAGCGTCATACCCGTCGGAGCAGACGATCTCGTAGGTAGCCAGCACCAGCGGATAGGCGCCCGCCACCGTGGTGCTGTAGATCGATTTCAGATCCAATTTCAGGTCATCCCCGTCGCCGGCGAACGTTGCGCCGTCGATCGCCTTGCGCGCGGCGTCGTCTGTCAGCGCGACCCCGCCTCTGCCGCTGTCGATACGCGCATAGGGCAAACCGCTCTGGTCGGCGAAGCCCTTCTCCACGTACCCGATGGCGCCGGGGGTCGATTTCACCGCCTGCACGATGCCGGCCGACTTCTGCGCACCTTCGCCGACCCCGCCCTGAAACTCGCTGCCGGCGCCCTTGGTCCAGCTGTTCGGGGCGGCCGCCGCCAGGTACTTCTGAAAGTTGTCGGTGGTACCCGAGGAGTCCGACCGGTAGATCGGTGTGATCTTGGAATCGGGTAGGGCAACGCCGGCATTGAGCGCCGCGATGGCCGGATCGCTCCAGTCGGTGATTACGCCGCTGAAGATCTTGGCCAGCACATCGCTGTTGAGCACCAGCGAGGTGACCCCGTCGACGTGATAGGCGAGGGCGACCGGCCCGAACACCATCGGCAGATGCCAGGCAGGATTTCCGTTGCAGCGCTGGGTCGCCGGCTCGATCTGCTCGCGGCTCAGTGGCGACTCCGAACCGGCGAAATCGACATGGCGCGCGATGAATTGCTCGCGACCGGCGCCCGATCCAGTCGGGTTGTAGGCGATGTTCTTGCCGGGGCACAGCTCGGCCCACTCCTTGTTGAACAACGCGATCGCGTTCTGCTGAGCGGTCGATCCCTCGGCGGTGAGATCGCTCTTGCCGCCGCAGTCCACCGGGCCGGTCGGCGCGGGCGATACTCCGCTCAGATTCTTGTCGCTGCCGCAGCCAGCGAGGACCACACATCCGACAACGCCCGTCGTGAGCGCCTTGGCTAGCGCCGCGCCGAGCCCGTCGCGCCTCACTGATCTCGCTTCCGAAGATAATTCCCCCGCGCAACGTAAGCGTCGCGCGTAGACAAGATTCACCGGTCGAGTGAACGCCGGGTAAACAGCTCAGCGAGCGGCGTAGGCGGTATCGACGCTGAACTGGTTGAATCCCAACCGCCGGTACGTTTTCAGCGCAGCGGTGTTGTCCGCGTCGACGTAGAGCATCACCGTGGGTTCCGCCGAACCGCCGAGCTGACGCGCCAGATGTGCGATACCCACGGCCGTGAGGAGCCCACCCAGGCCGCTGCCCTGGGCGGCGGGATCGACGCCGACGACGTAGACCTCGCCGAGTCCGGCCTGATCGGAATGCACCTTCGTCCAGTGGAAACCAAGCAGCGCGTCGGTGTGTGGGTCGAACGCCAGGAACAGGCCTTCAGGGTCGAACCACGACTCGGCACGCCGTTCGTCGAGGTCGGCGGCGCTCCAGCCGCCTTGCTCTGGATGGGTCGCGAAAGCGGCGTTGTTGACCCGCAGCAGCTCGGCGTCGTCGGCGGTACCGGCGTAGGTCCGGATGCGCACCCCGTCGGGCACCATCGGCTCGGTGACGCCGTGCAGCGAGCGGCGCATCTGCACGAGTTCGCGGACCGGCTCGAGACCCAGCGCCGAAGCCGTCGCCTGCGCGGATTCCAGTGTTCCGTGTGCCCAGAACTGGTTTTTTCCATCGGTTTTCGCCAGTGCAGCCCGGATCATCGCGGCACCGATGCCCTGCCTTCGAGCGTCCGGGTGCACCACCAACTCCGCCATGCCGGACCCGGGCCCCGTCGCAAGATTCAGATAGCCGACGACCCGCCCGCCGCTGACGGCCACCAGGTGCCCGGTGCGCTGCTGCGCCAACTCGCGCAGCACCTGCTCACCGACCGGCGCGACCTTATCGACATCGCTTGCCGCAGTAATGATTTCGCGTATGCGCTGTTGATCCTCAGCGGCCAGTCCGGCCCGCCACTGAGGTGACGTCACTGGCTGTGCAGCGGATCGGGCAGTGGATCCCGGTAGTTGTCGATCTCAGCTTCGGAGTCGTGGCCGTCGGCCTCGCCGCTCGGTAGCCGGCGGGTCGGGCGGACTGCCTTGTAACCCACGTTGCGGACCGTGCCGATCAGCGCTTCGTACTCCGGCCCGAGTTTGGCTCGCAGCCGTCGCACGTGCACGTCGACGGTGCGCGTACCACCGAAGAAGTCGTATCCCCACACCTCGTGCAGGAGCTGCGCCCGGGTGAACACCCGGCCGGCGTGCTGCGCCAGATACTTCAGCAGCTCGAATTCCTTGTAGGTGAGGTCGAGGGGTCGTCCGCGCAACCGCGCGGTGTAGGTGCTCTCGTCGATCACGAGTTCGCCGAGGCTGACCTTGCCGACGCCCTCCTGGTCCTGCAGATTGCCGCGACGACCGACCAGTAGTCGCAGCCGGGCATCGATCTCGGCGGGCCCGGTGCTGGGGAGCAGGATCTCGTCCAGACCCCAGTCCGCGTTGACCGCCACCAGCCCACCCTCGTTCACTACAACGACCGCCGGGATCGACCGACCGGTCGAACCGAGTAACCGGCACAAGCCGCGGGCGGCGGGCAGGTCGAGTCGCGCATCGACGATCAGAATGTCCGCGCTGCCCGCTTCCAGCAGCGAAGAAACATCCGGCGCCGCCGTGCGTACGGTGTGCGCGAGCAGCGACAACGACGGCAGAACCACATCGGGGTGCGGCTCTGAGGTCAGCAGCAACAGGTCCAAGCAAGCCCCTCCAGCGTCGTGGGAAAGGCGTCTCCCAAATTCATGGTGAGATGTGAAGTTAACGGCAGGGTCATTAAACGATAGCGTGCATGCCTGTCTTTAGCGCGGTGACTACGGTTGGGTACGCCACAATATGCGGATGCGAAAGGTGCTGCTCGCGGCGGCAGCAGTACTGCTGACTGCGGTGATTGTGCTGGTCGCAGCCGCCGGCGTCGATTTCGGGACCAGTATTTACGCCGAATACCGGTTCGCGCGGTCGGTGCGTCAGAGTGCCCGTTTGGGCTTTGACCCGTTCGTTGCGATCATCGCGTTTCCGCTCATTCCGCAGGCGATGCGGGACCATTACCGGCAGCTGGAAATAAAGGCCAGCGCGGTCGACCGTCCGGTGATCGGTAAAGCCACCCTCGAGGCGACCATGCACTCGGTCGACCTGACCGACGCGTCGTGGCTGATCGGACCCAACGCCAAGTTTAAGGTCGGCAAACTGGAGAGCCGCATCATCATCGACTCCCGGCATCTGGGCCTCTACCTGGGCATTCGTGACCTGATCGTGGAGGCGCCACCGCAGGTCACCAACAGCTCCACCGGCGGCACCACCGAGTCCGGCATCTCCGGCAGCCACGGCCTGGTTTTCACCGGCACTCCGCGGGCGGCCCACTTCGACAAACGGGTCAGCGTCGCCGTGGATCTGTCGATGGCCGACAAGACCACGCTGGTGTTCACCCCGACCGGCGTAATGACCGGGCCCAATACCGCCAACGAACCGGTTCCCGACGACAAGCGCGACGCGGTGCTGGCGACGTTCGCGGGCAGGCTGCCCGACCAGAGACTGCCCTTCGACGTAGCACCGACACACGAGGGCGCCCGCGGCTCCGACGTGATCATCGAAGGCATCACGACGGGATTAACCATCACGCTCGACGGGTTCAACCAGGCATGATCTCAGCCTGCGACGATCAACAGGGCAGTGCGATCCGTAGAGGGCCGGAGGAGCGGCGTAAATGATTTCAGCTTCACCAGGGCGGGGGCCCGGAGAGGAGCTCGGCGGATGACGGCAGCGATCGTCGGGCTTGTCGCGGCCCTGGTGCTGGCCGCGGTGATCGGCTGGCTGCTGAACCGCCGATCCGGTGACCTTCGGGCGACCGATCCGGGCACCGCCGAGAAAGTCGACACCAGCGACCTGGGACTGTCCCGCGACGGGCCGACTGTCGTGCATTTCAGCGCGACCTGGTGCTCGCCGTGCAAACAGGTGCGCCGCGTGGTCGACCAGGTCTGTGACGACCTCGGCGACGTGGCCCATCTGGAGATCGACATGGACGACAACCCCGGCGCGGCCAAGCGGCTGTCGGTTCTATCGCTGCCGACCACGTTCATCTTCGACGCCGACGGACGACAGCGCTATCGGACCGCGGGTGTACCCAAAGCTGATGACCTGCGGTCCACGCTGGCACCGCTATTAGCTTGATGACGTCGCCATTGGGTAAGCTGCTGAGCGTGTCCGCCCGCATCGAGCTTGTGCTCACCAAACGCCGCACGGTTGACCTGTGCCGCGTTGCGGGCTGTTGCTGTTGTTGTTGTAGCCGCTGAGTAGCCGCGCCTTCTCGCGCCGCACTCGGAGCTGCCAGGAACACACTCCTCCTGGCGCGCCATCCCGCCGTTCATGCAACGACCAATCAGGAGCAGCACCATGTCAAACATCAACACCGCTGACCAGGTCGACGTCCGCGGACCTCGATTCGCCGCTTGGGTGACAACCCTGGTGCTGGTAGCCGGCCTGCTTGTGTCCGGCGTCAGCACCGTGGCCGCCGCGATCATCCTGGGCGTGCAGGCCGTCATCTTCGCGATCGGCGCGACGGCCGGCCCGCGCCGGCACCCCTACGGCCTGATATTCGCCAAGCTGGTGGCTCCGCGGGTGGCACCGGTCCGCGAGCGTGAGCCGGTCGCGCCGCTGAAATTCGCCCAGCTGGTCGGGCTGATCTTCGCGGTGGTGGCCGTCGCCGGTTTCGCCTCTAGCGCTTCACTGCTCGGCGTCATCGCGACCGGCGCCGCACTGGTGGCCGCATTCCTCAACGCAGCCTTCGGCATCTGCCTGGGCTGCCAGCTCTACCCGCTCGTGGTGCGGCTCAAGCCGGCCGCCAGCACTTCTTGATAGCAACCGAAAGGATCCCCTCCATGGCACGCTCCGACGTCCTGGTCTCCGCAGACTGGGCCCAGAGCAATCTCGACGCCGACCATGTCGTCTTCGTCGAGGTCGACGAAGACGCCAGCGCATACGACGACGGCCACATCGCCGGCGCCGTGAAGCTGGACTGGCGTACCGATCTGCAAGACCCCGTCCGGCGTGATTTCGTCGACGCCCAGCAGTTCTCCAAGCTGCTCAGCGACCGCGGCATTGCCAACGACGACACTGTGATCCTGTACGGCGGCAACAACAACTGGTTCGCCGCCTATGCGTACTGGTATTTCAAGCTGTACGGGCACGAGGACGTCAAGCTGCTCGACGGTGGCCGCAAGAAGTGGCAGCTCGACGGGCGCGCTTTCTCCACCGACAAGGTCGAGCGGCCCGCCACCAGCTACACCGCGAAGCCAGCGGACAACTCGATCCGCGCGTTCCGCGACGAGGTGCTCGCTGCGATCCACGAGAAGAACCTGGTCGACGTGCGATCGCCCGACGAGTTCTCCGGCAAGATTTTGGCACCGGCGCACCTGCCGCAGGAACAGAGCCAGCGGCCCGGCCACATCCCCGGCGCCATCAATGTGCCGTGGAGCAAGACCGCGAACGACGACGGCACCTTCAAGTCGGACGACGAGTTGGCGAAGCTGTACGCCGACGCCGGTCTGGACGGCAAGAAGGAGACCATCGCCTACTGCCGGATCGGCGAACGCTCATCGCACACCTGGTTCGTCCTGCAGGAACTGCTCGGACACCACAACGTCAAGAACTACGACGGCAGTTGGACCGAATACGGCTCCCTGGTGGGAGCCCCGATCGAGTTGGGAAGCTGATATGTGCTCTGCGCCGAAGCAAGGACAAACCCTGCCGGCCAGCGTTGACCTGGAAAAGGAAACGGTCATCACCGGCCGCGTAGTGGATGGCTCCGGCCAAACCGTCGGCGGTTCTTTCGTGCGGCTGCTGGACTCCTCCGGGGAATTCACCGCCGAGGTCGTCGCGTCGGCCACCGGTGACTTCCGATTCTTCGCTGCACCCGGATCCTGGACGCTGCGGGCGCTGTCGGCCGCGGGCAACGGAGACGCCATCGTCGAGCCGAAAGGCGCGGGCATCCACGAGGTCGACGTCAAAATCGCCTGACGGGTCTGCCGAAACTAGACTCGTCGTCGTGGTTCTGTTCTTCGAGATCATGCTCGTCGCGTCCGTCGTGCTGATCGGCTGGTTCGCGTTGTACGCGCTGTACCGGATGGTCACCGACGAATCGTGAGTACCGCCGACGACGATGCAGAGCGAAGCGATGCTGAGGAGCGGCGCCTGAGTACCGCCGACGACGATGCAGAGACGGGCCGTTTGCCCGGTTCCGCGGACCGTGCCGTGGCCGCCGCGGTTGAACGAGCCCGGGTGACCGCGGGCCGCAACATCCCTGTCTTCGACGACCTGCCGATCCCCGCGGACACCGCGAACCTGCGCGAGGGCGCCAATCTGCACGATGCTCTACTGGCGTTGCTTCCGCTGGTCGGGGTGTGGCGCGGCGAGGGCGAGGGCCGTGGCTCCGACGGCGATTACCGCTTCGGACAACAGATCACGGTCTCCCACGACGGTGGGGACTACTTGAACTGGGAAGCTCGGTCGTGGCGGATCACCGACACCGGCGACTACCACGCACCCGACTTACGGGAAACAGGTTATTGGCGTTTCGTCGACGAACCAGATGACCCGTCCGAGTCGCAAGCCATCGAGCTGTTGCTGGCGCATTCCGCGGGCTACATCGAATTGTTCTATGGGCGCCCGCTCAATCAGTCGTCGTGGGAATTGGCCACTGATGCGCTGGCCCGTAGCCGATCGGGCGTGCTCGTCGGCGGTGCCAAGCGGCTGTACGGGATCGTCGAGGGTGGCGACTTGGCCTATGTCGAGGAACGGGTGGACGCCGACGGCGGGCTGGTACCACACCTGTCCGCTCGTCTCTCCCGTTTCGCGGGGTAGCAGCTCCGCTGTAGCCGTTGCCGTACACCGTGTTTGGGGCTGACCCAGAAAATGGGCAGCCCCCGAGCCGTAGTTCCAGGTTGGACGAACCGGAGGCTCGGGGGCCGGGTGACTGCGGGGAATTCGCCAGCGCGCGCAGGTGATTCCTCGCCTGGTGCAGCTAGCGGGCAGCCACCTCACATGTCCAATAAGCTATCAATTTCTCGGACCACCTCCCTTCCTGTGTACTGGCGAAGGTACCCGTCGCGCTTCACGCAGACAACCGATTTCAGCGATCGCTGACAATCGCAGCGTCGACGAGCCCGGCGAATTCCGCCGCTATCGGAGCGCTTGGCAGCTGTCGCCCGTCGAGGGTGTGCACCCGCGCGGCCAGCGTCATGCTCGACACCAGCCAAATTCCTTGCGCGGCAAACAGATCAGCCACTCGCAGGGCGCGGTAGTCGCAGTCGTAGCCTTTGGCGCGGGCAACCGTGAACAGGGCCTGCTGGGTGGTGCCACGCAGGATCGGATACCAGGGCGGCGGGGTGAGCAGGCAAACATTGCCGTCGTCGCCGGCGGTGGCGATCACGACCGTCGACCGGGGGCCTTCCAGGATGTAGCCGTCGGAGCTGACGAAGACGACGTCGCCGGCGCCGCGGCGGGCGGCGTGCCGCAGCGCGGCCATATTGATCGCGTAGGACAACGTCTTGGCGCCGGCCAGCAGCCACGGCATCGCCTCGACACCGGCCGACGGCAATTCGCGGGGCAACGTGATCGCCGCCAGTCCGTCGCGGCGGACCGCGGCGATCCGCTCGGCGACCGGGTTCACCGTCACGTAAGCGGTGGGCGCCGAACCGCTTTCCCGGCCACGGCTGTAGACCAGACGCATCGCGGCCTCGTCGTCGGTGTCGCGGGTCCACTGCCGCGCCGCCACGTCGATGGCGTGCCGCCAGGCCGTCAGGTCAGGTTCGGGCAGGTCGAGAAGCTTGGCCGAGTGAGCCAGCCGTCCCAGATGTGCGTCGACCAGGCACGCGGCGCCGTCGCGGACCAGCAATGTCTCGAAGACACCGTCGCCGCGCACGGCGGCGAGGTCGTCGGCGAACAACAGCGGCGCATCCACCGGGTGCACCTTGCCGTCGAGCGTGACGATCACGCCTGTCATGGACGAAGAGCCTATCGTCGCGACCCGTAGAGTTGACGTGTGTCCGCCGTTCCCGCCCCCGAAACCGGCCCGGATGCCGGTGCGATCTGGCATTACGGTGATCCGCTGGGCGAACAGCGCACCGCCGAGACCGGGGCTGTGCTGGTGGATCGCTCACACCGCGGCGTGCTCACGCTGACCGGTGCCGACCGGCAGACCTGGCTGCACAGCATTTCGACGCAGCACGTCGCCGAGCTTGCCGACGGCGCGAGCACCCAGAATCTCAGCCTCGACGGACAAGGCCGCGTCGAAGATCACTGGCTGCAAACCGAGTTGGGCGGCGTCAGTTATCTCGACACCGAGCCGTGGCGGGCCGCGCCGCTTCTGGACTATCTCCGCAAAATGGTGTTCTGGTCGGACGTCGCCGTCGCTCCGGCCGATCTGGCGGTGGTGTCGCTGCTGGGACCGAAGCTCAGCGAGCGGGCAGTGCTCGACGCACTCGGACTCGACACACTGCCCGCCGAGATGACCGCGACGCCGCTGGCCGGTGGCGGCTTTGCGCGCCGCATGACCGAGGCGGTACCGGGTCAGGTCGAGTTGGACGTACTGGTCGGCCGCGGTGACGTCGCCGATCTGCAGCGGCGGCTGACGCAGGCCGGCGTGCGCCCGGCCGGGGTGTGGGCGTATGAAGCCCACCGGGTCGCGGCGATCCGCCCGCGGCTCGGCGTCGACACCGACGAGCGCACCATCCCACACGAGGTGGGCTGGATCGGCGGCCCCGGTCTGGGGGCCGTTCACCTCGACAAGGGCTGCTACCGCGGTCAGGAGACCGTCGCGCGGGTACACAACCTGGGCAAACCGCCCCGGATGCTCACGCTGCTCCACCTGGACGGATCGGTGGACCGGCCGGTCACCGGGGACCCCGTGCTCGCGGGCGGCCGCGCGGTCGGCCGGCTCGGGACCGTCGTCGAACACGTCGATCTGGGCCCGGTGGCCCTGGCGTTGCTCAAGCGCGGGATCCCGGCCGACACCGCCCTGAGCACCGGTGCCGATGCCGACGTCGCGGCGATGATCGACGCTGCGTCACTCCCGACGCTCGACGGCCCCGGCGCCGGTCGGCTGGCCGTGGAACGACTTCGGGGAACGGTGCGTTGACCGTCTACACGGCCCGCGGGGCGCAACAGCGCGCAACCACCGGGCACGGTAAACTGTCGCCAGGACAATAAAGACCACAGATCGGAGCCGCCTACTTGTTGGGCCGCTCCGTTATTGCGCGAGGGGGTTCCCCCATGGGCCGCGGCCGGGCTAAGGCGAAGCAGACCAAGGTTGCTCGAGAACTGAAGTACAGCTCACCGCAGACCGATTTCGATCGGCTTCAGCAGGAGCTGTCCGGGTCGGGCAATGACGACGCCGACCAGTCGGAGGGCGACGATCCCTGGAGTGACGAGCGTCGCTGACGCCGTCCTCCGCGCGCATCGGCGTCGAGCCGAAGTTTAGAACCGTGGATGCTGCCCAACGAGCTTTGCTCGCGGGCCTTCTTTTCCACCCTTGTTGATGGTGCCCAGCACCCAGCAGTTCAAATGCCGGGCAGTCAGGATCGCCAGCGCCCGGTCGGTGTCCTCCGGTGCCACGACGGCGATCATGCCGACGCCCATGTTGAACGTCTTTTCCATCTCGGCGCGGGCAACCCTGCCGCGTTGGGCGATCATCGCGAAGACCGGTGCCGGCGTCCAGGTGCCGCGGTCCGCCTCGGCCACCAACCCGTTCGGGATGACGCGTTCCAGGTTGCCGGCCAGCCCGCCGCCGGTGACGTGGCAGAACGTCCGGACCTGAGTTTCGGCGGCCAGCGCCAGACAGTCCTTGGCGTAGATGATGGTCGGCTCGAGCATCTCTTCGCCCAGGGTGCGGCCGAACTCTTCGACGTGTCCCGCCAGGTTCCCCCGGTCGATCTCCAGTAAGACCTTGCGGGCCAGCGAGTAGCCGTTGGAGTGCAGCCCCGACGATCCCATCGCGATGAGTACATCTCCGGGTTTGACCCGCTCGGGTCCGAGCACGTCCTCGGCCTCGACGACGCCGACGCCGGTCGCGGAGATGTCGTAGTGATCCGGCTCGATCAATCCGGGATGCTCGGCGGTCTCGCCGCCCAGCAGCGCGCAACCTGCCCGCACGCATCCTTCGGCGATACCGCCGACGATCGCGTTCAGCCGCTCGGGCACGATGCGGCCGAGCGCGATGTAGTCCAGCAGGAACAGCGGTTCGGCGCCGCAGACCACCAGGTCGTCGACGACCATCGCGACCAGGTCGAGGCCGACGGTGTCGTGCTTGTCCATTGCCTGCGCGACCGCAAGTTTGGTGCCCACCCCGTCGCTGGACCCGGCCAGCAGCGGCTCGCGGTAATCGCGCAATGCGAACAGCCCGGCGAACCCGCCCAGCTTGCTGCGGACCTCGGGCCTGGTGGCTTTCAACGCGAGCGGTTTGAACAGGTCGACGGCGCGATCCCCGGCTTCGATGTTCACTCCGGCCGATGCATACGTGACGCCCGGGTTTGCCGGGTCTTTTCCGCGGTCGGTCATCGCGATAAAGGCTACCGGTCGGCGCTCAGCGCGGGTATCGCCACTCTTGCCAATAAACCGTAAGGCTATGGATGCCTGAGCACGGCGGCCTGCTCGGCCTCCGGCGAGATCTCGAGGGCGGCGATGTCCGGATGTCCGACACCACGGGCAGCGTTGGCGAGCATTTGCTCGATCACGTTCTTGCCCAACGCCGTTTCCCTCGGCAAATCGATCGGATACTTGCCGTCGAAGCAGGCCGAGCAGAGCCGCGACGTGGGTTGCTCGGTTGCGGCGGTCAGGCCGCGCAGCGAGATGTAACCCAGGGTGTCGGCGTTGATGGCATGCCGGACCGCTTCGAGCATCTCGTCTTCGTCCTCGACGGCGTTCGCGATCAACTCGGCCGGCGACGGGAAGTCGATGCCGTAGAAGCACGGCCACTTCACCGGCGGCGACGCAATCCGCACGTGCACCTCGACGGCGCCGGCCTCCCGCAGCATCCTGACCAGAGCCCGCTGGGTGTTGCCGCGCACGATCGAGTCGTCGACGACGATCAGCCGCTTGCCGCGGATGACCTCCTTGAGCGGATTGAGCTTCAACCGGATGCCGAGCTGGCGGATGGTCTGCGACGGCTGGATGAAGGTGCGACCGACGTAGGCGTTCTTCATCAGGCCCTGGCCGTAGGGGATGCCGGACTCCTGCGCGTAGCCGACCGCGGCCGGGATGCCGGATTCCGGGACACCGATCACCAGGTCGGCGTCGATCGGGCTTTCGCGGGCCAGGCGGCGGCCGATCTCGAGCCGGGCGCCGTGCACCGATCGGCCTGCGATCGTGCTGTCCGGCCGGGCCAGGTAGACGTATTCGAAGATGCAGCCCTTGGGTTCGGGATTGGCGAAGCGGGTCGAGCGGACGCCGTCGGCGTCGATCGCCAGCAGTTCGCCCGGCTCGATGTCGCGGACGAACGAGGCGCCGACGATGTCGAGGGCCGCGGTCTCCGAGGCGACCACCCAGCCGCGGTCCAGCCGACCCAGCGACAGCGGCCGCACGCCGTACGGGTCGCGGGCGGCGTAGAGGGTGTTCTCGTCCATGAAGGTCAGGCAGAACGCGCCGCGCACGGTCGGCAGTAGTTCCAGCGCAGCCTGCTCCAGGCTGGAATCGGCTGCCCCGTGCGCCAACAGCGCGCCCAGCATGTCGGAGTCGGTGTTCGCCGCGCCGGGGGCCTTGGCGCTGATCAGTCCGGCCTCCCGGGCACGGGTGACAAGGTCAGCGCTGTTGACCAGATTGCCGTTGTGCCCCAACGCAACTCCGGTGCCGGCCGCGGTGTTGCGGAACACCGGCTGGGCGTTCTCCCAGGTGGTGGATCCGCTGGTGGAGTATCGGCAGTGCCCGACGGCGACGTGGCCGTCCATCGCGGCCAGCGTCTGCTCGTCGAAGACCTGGCTGACCAGCCCGAGATCCTTGAACACCAGCACCTGCGATCCGTCGGCGACCGCGATGCCCGCGGCCTCCTGACCGCGATGCTGCAGGGCGTAGAGGCCGTAGTAGGCGAGTTTGGCGACTTGTTCCCCGGGGGCCCAGACGCCGAATACTCCGCATTCTTCGCCGGGTGGATTCTCGTCGGGCACTGGCAGCTCTGTGGTCACGGTGCGGCGGCTCCCTGAGGGCGGATGGCGACAAGACGAAGTCTACGGAAACGGCGAGCGTGTTAACGAATCGATCCGGCGTGTTGCGCCATCTCGGAGCCGATTTGCTCAGCTCAGGAGCCCCAGGCTAGGCCAGATGTCGCATACGCCACACAGGTCCCTAGCTGGCTCGGCAGAGCAGTTAGCCCACCGCCCGATCGTCGAGCGCCTGATATGCCGCGTTATACCCGGGAGTAAAGGTGATACCAGGACCGCCGTGGCACCCGGCGCTTGCCAAATACAGTCCTTCAACCGGAATCGGCAGGTCGATGAAGCCCTTGGGTCCGGGCCGGTTCGGCCCCATCAGGTCCGGATGCAACAGTCCGTGACAGAAATCGCCCGACGGGGCGCCGAACATCGTCTGCATGTGATACGGCGCGAACGTTATGTGCCGGATGACGATGTCCCGGAAGTTGGGCGCAACGCGGGTGATCTTCTCGATAACCCGTTGCGCCATCTCATTTTTCAGACGGCCGTGCTGGTCTCGGCTGGCTTCGACGGGAAACGCATACGCATACGCGCTCGCGGCGTGCTTGCCGGCCGGCGCCAGACCGGGGTCCATGCAGGACGGTATCTGCATACCGAGCGACGGATTGTCGGGCACCAATCCGTGGGTGCACATCTCCCACTGACGTTGCTGTTCTTCGGGTGAGCCGAAGATCCCGATGGACTGCTGCATACCGGGCTCGTTGAGCAGCTCGTAGGGCGGAGCGAACTCCGGCAGTCCGTCGAGAGCGAAATGCATTTGGATGAATGCCGCGCGGTGGTCGCGACCGCTCAGCCTCGCGATCAAGTCCGCGGGCAGGCAGTCCGCGCCGACGAGATCGGTGAGAGTGAGGTCGGGCGCGAGGTTCGAGACCACAACGGGTGCGCTGATCGTTGACCCGTCGCGGAGTCGGACACCGGTGACGCGGTCGTTTTCCACCAGGATCTTGTCGACTTTGGTCCGGAAGCGCATCTCGCCGCCGCGGGAGACGAATAGCTCGTGCAGGTGTTCGGTGAGCGCACCGATACCGCCGGCGAGCTTGGTCATCATCGCGGTGTTGTCGTCGGGCACTGCCAGTGCGAAGGCCAGGCAGGTCGCGCTGCCGGGCGTGTACGGACCGCGATAGGTGGAGTTGACGGCCAGGAACGCGAGCATCCCGCGCATGATTGCGTGCTTTTCTCTGTCCGGCAGGCAGCGGTCGATGGCGTCCATCGCCGAGCCGAACAGCATCTGATGAATGGCGGCACGTTCGGCTTCGTTGGCCGCGCAGGCGTACATCTCGTCGAGGGTTTTCGGCGGTGTGCGTACCTCGAACCGGCCCAGCGCTTTCGCGGGCCCTTGACTCCAGGCGATCAACTCGGCCATGCCCATGATCGCGTCGGCGCCGTGTTTCTCGCCGAGATGCGTCATCAGCTGCATCGGATCGCGGTAGAAGACCATCGGCTCCTCACCGGACTCGCCGATGTTTACCGACATCACTTCGGCGTCGACGGTCGGAAGAGCGTCCAGACCAAGCTCTTTGGTGATCTGGGGGGCGGTGGGAAATTGCACCGATCCCGCGATCTCGTAGCGGAATCCGTCGATGAGTTCGACCGTCGCGGCCATTCCACCGCTGTAGGTGTTGGCCTCCAGGCAGAGCGTGCGCAGGCCCGCACCCTGCAGGATGGCCGCCGCCGTCAGGCCATTGTGCCCAGCGCCGACAACGATCGCGTCATAGTCAGACATGCTGGCAGAATATGTCAGTACTGACACATTTGGAAGATGTCAGCCCTGACATGCTACGGAACTTCGAGATAACATCTGGCGCGATGACAGAGCCGACCAACCTTCATGAGCTGCGCCGGCGATCGACGCATGTGGCGTTACGCCGGGTAGCGCTGGCGCAGTTCGCCAGCAAGGGGTTCGCCAATGTGACGGTGACGCAGCTGGCCACCGAAGCCGGCGTCACCGAGCGGACTTTCTTCCGGCACTTCCCCAGCAAGGAAGCCGTTCTGTTCCAGGATTACGACACCCACCTGGAATGGCTGGCTGAGGCGTTGTCGCAACGACCCGCATCGGAGTCGCTGTTCGATGCCGTGTTAGCGAGCGTGGCGACTTTTCCGCACGACGTGGAGGTGGTTCGCCAAGCCGCGCTGGCCCGTTCGACGTTGATATCCGCCGAACGCATCGCCGCGCATTTGCGCGTCGTGCAGTCGTCCTTCGCCACGGTGCTGACCGACTTCATCAAGACGCGCTACGCGGGCGTTGCCAACCTGGACCTCGTCGCCGAGGTCGCGGGAGCCACCCTCGCAGCGGCTCTTGTGATGGCCGTCCAACGATGGGGTGACGACGGCTGTACCGGGGATCTCGGCGAAATCGTCGCCACCAGTGTCGATCTGGTGCGTTCTGGATTTGCGCCGCTGGCCTAGGTGTACTGACCTAGCTGTACTGACCTGAGAGGTTAGGTACGCGGGTGGCGGGTGGTTGGCCGCCGAGTGCGGTGTGGCCGCGGTGGAAATTGTAGGTGTGCAGCCAGGTGGTGAATTCCTGGCAGCGTTCGGCGTCGCTGCGGTAGAGCCGGGCGTAGGCCCATTCGTTGGCCAGGGTGCGGTGAAACCGCTCTACTTTGCCGTTGGTCTGGGGTCGATAGGGTCGGGTCCGGCGATGTTCGATGTGACCCAGGGCGTCAGCAAAGGCGTGCGAGCGGTAGCAGGAGCCGTTGTCGGTCAACACTTTCCGTACGGTGATGCCGGATTCGGCGAACCATGCGTTAGCGCGCAGCCAAAACCCTGCTGCGGTGTCTTTTCGCTCGTCGGCCAGCAGCTCGCTGTAGGCCAGTCGAGAGTGTGCATCCAGGGCGGTATGTAGGAAGTGATAGCCGCGCACAGGATTGCGGTACCCGTTGCGTTTCCCGCTGGACTTATCGGCCTGGGGTGACGTTGGCCTACCGAGCGGCCCAACATGCGCCAACCACCGCCGGCGGGAATCTTGCCCAGCTTTTTGACGTCGACATGAACCAGATCCCCACAGTGCTCGGAGTGCATGCGGCGCACGACGCGCCCGGTCGGGCGATCCAGCCAGCGTAATTTGGCCAGCCGATATCGGGTCAGGACCCGATGCACCGTCGAGGATGAATTCCGAGCAGGTAACCGATACGTGCTGGTCCCCAGCGTCGAGTAACACGCACCCCGATGATGCGCCGCTCGGTGCGCGTCGGGGTCCGGTTGGGGCTGTGATGCGGGCGCGAGGACCGATCGGCCATGCCGGCCTCACCGAACGCGCGATACCGGCTTGCCCAGCGCGCCGCGGTGCTCACCGCAACCTGGAAGCGCTCTGCGGCCCGCCGCAGCGGCCAACCATCCTCGACAACACAACGCGCTAAACGCAGACGGCCCAGCTCCGACAAAGGGGCATTACGGTGAGACACGAAGACCTCCGGTGTGTGAGTGCTTTCCTAGACAGCTCGCACTTCACTCGGAGGTCTTCGCTTTGTCACCACACCACGCCGTCACCAACGTCCGTGGTCAGTACACCTAGCCGGCTAGCCGCACGAGCGGTAGCCAGATCTGAATCTCATTGGCCCTCGAGCCGGATAGCTGGACCGTCCCGGCGGCGCTCGCCTCTGTCAACTGCAGCAGCCCGGTCGCCAGCAGTAACCAGGTTCGAGGATCGGTCTCGACCACGTTGGGCGGCGTGCCTCGGGTATGCCTCGGCCCAGAAATACACTGCACTGCGACGAACGGGGGAATCCGGACCTCGACGCTGGCGCCCGGCGCGGCCGCGGCCAGCGTCCGCGCGGTGAGCCGAACCGCCGCGGCCAGAGCCACGCGATTCGGCGCGGGACCTGTGTCGTCGCGTAACCAGCCTTCAATAACGCGGACGGCGTCGCGGGTTTTGGCCGGATCGGCGTGCTGGCGGGCGGCGCTCATCGCAGTAGTGCGGCCAGCACTCCTTCGGACGTGCTGCGCAGCTCCGCCAGCGGCACGGTGAACAGTCCTTGGACCTCCACCGCGTCCGAACCTCGATCGACGACGCCGATCCGGGTGGCCGGCAGGCCGCGCGCTGCGCACAACTCCTGGAAGCGGGTCTCCTCGGTATGGGGCACGGCGACCAGCACCCGGCCGGCAGACTCGGAGAACAGCATGACAAACGGGTCGGCATCCTCGGGAAGCACGATGCGACAACCGGTTTCGCCCGCCAGCGCAGATTCGACGATCGCCTGCGCCAATCCGCCCTCCGACAAATCGTGCGCCGCGGAGACCAGCCCGTCACGGCAGGCGGTGCTGAGCACGTCGGCCAGCAGCTGTTCGCGCGCCAGGTCGACCGTCGGCGGGAGGCCGCCCAGATGGTCCGCGGTGACTTGCGCCCAGATCGAGCCGTCGAGTTCGTCGCGGGTATCGCCGAGCAGAATCAGCGTCTCGCCCGGTTGGGTGCCGAAGGACGTGGGCAGACGTCGGCTCACATCATCCAGGACGCCCAACACACCCACCACCGGCGTGGGCATGATCGCCGTCGTCCCGGTCTGGTTGTAGAAGCTGACGTTGCCGCCGGTGACCGGAATGCCCAGTGCCACACAGCCGTCCGCCAATCCGCGGACGGCTTCGGAGAACTGCCACATCACCCCGGGGTCCTCCGGTGATCCGAAGTTGAGGCAGTTGGTCACCGCGACCGGGGTGGCGCCGGTGACGGCGACGTTGCGGTACGCCTCGGCGAGCGCGAGCTGGGCGCCGGTGTAGGGGTCCAAGTAGGTGTAGCGGCCCGACGCGTCGGTCGAGATCGCGATGCCGCGACCGGTGGTCTCATCGACACGCAGGACGCCGCCGTCGGCATGCTCGGCCAACACGGTGTTGCCGCGCACGTAGCGGTCGTACTGCTCGGTGATGTAGGAACGGCTGCACAGGTGCGGACTGCCCAGCAGCGCAAGCAAAGTCGCGCGCAACTCGTCGCCGGTCTTCGGCCTGGTGAGGCCGGTGGAGCGGTCGGCGTTGAGCGCATCCTGCGATTCCGGGCGAGCGACGGGACGCTGATAGACCGGACCCTCGTGCGCGACGGTCCGCGGCGGCACGTCGACGACGGTCTCGCCGTGCCAGGTGATCCGCAGCCGGTCGCCGTCGGTGACCTCGCCGATGGTGGTCGCCAGCACCTCCCATTTGCGACATACCGCCATGAACGCGTCGACGTTCTCCGGCGCCACCACCGCACACATCCGTTCCTGCGACTCGCTGGACAAAATCTCGGCGGGCGTCATGTTCGCCGCGCGCAGCGGAACGGTGTCCAGGTCGATGTGCATGCCGCCGTCACCGGCTGATGCCAATTCAGAAGTCGCACAGGATATTCCAGCACCGCCGAGATCCTGGATACCGATCACCAGGCCGGCGGAATACAGCTCGAGACAGCATTCGATGAGCACCTTCTCCATGAAGGGGTCACCCACCTGAACCGACGGTAGCTTCTTTCGCCCGCCGCCCGACTCGTCACCACCGAAGGTTTCCGACGCCAGCACCGACACACCGCCGATGCCGTCGAGTCCGGTCCGCGCCCCGAACAGGATGATCTTGTTGCCCGCGCCGGAAGCGAACGCCAGGTGCAGGTCTTCGGTGCGGAGCACGCCGACGCACAGCGCGTTGACCAGGGGGTTGCCGGCATAGCAGGCGTCGAAAACGGTCTCGCCGCCGATGTTCGGCAAGCCCAGCGAATTGCCGTAGCCGCCGATGCCCCGCACCACGCCGTCAAGCACGCGGCGGGTATCGGGGGCGTCGGCGGCGCCGAACCGCAGCTGGTCCATCACCGCGACCGGCCGCGCGCCCATCGCCATGATGTCGCGGACGATGCCGCCGACACCGGTGGCCGCGCCCTGGTACGGCTCGACGTAGGAGGGGTGGTTGTGTGACTCGACTTTGAACGTGACCGCCCAGCCGTCGCCGATGTCGACGACGCCGGCGTTCTCGCCGATCCCGGCCAACATGCCGGCCCGCATCTGTTCGGTAGTGGTCTCACCGAAATAGCGCAGGTGCACCTTGGACGATTTGTAGGAGCAGTGCTCGCTCCACATCACCGAGTACATGGCCAGCTCGGCGTCGGTCGGCCGGCGACCGAGGATGTCACGGATCCGCTGATACTCGTCCTCTTTGAGGCCGAGCTCGCGGAACGGTTGCGGGTGGTCGGGGGTGGCCGCGGCGTGCTCGACGGTATCGATCACCTGGTTGCGCTTCCGGAGGCAGTCACGGTGGACAGTCTAGATTCCCTGGCCAGTGCGCTCCCGGCTAGCGCGCAGCAGGTCGGCGCTCGCGTCGTCGGCGGGATAGAACAGCTCGACGGCCAGTTCGGCCAGCGTCACATCGAGCGGGGTGCCGAACGTCGTCAGCGTGGTGAACATCGACAGCCGTTGGCCGCCGCCGACATCGAGCACGAACGGCACCAGCAGCGACGTGGCGTCCGGTGGCGCGCCCCGCGCCGTCAACGCTTCGACGCCCGGATACGCCGATACTTCCTTCTCCAGCGTCCGCACGGCCGGGTCGCCGGTAAGCGCAACAGTGCGACGCAATTGGTGCAGCAGGTAGCCACCCCATTCGTCGAAATTGACGGTGCGCCCGGCCAGTCCGTCGGGGTGCAGCGACAGCCGGTAGACGTTGGCCGGCGGGCCGAGCAGTTCGTCGGGCAACCCGGCGGTCAACGCCGACGCTGCGGCGTTGGCGCCCACGATGTTCCAGCAGCGATCGATGACCACACCCGGGTAGGGGTCGTGCGCCTCGAGCAGACGGGCAACAGCGTCGCGGGCCGGCGACAGCGCGCTGTCCTCGAGTCGACGGGACTGATATCGCGGAGCGAAACCGGCGGCGAGCAACAACGTGTTGCGCTCCCGCAGCGGAATGTCGAGTCCTTCGGCGAGCGCGATCACCATCTCGGGGCTGGGCCGGGAACGTCCGGTCTCGATGAAACTCAGGTGCCTCGCGGATACGCCCACACTCAGCGACAGGTCCAGCTGACTCACCCGTCGCCGCGTCCGCCATTCACGCAGCAGGACACCGACCGTCGCCTGGCTCACGACGTAACCGTAGCCACCACTGCTTACCCGCGGCGATGACCTCGGAGGTAATTGTGCTGCCGCACGGCGCCGCGACACGCTGGCCGTGACGCGCTCGACCGAAGCGCCCAACCCCGGGAGGAACAATGACCGACCTGAAATCTGCTGCCCCGAAGTTCAGCGCCGAGCTGTTCGCGGCGTTCTGGGCCGCACCCGACCTGTCGCATGGCATGGACATCTTGGCTGACGACATCGTCGGCTACTGGCCGGGTGACCCGGAGCCGGTCCGCGGACTGGATGCCTACACCGCGAAGATCGCCGAAATCCTCGATGCAGCATCGGATCTGCAGCTCCAGGTCGTCGACAGCGCCACCGTCGACGGCGCGGCCCCGGGCGAGCAGTTGATCTTCCTGCACTACACCGGACGAGGCACCGGCCCGGACGGGCCGTTTCAGATCCGCGGGCTCGACCGGGTCCGCACCCGCGACGGCATGGTCGTGGAGAACGTCATCCGCTACGACCCGCTGTTCGTGACCGGGAACTGAGTCTCGGCGACTACCCGCTGCCCGCGATGCAGAAGGCGTTGCCGTCGGGGTCGGCCAGCACCACCCAGCGGAAGCTGTCGCCGATGCTGTGCCGGCCGACCTCGGTGGCTCCGGCGGATTTCAGCCGGTCGACTTCGGCATCGACGTCGCCGGCGCCGAAGTCGAGGTGTACCCGGTTCTTGCCGGGTGTCGGATCGTCGACCTTTTGGAAGCCCAGCCGAGGCCCGTCCGGTCGAATGACCGCGATGAACTCCCCTGGTATGAGTTCCTGAGTCTGACCGTCGAAGTGCTGCGCCCACCAGTCGGCCAGCGGTGCGGGGTTGGTGCTGTCGAAAGTGATCATCTCCACGTTGAGTGCCATACCGGGATGGTAGGTCAGCCCGGTGACAAGAATGCCCGCAATGCCGCCGCATACGCGGCAACGTCGTTGGCGCCCATCAGTTCCCGTGCGGAGTGCATCGCCAGCTGCGGAGCGCCGACGTCGACGGTCGGGATTCCGGTGCGGGCCGCGGTCATCGGGCCGATCGTCGAGCCGCACGGCAGATCGGCGCGGTGCTCGTAACGCTGGAGGGGGACCCCGGCCTGCCGGCACGCCAGCGCGAAGGCCGCGGCGGTGCGGCCATCGGTGGCATAGCGCAGATTCGGGTGCACTTTGAGCACCGGGCCACCGTTGATCGCAATCAGGTGGCCCGGCTCGTGCCGCTCCGGGTAGTTGGGATGGGTGGCGTGCGCCATGTCCGCCGAGGCCACCATCGACCCGGAGATTCGCCGCAGAAAGTCGGCTCGGCCACCGCCGCCGGCCAGCACGATCCGCTCGAGTGTGGTGAGCAGCAACTCCGAGTCGGCACCGTGATCCGAGGTGGAGCCGACCTCCTCGTGATCGAACAGCGCAAGCACCGGCAGGTATCCGGTTGACGCCACTTCCAGAAACGCGTCCAGACCGGCATAACACGACGCCTGGTTGTCCAGCCGCGGGGCGCTGACGAACTCGTCGGCGGCGCCCGAAAGTCTGGACGGAGTCAGATCGTGAGTCATCAGATCGGCGCCGAGCACGTCACCGGGATCGGCGCCGATCTGCTCGGCGACGTAGCCGAGGAACGACCGCGATGCGCCGCCCGCACCCCACACCGCGTTGACATGGCGCTGCGGATCCAGCGTGAGCGACTTGCGGTCCTCGGCCAGATGGATCGCCAGCTGCGGCACCCGCAGAATCGGCTCGTCGATGCGGACCAGCCGATGCGCGATGCCCGCACCGTCGCGCACCGACAGCCGCCCGCTGACGCCCAGATCGCGATCCAGCCACGAGTTCAACCAGGCACCGCCGTAGGGCTCCAAGGCGATTACCTGCCAACCGACGACCTCACGGTCGGGGTGCTGCTTGACCCGCAGGTTGGGGCTGTCGGTGTGGCCGCCGATGACACGGAACGGTCGATCGCCCGCGTCGTCGCCGCTGTCCCAGGCCACCAGCGACCCGGCCCGCACGATGAAGAATTTGCCGGCGCGCGGCCACTCGTCCGCCTCGGCCAGCTCGGTGTAACCGGCCGAGCGCAGCCGGGACGCGACGGTGGCGCAGACGTGAAACGGCGACGGGGACGCGTCGATGAATTCGCATAGACCCTGCGCAGTGGCCGCCATGGGCCCATCTTTTCATCACGGGCTCGCCTGAAACGTTAGGGTCGAATCCGTGCCCGCCCCCACCCCGCAACCGGTGCTCGCGCCGCTGACGCCGGCCGCGATCTTTCTGGTGCTCACCATCGACCAGGGTGGCGAAGAGATCGTGCACGACGCGCTGCCGGACATTTCGGGGCTGGTGCGGGCGACGGGATTCCGCGACCCCGCCAAGAAGCTGTCGGTGATCACCTCGATCGGCTCGCAGGCCTGGGACAGGTTGTTCGCGGGTCCGCGACCCGCCGAGTTGCATCCGTTCGTCGAGTTGGACGGTCCGCGGCACAAGGCCCCGGCCACGCCCGGCGACCTGTTGTTCCATGTTCGCGCCGAGACGCTGGACGTGTGCTTCGAGTTGGCGAATCACATCCTGCGGTCGATGGACGGCGCGGTCACGGTGGTCGATGAGGTGCACGGTTTCCGGTTCTTCGACAACCGCGATCTGCTCGGGTTCGTCGACGGGACCGAGAATCCCGATGGCGCGCTGGCGGTTTCGGCCACCACGGTCGGCGACGAGGATCCGGATTTCGCCGGCTCGTGCTATGTGCACGTGCAGAAGTACCTGCACGACATCGGCGCGTGGGATGCGCTGTCGGTCACCGAGCAGGAGCATGTGATCGGCCGGACCAAGTTGGAAGACCTCGAACTCGACGACGACGACAAACCGGCCAACGCGCACATCGCCCTGAACGTCATCACCGACGACGATGGCAACGAACTGAAGATGGTGCGGCACAACATGCCGTTCGGCGAGCTCGGCAAGGGCGAATTCGGCACGTACTTCATCGGTTATTCGCGCACCCCGCGGGTCACCGAGCAGGCGCTGCGCAACATGTTTCTCGGCGACCCGCCGGGCAACACAGACCGCATCCTGGACTTCTCCACCGCCGTCACCGGCGGACTGTTCTTCTCCCCCACCGTCGACTTCCTCGACGATCCGCCGCCGCTGCCGGATGCACCGCAAGCGGCTCCGGCGACAATAGGCGTGCCCGCAGATGGCTCGTTGGCGATCGGCAGTTTGAAAGGAATCCCGCAATGAACAACCTGTACCGCGATCTTGCGCCAATCACCGACGAGGCCTGGGCAGAAATCGAAGTCGAGGCGACGCGAACCTTCAAGCGCCACATCGCCGGCCGGCGCGTGGTCGACGTCAGCGAGCCGGGTGGACCGACAACGGCGGCGATCAGCACCGGACGGCTGCTCGACGTGAAAGCACCTTCCGACGGCGTGGTCACCCACCTGCGTGCCAGTCAGCCCCTTGTGCGGCTCCGTGTTCCGTTCACGCTGTCCCGTTCGGAGATCGACGACGTCGAGCGCGGTTCGCAGGACTCCGACTGGGACCCGGTCAAGGCGGCCGCCAAGAAGCTGGCGTTCGCCGAGGACCGCGCCATCTTCGAGGGCTACGCCGCCGCGTCGATCGACGGCATTCGCAACGCCAGCAGCAATCCGCCGCTGAAGCTGCCCGGTGATCCGCGTGCCATCCCGGACATCATCACCCAGGCGCTGTCCGAGCTGCGGCTTGCCGGTGTCGACGGCCCGTACTCGGTTCTGCTGTCCGCCGATGTCTACACCAAGGTCAGCGAAACCACCGAGCACGGATATCCGATTCTCGAGCACATCAACCGGCTGGTGAACGGCGACATCATCTGGGCGCCCGCAATCGACGGCGCATTCGTATTGACCACGCGCGGTGGCGATTTCGACTTACAGTTGGGTACCGACGTCTCGATCGGTTACCTCGAACACGACGCCGACACCGTGCAGCTGTATCTCCAGGAGACCCTGACGTTCCTGAACTACACCGCCGAGGCGGCGGTAGCGCTGAGCCCGTAGCACTAGGTCAGCGATTCGCCGCCGTCGACCCGCAGCGTCACACCGGTCATGAAGGTATTGGTCATCGCGAACAGCGCGGCCTCGGCGATGTCTCGCGTTGTTCCGATCCGGCGCACCGGGTTTTGGGAGCTGATGTGCGCGAAATAGTCCCGCTTACCTTCATCGCCCAGTGAGTCCCACGCACCGGTGTCGATGACGCCCGGCGAGATCGCGTTGACTCGAATCGGGGCAAGCTCGACCGCGAGCCACCGGGTCAAGAAATCCACCGCGCCGTTCGTGATGCCCACGCCGAGATAGCCGACGTTGAGCTTGAAGGCATGCACACCGGAGAACAGGACGAAAGAACCCCCCGGATTCATCTGCGCAGCAAGGTATTTGGCGAGCATCGTGGGCCCTATGACCTTGGTGTCGAACGATAGCCGCAGATTCTCCCGTTGCAGGTCGGCCAACTCTCCACGGGCGCGAGCAGACGCGGTGGACACCACATGGTCGACGGGGCCCAGTCGGTCGGCCAACGCCGCGATCGAGTCGTCGTCGGTGACGTCGACCGTTTAGGCGCTGATTCCCGCGTCGGCGACGTCGGCGTAGGCGTCGGCCAATGCGCCTCTGTCGCGTCCGGCGACGACGACGTGCGCGCCCTCCGATCGGGCCGCCAGGACGACGGCACGCGCGATCCCGCTGCCGCGGCCGACCACCACCACGGTCTTGTTACGCAATCCGCCGCCCATCACATCGACTCCTGTCGCTCGCAAGAGTGGGTCATTCATCCCATAATATAGGCGGCCTACCCGGAAGATCAACGCTAGGGCCTTGTGCCGTAACGACTCAAGGCGCATAATGGGCTGTCTGACCCATTATGCAGCACTTACTCGGCAAAGGAGAAATTGCCCATGCCGGCTGTACATCACCGCTACGCGAATGTGGATGGTCACCGCCTGTTCTTTCGGGAGGCCGGCGATCCCCAGTCACCCACAGTGGTTCTGCTACATGGCTTTCCGACCAGCTCCTACATGTTCCGAGCCCTGGTCCCCGCGCTCGCGGACAGCTACCACGTCATCGCGCCGGATCACCTGGGATTCGGCCTTTCCGACGCGCCACCCGTCGGCGCGGTGACGAGATCTTCGGTCCGGCCGGCGCAGAGGCTTTCACTGCCGATTTACCCGACGCTGAGATCCACCTACTCGACGGAGGCCATTTCCTGTTGGAGTCGGCACTGGACGAGACGACCGCTCTGATCCGAGCCTTCCTCGCCAGAGTCCATTCCACGATCTGACGACACCCCGTGTACTGATGGGTTGAACATCCCATAATCGGCGATACATGCGCGTTAGCCTGACGCCATGGCCGAGGCCGATCCGCACGACGACCGGCGCCTGACCGCCAAAGGTCAAGCCACCCGCGATCGGATCGTGCAGATCGCGGCCGAATTGATTCTCAGCGAGGGTGTCTCGTCCTTCAACATGGACGCGCTGCGCCGAGCCGCGTCGGTCAGCGGATCGCAACTCGCCCACTACTTCACCGACAAAGGGGAATTAATTCGTGCGGTGGTCGAGCGCCAGACCAACGTCGTGCTGGACTTTCACCGGCAGCCGAAGCTGCGGACGCTGGATACATTCGACGATTTCGAGCGCTGGATCGATCTGAACATGCGTTATCTGCGGCGTACCGGCTACTCAGGCACGCCCACGTATCACGCTCTGGCCGGACAACTCGGAAAGTCCGACGCGACCACGCGCGACACCCTGGCCGCGGGCTACTGGCAGTGGATCATGTTGTTAGAAAATTCATTTCAGCGCATGAAAGATCGTCACATCCTGATCTCCGACGCCGATGCGCGAAAGCTGGCCCTGCTCGTCGTCAGCGCTCACCAAGGCGGTGCGACCCTGAGCTTCACTTATCGAGCGGAATGGCCGCACGCCGACGCGCTGCGATTCGCGCTCAACTACGCGCGACTGTTCGCCGTAAACCCCGCCGAACGCGTGGCGCGCGCTGCGCGTCGACCCCGTGGTCGGCGCGAGATTGGCGGCAGCGCGCCCGACGACGCAGCATCGGGACTTACTCGCAAGGGGCGTGCAACTCGTGCGCGGATCGTCGACGTCGCCGCCGACCTGATGTTCCGGCGTGGTGTAGCCGACACCAGCATTGATGACGTACGGACGACGGCGTCGGTCAGCGGATCGCAAATCTCCCATTACTTTGACGGCAAACGCGACTTGACCCGAAAGGTCATCACCGCGCGCCGCGAACACGTGCAGTCATTTCACACCCAACCGCGACTCGGCGACCTCGACAGCCTCGCGGCCCTGCAAGCATGGGCTGACCTCACCATGGCCGACGTCGACACCGTGTACCGCCGGGGTGGCTGCGTTTACGGTTCGCTGGCCGGAGAGTTGATCGGCGCCGACGCCGAGATCCACCAAGACCTGGCTGCGGGTTACGACAGGTGGATCGCGTTGTTCAAAAACGGCCTCACCGAGATGCGCCGGCGTGGCGACCTACGCCCCGACGCAGACCCACGGCATCTCGCGGTTTCCCTTGTCGCCGCGCATCAGGGCGGCGCCATGGTCACCTTCATCACCGAAGATCCAGAACCGTTGCGGGCAACAATCTACGGCGCGGTCGACTACGCGCGCTCGTTCGCGCCACCTGCGCCCCGCGGCTAGACAGCTATGGGTTAGATGTCCCATAATAATGGGCGACATATCCCACTATGGTTTAGAGGAGCCTCGTGACAGCCCTACCATCTGCCCCCGCGGTGGTCCGCGAACGACCGGGCGGGGAGAGCATGCGCGCCATCGTGCTGGAGAAGTTCGGCGGCCTGGACAGCCTGGTCTACAGCGACATCCCAAAGCCGCTCCCCAGGGATGGCGAGGTCATCATCAAAATCCGGGCGTTTGGCGTCAACCACGCCGAGGCGCACATGCGTCGGGGTGAATGGGCAGAAGCCGCCGAGGTCAGCGGGATCGAATGTGTGGGCACCGTGGACGCGTGCCCTTCCGGCGAATTCGCGGTCGGCGCCAAGGTGGCCGCCCTGATGGGAGGATTGGGACGAACCATCAACGGCAGCTACGCCGAATACACCCGGGTACGCGCGGCCAACGTCGCCCTGATCGAGTCGGAACTGCCGTGGGCCGATTTGGCGGCGCTGCCCGAGACGTATGCGACGGCATGGACCTGCCTGTTCCGCAACCTCAAACTATCGGCAGGCCAGACCGTCGTAATACGCGGCGCGACTTCGTCATTCGGCCAGGCCGCCGTCAAGATGGCGGTTGCTGCGGGCGCACGTGTCATCGCTACCGTGCGCAGTCGCACACGTTTCGCCATGCTGGAGGCACTCGGCGTCTTCCGCGTCGAATTGGAGTCGCCAATACTGGCCGAGCGGATCGCAGAAGCCAAGCAGATCGATGCCGTGCTCGATCTCGTCGGCAACAGCACAATCCTCGACTCGCTCGACATGCTCCGCCGCGGCGGCACGGCATGCCTGGCTGGATGGTTGGGCGGTCTGGACCCGATCGTCGACTTCAACCCGCTGCTACGCATGGCCAGTGGGGTGAATTGGTCGTTCTTCGGTAGCTTCGTCTTCGGCAACCCAGGTTTCCCGCTGTCCGACGTACCCCTTCAGGACATCGCGGCCCAGGTGGCAGCCGGTCAGCTCGAAGCGGCACCGTCTCGGATCTTCTCTTTCGATGAGATCCGCGAAGCGCATCGGATCATGGAGGCCGGTGAGGCTGGCGGAAAAATGGTTGTCGTCGTGGAATGACCACTAGATGATGGCAGCATGATTGCCGCTCCGTCGGTTCTGGTGTTCGACGTCAACGAAACCCTGATCGACATCGACTCCATAGCGCCGATTTTCGGGCGTATTTTCGGCGACCGGCAGGCGATGCGCGGGTGGTTCAACCAGTTGGTCATGTACTCGATGACAGTGACGTTGTCGGGCAACTATGTCGACTTTTTCAGTCTCGGACAGGGTGCGTTGCGGATGCTAGCCGATATCCACAATGTCGAGATCAGCGACGACGACGTGCGCGCGATCAAGCAGGCCATGCTGACCATGCCGGCTCACCCTGATGCCGCCGACGGGCTGGCATCGTTGCGAGACAACGGCTTTCGGATGGTTACGCTGAGCAATTCACCGCCCAACCCGGACGGTCCGAGTCCCTTGGAGCATGCCGGGTTGAGTCACTTCTTCGAACACCAATTCAGCGTCGACGCGAGCCGAGCGTTCAAACCGGCCCCGGCGACATACCAGCGGGTGTGCGACCAGCTCGACGTTGCACCGGCGGAGTGCATGATGGTCGCCGCCCACGTCTGGGACACCATCGGCGCGCAATCGGTCGGCTACAGCGGCGCGCTGATCACCCGCCCCGGCAACACGCTGTTTCCCGTGTCCGGCTTGCCGCAGCCCGACGTCGTCGCGCGGAATCTTCCCGATTTGGCGGCCAACCTCACACATCGGCCGGATGAGACGTCTACTCAGTAGTCAGCATTTCAGCCGAATTCGGAGGCTCACATGTCCACCGCGACCACCACGACCCGCCACGCCGTCATCGACTCGCCGATCGGACCCCTCACCCTGGTGCGCGAGGACGACGGCCTGACCGGCCTCTACTACCCCGGACACTGGACTCACCCGGACCAGACGACGTTCGGCCCGCGGGTCGACGCCACCGCTGACCCGGAATTCGATGACGCCGTCACGCAGCTCAACGAGTACTTCGCCGGTGAGCGAAAGGATTTCGATCTGCCGCTCAACCCGCAGGGCAGCGACCGGGCACAGCGGGTGTGGCGGCTGCTCGCCGAGATCCCCTACGGCCAGACCACCACCTACGGTGCACTGGCCCGCGCGGTCGGCGAGGGCATCAGCCCACGCGCCATCGGCGGCTTCGTCGGTCACAACCCGCTGTCGATTTACATCGCCTGCCATCGCGTGGTCGGATCGACCGGCAAGCTCACCGGATACGCCGGCGGCCTGGACCGCAAGCAATATCTGCTCGAGCTGGAGAAGGCGATACCGGTTGCGCCGCAATCGTTGTGGTAAAGCTGCCGTTCGAGACGATCGTGTCGCAGCACGGTCCCACCGTGCTGCGCGTGGTTCGCGCTGTGCTCGGCCACGCCGACGCCGACGACGCCTGGTCCGATACGTTCCTGGCCGCGATGAAGGCCTACCCCGATGTGCCTGCCGACGCCAACGTCGAGGCTTGGCTGGTGACGATCGCTCACCGCAAGGCAATCGACGTCGTCCGGGCCACTTCTCGACGGGCCACCCTCGTCGCGGACACACCGGATGCGACGACGCCGGATCACGCCGACGCACCGCACGCCGAGTTGACCGATGCGGTTGCGGCGCTGCCGGCCAAGCAACGTCAGGCGGTGGCCTATCACTACCTGGCCGGGCTGCCCTATGCCGAGATCGCCACACTGCTCGGCGGCAGCCCCGCCGCCGCCCGCCGCGCAGCCGCCGACGGCATCGCCACGCTGCGGCGCACCTACGACACGGAGTCCGACCATGACCTCGATTGACCTTGCCGCGCTGTATCCCGTCGACGACGCCGACATCGCCCGCCTGCACACCCGACTAGCCACCGCTGCCGAACACGACGACGTGCTCGACGTCGCCTACCGTACCGTCGACTCGCCCGTCGGTTCACTGCTGATTGCCGCGACCCCGATCGGGTTGGTTCGGGTGGCTTTCGACAGCGAAGGCAATGACGCTGTGCTGCAGAGCCTTTCCGACCGGATCAGCTCGCGGGTGCTGAACGCGCCGGCGCGTCTCGATGCCGTCGCATCGCAACTGGACGAGTATTTCTCCGGACGCCGTCACCGCTTCGATGTGCCGCTGGACTGGCAACTCTCGAAGGGGTTTCGCCGCACGGTGCTCGAACATCTGGCGACCGACATCGGTTACGGCACCACCGCCAGCTACGGCACATTGGCGCGGCTGTCGGGCTCACCCAAGGCAGTTCGCGCGGTCGGAACGACGTGTGCGACCAACCCCATCCCCGTCGTCGTGCCGTGCCACCGCGTCGTCCGCGCCGACGGCACGATGGGTCAGTATCGCGGCGGACCCGTCGCCAAACGCACCCTGTTGGATCTCGAAGGCGCTCAATGACGCCCGCACGCAACCGGGTGACGCCGCGCGGTGAGATCGTCGCTGTCGCGGGTCGTGGCGGGTGGATGGGCAACCGTGGTCGGTTGCATGAGGGCCGCGGCGCCCGCGACATCGTCCGCAACCATCAATCGAAGGCCTGGATCACCTGCCTGCTGGAGTTCAAGGGCCGCCACGCACCACAGTGGGCGCCGAATCACTACACCCAGCTGTTCTTTCTCGACGAGGCCGTCGCTTTCGCCGCCGGCCATCGTCCGTGCGCCGAATGCCGACGCAGCGACTACCACGCGTACCGGCAGGCGTGGAGCGAAAGCCAGTGCTGTGCAACACCATACGCAAAGGAGATAGACCACCAACTGCACCGCGAGCGGACAAGCCCGGCCGAACCAACCCTGCCGTGGACCAGCCTGCCCGACGGCGTGTTCGTCGACACCGGGCAAGGTCTGGCCGTAGTCGTCGGCGATCACCTCGCGGTCTGGGACGACAGCGGGTACACCTACCGTGAGCAATCCCCCAGGCCAACAACAGGTTCCGCGCCGGTACTCACCCCGCCGTCGACAGTCGCGGTATTACGCGCAGGGTACCCGGCGCAGATCGACGTCAGTGCCCGCTAGTCGGGGCGGGGGTCACCGAGCCGGGACCGGATGGCGCCCCACGGGTCGGCGTAACGGCCCGGCGCATTGCGGTACGCGGCCCGCCGATTGAGAAACACCCGCGCCAACGGGGCGACGAGGAACATCACGTGACGTCGCCAACCGGCGGCGGCGCGCATCTCGGCGAGCATGTCCGGCCAGGAGTGCTGCTGGAACGAGAGCGCTTCCTGAGCTCGGGAAGTGTCCAACCAGTCTGTGACAAACCAGTTTTCGTCGCTGTCCGGATCGCCGGGCAGCCCAGCGGGCAATACGTTCGGCAGGCCTCGTGCCGCGGCCATCGCCAAGCCGACGTCCTTCTGCCGAAGCAGATGCGAGTCGTCACCGGCGATCAGCAGTGCCTCGCCGACGACGTCGGCCGTGGCGGCCTTGGTGAACGCGGTCGCCACGTCGCGCACATCGACGGTGTGGATGCGGCCATCGGTCGGCAGTGCGCTTTCAAAGAACATCGCGTCGCCGTTGATCGGCATCGCACCCGGCTCGACGCTGATGACGCCGCCGAGACGCAGGATCACCCAGTCCAGACCCGATGCGCGAACCAGGTTTTCGGCCTCGACCTTGTGCTCGCCATAGAGTTCGGACGGAGCCAGCGGCGAGTCGGCGCGCAGCCTTTCCGGGTTACGGTGCGGATTGCGCGCGCCGTAGACGGCGTTGCTGGACGCCAGTACGAAACGGGGCGGCCGCGGCGCCGACTGCGCGGCACGCACCAAAGCGGCGGTCGCCTCGACGTTGACGCGCCGACCAATCGCCGGGATGCGGTACATCGCAGGCAGGATCACGGCGGCCAGATGCACGATCACGGTCGGCGTCACTTCGGCTATCAACCGGTCGACCTCGCCCTGGTCGGTCAGGTCCGCCCAGCGTGCCTCGGCGTTCGCGGGCAGCACGGTCTTGCGCTGCGCAGGGGTACCGAGGTCGGTCACGACGACGCGGTGGCCGGCCTCGGCCAGGCGCCGCACCGTCTGCGCGCCAACCAAGCCGAACGCGCCGGTGACAAGAACGGTCTCGGTCATCTTCCGCCCGTCCACAAGTGAATATGAGATTCTCGGAAACGGAGAGTAGCATATTCGCCGGTAGCTGCCGGTTGCCAACCGTATCGTCACGGGCAATCGAGCCGATCAACATGAGCGGGGGAGCCATGACCGACGACGAGCACGAGACCGCCAAGTGGGATCCGTCGTTCACCAAACAGGTCGCCGACACCGTCGGCCCGCTGATCAAGAGATGGCATCGCGCCGAGGTACGCAATATCGAGAACATCCCCGCTGCCGGCGGAGCGTTGGTGGTGTCCAACCACTCCGGGGGAATGCTGACACCGGACGTGTTCATCTTCTCGCCGGCGTTCTACGACGCGTTCGGCTATGACCGCCCCGTCTACACACTGGGGCACTACGGCATCTTCATGGGTCCACTCGACGGTGTACTGCGCCGTCTCGGCGTCATCGAGGCCAGTCGGGAAAATGCCGCCAAGGCGCTGCACTCGGGCGCGGTCGTATTGGTGTTCCCCGGTGGCGACTACGACTCCTATCGCCCCACGTTCAGCGAGAACACCATCGACTTCAACGGCCGCACCGGCTACGTCCGGACCGCGATCGAGGCCGGCGTGCCGATCGTGCCGACCGTCTCGATCGGCGGGCAGGAGACCCAGCTGTTCTTGACCCGGGGCAACTGGCTGGCCCGCAAGCTGGGCCTCACCAAAGCCCGGATGGACATCCTGCCGATGAGCTTCGGCTTCCCGTTCGGACTGAGCGTGATCTTCCCGCCGAACCTGCCGCTGCCCGCCAAGATCGTCACCGAGGTGCTGGAACCGATCGATGTCACCGCCCGCTTCGGCGATGACCCCGACGTCGACGAGGTTGACGCCCACGTGCGCGAGGTGATGCAGACCGCACTGAAACGGCTTGCCCGCCAACGGCGTTTACCCGTCCTCGGCTGAGCCCACGGAACTGCTCGCCGGAAACTGCGATTCCGGCGAATTCGCCTCGGCGTAGGTGTTGCATGGACATGTCGACACACGAAGAGGTGGGGCGTGAAGAGACTCAACGGTATGGACGCCATGCTGCTGTACAGCGAGACGCCGAACCTGCACACGCACACGCTGAAGGTCGCGGTCATCGATCCGGCTGGCAGCGACGCCGAATTCGACTTCGACACGTTCCGCCACCACCTGCGCCGCCGACTGCACCTGCTGGAACCGTTGCGCTACAAGCTCGTCGACATTCCGTGGCGACTGCATCACCCGATGTGGCTGGAGAACTGCGACGTCGATCTGGATTACCACCTGCGCCAGGTCCAGGTGCCCGCGCCCGGCGGCCGTCGCGAACTCGACGGCGTCATCGGCACGGTGGCGTCGACGCCGCTGGATCGCAGCCGCCCGTTGTGGGAGTTCCATTTCGCTGAAGGGCTGGCCGGCGGACGG
The DNA here is from genome assembly GCF_010727945.1 of Mycobacterium cookii. NCBI lineage: Bacteria > Bacillati > Actinomycetota > Actinomycetes > Mycobacteriales > Mycobacteriaceae > Mycobacterium > Mycobacterium cookii. The sequence goes on from NZ_AP022569.1 coordinate 2,716,997, forward strand.
TTCGCCCTGATCGGCAAGGTCCATCATGCGCTGGCCGACGGGGTCGCCTCGGTCAACCTGCTGGCCCGCGCGATGGACCTGAAAGACGCACCGCCGGACGAGCGGGACAACGATGTGGCCGGGGTCTCGCCGACGACGTCGGGGCTGCTGCGGGCCGCCGCCCGTGACCACGTCACGCAGATCGCGGAGCTGCCCGGCCTGCTCAGAAATGCCGCCAAAGGGTTCACCCGGGTGCGCCGCCGCGGCAAGGAGCGCGGCGATCACCCGGATCTCGCGGACAATTTCGACGCGCCGCCAACCTTCCTCAACCACGTGGTCTCGCCGCAGCGCCGATTCGCCACCGCCGCCCTCCGGCTGGCCGACGTCAAGGAGACCGCCAAGGCGTTGGGGATCACGATCAACGACCTAGTGCTCGCGATCGCCGCCGGCGGGCTGCGGCAGCTGTTGCTGAGCTATGACGGCGCCGCCGACCGTCCGATCATTGCGTCGGTCCCCACCGCGACCGACAAGTCGGAACGGGTAACTGGCAACGAGATCAGCGGGCTGATGATCTCGCTGCCGGTGCATATCGCCGATCCGGCCGAGCGGGCCGGGCTGGTGGCGCTGTCGACCAAGATCGCCAAGGAGGACCACGAGATTCTCGGTCCGCGGCTGTACGGGCAGATGCTGGGTTACCTACCGACGGCGATCGCCCCGGCGGCATTCCGGTGGCTGGGTTCGCGCGACGCGCACAACAAGCTGATGAACGTCGCGGTCTCCAGCGTTCCGGGGCCGCGCGAACGGGGCCACTTCGGTGGCGCGCCGGTCAGCGAGATCTACTCGACCGGCGTGCTGTCCCCTGGCGCACCGGTCAACATCACGGTGTGGAGCTACGTCGATCAGCTCGGCATCGCGGTGCTCACCGACGACCAGACCTTCGGCGACCCGCACGAGGCCACCGATGCGCTATGTGTGGCGTTCAGCGAATTACGCAGTGCTGCAGGATTTTCCGACAGCGACAGCCCCGTCGAAGTCGAACACGCGCTGCGCTGATCTCAGGCGGTCAGCACCGCGTCGAGCGCCGAGAAGAACAAGCCGAGCCCGTCATCGGACGGACCGGTCAACGCCTCGGTGGCATGCTCGGGATGCGGCATCAGCCCGACGACTCGACCGTTGGCGGAGCTGACGCCGGCGATGTCGCGCAGTGAGCCATTGGGGTTGTCGAGGTAGCGGAACACCACGCGCCCTTCGCCTTCCAGCTCGTCGAGCACCTCGGCGGAAGCGACGTAACGGCCTTCACCGGACTTCAGCGGGATCAGCAGGTCGGCGTCGGTCTCATAGCGTGACGTCCATGCTGTCGACGTCGACGCCACCCGCAGCCGCACGTCGCGGCAGATGAAGTGCAGACCGGCGTTGCGGGTCAGCGCACCCGGCAGCAGCCCGGCCTCGCAGAGCACCTGAAAACCGTTGCAGATGCCCAGGACTGGCAGTCCGCGGCCGGCGGCGGCGACAACCTCGCCCATCACCGGGGCGAATTTCGCGATTGCGCCGCAGCGCAGATAGTCGCCGTAGGAGAACCCGCCGGGTACCACCACGGCGTCGACGCCCTTGAGGTCGGCGTCGGCGTGCCACAGGCTGATCGCCTCGGCCCCGACCGCTCGCGCGGCGCGGGCAGCGTCGACGTCATCGAGCGTGCCGGGGAAGGTGATGACGCCGATCCGCACCGTCACTGCGGTTCTCGGCTTACTGTCCAGTCTTCGATCACCGTGTTGGCCAACAACGACTCGGCGATCTCGGCGAGCGCCGCGTCGTCGATGCTGTCGTCGACCTCGAGCTCAAACCGCTTGCCCTGCCGCACTTCTGAGATACCGCCGTGACCAAGCCGACCCAACGCTCCGACGATCGCCTGACCCTGCGGGTCGAGGATCTCGGCCTTGGGCATCACGTGCACCACCACCCGGGCCACCGGCACTCCTCCTACTGATCTGGCTGCTCGGCGGTAACTCTACCGGTCGACGTGCCGACCGCCCGGTTAGCACGAGCCGAGGTAGGCCGCGCAGAGCGGCGAGCCCATCGCATCCAGTACCTGGGCGTCGGAAATTATCGGCCAGGGTGGCTGGGCGGGATCCGACGCCCACAGTGTCAGCTCGCTGAGCGTGCTGTTCTGCGGCTGCGCGACAAGATAGGTGTGCATGATCACCGGTCCGCTGACCACCGCGGCCAGCCGGTCGGGCTCGTCGACGGTGACCGACGGTGACTCCGTCGCGGCGCCCAGTTGGCAGCCGCGCAACGCGGCCGCGGCGATCGCCAACACCGACGACGCGTTCTGGCCGCCACGCGCGGTATCGCCGCGCCAGTGCAGGACCTGGGCCCGCAGCTGCCATTGACCCGCGGGATTGTTCACCGTCGCCCGGCTGGCGACAGCCGAGTCGCGGGTGTCGTGCGCGAACGCGGGAGTCGCGCAGACCTCCTCGAACCGGAAGCGCGGCGTCGCTGTCCCGGTCATCGGCACCGCCGAGGAGGCCAGCGACGGCCAGTGGTAGGTCGAGTCCAGCGGTATCGCAGAGGACGAGATCCACGCGGTATTGGGAATCTGGTCACACACCGGCGGACAGGTCTCCGGATCGGCGACGGCCGGCGGCACGCACATCGCCGCCAGACCGTTCGCGATCAGGATCGCCGCCAGGACTAGGCGCATGCGGTGCACCCCATGAGCGCACAATCGTAGACATGCAACTCACGCATTTCGGTCATTCCTGCGTTCTCGCCGACTTCGGCCACACCACCGTGCTGTTCGACCCGGGAACCTTCTCGCACGGCTTCGAGGGCATCACCGGTCTCTCCGCAATCGTGATCACCCATCAGCACCCCGACCATGTGGACGAGGACAGGCTGCCGGCGCTGCTCGACGCCAATCCGGGCGCCGCGCTCTACGCCGACCCGCAGACCACCGCGCAGCTCGATGCACCGTGTCAAGCCGTGCACGTCGGCGACGAACTGTCGGTCGGCGAGCTGACCGTCCGCGCACTCGGTGGCCGGCACGCCGTCATCCATCCGGAGATCCCGGTGATCGACAACATCTCCTACCTCGTCGGCGACGGCGACCACCCCGCGCGGTTCATGCATCCCGGCGATGCTCTGTTCGTCCCGGACGAGCCGGTGGACGTGTTGGCGACTCCCGCGGCCGCGCCGTGGATGAAGATCTCCGAGGCGGTCGACTACCTGCGGGCGGTGGCGCCCGCCCGGGCGGTGCCCATCCACCAGGGCATCATCGCCCCGGACGCGCGCGGCATCTTTTACGGCAGGCTGACCGAGATGACCGACACCGACTTCCAGGTGTTGCCCGAGGAAAGTTCGGTCCGCTTTTAGGACTGCGCCGAGTGTGCAACCAGTCGCACGGCTAGGCGATGTCGCTTGCCGCACCGCGGCCCGCAGCACGCCCGGAGAAGATGCAACCACCCAGGAACGTTCCCTCCAACGCCCGGTAGCCATGGACCCCGCCGCCACCGAAACCGGCCACCTCGCCGGCCGCGTACAACCCGTCGAGCGGAGTTCCGTCGGCCTTGAGCACACGGGAATCCAGGTCGGTTTCCAACCCGCCCAACGTCTTTCGCGTCAGGATGTGCAACTTCACCGCGATCAGCGGGCCGGCCTTGGGATCGGCCAGCCGATGCGGCGCGACCACCCTGCCCAGCCGGTCGCCGAGAAACCCGCGCGCCGCACGTATCGCCGTGATCTGACCGTCCTTGGTGAAGCGGTTCGCGACCTCGCGGTCGCGGGCCGTGACCTCGTCGGCCACCGTCGCGTAGTCCAGCGGCGCGACATCGGGCAGCTTGTTCATCGTCAACACCAGCTCGCGCAACGAGTCCGCGCTGACGAAGTCGATGCCGCGATCGAGGAAGGCCTGCACTGGGCCAGGCGCACCCGATCCGGCCCGCGACGACAGCAGCTGACGGACACTGCGACTGGTCAGGTCGGGGTTCTGCTCCTGACCCGACAACCCGAACTCCTTGCCAATGATTTTGGCGTTCAACACAAACCAGGTGTAGTCGTAGCCGGACTTCGCGATGTACTCCAGCGTTCCCAGGGTGTCGAAGCCGGGATAGAGCGGAACCGGCAACCGTTTTCCGGTGGCGTCGAGCCACAGCGACGACGGCCCAGGAATGATCCGGATGCCGTGCAGCGGCCAGATCGGGTCGTAGTTGGTGATGCCTTCGGTGTAGTGCCACATCCGGTCCCGGTTGATCACCCGCGCACCGGTCTTCTCGGTGATCGCGATCATCCGACCGTCGACGTGCGCGGGCACTCCGGCGAGCAGTTGCTCGGGAACCCGTCCCATCCGCGTGGGCCAGTTCGCCCGCACCAGTTCATGATTGCCGCCGATACCACCACTGGTGACGATCACGGCCTGAGCGCGAAACTCGAACTCCCCGATAACCGTTCGCGACGACGAGACACCGCGCGGCTCGGTCGACGGCTCCAGCACGCTCCCCCGTACCCCGGTCACCGCGTCGCCCTCGACGATCAGCTCGTCGACCTGATGCCGATGTGCGAACCGGACATTGGGCCTGTCACGCAGTCGGCGCGCGAAGATGTCGACGATGGCCGGGCCGGTGCCCCAGGTGATGTGGAAGCGAGGCACCGAGTTGCCGTGGCCCTGAGCGCCGTAACCGCCACGCTCGGCCCAGCCGACCAACGGGAAGATCTGCAGACCCCGGGCACGCAGCCAACTGCGTTTCTCCCCGGCCGCGAAATCGACGTAGGCATGCGCCCATTGCCTCGGCCAGTAGTCCTCCGGCCGGTCGAACGCCGCGGTGCCCAGCCAATCCTGCAGCGCGAGTTCGTGGCTGTCGCGGACGCCCAACCGACGCTGCTCAGGGCTGTCGACGAAGAACAAGCCACCGAACGACCAGAACGCCTGCCCGCCGAGGTTGGCGGCGTTCTCCTGGTCGACGACCAGCACCTGCTTGCCGCGATCCGCCAACTCACAGGCAGCCACCAGGCCGGCCAGGCCCGCCCCGACGATGACGACGTCTGCGTGGGTATCGCTCATGGCGCTACACAGTAGCGACCTGAGTGGTCAGGCCGCGTCGAGAATGGCCTGATCCACCCGCCACTGGTACACGGTCGGTTCGCAGCCCTGCAGCAGAGCCAGATCGACCGCGTCGAGCATCGCCTGCAGCGGGCCGGGTTTGCGCAGGTGATGAGCGGCAACCGCGACGCGCACGACGCCGCCGCGGCGCGCCACCCGCTCGGCCGACAGCACCAGCATGCGGCACCACCACGGCTCGGCCAGGAACCCTTCACCGATGCCCAGCACCCGCGATCGCACCGTCGTGTGACGGACCAGGTCGGTGACCCCGTGCAGGTCGGCAAGAAGACGAAAACCGTTGCGCGGCAATGCGGTAACTGTGCCCGGCGACACCGTCCACCGCGGCGCCGCGAACAGCCGGGTGCGCAGTCCGAGGTGTTCGAGCACCCGGTCTGCGGCCATCAACCGCAAGTTGGCCTCGTGCGCGGGCAGCACCGCGAACTCGCCGCGACGTTTCTTGGTGGTCGCATCGTCGAATCCGTTGAGCAGGATCGCGTCACCTGACGAACGCCGGTCGCTCAGCCACTCGACGGTGCCCGGGTCGTGGTCCAGCCGGTAACCACCCTTGAGGCGCGGGGCGACCAGAAACGACACCGGCACCGACCGCGCAGCCATCGTCTCGCAGAACGTGGCGACGTCGTCCAACGTGCGTTCACTGATCCCGGACACTGAGACGATCAACTTCCCAGACACACCTCGATTTTGACGATGCCAGGTGTCCAGACGGTGACATACACGCGGACAACAAGCGTCCGTTCAGTCCGTCTGCCAGCTAATTCGGCAAGACCGCCTCGACGGCTTTGATCACCTCCGGCGCATCAGGCACCGTCTGCGGGCGAAATCGGTTGACCACTTCGCCACCCGGGGCGATCAGGAATTTCTCGAAGTTCCACTGCACGTCACCAGCCTGCCCGTCGGCGTCGGCCGTCTTGGTCAGCTCGGTGTACAGCGGGTGTCGGCTCGGCCCGTTGACTTCCGTCTTGGCTAACAGCGGAAACGTCACATCGTAGGTCGTGGAGCAGAACGTCTGAATCTCTTCCGCGGTGCCGGGCTCCTGGCTCATGAACTGATTACACGGAACGCCGATGACGGTGAGGCCGCGGTCGGCGTAGTCGCGGGCTAGCTGCTCGAGCGCGGCGTATTGCGGCGTCAGTCCGCACTTGGACGCCACGTTGACCACCAGCACCGCGCGGTCGCTGTAGTCGGCCAGAGACGTCGGGTGGCCATCAAGGCCGGTCAAAGCGATCTCGGTCACAGTCATAACCTGCGACGCTACCCGCTCTCATCGAGCGCAAAGTATGTTGGTCGGCTAGCTAAATACTCGTTATGGTGGGATCATGTCCTCTCCCGCGGCGCCGTCGGCCGCGACTACCGAACCGGCTGCCGTCGACCCGCATGACTACCCCGACGGCCTCGACGCCGGACTGCTGCGGATGGCCGGCGTCTGCATTCTCGCTTCGGTGATGGCCATCCTGGACGGCACCGTCGTCAGCGTCGCGCAGCGGACATTCATCGGCGAGTTCGCCTCCACCCAGGCCGTCGTCGCGTGGACGATCACCGGCTACACCCTCGGGCAGGCCACAGTGATCCCACTGGCCGGCTGGGCATCCGACCGGTTCGGCACCAAGCGGCTGTTCATGGGCGCGGCGTTGTGGTTCACCCTGGCATCGCTGTTGTGCTCGATGGCGTCAAACATCACCGAGCTCATCGCCTTTCGGATCATCCAAGGACTCGGCGGTGGAATGCTGGTTCCGCTGACGCTGATCATCCTGACCCGCGAAGCGGGCCCGAGACGGCTCGGCAGGTTGATGGCGGTGCTCGGCATCCCGATGCTCCTTGCCCCGATGTGCGGGCCGGTCCTCGGCGGCTGGCTGATCAGCGCTTACGGCTGGCAGTGGATCTTCCGGATCAACCTGCCGGTCGGGGTCATCCTGCTGTTGTCCGCGGCGCTGATTTTTCCGCGGGATCGTCCCCGCCCGTCGGAGGCGTTCGACTTCGTCGGAATGCTGTTGCTGTCACCGGGATTGGCGACACTGCTGTTCGGGATCTCCTCAGTGCCGCGCCGTGACAGCTTCACCGACAACCACGTGTGGATACCGGGGCTCATCGGGATCACCTTGATCACCGCGTTTGTTCTGCATGCGCTGTACCGCACCCGGCATCCGCTGATCGACCTGGCGCTGTTCAAGAATCGTGCGGTGACGCTGTCCAACTCGGCGATGTTCGCGTTCTCGGTGGGCTTTTTCGGCGCGGTCCTGGTGATCCCTAGTTATCTTCAGCAGCTGCTCCACGAAACCCCGCTGCAGTCCGGCCTGCAGCTGATTCCGCAGGGACTCGGCGCGATGCTGACGATGCCGCTGGCCGGCACCCTGATGGACAAACGCGGACCCCGCAACGTGCTGTTGGTCGGCATCGCATCGATCGCCATTGGGTTGACGGTATTCACATATGGCGCGTGGCAACAGGCGGCCTATCAGCCGATTCTGCTGGTGGGGCTGGTCATCACCGGCATCGGCCTGGGCTGCACGCTGACTCCGCTGTCCGGATCTGCCGTGCAGACATTGGCACCCCACGAGGTGGCCCGCGGGTCGACGCTACTCAGCGTCAATCAGCACGTCGCAGTTGCGGTCGGCACCGCGTTGATGTCGGTGATCTTGACCAGTCAGTTCAATCGCAGCGAAACCATCCGCACCGCAGAAAAACTCGGGATCCTGCGCGGAAAATTCGGCAAGCACGGTGCGCCGGCGCCGTCGTCGCACCACGAGGTCTCCGCAGATTTCACCGTCCGGCTGATGCACGACCTCACCCACTCCTACACCCTGGTCCTGATGGTGGCGATTGTGGTCGTCGCGCTGACCCTGCTGCCGGTCGCGTTCCTGCCCAACAAGCCGCCGCCGGCGGGCAAGCGGTTAGCGGTCCACTAAGAGATCGTCAACCTGGCCGCTGCCATAGTGGTCGCGGTCTGCGGCTGCCAGCAGCCATGCGTATTGGTAGGCAACCTCTTTCCAGCGCTCATAGCGGCCGCTGATACCACCGTGGCCGGCGGTCATCTGGGTCTTCAACAGGACCGGGTTGCCGTCGGTTTTGGTGTGTCGCAGCGCCGCAACCCATTTCGCCGGCTCGACGTAGTAGACCCGGGTGTCGTGCAGCGACGTCATCGCGAGGATGGCCGGGTAGTCCTTCGCGGCGACGTTCTCGTAGGGCGAGTACGACTTCATGTAATGGTAGACATCGCTGTCGCTCAACGGGTTTCCCCATTCGTCCCATTCGGTGACAGTCAATGGCAGCGACGGATCCAGGATCGTCGTCAGCGGGTCGACGAACGGTACCTGCGCCAGGATGCCCGCGAACAGATCAGGCGCGATGTTGGCGACCGCACCCATGAGCAGGCCGCCGGCGCTGCCGCCCAGTGCGACCAAGTGCTCGGGACGGGTGAGGCCGGTGTCCACCAGATGTTGAGCGACTGAGACGAAGTCGGTGAAAGTGTTCGTCTTTTCCAGCAGCTTGCCACGCTCGTACCAGAGTCGACCCATCTCGCCACCGCCGCGGACATGGGCTACCGCGAAGACCATTCCGCGGTCCAGCAGCGAGAGCCGGGCAATGGAGAAGCGCGGATCCTCACACATCTCGTATGCGCCGTATCCGTAAATTAGCGCCGGAGCAGGGAATTCGATATCGGCACGGTGCACGATGGAGATCGGTATCTTCGTGCCGTCGGCTGCCTGGGCCCAGTCGCGACGCTCGACGTAGTCTTCGCGCCGGTAATCGCCGAGCACCGGTTGCTCGCGCAACAGGGTGCGCTCACCCGTGACCAGATCGAGGTCGTAGATGCGCACCGGCGTGATGAACGATCCTGCGCCGACCCGAAGCTTCGGCGAGTCCCAATTCGGGTTGCCGGCCAGGCCGGCCGACATCAGCTCGGAGTCGAAGGAGATCTCCTCGGCGCGCCCGTATCCGTCGCCGTCGATGGGCCACAGCTGAATTCGGGGCAAGGCCTCGCCGCGGTAGCTGACGACGAGGTGGCCGGCGAACGCGTCGACGCCATCAAGTCGAACATCGTCGCGGTGCGGGATCAGCGTGCGTTGCGCGCTGGGGTCGTCGACGGGCGCCTCAACCAGGGTGAAGTTCACCGCACCGTCGTTGTGCAGGATCAAAAACCGGTTCTGGCCCCCGACAATCGCATGCTCCACCGAATACTCGATGCCGTCGCGGCGCGGCAGCACGACGACGAACTCGGCGTGCGGGTCCGCGGCGTCGGCATAACGCACCTCTGAGGTGATCGCGGACCCCGAGGCGATCTGGATGTAGGCGTCGCTGCGGGTTCGGCCGACAGCGACCCAGTACTTCTCGTCGGCTTCGTGGTAGACCTTTTCGGCCGCCAGCCCCGAAGCGAGCCGATGCCGCCAGACGGTGTCGGGGCGCCACGCCGCATCGACGGTGACGTAGTAGACCGTTCGATTGTCGGTGGCCCACGTCGCACCCGCACCGACCCCGACGATCTCGTCGGGATATTGCTCTCCGGTGCGAAGATTCCTGAACCGCAGGGTGTATCGCTCGTCACCGACCACGTCGACGGAGTAGGCGAGCACATTTCCGTCTGGGCTGATGCTGGCGGCACCGAGCGAGAAAAAGTCATGTCCCTCGGCCTCGACGTTTTCGTCGATCAAGACCTGCTCACCCGGAATCTCGGTGTCCTCGTCGAGCACCGGTGGATTCCAGTCATCGGGATCGATGACCGCGCAACGACATTGGACGCCGTACTGTTTGCCTTCGAAGCTGCGGGCGTAATACCACCAATCGCCGCGGCGGACCGGCACCGACAAGTCGGTTTCCTTGGTGCGGGCTTTGATCTCGTCAAAGATCCTCTGCCGCAACGGCTCGAGCTGCGCGGTCGACTGGTCGGCGTACTCGTTCTCGGCCTCCAGGTAGGCGATCACCTCAGGGTTGGACTTGTCGCGCAGCCACTCGTAGGGGTCGACGAACACGTCGCCGTGAAACTCTCGCCGGGTGTCGACCCGTTTGGCGACCGGCGGTGTCGGTTCGGTCATGCGGCCGGACCGATCCAGTCGTCGAACCGGAGGCCGGAGATCCGCTCGTAGGCCTCGATGTAACGGGCGCGGGTGGCGTCGATGATGCTGTCCGGAAGCGGGGGCGGCGGCTTCGATCCGCCGCGGTCCCAACCTGACCCGGGACTGGTCAGCCAATTACGGACGAACTGCTTGTCGAAGCTGTTCTGCACCTCGCCGACACGGTATTCGGCGGCAGGCCAGTACCGCGATGAATCAGGGGTGAAGATTTCGTCGGCCAGCACCAGGTTGTCGTTGGCGTCGACGCCGAACTCGAATTTGGTGTCAGCGATGATGATTCCCTTTCGCAGCGCGTGGTCGGCGGCCTGGACGTAGGTCTGCAATGTGCGGTCACGCAACTGGTTCGCGCGGACTCCGCCGATCATGTTGATCACCTGCGGGAACGAGATGTTCTCATCATGTTCTCCCAGTTCGGCTTTCGTCGCCGGTGTGAACAAGGGCGTGGCGAAACGGCTGGCTTCGACCAGGCCGGGAGGCAAGGTGATGCCGCACACCGTGCCGCTCTGCTGGTAGTCCAGCAGACCGGATCCGGTCAGGTAGCCGCGGGCGACGCACTCCACCGGGACCATCTCGAGTTGGTTCACCACAAGGGCCCGGCCAAGAACTTCCTCGGGAATGCGCGGGTCGTCCGGTGGACCGGCCAAGTGGTTGGGAGCCTCGACGAGGTCGAAGAAGAACACGCTCATCGCGGTCAGGATGCGTCCCTTGTCGGGTATCACGCTGTCGAGCACGTAGTCGAACGCGGAAATGCGGTCGGTCGCGACGAACAACAGATGGCCGTCGTCGATGCGGTACAACTCGCGGACTTTGCCACTGGCCAGGTGGGTGTAGTCGGACAGGGCAGGACGCATCGGGACAGCCTAGCCGGGTGACGATGCGGGCCACTTAGGCCCGCTGAGGAACCCGGCCATCCAGCCGAGCGGTCTGCATAAATGCGATCTACAGACCGACCCTGTGCTGGGATCGAAGGTATGAAGTCGCGGTTTATTCCCTACGCCAATACTCCGGGCCGGCTGCTGGCCCAGTTGTGCGGCGACACCATGGTCGTGATCTGGTCGTTCGTGTGGGCGCTCGTCGGCCTGGCGGTGCACAGCGCGGTGTCGACGATCGCCGACGTGGGTCGACAGGTGCAAGGCGGTGCCGACGGTGTCGCCGACAGCCTGAAGTCGGCAGGCCACAGTGCCGACCGCATCCCGCTGGTCGGCAGCACTGTCAGCGAGCCGCTCACCGCGGCCAGCAAGGCCGCACTCGATATCGCCGGCGCCGGCCACAACCTGGACACCACCGCGAGCTGGCTGGCGATCGTGCTGGCGCTGGCGGTTGCGGCGCCCCCGACCCTTGGGGTGCTGGTGCCATGGCTGGTGTTACGTATCAGGTTCGTGCGGCGCAAGTTGACCGTGGGCGCGCTGGCCGCCACCCCGGCCGGTGCACAGCTGCTGGCGTTGCGGGCGTTGGCCAACCGGCCCCTCGGCCGGCTCGCAGCCGTCACCCCGGATCCGGTGGGGGCGTGGCGGGCCGGAGATCCGCATGCGATTCACGGCCTCGCAGCCATCGAATTGCGCTCGGCGGGAATGGCGGTCAGGAAGCGTTAGCGCAGTTCGACGACCAGGTGCCGGATGCCGGTATGGCGGTTGCTGCGAGTCCATTCCACGTCGCGCACCACCTGCACGGCCTGGAAGCGTGACAACAGTTCCTCGAACAGCACGCGTAGCTCCAGCCGCGCCAGGTTGGCACCCAGGCAGTAATGGATTCCCTGGCCGAAACCTAAGTGCGGGTTGGGATTCCGGTGGATGTCGAACTCGTCGGCTCGGTCGAATACCTCGGCGTCGCGGTTGGCCGAGCCCTCCCAGATCTGTACCTTCTGCCCCGCGGCGATCGTCTGTCCGCCGAGTGTGACGTCGCGGGTTGCGGTGCGCCGTTTTGACGGTGATGGCGATGTCCACCGGACCATCTCTTCGACGGCGACCGGCAACTCGTCCAGATCGTCACGTAGCGAACGCAATTGGCCAGGATGCTCGGCCAGCGCCAGCAGCCCACCCGCGACCGCGTTGCGGGTCGTCTCGGCGCCGGCGCTGAACAGCAGACTGAAGAACAGATATAGCTCGAGGTCCGACATGGCCGGCCTGTCGAGATCGTCGAGCGTCGCATTGGCGACGACCGACAACATGTCGTCGGTCGGCTCGGCCCGCTTCGAGGCGATCAGTTCCTGGCCGTAGTTGTACATTCGCGAGCCGGCCTCCTCGGCCGACAGCTGGGACAGCGCCGCCTTGCGCGATCTACCGAAATCGAACTGCGGCTCGATCGCCTCGAACAGCCAATGCCGTTCGGACTCCGGCACTCCCAGCAGGATGCAGATCATCTGCATCGGCAGTTCGGCGGCGATGTCGACGAGGAAGTCGAACGCTTCGCCGGGCACCACCGCATCGAGCAGTCGGCGGGTGCGGGCCCGGAGATCGTCCTCGACAGCGGAGATCATTCGCGGCGTCAGCCCCGAGCTGACCAGCCGGCGGATCTGTGAATGCCGCGGATCATCCATCATGTTGAGCACTTGGCCCGCGATGGACAGATCCTGCAGAAGCGTGCCGCCGAATGGCCGGTCACCGCCGGTCACCGACGAGAACGTCACCGGATCCTTCAGCACCGCAAGGGTTTCCGGGTAGCTGGCAACCGACCAGAACCCCTCGTCATCGGGGGTGTTCTCGGTCGGGCGATGCCAGTAGACCGGTGCGTCGCGACGGTGTACCGCGAAGAGGTCATGCGGAAAGCCGTTGGCGAAGTTGTCCAGATCGGTGAAGTCGATCTGGGAAAGCGCCCCGGCCAGCGTCACAGGATGGCACCCGGTATGTACTTGGCCGCATCGGGATAGCGGGCCACCAGCGCGTCGACTTCGGCGACCACCGCGTCGACTTGATCGGCGGCCGCACCGATGAAGGCTTTCCGGTCGGCGAGTGCGGCGTCGATCTCGGCGCGGTCCAGCGGTAGTCGCGGATCGGCGGCCAGCCGATCCAGCAGATCGGGCTCGGCTCCCTGCTCGCGCATCGCGAGCGCCGCAGTGACCGCGTGCTCCTTGATCACCTCGTGCGCCGCTTCGCGGCCCACGCCGGCACGCACGGCGGCCATCAACACCTTGGTGGTCGCCAGGAACGGCAGATAGCGGTCCAACTCACGCTGGATCACCGCCGGGTAGGCGCCGAATTCGTCGAGCACCGTCAGCATGGTCTCGATCTGCCCGTCGACCGCAAAGAAGCTGTCCGGCAACGTCACTCGGCGCACCACCGAACAGAACACGTCGCCTTCGTTCCACTGCGCACCGGCGAGCTCGGCGGCCATCGAGGCGTAGCCCCGCAGCACGACCTGCAGCCCGTTGACCCGCTCGCAGCTGCGGGTGTTCATCTTGTGCGGCATCGCCGAGGATCCGACCTGCCCGGCCGCGAAACCTTCGGTCACCAGATCGTGGCCGGCCATCAGCCGGATGGTGTGCGCAAGCGACGACGGGCCCGCACCCAGCTGCACCAGAGCCGACACCACGTCGTGGTCCAACGAGCGTGGATACACCTGCCCGACGCTCGTCAAAACCGTTGCGAAGCCCAAGAACTCAGCGATGCGCTGTTCGAGATCGGTCAGCTTGGCGGTGTCGCCGCCGAGCAGGTCGAGCATGTCCTGCGCGGTGCCCATCGGGCCCTTGATGCCGCGCAGCGGGTAGCGGTCGATCAATTCCCGCAGCCGGGTCAACGCCAGCAGCGTCTCCTGCGCCGCTGACGCGAAGCGTTTGCCCAACGTGGTGGCCTGCGCGGCGACGTTGTGGCTGCGCCCGGCCATCACCAGGTCGCGGTAACTCACCGCACGCTCGGCCAGCCGGGTCACCACCGCGACGCCGTGGGCGAACACCAACTCCAGCGACCGGCGAACCTGTAGCTGCTCGACGTTCTCGGTCAGGTCGCGGCTGGTCATCCCCTTGTGCACCTGCTCGTGGCCGGCCAACGCATTGAATTCCTCGATGCGGGCCTTGACGTCATGGCGCAGCACCCGTTCGCGGGCGGCGATCGACGCGAGATCGACGTCGTCGAGAACGCGTTCGTAGTCGGCGACAGCGGTGGCGGGGACGTTGACTCCCAATTCGGCCTGGGCCCGGAGCACCGCCAGCCAGAGCCGCCGTTCGGCGACGATCTTGGCCTCCGGCGACCAGATCGCCACCATCTCGGCGCTGGCGTACCGGTTGGCCAGCACATTGGGGATCGTCACAAACACACAGCTTAACGGCGCCGCAGTCGACGCGGATCAGGCACAGTGGGGCGCATGCACTTTGTTGGGCTCGATCTCGCCTGGGGCGAGAAGAACAACACCGGTGTGGCGGTTGTCGACGCCGACGGCCGGCTGCTGCACGTCGGCGCCGCGCACGACGACGAGAGCATCGAGGCCGCAGTGGAGCAATACGTCAGCGACGACTGCCTGGTGGCGATCGATGCGCCGCTGATCGTGCGGAACCCGGCCGGAGCCCGGCCCTGCGAGACGGCGTTGAATCGCGATTTCCACCGGTTCGAGGCGGGGGCGCATCCGGCCAACACCGAGAACCCCGCGTTCCGGAAACCGCGTGGCGCCCGCATCGCGACAGCGTTGACGCTCGACATGGATCCCGCCTCGAGCTCGCAGCGACGGGCGATCGAGGTCTATCCGCACCCGGCGTCGGTCGTGTTGTTCGGGCTGGACAAGACACTGAAGTACAAGAAGGGTTCGGTCGAGACCCGACGCAGTGAGCTGCTGCGCCTGATGACGCTGATCGAGGAGCTCGATAAGGCAACACCGCGGCTACGGGTGAACCACAACGTGTCCTGGGTGGAACTGCGCAAGCGTGTCGAGGCGGCGACTCGGCCGGTCCAACTCGACCGAGACGAGGATCCCGTCGACGCCGTGCTGTGCGCCTACGTCGCGCTGTATTGGTACCACCGGCCAGAAGACGTCACGGTGTACGGCGACTTCGCCACCGGGTACATCGTCACGCCGACGCTGCCGGCCAAGCTGGCTCCGACGGGGCGTCATCGCGTCAAGCCGCAACCCGACACCGAGGAATTGCGTGCGCGAGTCGCGCAAGTGGCTGCGCTACTCGACGAGGCGCAGCGCGAGTTGAGCGTGATCCGCAACGCGCTCGACATCTAGGTCGACGACGATGCACGCGGGAACCGCGTGAGGAGGAGTCGGGCCATCAAAAATAGGTCGATGACGATGCACGCGGGAACCGCGTGAGGAGGAGTCGAGCCATCAAAAATAGGTCGATGACGATGCACGCGGGAAGGCTGCGCATTCACTGTCAAGGCGCTTGAAAAGCCCTGCAAGAATTCACTAATCGCGCTCGACAGCCGCGTGACAGGCGCAGTCGGCGCAGATGCGTCAGATCCGTACCGGTCCCCGGTCGAACGGTGCCACCGCGTCGATGACATCAATCACAGTTGCGCGCGCGACAGTACGCGGATCCTGGCTGTCGTCCACCAGTGCGGACACCACCGCGCCGTCGACCGTGCAGATCAACGCCGAGACGACCTCGGTGCGTACCGAGCGGCCGGAGCGTTCGATGACCTCGGCGACGGCATCGACGCGCTGACGCAAATTGTGGCGTTGTATGTCGCGCAATCCGGGCAGCCGGGCGCAGGCGATGTGGCGCTCGTATCGCGAGATCAGCTGTTCGGTAAGGCACGGTTCGGATTCACTGCCGACGAGCAGGTCGACGAGGAGATCGGCAGTGGTCTCGGCGGCGCGGCGCCTGCGAGACAGCGTCGCCACCTGAGCACGCAACCGGGCGACCTCCAGCATCCCGATGTGGTTGACCGCACTGGCGATCAGATCGTCGAGACTGGAGAAGTAATACGTGGTCGACGCCAATGGAAGGCCCGCGCGGCGCGCGACGGCGCGATGGCGGACCGCCTCGAATCCGCCCTCACGCAGCAGATCGGCAGCAGCGTTGACCAGTTCGTACCGCCGTCGTTCACCCTTCGGGGTGACGGCCCCTTTGGGGGTTGCGGCAGGCTTCGGGGTGACGGCAGACGTCGAAGCGACCGGTGCCGGCGCGGCGGCAATGGTCGGCGCAGCCACAGCTACCTCAGGAGCAACAGCTCCTTGGGGAGCGACGGCCGCGGTCACCTCAGACATGCTGCCAGGCAGGCTGGTGCCGCATACCCCTTTCGGACAAACCCCCTCGACCGGCGCAGCGGGGTTTTATGATGCCGCGGCACTTTATGATGACCCGATGCCCGAGTTGAGTCGTCGCGCCGTGCTGCGCCTGGGCACCGGTGCGGCGGCCGGAGTGTTCGGCGCCTACGCGATGGACCGGTTGCTTGCAGGCCGACCACCGGTGACGACGCCGGTGACGATGACCGGCACCGGGATTCCGCTGGCGCCACACCCTCCGCTCGACCCGCCGCCCGTCGCGGCGCCGACGATGATGACCGGCTCATTCGTGTCGGCGGCACGTGGTGGGGTCGCCACCAACTGGGCGATCGCCCGGCCGCCGGGCCAAACCAAACCGCTCCGGCCGGTGATCGCACTGCACGGCAAGGGCAGCAGTGCTGCCACCGTGATGGACGGTGGCGTCGAACAGGGATTGGCCCAGGCAGTGAACGCCGGCCTGCCTCCGTTCGCTGTGGTCGCGGTAGACGGTGGCGGAAGCTATTGGCACAGAAGGGCTTCCGGTGAAGATTCCGGCGCCATGGTGCTGAACGAACTCATCCCGATGCTGAACTCTCAGGGACTCGACACCTCGCGGGTCGGGTTTCTGGGCTGGTCGATGGGCGGTTACGGCGCCCTGCTGCTAGGTGGTCGACTGGGCCCGGGCCGAACCGCGGCGATCTGTGCGGTGAGTCCGGCGCTGTGGTTGGCGTCGGGAGCTGCCGCGCCTGGCGCGTTCGACGGCCCTGACGACTTCGCGAGCAACTCGGTGTACGGGATGCCCACGTTGGCGTCGATCCCGATCAGGGTGGACTGCGGAAACAGCGACCCGTTCTATTCGGCGACCAAGCAGTTCGTGGGCCAGCTACCCAACCCGCCCGCCGGCGGGTTCTCTCCCGGTGGCCACGACGCGTCGTTCTGGAGTTCGCAACTGCCTGCCGAATTGACCTGGATGGCACCGCTGCTCACTGCGTGACCGGGCAGCCGATCAGACCGGCGGCCACTATCAAAAGCCTTACGATATTTGATACGATAGCCCGCTACATTGCAGGCTGGGAGCACGGAGGTAACCCACATTGGCCAGGCAGGCCGTCGCGGACAAGCGGCAACGGCGTGAACGTGGATCGATCAGCGTTGACGAGATCATCAACGGCGCCTTCGACGTCGCCGCGGAGGTCTCGGTCGACGGCTTGAGCATGCCGCTGTTGGCCAAGCACCTCGACGTCGGTGTGACGAGCATCTATTGGTACTTCCGAAAAAAGGACGATCTGCTCAACGCGATGACGGATCGAGCCCTAGGCCAATACGACTTCGCCACACCCTTTGTCGAGGGCCAAGATTGGCGTGAGTCGTTGCGCGCGCATGCTCGCAAAATGCGCCAGACATTCCGGGACAACCCGATTCTCTGCGACCTGATCCTGATCCGCGGCACCTTCGGTCGCGAGGCGACACTGGCCGCCTTCCAGAAGTTGGAGAAGGCGATCGCCACGCTGGTCGAAGCCGGCCTGTCAGCCGAGGACGCGTTCGACACCTACTCCAGCATCTCGGTCCACACCCAGGGTGTCGCGGTGCTGGAGCGACTGAACGACAAATCGACCGACGCCGAATCCCCGCGCCACAGCGGCATGTCGGTCGTCGACCCTGAAACCATGCCGCTGATCGCGCAGTTGACGCAGAAGGGCCACCGCATCGGGGCGGCCGACGACATCAACTTCGAGTACGGGCTGAACTGCATCCTCGATCACGCCAGCCGGCTGATCGACGCAGGCTAGTTAGACCTCGATCACGACGGCGCCACCCTGGCCGCCACCCGCGCACATCGCCGCCACGCCGATCCCGCCGCCGCGCCGGCCCAGCTCGTACACCAGGGTGGTCAGCATCCGCGCACCGCTGGCAGCGATGGGGTGGCCCAGGCTGCAGCCGCTGCCGTAAATGTTGACCAGATCCTCGTCGAGCCCGTATTCACGGCACGCGGCGATCGGCACCGACGCGAACGCCTCGTTGATCTCCCACAGCGTCACATCGCCGGGCGCCAGGCCGGCCCGGTCCAGCACCTTGCCGATCACCTTGACCGCGCCCAGACCGGTGTCCTTCGGCTCAACCGCGGCCGTGGCCCACGCCTTGACCGAGCCGAGCACCTTCAGCCCACCCGCTCGCGCGAAGTCCGCGTCGGCCAGCGTTAGCGCGGCGGCCGCGTCATTGGTGCCGCTGCTGTTACCCGCCGTGATCGAGAAGCCCTCGATCTCCGGGTGCAGCACCTTCAGCGAGGCCAGCTTCTCCAGCGTGCTGTCGCGGCGCGGATGCTCGTCGACGCTGAACTCGATCAGCGCGTCATCGAGGCCTTTGATCTTCAGCGGCACGATCTCCTCGACGAACGCGCCCCTGTCGATCGCTCCGATGGCACGTTGGTGCGACCGGAATGCCCAGGCGTCCATCTCTTCGCGGCTGATTCCGACTGACTGCGCGGTGTTCCATCCGACGGTGATCGACATGTCGCGGCCCGGCGCTTCGGGTGTCTCGACGTGAGTCGGCGGAATCCACTTCTCTTCGAATTCCAGGGTCGGGCCCGGGATGCGCCAGTTCATCAGCGGCGTCATCGACAGCGACTGCACACCGCCACCGACGACGACTTTCTCCGCGCCGGAGCCGATCTGCGCGGCTGCGTTCGCTACTGCGGTGAGGCTGCCGGCGCAGTGCCTGTTGACCGCCTGACCCGGGACCGTCGACATACCCGAGGCCGACGCCGCATAGCGGGCCATGTCACCGCCGCCGTAGTGCGATTCGGCGAAGATCACATCGTCGATGTCGGCCACCTCGACCCCGGACCGCCGCACAGCCTCTTGCAGGATGGTGGTCGCCAGTACCTCGGGCGGAGTGTTGACCAGAGAGCCTTTGAAAGACGTCGCGATGGCGGTCCGGACAGCGCTGACGATGACGGGCTGGGACATGTGGTCGACCTTCGATTCGGAAGCGTGCGGGTTACAAAATGGGCGAGAAGCGTAAATCGTATCAATTACCGTAGCGGCGACGATATTGGGCGTCGATCCGCTGCTCCGTAGGCTGATCGGGTGCAACCCTTCACCTGGGACCTGCCCTACGCCTGGCCACGCAAGCCGGTGCTGGCAGCCAATGTGGTGTGCACCACGCAACCGCTGGCGGCTCAGGCCGGTCTGCGGATGCTGGCCGACGGCGGCAGCGCGGTCGACGCAGCGATCGCCAGCGCGATTGCGCTGACGGTGGTAGAGCCGGTCTCCAACGGCATCGGCTCGGACGCCTTCGCGATCGTGTGGGACGGCGATGAACTGCACGGGCTCAACGCGTCCGGGCGCTCCCCCGCCGCGTGGACGCCGGAGTATTTCGGCGACAGTGGCGTACCCGCGCTCGGCTGGAATTCGGTGACCGTCCCCGGCGCCGTGTCGGCATGGATTGAGATGCATGCGAAATTCGGGAAACTGCCCTTCGATCGGCTCTTCGAGCCGGCGGTCTCCTACGCCCGCAACGGCTTTCTGCTCTCGCCGACGATCGCCGAGCAGTGGGCGGCACAAATCCCACTATTCAGGTCCCAGCCCGGCTTCGCCGAGACATTCATGCCGGCCGGCCGTGCCCCGAAACCCGGCGAGCAGGTCACATTGCCCGACCACGCCGCCACGCTGGAGACGATCGCCGCCACCAACGGCCAGGCCTTCTACCGCGGCGAGCTGGCCGCCCGGCTCGAGGCGCATTCGATCGCACACGGCGGCGCCATGCGGGCCAGTGACCTTGCCGCACATCACGCCGACTGGGTCGGCACCATCTCCGGCGACTACCGCGGGTACACGGTCCACGAAATACCGCCCAACGGCCAGGGCATCGTCGCCCTGGCCGCGCTCGGCATTCTCGAGAACTTCGACATGGCCTCGTACCCAGTCGATTCCGCCGACAGTGTGCATCTGCAGATCGAGGCGTTAAAACTCGCGCTCGCCGACGCGCAGGCCTACGTCGCAGACATCGACCACATGCCGGTGCACCCTTACGAGCTCCTGAGCAAGGTGTATCTGCGTGAGCGAGCGGCGTTGATCGACCGGAACAAAGCGCGGCCGGCGACCGCCGGGACACCGCGCGGCGGAACGGTATACCTCACCGCTGCCGACGCGTCCGGCGTCATGGTGTCGATGATTCAGTCCAACTACATGGGGTTCGGCTCCGGCGTCGTGGTACCCGGCACCGGCATCGCCTTGCAAAATCGCGGCGCGGATTTCACTGCCGCACAGGGGCATCCGAATCAAGTCGGACCCAACAAGCGGCCCTACCACACGATCATCCCAGGCTTTCTGAGTAAAGACGGCGCACCGGTGATGAGCTTCGGGGTGATGGGCGGCCCGATGCAGCCGCAGGGCCATGTCCAGGTCGTGGGGCGCATCGTCGACCACGGCCAGAATCCGCAAGCAGCCTGCGACGGCCCGCGCTTCCGCTGGGTGCAAGGGTTGGAAGTGTGCTGCGAGAAGGGTTTTCCGCCATCCACGCTGGACGAACTGCGGCGGCGCGGCCACCAGCTGGTCAGCACCGACGACTACAACCAGTTCGGCAGTTGCCAGGCGATCTGGCGACTCGACGGTGGATACCTCGCGGTCAGCGACCCGCGCCGGGACGGCCAGGCGGCCGGCTTCTAGAGGTGGATCTTGCCTTCGGCGGCCGCCGAACCGATGTCGGTGCGAAAGTGGCTGCCGGGCAATTTGATCGACGCCAGGATGTCGTATGCGGCCGAACGTGCCGCCGCCAGATCCGGTCCGGTGCCCACCACCGAGAGAACGCGTCCGCCCGACGAGACCACCGCGCCGTCGTCGCGGCGGACGGTTCCGGCATGCAGAACGCCGTCTGCGTCCGAGCCAACGATGACGTCGCCGACGCGCGGGCGGCCCGGATAGTTTTCCGCCGCGAGCACCACCGTCACGGCCGCACCGTCGCGCCAACGCAGTTCGCCGAAATCGGCCAGCGTGCCGGTGGCGGCGGCATAGAGCAGCTGGCCCAGCGGCGAATCCAGCAGGCCGAGCACCGACTGCGTCTCCGGGTCGCCGAATCGGCAGTTGAACTCGATGACCGCCGGCCCCTGCGACGTGATCGCCAGTCCAGCGTACAGCAGACCGGAGAAGCCGGCATTGCGCCGAACTAGTTCGGCGGCAACGGGTTCCACGATCTGACTGACGATGCCGCGGTAGACGTCGTCGGGCAGCCACGGCAACGGCGCGTAGGCACCCATGCCGCCGGTGTTGGGGCCGCTGTCGCCGTCTCCGACGCGCTTGAAGTCTTGCGCCGCCAACAACGGCACCACAGTCTGGCCGTCGACGACGCAGAACAACGACACCTCGGGGCCGTCCAGGAACGACTCGAGCAGCACCGGGTGGCCGGACTCGAGCAGGCTCGCCGCATGCGCGCGCGCGACTTCGCGGTCCGGCGTGACCACCACACCTTTGCCGGCGGCCAGCCGGTCGTCTTTCACCACCCAGGCCGCATCGCCGGCCCCGGGACCGAACCGGTCCAGGGCGGCGTCCAAATCCGCTGGGCTGTCGACGATCTCACTGGACGCGGTGCGCACGCCGGCGGCCGCCATCACGTCTTTGGCGAAGGCCTTGGAACCCTCGATCTGCGCGGCGGCCTTGCTCGGCCCAAAACAGGCAATACCGGCGGCACGCACGGCGTCGGCCACGCCGAGCACCAAGGGCACTTCGGGACCGATCACCACCAGGTCGGCGTGAACCTTGCGCGCCAGCGCGACGACGTCATCGCCGGACGAGACGTCGACGTCGTGCTGGTCGGCTATCGATGCGGTGCCGGCATTGCCCGGGGCGATGGCCAGTGCGTCGACCTGCGGGTCAGCCCGCAACGCCAGCAACAGGGCGTGCTCGCGGGCACCGGAGCCGATCACCAGGACGCGCACGGAGAGTCACTTTAGCGGGGTGGCGATGCGCGCCGTGCGACGACGGTCAGACGATCTTTTCGAGCAGGGTTTTCAGTTCCTTCTGCTGCGCGGCCGTCAGGCGCCGAAGGCGCTTGTCGAACTCCTCCGACAGCGCCGACATGCCGCCCGTGGCGGCCTTGCGCCCGGTCGCGGTGAGTAGCAAGCGATGGCGCCGGAGATCGGACGGATCGATCTCGCGACGCACGAAGCCCGACGCCTCGAGTCGCTTCAGGTACACGGTGACCGTCGCCTTGGGCATGCTCAACGCCGTGGCGAGTTCGGCCGGATAGGGATGCTCATCGATCTCGGCAAGCAGGAACAATTCCTTCGACTCCAGGCCCAACGCGCAGATCTCGTCCTCGGCGCAGGAGATGACCGACAACAGCACCCGGTAGTTCAGGGACCAGATTCTGGCCGCATCGGACATCGACTTGCCAGGTCGTTCAGATACGAACTAGTTTGAATATGAACAAACGCATAATCGAACAATCTACCAGAAAGCCGCCATCATGCCTCTGGATCAATACGTGACACTCGGACGATCTGGCCTGCGCGTCAGCCCGCTGTGCCTGGGCGCCATGACGTTCGGCGAAGATCTTGGCTGGGGCACCAGTGTCGAAGAGTCCCAACAGATCATCGACCGATACATTGAACTTGGTGGCAACTTCATCGACACCGCCAACTTCTACACTCGGAGCCACTCCGAGAAGATCCTCGGGGACCACATCGGCCGCCACGCCGCCCGACGCGACCGTCTGGTGCTGGCAACGAAATTCAGTGGGAACCTGTATCCGGGTGACCCCAATGGTGGCGGCTCGGGCCGCAAGTCGTTGATCAACGCCTGCGAAAACTCCCTGCGGCGGTTGCAGACCGATTACATCGACCTGTACTGGCTGCATATCTGGGACGCCAACACGCCGATTGAGGAAACGATGGGCGCCCTGGATGACCTGGTCGCTGCCGGCAAGGTTCGCTATATCGGTGTTTCCGACACCCCGGCGTGGAAGATCGTGGAAGCCAACCTGATTGCCCGCTTCCGCGGCTGGTCAAGCTTCATCGGCCTGCAGGTCGAGTACTCGTTGCTCGAACGCGCCATCGAACAAGAACTGGTGCCGATGGCGAGCGAATTCGGCCTCGGCATCACGCCGTGGTCGCCGCTGAAAAGCGGTGTGCTGAGTGGCAAGTACACCCGCGCCAACGGCGGCGGGGGCAGCGCCGATCGAGGAGCGATGGTCGATGCCTTTCTCAACGACACGACCTATGCGCTGATCGATGAATTGGAAGTCATCGCCGAAGCGCATCAGACCAACGTCGCCAGCGTCGCGCTGGCCTGGGTACACGCGCAGGCTGGCGTCTCGTCCGTGATCATCGGCGCCCGTAGGCTTTCGCAGCTCGACGACAACGTCCGAGCGGTCGACGTAGACCTCAGCGCAGACGAACTGGCCCGACTCGACGCGCTCACCAAGCCGAGGTTCGGATTCCCCAACAATATGCTGGACATGGCGCCGGGCATTCTCAACGGCGGAACGACAGTCAACGGTGTGACCGCGCCGACGTCGGAGTATGTCATGCCGAAAGGCGCTCAGCCGTACTGAGATTGACGGCCTACTCGCCCGAGTGCATCTTCAGCGCGCCCTCGACGTTGGCTTTCTTGTCCTCACCGACGCCCTTGGCCGCGGCCTTCCTCCGTTTGTTCACCACGGCGTCGACGGCGCCGTTGAGCGCAGAACCCAGCGGAAAGCCGAGGTAGTGGGTGAGGAAGACGGCCATTTCCTTGAGCTCGGTTTCGCTGAGCTCGCCGTTGAGCAGTGCGGCGTTGATCTGGATCTCGGCCAGGTCGCGATTGCCGATCGCCGTCACCGCGGTGAGCGTCATGATCCGCTTGTCGCGCATCGACAGCCCGGGTCGGGTCCAGATCGAGCCGAACAGGTGATCGACGGTCAGGTCGAAATAGGCGTCGCCCTCGATGTTGGGCATCTCCCAGCCGTAGACCTCGTTCATCTTCTCGAGGCCTTTGCGGCGAAGCTCGTCCATCTAAGCCTCTTTCTCTGTGTGCGGCAGCCCGAGTCCGGCCGCCAGCCCCTGGTAGGCCAGCCGCGCCAGCGGAAGCTCCACCGACACCGCGTCGCCCAAGGCGAGCGCCAGGCTCAAGTCCTTCTCCCCAAGCCCGCGGGTGTGCAGGAATGGCTGATACAGGAAGTGTTCCGGCTCAAGGTCTTTCATGTCATCGCGGACCATGATCGCACCGGGACCGCTGGTCAGTGCGTCGGTGTGACGCACCACCCGGCCAAGTGCTTGCAGATCCAGCCCGGCCGCCTCCGCCAGCTTCATGGCCTCGCACGCCGCGACGTAGGAGGTGAACGTCAACATGTTGCGGGCCAGCTTCATTCGGGTTCCCGCGCCCGGTTCGCCGGCGTGGACCACCATGCCAGCCCATTGTTTGAACGCCGGCTTGATCCGCTCGTACACCTCGCGCTCGGCGCCCACCATAGTGGCGAGCTCACCCTTTTCGGCAGCGGCCGCGCCACCGCTGACCGGAGCGTCCACGATGTGAATGCCCTGCGGCTTCAATTCGTTCGCCAGTTCCGCAGCGGTGGTGTCTCTGATCGTGGAGTGGATTGCGATGACGGTGCCTGGCTTCGCGTGGCCGGCGAGTTCGCCGACGACCTGGCGCACCTGAGCGTCGTCGAGCACAGTGACGTGGACGATATCGGCGGCGGCGACGTCGGCGATGCTGTCGGCCAGGCTCGCCCCGGCTTCGGCGAGCGGCGTCATCGCCTCGGTGCGGATGTCGTAAACCGTCACACCACCAGGTGATTGGGTCATTCGCTTGGCCATCGGCGCGCCCATGTTGCCCAGTCCGATGTAGCCCAGTTTCACATGGTCCGTCATGATCGGATGACCTGTCCGCCGTCGACATTGAAGATCTGACCGGTGATCCAGGACGCCTCATCGGAAAGCAGGAACAAGCACATGCCGACCAGGTCTTCAGGCTTTCCCATCCGGGATAGCGGAAGACCTTTGACGATGTCTTGGACGATCTCCTGGGGAGTGGTGGTCCGGTTGGCCTCGGTGTCGATGGGTCCGGGCGCGATCGCATTGATCCGGATGTTCTGGCCACCGAGTTCGCGGGACAGCTGCTGAGTCAGTCCGTTGATCCCAACTTTGGCCAGACCGTAGAAGTTCGAGTACAGCCACGCCGCGGTCGACGACTGGTTGACGATCGCTCCGCCACCGCGCTTGGCCATCTTCTTGTAGACAGCGCGAGTGCACCACAACGCGCCATCGAGGTTGACGCTCATGAATTTCTTGTAGTACTCGGGGTCCACGGTGAGCAGGAAATCGAGTTTCATGCCCCCGAAGATCGCGGCGTTGTTGACCAGGTAGTCGATGCCGCCGAATTCGGCCAGTGTGCGGTCGGCCATCGCTTTGGCCGACGCGGGGTCGGACACGTCGACCGGAATGCTAATGGCCTTGCCGCCGTCGGCATTGATCTGCTTGGCCACGCCGTCGGCCGCCTCAGCGTTGATATCGGCCACGACGACAGCCGCCCCTTCGGCGGCCAGCGCCTCGGCATAGGCCTGACCGATACCGCCACCGGATCCGGTGACGATCGCGACCTTGTTTTCGAATCTCACGCTCTGGGCTCCCTCTAGTTGACCGCTGTCGCAATGGTTTTGGTTTCCAGGTACTCCTCGAAACCGGCCAGACCCATCTCGCGGCCGTTGCCGGACTGCTTGTAGCCGCCGAACGGCGCATCGGCCGAATACCAGACACCGCCGTTGACGTTGATCGTGCCCGCCCGGATCCGTGCGGCAATTTGTGCAGCCCTGTCCGGGTCGGCGCCGAAAACGGTGCCGGACAAGCCGTATGGCGAGTCGTTGGCAATCCGCACGGCGTCGTCGTCGCCGTCGTAGGGAATCATCGTCAGGACCGGGCCGAAGATCTCCTCGCGGGCGCAGCGGGCGTCGTTACCCAACCCCGCGATCACAGTCGGCTCGATGAAGTAGCCGACGTGACGGTCGGCCGGCCTGCCGCCGCCGCATGCGAACGTCCCGCCCTCAGCGATCGCCGAGTCGAGGTAGCCCTGGATCCGGTCCCTCTGACGCGCCGAAATCACTGGCCCGCAGATGGTTCCGGGATCAGTGGGATCCCCGGCCTTGATTCCGCCCACCGTTGCGGCCGCGGTGGCGACG
The DNA here is from genome assembly GCF_010727945.1 of Mycobacterium cookii. Taxonomy (NCBI): domain Bacteria; kingdom Bacillati; phylum Actinomycetota; class Actinomycetes; order Mycobacteriales; family Mycobacteriaceae; genus Mycobacterium; species Mycobacterium cookii. The sequence continues at coordinate 2,743,442 of NZ_AP022569.1, forward strand.
GCTTCGTCGTATTTCGCACGGGGCACCAACAGCCGCGTCGTGATCGCGCAGCCCTGCCCGGCGTGCATGCAAACCGAGAAGCCCGCCATACCCACCGCGCCGGCCAGGTCGGCGTCGTCGAGCACGATGAATGCCGACTTGCCGCCCAATTCGAGGAACACCCTTTTGATCGTCGCGGCCCCGTCGGCCATCACGCTGCGACCGGTTGCCGTCGACCCGGTGAACGAAACCATATCCACCCGAGGGTCTTTGGCCAACAACGCGCCGACGCCGTGGTCGCTCGAGGTGACGATGTTGACCACGCCGGGCGGGAAGTCGGTGTGCTCGGTGATGAGCTCGCCGAGTACGGCCGCGCACCAGGGTGTGTCCGGTGCAGGTTTGAGGACCACGGTGTTCCCCGCGGCCAGGGCGGGTCCGATCTTGGCGAGGTTGATCTGGTGCGGAAAGTTCCATGGGGTGATCGCGCCGACGACGCCGACAGCCTCGCTGGCGATCGTGCGCCGGGTAGGGATACCCATAGGCGACGCCAGGCCGAGATCCTGGCTGTACTCATACGATTCGGCGGTGTCCGCCGCGAACGCCAGATCGTTGACGGGGACCTCGAGCTGAGCGATCGCGGTGAGCATCCGTGGCGCACCGACTTCGGCGATGGTCAGGTCGCGAAGCTCCTCGAGGTGCTGCTGCATCGCGTCGCGGAGCTGGCGTACGCAGCGCACCCGCAACGCGGTGTCGCGCGACCAGTCGGTGTCGTCGAACGCTCGCCGGGCCGCCTCGATGGCCTGGCCCATGTCGTCGGCGCCGGCGTCGGCGGCGACGCCCAGAACTTCCTCGGTCGCCGGGTTGACGGTCGTGAACGTGCCTTGGCTGCCGCTCGTCAGCTTGCCGTCGATGAGCAGGGAGCTCACACCATCGGCCAGCAATGCCATCTCTGCCTCCGCGCCTCGTCGAGTGGACACATGTCCGGAATTATTTCGTCGAACATAGTCGCCACCGGCCGCGAAGTGCAAGAGCCTGGCTGCCATTGCCCGCAGATGCTGCTGTTCAAGTGCTGTTTTCCGAAACGGGCTTGCCACCAATCAAGCTCGTCGGATAACTTGGACATGTGTCCAGCGACCCAGTGGTCACGATCACTCCCGACGCCGGCGGCCCGGCCCGGGACGTACCGCGCAACCGTCGACAAGAAGAAACGTTCCGCAAGGTGCTCACCGCGGGAGTCGATGTCTTGCGTGAGACGTCCTATGCCGACCTGACCGTGCGCGCGGTCGCCGCGCGGGCCAAAGTGGCCCCGGCGACGGCCTACACCTATTTCTCGTCGAAGAATCACCTGATCGCCGAGGTGTACCTGGACCTGGTGCGACAGGTGCCCTATTTCACCGATGTCAACGAGCCCATGCCGACTCGGGTCGACAAGGCGCTGCGCCACCTTGCTCTGGTGGTCGCCGACGAACCCGAAGTTGCCGCGGCTTGCACGACGGCGCTGCTCGGTGGCGGCGGAGACCCGGCGGTCCGGATCGCGCGCGACCGGATCGGCGCCGAGATACACCGCCGCATCACCTCAGCCATCGGTCCCGACGCCGATCCGCGCACCGTGTCGGTGCTGGAGATGGCGTTCTTCGGGGCACTGGTCAACGCCGCCAGCGGGGCCTACAGCTATCACCAGATCGCCGACCATCTCGCTTACGCGGTCGGCCTCATTCTCAACAAGGGGGAAACTCGATGACCCTGCAGGTCGACAAGCCGCTGCTGGATCCCTACGACTACGACTTCCACGAAGACCCTTACCCCTATTACCAGCGGCTGCGCGACGAAGCCCCGCTGTATCGCAACGAGGAGTTGGGTTTCTGGGCGCTGTCCCGGCACGCCGACGTCCATCAGGGTTTCCGAAACAGCACCACGCTGTCCAACCGCTTCGGCGTTTCGCTTGACCCCGCATCCAGGGGACCGCACGCCTCCAAGACCATGTCGTTTCTGGCCATGGACGACCCGGCTCATTTGCGGCTGCGGACGCTGGTGTCGAAAGGCTTCACGCCCAGGCGAATTCGCGAGCTGGAGCCGCGCGTCACCGAGATCGCGACGCGCCACCTCGACACCATGCTGGAGAAGGCGGCATCGGGCACTGTCGACTACGTTGACGAGTTCGCCGGCAAGCTGCCGATGGACGTCATCTCCGAGTTGATGGGAGTCCCCGACCCGGATCGGGCGGAGGTACGCGCCTGGGCCGACGGCGTCATGCACCGCGACGAAGGTGTCACCGATGTGCCGGCCGCAGCGATCGAGGCATCGCTCAACCTCATCGTGTACTACCAGGCGATGGTCGCCGAGCGTCGCAAGAAGCCGACCGATGATTTGACCACGGCGCTGCTGGAGGCCGAGATCGACGGCGACCGGCTCACCGACGACGAAGTCCTCGGCTTCATGTTCCTGATGGTGATCGCCGGCAACGAGACCACCACCAAACTCCTTGCCAATGCTGCATTTTGGGGCCACCGCAACCCCGATCAGCTGACTTCGGTATACGCCGACCCCGCGCGGGTGCCGCTGTGGGTGGAGGAGACGTTGCGCTACGACACCTCCAGCCAGATCCTGGCCCGCACGGTATCCGGCGATCTCACGCTGTATGACACGACGATCCCGGACGGCGATGTGCTGTTGCTGCTGCCCGGATCGGGACACCGCGACGAACGCGTATTCGACAAACCCGACGACTTCATCATCGGCCGCGACATCGGTTCCAAGCTCTTGAGTTTCGGCAGCGGTGCACACTTCTGCCTGGGTGCCCACCTGGCCAGGATGGAGGCCCGGGTGGCGCTGACCGAGTTGTTCGGGCGGATCAAGGGTTACCAGGTCGACGAGGCCAATTCGGTTCGTGTCCATTCCAGTAACGTGCGCGGGTTCGCGCACCTTCCGATGACCCTGGAGGTCTCCTAGATGCCCCGCTTCGCTCCGCTGCCAGAACGTCGGCCGGCGATCGTGGCGGGCGCCTCCTCCGGTATCGGCGAGGCCACCGCCGTCGAACTCGCCGCGCACGGCTTCCCGGTCGCCTTAGGGGCGCGCCGGGTTGAGAAGCTCGACGACATCGTCGGCAAGATCAACGCCAACGGCGGCGAAGCTGTCGGATTCCATCTGGACGTCACCGACCCGAACTCGGTCAAAGCCTTTGTCGCACAGTCGGTCGACGCGCTCGGCGACATCGAGGTGCTGGTGGCCGGCGCGGGCGACACCTACTTCGGCAAGCTTGCGGAGATCGCAGGCGACGAGTTCGAGTCACAGCTGCAGATCCACCTCGTCGGCGCCTTCCGGTTGGCCTCAGCGGTGCTGCCGGGCATGCTGGACCGGCAGCGCGGCGACCTGATCTTCGTCGGCTCCGATGTGGCGCTGCGTCAGCGGCCGCACATGGGCGCCTACGGCGCCGCCAAGGCCGCGCTGGTCGCGATGGTCACCAACTTCCAGATGGAGCTCGAGGGCACCGGCGTGCGGGCCTCGATCGTGCACCCCGGCCCGACGAAGACATCGATGGGCTGGAGCCTGCCGGCCGAGAAAATCGGCCCCGCACTGGAGGATTGGGCCAAGTGGGGCCAGGCCCGTCACGACTACTTCCTGCGCGCCGCGGACCTGGGTCGGGCCATCACGTTCGTCGCCGAAACCCCGCGCGGTGGCTTCATCGCGAACATGGAACTTCAGCCCGAAGCTCCATTGGCCGACAACACGGATCGCCAGAAGCTCGCGCTCGGCGAAGATGGGATGCCTTCATGACTTCGACTGCCACCGTGCCCCGGGTCTCCGGCGGCGAAGAAGAACACGGCCATCTCGAGGAATTCCGCACCGACCCAATTGGTTTGATGACGCGGGTCCGCGAAGAATGCGGTGACGTCGGCTGGTTCCAGCTGGTCGACAAGCACGTCATCTTCCTGTCCGGCGCCGAAGCCAACGAGTTCTTCTTCCGTTCCGCCGACGAGGATCTGGATCAGGCCGAGGCGTATCCCTTCATGACCCCGATCTTTGGCAAGGGCGTCGTGTTCGACGCCAGCCCCGAACGCCGTGCCGAGATGTTGCACAACACCGCTTTACGGGGCGAGCACATGAAGGGCCACGCGGCGACCATCGAGAACGAGGTCCGCAAAATGATCGCCGGCTGGGGCGAGGAAGGCGAGATCGAATTACTCGACTTCTTCGCCGAGCTGACCATCTACACCTCGACGGCGTGCCTGATCGGCGTGAAGTTCCGCAACCAGCTCGACCACCGCTTCGCGGAGTACTACCACCTGTTGGAGCGAGGCACCGATCCACTGTGCTACGTCGACGCCTACCTGGACATCGAAAGCTTCCGAGTCCGTGATCAGGCGCGCGCCGCACTGGTCGACTTGGTACAGGGGGTCATGGACCAGCGCATCGCCAATCCGCCAACGGACAAGAGCGACCGCGACATGCTCGACGTGCTGGTGTCGATCAAAGACGACGACGGTAATCCCCGCTTCTCCGCCGACGAGATCACCGGCATGTTCATCTCGCTGATGTTCGCCGGGCACCACACCAGTTCGGGGACCTCGTCGTGGACACTGATCGAGCTGCTGCGCCACCCCGATTCCTACGCGCAGGTGGTTCGCGAGCTCGACGACCTCTACGCCGACGGCCAGGAGGTGAGTTTCCATGCGCTGCGCCAGATTCCGAAGCTGGACAACGTTCTCAAGGAGACCCTGCGGCTGCACCCGCCGCTGATCATCCTGATGCGGGTCGCCCAGGGCGAATTCGAGGTCGAGGGTTTTCCGATTCACAAGGGTGACTTCGTCGCGGCATCGCCGGCGATCTCGAACCGGATTCCCGAGGACTTCCCCGACCCTGATGCCTTCAACCCGGATCGGTATAACAAACCCGAGCAGGCTGACGTCGTCAACCGGTGGACCTGGATTCCGTTCGGAGCAGGGCGTCACCGCTGTGTCGGCGCGGCGTTCGCCCAGATGCAGATCAAGGCGATCTTCTCGGTTCTGTTGCGCGAGTACGAGTTCGAGATGGCGCAGCCGGCCGACAGTTACCACAACGACCATTCCAAGATGGTGGTGCAGCTGGCCAGGCCGGCCAAGGTGCGTTATCGCCGTCGCGGCAAGGAGTGATGATGGGGTACCGCGTCGAAGCCGACTTGGACTTGTGCCAAGGCCACGCGATGTGCGAGCTGGAGGCGCCCGACTACTTTCGGGTGCCCAAGCGCGGCAAGGTCGAGATCGTCGATCCCGAGCCACCCGAGGAGGCCCGCGACGAAATCGAGCGGGCGGTCGAAATGTGCCCAACCCATGCCTTATTCATTAAACAGGAAGAGGATTGACAATGGCGTCACACCCGCGCGAGCAACTCGAGGCTTGGGTCGACCGTTGGCTCCAGGCCAACAAGGACTGTGAAAAGGCGGGCGATTGGCGACCGCTGGCAGACTTCTACGCCCCCGAGGCCACCTACGGCTGGAACATCGGCCCCAAGGAAGACGTGATGTGCGTCGGCGTCGACGAGATCCGCGACGTCGCACTGGGCATGGAGATGGAGGGCCTGGAGAACTGGGTCTACGAGTACCAGAAGGTGCTGATCGACGACAAGCAAGGCGAGATCGTCGGCTTCTGGAAGCAGATCGTCAACAAGAACGATGGCAGCCAGGACGAGATCTACGGCATCGGCGGCAGCTGGTTCCGGCTCAACGACGACCAGCTCATCGAGTGGCAGCGGGACTTCTTCGACTTCGGGCACGTCGCCAAGATGTTCGCCAACCTGATCGAGTCCGGCGACTTGAGCACCGGCATGCAGAACCGGATCCAACGCAGCATCGCCGGCGAGAAGCTGCCTGGCTACTACCCGCTCGGCCAGGCTCCGGTGCCGATCTGGTGATCGGGTACCGCTCCCCTGGTGACCGGGATCACCCACTGACCTACACTCAACCAAGCGGTTGCTTGCGTGGAGCTCGGGCCGTTCACAACCGACGTTCAATGACGAAAGCAGGTTCACGGTGAAGACCAAAGGCGCGCTGATCTGGGAGTTCAACCAGCCGTGGTCGATCGAGGAAATCGAGATCGGCGACCCCCAGAAAGACGAAGTCAAGATCCAGATGGAAGCGGCCGGGATGTGCCACTCCGACCACCACCTGGTCACCGGCGGCATTCCGATGGGTGGCTTTCCGGTTCTCGGCGGACACGAGGGCGCCGGCATCGTCACTGAAGTAGGCCCCGGCGTCGAGGACATCGCACCGGGCGACCACGTGGTGCTGTCGTTCATCCCGTCCTGTGGGCAGTGTCCGACGTGCCAGTCCGGCCTGCGTAACCTCTGCGACCTGGGCGCCGGGCTGCTCGGCGGCGCAGCGGTATCCGACGGCACGTTCCGCATCCAGGCCCGTGGCGAAAACGTCTTCCCGATGACGCTGCTGGGCACGTTCTCGCCGTACATGGTCGTGCACCGCAGCTCTGTGGTGAAGATCGACGAGTCCATCCCCTTCGAGGTCGCCGCGCTGGTCGGCTGCGGTGTCACCACCGGTTACGGTTCAGCGGTCCGCACCGCCGACATCCGCCCGGGAGAGGACGTCGCGATCGTCGGTATCGGCGGTGTCGGCATGGCAGCGTTGCAGGGCGCGGTGACCGCCGGAGCGCGCAACGTCTTCGCGATCGACCCGGTCGAGTGGAAACGCGACCAGGCGCTCAAATTCGGCGCGACGCACGTCTACCCCGACATCTTCGCCGCCATGGGCGGGATTATGGAAGTGACGCACGGCCTGATGGCCCACAAAGTCGTGGTCACCGTCGGCGAGCTGCACGGCGCCGACGTGGAGAACTACATGATCTTGACCGCCAAGGGTGGCACCTGCGTGCTGACCGCGATCGGCAGTCTGCTGGACAACAACGTCCAACTGAACCTGGCGATGCTGACCCTGATGCAGAAGACGATCAAGGGCACCATCTTCGGTGGCGGCAACCCGCAGTTCGACATCCCGCAGCTGTTGACGATGTACAAGGCGGGCAAGCTCAACCTCGACGACATGATCACCCGGCAGTACAAGTTGGAGCAGATCAACGACGGCTACAAGGACATGTTGGACGGCAAGAACATTCGCGGCGTGATCCGTTACACCGACGCCGACCGGTAATCCCCATGTCCGCCGAAACCGTTGAGCAGTCCCCCGCGTTGACGGCGTCGCAGTCGTCGTGGCGCTGCGTGCACGCCCACGACCGGGAGGGCTGGCTGGCGTTGATGGCCGACGACGTCGTCATCGAGGATCCGATCGGCAAATCGATCACCAATCCCGGCGGCAACGGCGTGCGGGGCAAGGACGCCGTCGGCGAGTTCTACGACACCAACATCGCCACCAACCAGTTGACGATCACTTGCGAGGAGACGTTTCCGTCCAGCGATCCCGCCGAGATCGCGCATATCTTGGTGCTGCGCAGCAAGTTTGACAACGGCATTACCAGCAAGGTGCGTGGTGTGTTCACCTACCGGGTCGATGACGCCGGGCGGATCGCGAACATGCGCGGCTACTGGAACCTCGAGGCGATGACCTTCGGCAACGAGGAGTGAGCCCACTGCTCGCTGGCCGCGGCGCGGTCGTGGTCGGCGGGTCGCGGGGCATCGGTGCGGCGGTCGCGCGGCTGTTGGCGCGGCACGGCGCCGCCGTAGTGGTCAACGGTCGAGACATCGACGCCGCCGAGTCCACCACGGCGGACATCACCGCTGTCGGTGGGCGGGCGGTCGCCCATACCGGTTCACCGTCCGATCAGCGGGCCGCAGAGTCGTTGGTGGACAGGTGTATTGAAGAATTCGGCCGCATCGACATCTTGATCAACTGCGCGGGCATCGCCGAGCCGCCGGGCTCGTCGATCCTCGACATCACCGCCGCCCAGTTCGCCGCTCTGCTCGACGCGCACTTGGGCACGGTGTTCGCGACCTGCCGCGCCGCGGCGCCCAAGATGGTCGCGCGGGGCAGCGGCAGCATCGTCAACACCAGCTCGTTCGCGTTCCTCGGCGACTACGGCGGCACGGGATATCCGGCCGGCAAGGGGGCAGTCAACAGCCTGACACTGTCGATCGCGGCCGAGCTGAAAGAGCATGGCGTGCGGGCGAATGTCGTGTGCCCGGGCGCCAAGACGCGGCTGTCGACCGGGCCGGAGTACGTCGCCCACATCACCGAGCTGAATCGCCGCGGCCTGCTCGACGACGTCTCGATGCAGGGCTCGCTGGACGTCGCCGAACCGGACTACGCCGCCCCGATCTACGTCTACCTGGCCAGCGAGCTCGCCCGGCACCGGACCGGTGAGATCTTCGCCGCCTCGGGCGGATTCGTCGGTCGGTTCCCCAAACCCGCGCCGACACTGCTCGCTTACCGGGACCACCACGATTCGCCGCCGTGGTCGGTGGCCGAGCTTTCGGCGTTGCTCGACGGCGGCACTGACTAGCCGCTCGCAGCACAACCTATGCTGAAGCGATGCCCACCCTTTTCAGCAGGATCATCAACGGCGAACTGCCGGGCCGGTTCGTGTACTCCGACGACGACGTCGTCGCGTTCTTGACCATCGAGCCGATGACCCAGGGACACACGCTGGTGGTGCCGCGAGCAGAAATCGATCAATGGCAGAACGTCGATCCGGCAGTGTTCGGCTGGATCATGTCGGTCGCCCAATTGATCGGCAAGGCTGTCACGAAAGCGTTCGAGGCTGACCGGGCCGGGGTGATCATCGCCGGACTCGAGGTCCCGCACTTGCACGTCCACGTCTTCCCGGCGAAGAGCCTGAGCGACTTCGGCTTCGCCAACGTCGACCGCAACCCGTCCGCGGAATCCCTTGACGAGGCGCAGCGCAAGATCAAGGCGGCCATCGCCGAGCTAACCGACTGAATCAGCGCGCGCGGCCACGTCGACGATCCGCGGGAGGCTGACGAAGAAGCGGCAGCCCTGACCGGGTGCGGTCGTCACTGCGACGGTGCCGCCATGCGCGCGGACGAGTGAGTCGACGATGGACAATCCCAGGCCCGAACCGCCGCTGCTGCGGGCTCGCGAGGTGTCCGCGCGATAGAACCGCTCGAAAACGCGTTGCGCGTCCTGCTCGGCCATGCCGGGCCCGTCGTCGATCACTTCCAGTACCGCGGAGCCGTCCCGCGTGCCGACCCGCACCGCGATGTCGGCGGTATCCGGGGTGTGCTGGACGGCGTTGACCATCAGATTGCTGAGCACTTGGCGCAGCCTCGCCTCGTCGCCGATCACTTCTGGAATCCCCGGCCCGTCAACCACATCCAGCGTGATCTTGCGCTGCGGTGCGATCGCTCGGGTGTTGTGCACTGTGTCGGCGGCCAGCGCCAGCAAGTCCACTCGTTGGCTTTCCAGCGGGCGTTGTGCATCCAACCGCGCCAGCAGCAGCAGATCTTCGACCAGCAGGCCCATCCGGCGCGCTTCGCTCTCGATCCGTGCCATCGTCTGTTCCGTATCGCGGGCCGCACCTTGGCGATACAACTCGGCGAAGCCACGGATGGTGGTCAGCGGAGTTCGCAGCTCGTGGCTGGCGTCGGTGATGAACCGGCGCATCCGCTCCTCGGACCGGCGGGCCAATCCTGCCGATGACTCCGACGACGCCACCGCCGTCTGGATCTGCGCCAGCATGCCGTTCAGCGCTGAGGACAGCCGGCCCACTTCAGTCCGCGGATCACGTTCGGGCACACGGCGATCCAACTGACCGCGAGCGATTGCCGCAGCGGTCTTCTCGACTTCCGCCAGTGGCCGCAGGCTGTGCGACACCACCGCATAGCTGGCCAGGCCCAGCACCAACAGAACCGCCACGCCGATGCCCAGCTGCAGCCATCCCAGCGCCCGGTCGGTCTGCAGAAAATCCGACAGGTCGTAGGCGACAGTCATCACCCGCCCTTGCCCACTATGCACCGAGACCGCACGCCATTTCGTGCCGGAATGATCGACCGAGCCAACGGTCACCGGCACAGCACCGACGTCGTTGTTCGCCGGCAGTGCCGGTTCTGCTCTCCTGTCGTTGACCACCGACCAGGTTCGGCCGTCCGGAAACGTACTGCGCAGGTAGTAGTTCGACGGCGGGCGATCGGCGGTGGGACTGTGCCGCCCCGGCAATGTCGTTCGGGCGGCCAGCGCCCAGCCGCGGCTGGCATCGAGCAGGTTGCGGTCGACGCGGTGGATCTGGCTGTTGCGCAAGATCGCCTCGACCGCGACGCCCGAGACCGCGAGACCACAGGCCGCCAGCACCAGGGTCGCCGCGACCAGGCTCACCCGCAGCGGCACTGCGGCCCGCAATCGCTTCAGCATCAGAACATTATTCGACGGAACGTCGTGGGTGGTGCAGACAACCGCGCGTTTCCTATCGTGGCTCCCGCAGCACGTAGCCCACGCCACGCAGGGTGTGCAGCAGGCGTTTCTCGCCGGTGTCGACCTTGCGACGCAGGTATGACACATACGATTCGACGACGTTGACGTCACCGCCGAAGTCGTAGCGCCAGACGTGGTCCAGGATCTTCGGCTTGCTCAACACTGTGCCCGCATTGATCACGAAATAGCGCAGCAGCGTGAATTCGGTGGGCGACAACGAAACCGGCTCGCCGGCCTTCCACACCTCGTGGGTTTCTTCGTCGAGCTCGATGTCGGCGAAGGCCAGCCGGGCATTGCGGTTCTCCACGACGCCTCTGCCGGTGCGCCGCAAGATGACTCGTAATCGGGCCACGACCTCTTCCAGGCTGAACGGCTTGGTGACGTAGTCGTCGCCGCCGAGCGTCAGCCCGGCGATCTTGTCCTGCAACGAGTCACGCGCGGTGAGGAACAGGGCCGGCGCGTCAATGCCGTCAGCCCGCAGCCGGCGCAGCACCCCGAAGCCGTCCATTCCGGGCATCATCACGTCGAGGATCACCGCATCTGGTTTGACCTCACGGGCCAGGTCCAGCGCCGCCGCTCCGTTGGTGGCGGTGTGGACCTCGAAGCCCTGGAATTTGAGGCTCACCGACAGCAATTCAACGATGTTGTCCTCGTCATCGACGACGAGGACCCGTGCTTCCGGTAGCGATTCGTGCATTGCTGCTGACATGACGTCAATTCCCTCGCACTTAGCTAAGGGAATCCTCCAAGCTAGCTGTGCTCAGGCTGAGAGTTAGTTGGAAGCCGGTTGACAATAATCACCACGGATTTCTGTAACGCCTGAATAGACTCGGGGGATGAACCTCGGCAAAAGTCTGGCGAACCTCGCTACCGCACCGGTGCGGGTCGGCCTGGCGGCTGCCGACGCGGGCCTCGGCGTCGCCACCACGGCACTCGGCATGGCGCATCGCAGCCTCGGCGAAGCGGGCACGGAGGGGCGGTCCAACGCCGTCACGCACATGCTGGGCATCGACGATGCGATCACCCGGGCCAACCGGCTGGCCCGACTGCTGGACGACGACGCGCCGCTGGGCCGTGCCCTGGCCACCGACGGGCCGATCGATCGGCTGCTGCGCCCGGGCGGCGTCGTCGACATGCTGACTCAGGAAGGCGGCCTGCTCGACCGGCTGACCGCCGAGGGCGGCGGGCTGGAGCGAGCTCTCAAGCCGGGCGGGCTCGCGGATCAGCTGGTCGCCGACGACGGGCTGATCGACCGGCTGCTCGCCGAGGACGGGCTGGCCGACCGCCTGCTCGCCGAGGGCGGTCTCATCGACAAGCTGACCGCCCGCAACGGGCCGCTCGAGCAGCTGGCCGCGGTCGCCGACACGCTGAGCCGGCTTGCGCCCGGGATGGAGGCGTTGGAGCCTGCCATCGCCACGCTGCAGGACGCGGTGACGTCGCTGACCTTGGTCGTCAACCCGCTGAGCAATATCGCCGACCGGATTCCGCTGCCGGGCCGTCGCCCCCGACGGACCGGGCCGCCGCGGACCGTGCGTTCCCAGCGCATCATCGAGCACGACGAGTAGTTCGGACCTGATGGCGCGGCTTCTCAGCGGGCCGTTCCGGCCCGCATCGTCGCCCCGCAGAGCCCGATCGCGCGGCTCCTCAGCGGGCCGTTCCGGCCCGCATCGTCGCCCCGCAGAGCCCGATCGCGCGGCTCCTCAGCGGGCCGTTCCGGCCCGCATCGTCGCCCCGCAGAGCCCGATCGCGCGGCTCCTCAGCGGGCCGTTCCGGCCCGCATCGTCGCCCCGCAGAGCCCGATCGCGCGGCTCCTCAGCGGGCCGTTCCGGCCCGCATCGTCGCCCCGCTAGGCTTGTCACCGGTTAAAACCGGCCTCCTTAGCTCAGTGGTAGAGCACTCGCCTTGTAAGCGAGCGGTCGTCAGTTCAATCCTGACAGGGGGCTCAAGGATCAAAGGAGTTCTCATGAGCTATCGCCGGCTTGCCTGGATGCTCGGCACTGTATTGGTGGCCGCCGTCGCCCCGCTCCCAGCTCACGCCGATCCATCGGTGCCGCCGGGTCAACCGGTGAAGTGTGTGAGCAACACCCAAAAAGGCAAGCAGGTCCTCGTTCCCTGCGACCTGCTCAACGCTGGCGCCAACTTTCCGCCGGGGTACCGCTGCCCTCCTCCGCTCGACCAGTACCCGAAGGATGTGGCCGACTGGTGCGGCGAGGGGCCAGGCCTGGCGAGCACGACGCCGGCGAGTCCAACCACCCCAACGAGCCCGACCAGCCCTACGACGCCGACGAGCCCCGCACGTCCTACGAGTCCTACGAGTCCTACGAGTCCTACGAGTCCTACGACCCCAACGAGCTCGACGAGTCCTACAACTCCGACAAGTCCAGGCAGCCGATCGTGAGGGCGTGACCTGCTAACTACGGCGTCGGTGGGCCGAAGCACCAGGGTGACGGATGGTCTGGCGATTGTGCGTGGGCGCGTGCGTTGACTTCTGATGTTCCAACTGCCGGATCAACTCGTGTTTGGCGTCGTGCAGCGCGCGCGTGATGTCGGGATGACCGGCGACCGCGACGAGCGGGCTGAGCCCGGGCAGGGTCGTCCGCAGCGTGACGCGCTGTTCCCTACGGCCCCGGTCCTGCAGCGACACTTCGAGTTTGACGTCCAGCGGGTCCCACCGGCCGAGATGCGGCGCGAGGGTGGCCAACGTCCGCAGCACGTGCGGACGTTCCTTTGCGACGAAACCCGCGCCCATGTGCAGGACGTACTCTCCTAGCGGGTTGGACACGTCGTCAGTGGCCCGTTTCGTCGTACTCACAGTGACCTCATGTCGGCAAGCAACTCTGGAAGTGGCACGGTGGCAAGGCCGATGGCGCTGTCGGCGATCCCGTACGGGATCACCAAGGTGTCGGCGTGAACGAGTGCGCCGCACGAGTACACGACGTTGGGCACGTAGCCGTTCTGTTCGTCGGGCGCAGGGCTGAGCAGCGGGCGACGCAACCGGCCGACTATTGTCGTCGGGTCGTCGAGGTCGAGCAGGATCGCACCGATGCTGTAGGTGCGCATAGGCCCGACGCCGTGGGTGAGTACCAGCCAGCCCGCGTCGGTTTCGATTGGCGGACCGCAGTTTCCGAGTTGCAGCGCCTCCCAGGATTCGATCGGCCGCTGGCAGGGCGACGCGGTGGTCCAGACCGCGAGATGATCGGCGAAGGCGACGGTGTTGGTCTCGCGGTCAGAACGCGACATGGCGGCGTAGCGACCGTTGATGCGACGCGGGAACAACGCCAAGCCCTTGTTGGCCGCGGCCCTTCCAACCAGCGGCCTCGAGCTGAAGGACTGAAAATCCCTGGTATCGAGCAACTGCTGGCTGATATGTGACCCGCTGTAGGCCGTGTAGGTGGCGTAGTAGGTGACCGAGCCGTCGTCGTCGACGAAGCGGACGAACCGGGCGTCCTCCATGCCGGCCTGCTCGGCTTCCATCGCAGGCCACAGGACGCGTTCGGAAAGCGCAGCGCCACTAGGGAATTCGATTGAGTAGAAGCGGTCGGCGATGGTGCGGATCAGGGCAGCCGTGCGTTCCCCGTGTCCACGGGTGCGCATGTGGCGGCGAAGGTCGGCGAGTCGCTCGTCGAGGTCGGAGCGCGTGAAGCGGTCGTCGAGTGCGTCGAAGACGTAGTCCGCGGCCTCGCCGACGTCGCCGAGGCACGCGAATTCACCACGGAACACCGCCGCGTCGAGCAGCGCCCCCGATGCGCGGCCCTTCGCCGCGAATGGTGCGGGCTCGTCGATCCGGGCCCGGCCCGCGGCGTCGACGACGCCGGTGCGGAATCCAATGGACGAGCGGTGGCCTTCCCCGATTCCCCGCACGCTCATGGCGAAGCGCAAGCTCCCCGCCGCCGTGCCGGTCTGATCGGGATGGACGACGATGCTCGGATTGCATAACGCCGCCCCTTCGATGGCGTACTCGCTGGTAAACGTGGCACCCAGCAAGAGCATTCGCGCATCGGAGAGCGTGATGGTCGGATCAAGCCGATCGGCGAGTTCGTTGGCGTGCCGGCGGAAGGTGCCCGCGAGGTCGCGGTGGCGTCCGTCGAAGCGAACGATGACGTCGTCCAAGGCCGAGTGCACGTCGTCGTCGGTCAGGGCGAGGATGCGCTTGAGCACCACGCCCGCACGGGACTCCTGAAGCTCGAAGCCCTCCTGCCCGGGCACGAAGAGCTGCGCGATCACTCGCGCCGGGTTCGCCGCCATCCGCTCCGGGTTGCGGGTGACCAGTCCGGCGTGTGTCAAAGTCATTGCGGCACAGGTGAGAAGCGCTGAGCATGCTGCAGCGTGGAGATCACCGACACCGTCGACTCCGCGCCCTGGTTGAGGTTGACGCAGTCGGCGAGCAACCCGTCGTACCCCCCGCCGGCCTCCGGCTCCCACATCTGCAGCCCAGCGTCGTTGGCGCCTTCGAACCAGGCGGCGGCCAACCGGATACCGTCGGGCCAGAGTGCGCGCGGGTCGGTGGCCGCGGCGCGTGCGCAGGCGTCGGCGAGGGAGGCCACCTCGGTGGGCTGCTGGTCGAAGGCGGGCTTATCGTCGTGCGGTCCCCGACCGCCGACGGGGGTGGGCGACAGGTGGCCGTCGGCGGTTTCGCAGTCGAGCAACCACTCCAGCAGATCGAGGCCACATTGTTTCAGGTCGGCGTCCTCGAGTGCGACGCCGGCGGCAATCATCGCCTCCGGGAGAACCGCGTTCGCATAGGTCAGTCTTGGCTCGGGCCAAGGCCATTCGGGCGTACTGCTGGGTTGTGCGACGGTGGCGGCGTAGTCACCGAGCAATCGCAGGGCGGCCGGGTTACCCGGCTCGAAGGTGAGGAGTTCGGCGGCGCCGATGGCGGCGTGCGCCATCGCCCGCGGCCACGGCGACCTGGCCTTGGCGGCGCGCTCGAACTGAATGACCGCAAGCCGGCGCACCAGGCTCACGTCGCTGTGGGCGGCAGCCGTGCCGAGCCCCCAGATGCAACGGCCCCAGTGGTCGCCCGTGGTGGGCTGGTCGGTCCAATTGCCCGCGCTGTCCATCCGGTTGCGGCAGGAGCCGTTGTGGGACTGCGCGTCGTTCAGGAACTGCAGGGCCTTGCCGGCGAGCCCGTTCACCAGACCCGGTGCGTCGGATTCGCGGGTAGCGACGACGAGCACCCTGGCCATGTCGTCGGTGCAGTACCCGTGTTCGCGGCGGGGTGCCGCCATGCAGGCGTGCTCGAAGGTGGCGCGATGGTCCGTCATGCGAAGCAGGTGTGCGAAGACCGGACGGGGCGCGGGGCCGGTCATGCCACGGCCAAGCGGGCGGCAACCAGCCGTTGCGCGAGCTCGATGTACGTGCCGGCGACCACGGGCCACGCCATTGCCGGGGCCAACTCGCGGGCGCGCGTCGCCATGGCGCCGGCCGCGTGCGGATCGGTCAGAAGTCGCGACAGCGCGGTGACGAGGGCATCCGGATCGTCGTGGGCCACGACGGTACCCGCGCCGCTACCCAGCAGCTCGACAGCGTGCGGAAAGGCGGTGGCGACGATGGGGCGACCGCTGGCGACGGAGTCGACCAGTACGCCAGAGGTGACCTGGTCTTTCGAGTCGTAGGGCAGCACGACGACGGCGGCAGCCTGGATGAGCTCGGTGATGGCGGCTGGACTGCGGTACTCCGCATCGAACGACACCGAGTCGGCGACGCCGAGGCGCCGGGCTTGGGCGCCGAGCGCCTCGCGGTATGCCTCACCCTGGGAGGCGAGCACCTTGGGGTGGGTGCGGCCGGCGATCAGGTAGCGCGGGGGGTTCGTCAGGTCCTTCAGCGACGTCATAGCGTCGATGACGCGTTCAACGCCCTTGCCCGGGCCGATCAGTCCCCACGTCAGAATGCTGGGTCTGTCCTGATGCCGCACATCGGTGGTGGCGGGCAGGACCGCCCCGTGCGGGATGATGGTGACTTTGCGATGGTCGACGACGAAGCCGTCGCACAGCCGTTGGCGTGCCCCTTCCGACATCACGACCACTTGGTCGGTCAGGGCCATCACTCGTTCGAGCACCGAACGTTGTTGCGGCGTCGGGTGTTTGAGCACCGTGTGAGCGACGACGATGGACGGCACCCGCAGCGCCGCCATGATCTGCACGACCTCGTCCCCGTCGAGTCCACCGTAGAGGCCGTACTCATGCTGGATGAGCGCGATGTCGGCACGGTTGAGCATTTCGGCGGCGGCGGTGGCGGACGCGGGGTCTCCATTGACGAGTTCCCCGACGACGAGGGACTCCGTCGAGGGCTGATCGTCAGCGATGCGTACGACACGGACGTCGACGCCTCGAGCGGTCAAACTGTCCGCCAACGCGGCAGTGAATGTCGCGAGCCCGCACGCCGTCGGCGAATAGGTGCTGAGGATGCCGAACCGCGGCACATACGAGAAGTGTTGCGCCCCAAAGGGTGCGATCAACGATTGGGCCAAAGATGAAGCATTCAAAGTGTTATCCCGACTGGCAGTTGCCACATGTGTCTGTGGCGAGTGCCACGTGTGTCCGGTGTGAGCAGATGCTCGGGCCAATCAGCGAGAGAAACTGAGCCATTCCGGATGCGCTGGTGAGCACCAGCACTGACAACGTTACACCCGCGTCGACCGAACCGTGTGGTCGCGGGCCCGAAGACCGATCATCTGCCCACTCGGGCAGGTCCGAATGGTCCGAAATGCTATTCGCGTATGACCCCACGCAAGGGCATCAGCCCGAGTTCGTTGTGGCTCATGAACCCTGGCGGTGCATCCACGACGGCGGGTATCGCGTTCGCAGGTCCCATCGCGGTCCAGGTGTACCCGGGAAGTGCGTAACCGCCGTCGGGATCCGCGGCCCCCTGGAGGATGAGCTCGGTGGATGAGTCACCCTCGATCACGATGCGGTAGTGGTAGTGCTGCGGCCAGTCCTCTTGCGGCTCAATAGCATCGAATGTGTCCATCGTGTAGATCTCGTGAAAGACGACAAGCGGCCTGTTGTTCACCCACGCCGTCCACTTATGATGCTGCCGCGCCACGGTGCCTGCCTTGATCACACCTTTGAACCCCGGCATATCGCTGGTCTCGCCGCCTTCGAACGGGATGTCGCGGGTGGCGACCCCGAGCTCGACCTCGGTGGTGTACCTGTCGACTGTCTTGCCCATTCCCTCGACGATCATGGCCATCGACTGTGCGAACAACGGCCATGCCTGCCCCAGCAGATTGGGGCCGTCTTCGAAACCGGCCGGATCACTGCCCATGCCCATCTCGTACAGATACTTCAAGGTGTCTCTGCCGAAATTCACCACCTCGTAGATGTGGATGGTGTCGATCTGGCTGACGATTCGCGCCAGCGTCAGAACGAGCAGGTCTCCAGCGAAACCGGGGTTGACGCCCCCGGCGTGAAACGATGTCCCGCCCTCGATACACGCCGCGTGGATCTTGTCGATATCAGCTTGACTGTGTTCGGTCCGATACCACCATGCGCCCCCAGAGGCGACGACGTTCTTGCCTCCGCGCAGCAGTCGGCAGACCTCGTCGGGGTCAGACCACAGCGGCGCATAGAAGACGCAGTCGGCTTCCAATGCCTCGATAGCATCCTTGTCATTGGTGGCGCGCACACCGGTCGGTGCCTTACCGCAGAGTTCGCCGGCATCTTTGCCGACCTTCTCTGGACGGTTGCAGAGCACCCCGACCAATTCGTAGGCGGGGTTATGGGCAAAATGGCGAAGCGCTATCGTTCCGACGTTTCCGACGCCCCACTGGATTACGCGATACTTCTTGTCGACCGGGGACCTGGTTGCGTTTGCGTGACCTTGCTCGACCGTCGTCATTGCTCCTCCTTCGGTTTCATGATCACTAGTTGATCGACACTCCCGCATCGACTTTGAACTGCAGTCCGGTGACAAAACGCGATTCGTCCGAGATCAGGAACAGCACCGCGTTGCTGACGTCCACGGGTTCGATGCATGGCGTGGGCATGGCGTTGACGAACATCGGTATCAGGTCCGGACGTTCCTCGCCGAGAGTGGCGCCGAACGACGGCGGCACCATACCGGTGGGCGTCCCGGTAGGATGCACCGAATTGACCCGGATACTCTGTGCAGCAAGCTCATTGGCGAGCGCAATCGTTAAGCCCGTAACACCGTACTTGGTTGCGGTGTAGGGAATTTGAAGCGGGAATCCCTTCATCGCACCCGCCGAGCTGATGTTGACCAAGCTGCCGCCTCCTTGGGCGAGCAGATGCGGGATCGCCGCGACGCAGGTGTTCCACGTCCCGATGAGGTTCACATCGACGACTGTGCGCCAGTGATCGGAAGTTGTTCTGTCCCAAGGTGCGACGGTGAGCACACCGGCGTTGGCGACGGCGCCGTCCAATCCGCCCAGTTCGTCCACGCCTTCGTCGACAGCTGAGCGCAATGCCGCTTCGTCGCGGACATCAGCGACTCGGCTCACGCAGCGGCCGCCGTGCTCGGCGACCAAGCGCACCGTCTCTGCCAAATCGTCCTTTGTGGCCAAGTCGTATTCGAGCGCCGGCAGGGACTCACAGAGGTCGACGAGAATGAGATCGGCACCCTCCTCGGCGAGTCTGAGCGCGTGACTGCGCCCCAAACCGCGTGCGGCACCGGTGATCAGGACTCGTTTGCCTGCGACCCGTCCGATCGACGGTCTAGGTCCAGTCACCACATCAGTCCGCTGATAATTTCTGCCGCAGGGATGTCTTCGACGGCGATCAGCCCTGCCGGCGCGCGGCAGACCCAGTCGATCGCATTGACTACCCGAGCTGCGGTGGAAAGACATCCCGCCTCGGTGACGTCAAGCCCCGGGTGTGACACGTGCGTGTTCAGCTCGACGCGAGGATCCCCGTCAACGACGACTCGGTGTACGCCCGGACGGCCGTCGGGCGGATAGGGCCAGCCCGGGGCCGAGTCGGCGGTGAGTCGCGTGATGTGTTCCATGGTGATCACCGGAACTTCGTCACGAACCCCTTCGACCGCGAACTTCACCGCGGCCATTTGACCCGGCTCCACCGTCGCCATCTTGCATTCGATCCGTTTGTCGGTGTACCACGGCTCGATGCGTTGCCTCACCTCGTCGAGTTGCACTCCCAGCTGCTCGGCGAGGTTGCGAACCGCGCCGCCCCACATCGTGGTCAGGACGCCCGGCAGGAACAGCATCGGCGTATCATCCTCGGCGCTGACACCGAAACCCATTTGTTTGCCAGTGAATTCGTAATCGTCGTAGTTGGCGTAGTCGAAGATTTCCTGCACGGTGATCGCCCGGGCGCGGGTGACCAGGCTCAGCGCGGAGTGCACCTCGGTGTCGCCGGAGTAGCCAGGGTCGATGCCGTTGACATACAGCGAAGCGTTGCCGGCCTCGCAGGCTTGTTGCAGCGGCACCCGTAGCCAGTCGTCGGCCTGGCGAGGCGTGACCAGCCACACCATCGATGTCGCCACGATATTGATGCCCGCAGAAAGGAACTTCGACATCTGCTCGATGACTTCCATCGGCCGCGTCTCACCCTGTGCGGTGTAGACGACACAGTCCGGCTTCAGCGCAATGAGCGCGTCGATGTCATCGGTCGCAATGATGCCGGTCGGCTCGCTCAGCCCGCACAGATCGGCGGCGTCACGACCGATCTTGTCCGGGCTGGCGGCGTGCACGCCGACCAATTCTAGATCCGGGCGCCCGATGATCGCCGGTAGCGAATGGACCCCGACATTACCGGTCGAAAATTGAACTACCCTGCGCATCCCGCGTCCGTCCTTGATCAGTAGTCGGGAATCGGCAACGGCGAGTTGTTCGAGTCGATGCCGCCGTCCACATGAAAGATCGCGTTGGTTGCGTAACAATCCCGGGTGGACAGATAAACGCACAGCCGCCCGAGGTCGGCGACGTCGCCCAGGCGATGCAGCGGTGTCGTCTCCTCCATCTTTTCTCGCGATCCAGGCATCAGGTCGAGGCTTCCCTGCAAGCCATCGGTGGCGAACGAGCCCAGGGCTATCGCGTTGACGCGGATCTTCGGCGCCAGTTCCTGCGCCATTGCACGGGTAAGGGCCTCGAGTCCGCCCTTGGCGACGCAGTACGCCGTCAGCGCGCGGATACCGAAACGGGCTGAGCCAGAGGAAATGTTGACGATGTTGCCGTGGCCTGCCTCGATCATGTGCGGCGCCACGAGCTGGCTCATGATGAACGCCGACGTCACACACCAGTCGAAGGTGTGCCGGAAGTCCTCGTCGGTGATGTCGAGAAATCGTGCATAAGTCGAGCCGCCGACATTGTTGATCAGAATATCAACGCGCCCAAAGTGTTCCATGGCCGCAGCGACGACCCGCTCACCGTCAGGGCGGCTCATGGCATCGGCGGTCATCGCCAGTCCGCTGCCACCGGCATCTTCGATACCGGCAATCGTTGCGCGGATATCGGATTCAGTACGTGCGGTCCCGACCACTGTTGCGCCCGCCTCCGCCAGGACTCTCGCAATGCCCTGCCCGACGCCCTTCCCCGCGCCGGTGACGATCGCGACTTGTCCGTCCAGATTGAACTGCTCAAGCGCCATCCCGATCCTCTCGTCGGCATTACGTGGTCCTCATCTAACAAACAAAACTGACTTTAGTCAACGGAATGAAAGGGTGCCCGCGGCCGCGGCTGCAGCTATCCTGCAGATCGGGCGGGGTACGGGGATCAGAGGAAACGGACCATGGCAACGGTGGAAAAGCCTTCGGCGCGAGAGGCGAAGCGCCTGCAGACGCGCGAGCGCTTGCTGGGAGCTGCTATCGCCGAGTTCAAGCGTGCCGGCATGGCAGACGCCGACGTCGGTTCGATCGTTGCGGCTGCAGGAGTTGCGCACGGCACGTTCTTCTTTCACTTCCCGACCAAGGAACACGTGTTGCTGGAACTCGAACGGCGCGAAGAGGAGCGCATCGCCAAACAGCTCGATCGCTACCTTGACGCTGCCCCCGATCTGTCCTCCACCCTCAAGGAGGCGGTTCGTCTCGTCGTGGGCCTCGAGCGTCGGCTCGGCGCGAGCCTGTTCAAAGACTTTCTTGCTCTGCATTTCTCACAGACCCGCCCCACCGACGAGAGCAAAGAACATCCGGTCATCGTCCGGGTCGCACAGGAGATCGAGCGGGCCCAGCAATTGGGTCGCGTTGCACCGCAGGTTGTTCCGGTCAATAGTGCCGTGTTCTTCCTGCTGGGCCTCTATGCGTTGCTGACCACCACGCACGACTGGCCCACCCAGAGCGCGATGCTCGACGACTACGTCGCCAGCGCGCTGCGGAGTCTTGAAACGCGGTAGCTGATTGACGAGAGTCAGTCATTTCGGGAGGATCGGGCCAGCCGACCGGTAGGAGGGATCCTTGAGTTCGCCCACGATGACCACCACAGGCAGCCAGCTCGACGAACACTTCGAGCAGTCTCACCTCGCCCAGCGGCAAGCCGACAAGTGGCTCATCTCGGGAAGCATCCTCATCGGTACCGCGGCTCTCGGTATCTTCGGCCTCCCGCTGTTTCTCCGAGGGGTGTGGCTGCTGCGCAAGGCGCAACGCGACGGCCTGGCGGTCCGGCCGATGCTGGTGACGCTACTTGGTTACCTGGTCATCATCGACGCCGCCATCAACACGGTGGGGTGGGCGCTCGACCTGGTGGCCAATCACACCATCCTGGCCCGAATCCTGTTGAACGGCTGGGGTGCAATGTTCGATGCCGGCTACTTCTGGCACTACAACGAGCTGTGGGTCGGTGGCGCGGCGGGGCCGGGCGAGAAAGCCCTCGAAGTCGGCCTGATCCTCACGGTGTTCACCATGCGGATCGCGGCCGCGATCGGCTTCCTGCAGATGAAGCGGTGGGGCCACCAATGGATGGTCATCACCTGCTGGATGGGCGTGCTGATCTGGTGCGTCTACGTCTTCAACATGACGATGTTCGCCGACGTCCGCTATGCCGGTGTCATCTTCCCCGTCGTCGGCTGGTGGCTCTACGACATCTTCTACATCACGCCGTTTCTGGCCATCCCGTATCTGCACACGGTCAACCGCGAGATCTTCACCGACTGACTTGACCAGCTATTGACTTAAATCATTGACTCTAGTCAGTAATCACTGCTAGAAAGGCTAGACCATGACGCCACAGGTCAAGGCCACCGCACGCGAGATGCGTCGACGACAAACCCGGGAGCGCATACTCGGCGCGGCGATCGCCGAGTTCAAGCGCTCGGGGATGACGGGCGCCGACGTGAATGCGATCGTCGCAGCCGCGGGAGTCGCCCACGGGACGTTCTTCTTCCACTTCCCCAGCAAGGAACATGTACTGCTTGAGCTGGAACGTAGCGAAGAAGCAGGCATCGCCGCGGCATTCGCAGAATATCTCGAGGACCCACACGGACTTCCTGACGCGTTGACCGAAGTGGTCGGTCTTGTGACCGCCCTGGAGCGGCGACTCGGTCCGCTGCTGTTCAAAGAGCTTTTAGCGCTGCATTTCTCGCCGACACGTCCCACTAAAGACGACTGGAGCGATCATCCTGTGATCGTGCTTTTGGTCGACGAGATCGAACGGGCGCGAGGCGACGGGCATGTGCATCCGGAAGTGGACGCCTTCTACAGCGCGACGTTCTTTCTGCTGGGCATCTACGGCGTCCTCACCACGACCGACAGTGCCGACACGCGCGCCACGATGCTGGCGAATTTGATTGCCACAGCCGTGCGAGGTTTGGAGATCCGGTGACGTCAAGGAGCATGCCACAGCACATCGACAAGGAGGCCTGACATGGATTGGATCTGGGAGATACTGCGTTACGTCGCAGCGTGGGGAGGCACGGGCCTGGTCATCTGGTTCTGGTACTGGATGTTCTCGAACCTCGGCACATTCTGAGTGTCGATGATCGAACTCTCCGACGCACATGCAATGGCGGTCGAACGCAGTTGCGCAGTGACGGCTGTCGCCCTGAGCGGGCGCCGTCGCGAGGGCGTGCGTCTGGTGACCGGTGAGCGTCGTGAGTTCGGCTTGAGCACCACACTGGATTTTGTACACGTTCCGTATCCCCTGATCGCACGGCACTGGACACGCAGGACACTGACATGCGGTGTGGCATTTCAATGTTCGCCATCCAAGGAGAAGATCACCGAATATCGGCTCGGCGAGCTGTCGGCCCGCGAACTGCGCGCAGTCACACTCGTCGAGGCCGGTGTGGCCCTGGGGTGGATCGCATCGAACTGGCCCGGATTGCTCGAGGAAGCACGCCGGATGCTGCCGGAGCTGACCGCGTTGCCAGCCGACACCGATGCCGTCGAGATCATCAACCGGGCGATCTCGATGTCACGCACCTCGGCTGCGCTGAAAGTTGACCCGCTCCTGGGTAAATTGCCCCTGGCCTACACGGCGCCGCAGGGCTTGACCGAGAAGCTGCGTCGCAGCCTCGGCCGAATGCCCTGGACGACAACGCAAAAGCGCCTGCCGCGGCCCTACTCGGTGCCGGTCGGCGGCGACGGCGGCGTGCGTAACCCCAACCTGCCACCACCCAGCCGGCCTCAGGACAACGACCTCGATGTCACTCCAGAGCACCGGCCGGGCATCCCCTACCCCGAGTGGAATTCCTGGACAAACAGCTTCATGCGCGACCATGTCGCCGTCGTCGAGCGCACGCATGCCACCGCGACGCGCGCGCCGGAGCCGGTGTCCGCAGAGCTGCGAAAGTGGTTCGAAGAACACACCCACCGGGCGATGACGAACCGCCTCGAGGACGGCTCAGACCTGGACGTCGAGCAGTACGTGCGCCACTACATTGACCTGGCGACCGGAGAGGCGATCGAACCGCGTATCTTCCGCGACTTGTTGCCCGCCAGCCGCGACGTCACCACCGCGCTATTGCTGGATGGCAGTTCATCTTTGGGTGTGCACGGCGGACGGATCTTCAAGCTGGAGTTGACCTGCGCCGATGCGCTGTCCAAAGCGATGACCCTGGCCCGGGAGCGCCACGGAATATTCGTATTCACCGGCAACACCCGACACCGCGTCGAAGTCAGTTGCCTCAAGGATTTCCAGGATCGGCGTTTCGTGCCGCCAGGCCGGCTCGGTCTGGTGACCGGCGGTTACACCAGACTCGGCGCGCCGTTGCGCCACTTGACCAGTCGGCTTCTTGCCCAGCCCTCCGAGCGGCGACTGCTCATCGTGATCGGCGACGGGCTGATCTCCGACGAGGGCTACGAGGGTCGCTATGCGTGGGCCGATGTCGCGCACGCGGTCGAGGAAGCCAACGACGCGGGCGTATCCATCTACTACCTGGGTGTCGGACCGACCCGCGTTGACCCACTGCCCGAGGTCTTCGGACCCCTTCGCTCCCAACGCATCCGGAGAGTCGAAGAACTTCCGCGGGTGTTGGCCCACGTTCACCGTGAGCTGGTAACCGCATGATCGCCAACACGCTGAGGACCAGATGATCACCAACACGTATTTCGCGAACGGCAACGAAGTCCAGTTGTTCGAGCAGGCCTACCAGCAGCGGCTGCCGGTGATGCTCACCGGCCCGACCGGCTGCGGCAAGACCCGGCTTGTCGAGCACATGGGCCTGCTGCTGAACCGACCCGTCGTCACCATCAGCTGCCACGACGACCTGACCAGCTCCGACCTCGTCGGCCGGTTCATGGTGACCGGCGGCGACGTGGTGTGGACCGACGGCCCGCTCACCAGGGCCGTCAAGGCCGGCGCCATCTGCTATCTCGACGAAGTCGTCGAAGCACGCCACGACTCGCTGGCGATCCTGCATTCGTTGACCGACCACCGCCGCGCTCTCTACCTCGACCGGGCAGGCGAAGTCGTCACAGCGCCGGACACTTTCATGCTGGCCTGTTCCTACAACCCGGCCTACCGCAGCTCACTGAAGGAGCTCAAGCCGTCCTTCCGTCAGCGGTTCGTCACTCTTGCGATGAGATACCTGCCCGCGGTCCGAGAAGCCGAGGTCGTCGTTGCCGAAGCGGGCATCAATCCGTCGACCGCGACAAGACTGGTCGCCTGCGCCACCGCCATCCGCACCGCCGACCACGCCTTTCACTTCGAACCGCCGTCGACCCGTGTGCTGGTCACCGCCGCGCAGCTGATCGCCTCCGGCGCAAGCGAATTAGAGGCTGCCGAGGCCTGCATCCTCGCGCCACTGTCGACCGACGGCGCCATCAACGACGGCTTACGCGAGGTCGCGGTCGCCAGCCTCGCCACCGCCGACGCCTGACGCACCCCTTAACAGAGAAACTGGGAAAGGAGCCAACCACCGTGGATCAGAAGGAACGACAGCGCAAGAAGGCGCTCATCATCCTGCAGATCGTCATCTACGGCTACCTGTTGCTGATGTTCGGCATCCAGCTCTACATGTCCTTCGCGCGCGGCTGGTGGGAGTTGTGAATCTTCCGCTACTGAACCGGTCCTCTGACAACCCGGTCAGCCTCGAGGACCATCACGACGAATCTCGTCTAGCACAGCGCCGGGCCGACAAATGGATGATCGTCGGCGCCGCTCTGATGGGGATGTGGGCGCCGGGCCTGATCGGCTTCCCCATCTTCATGCGCGGAGTCTGGCTGCAGCGCCAGGCTTTACGAGCAGGCCTGTCGGTGCGGCCGATGATCGTGACCTTGATCGGTTATCTGGTGCTGATCGACGGAGCACTCAACAGCCTGGGGTGGGCGTTGGATCTGGTTGCCAATCACACGTTGATCAACCGGGTGCTGATGGTCGGCTGGGGCAACATGTTCGATGCCGGTTATTTCTGGCACTACAACGAACTGTGGGTTGGCGGCGCCGCAGGCCCCGGCGAGAAAGCGTATGTGGCGGGGCTGATCCTGACGGTGTTCGCAATGCGCTGTGCCGCGGCGATCGGCTTCTTGCAGATGAAGCGGTGGGGCCACCAATGGATGGTCATCACCTGCTGGATGGGCGTGGTGATCTGGTGCGCCTACGTGTTCAACATGACCATGTACGCCGACGTGCGCTACGCGGGCGTGGTATTCCCCGTCATCGGCTGGTGGCTCTACGACATCTTCTACATCACGCCGTTCCTGGCCATCCCGTACCTGCACACGGTCAACCGCGAAATCTTCACCGACTGAACACTTTAAGGAGCACAGTTGTGACTTCACCACTACCCGCACCGGCGTCCACCGAAGACACGGATCCCGGCGAGGACTTACCGCCTGGCACCACGCCGTACTACGCCCGGATGCACAAGTACATCAAACGGGCCGTCATCGTCTGTCTGGTCGCCCTCGTGATCGAAGGTGCCTTCACGCTGCCCTTCATGGCGGTTTACTACGGCTATCCGACGCTGAGCCTGACTCAGATCTGCAGCGAACTGCTCAAGGTCCGCTACTCCGACGACACCTTGGAGTGCAAAGTTCCGTATCCCATGTTCGGGCCACCCGAGGGCGCCGAGGGTAAGGACACCGCCCGCGACCAATGGGGCATCCAGCCGGTTCCGAAATATCACCGGCTGAAATTCCGCGAACTGGTGCGCATCCACGACGCGCGGGTAGCCCGGCAGCAGCAAGGTGCTCAGCATCCGTGACCGCCGTAATCGACGGTAGGCCGAAAAGTGCTGAGCGGCAGACCTATCGGGTAGTTCAATGGACGACCGGCAACATCGGCACGAAGTCGGTGCACGCGATCGTCGAGAACTCACTGCTCGAGCTTGTCGGATGCTACGCGTGGTCGCCGGACAAGGTCGGCCGCGACGTCGGGGAACTATGCGGGATCGCGCCACTCGGCGTGCGGGCCACCCACGACATCGACGCGCTGATCGGCCTCGAGCCTGATTGTGTGGTGTACAACCAGATGTTCGCCGACGTCGACGATCTGGTCCGCGTTCTCGAAGCGGGCATCAACGTTGTCACCACGTCCGAGTTCATCACCGGCCATCGACTCGGCGAAGGGCGCGGACGCATCCTGCAGGCCTGCGAACGCGGTGGCTCTACGATCTTCGGCAGTGGCCTGAACCCCGGCTTCATCGAACTCTTCGCGATCGTTTCTGCCGGACTCTCGGACAGGATCGAGAGGGTGCGCATCGTGGAATCGTTTGATACCACGATCTACAACTCACCGGAGACCGAGAAGATCATGGGATTCGGATACCCGATCGACTACCCGGACCTGCCGGCGGTGACTGAGGAAGGGTCGGGGATATTTCGCGAGGCCGTTCTCATCGTCGCCGATGCATTGGGGGTTGAGCTCGACGAGATTCGTTGCGAGGCACAGTATGCTCAGGCCACCGAAGACGTTCACCTTCCCGGGGACTGGGTGATCGCCAAGGGCTGTGTGGCCGGAATCGACGTGAGCTGGAAGGGCTTTGTCGGTGAGCGTGACGTCGTCGAGGTACGTGGCGTGTGGACCAAGGGACAATCGCTGGAGCCGACGTGGACGATGGGCTTCGGATACAACGTCACGGTCGAGGGTCGGCCGACGATCAAGACCACGCTGGCGTTCGAGCCGCCCGCAGATTTCGTAGCGGAGACGATCGAGGAATACATCCTGCTCGGTCTGACCATCACAGCCGTGCCGGCCATCACCGCGATACCGGCCGTCGTCGCAGCGCCACCCGGCATCGCGACCTACAACGATCTGCCCCTGCTACTTCCGCGCGGAGTCCTGCGAACATGACCGAACGGGAGACGCAGCTTCATCACGTGGTGTTCGCCGTCGCGCCGGAGCGCCAGGCGGCCGTCGCGAAGATGTTCACCGAACTCGGCTTCAGCTTCGACAGCACCGAGCTGACTGAACTCGGTTTGACGATTTATCTGGATTGGAGCGGCGGCATCGAACTGATCAGCGCGGTGCCCGGCGCCAAAGCCGACGTGGCGGCGTCGGTCAGCGACTTCGTGGAGCGCAACGGCGACGGCGTGTACACCGTGGTGCTCCGCGTCCCGGGGGCATCCGACGCCGAAGCCGTCGCCGAACGCTACGGGTCGAAAATTCGTTTCCGGCAGAGCATTTCCGGCGAGGGTTCGTATCTCGACGAAATCGACCTGTCAGTACTCGGCCTGCCGTTGACCCTACTGTCGACCAACATCCCGTGACGAGCCGATCAGCGAGGAGATGTCGTGACCATTGACGCCGTCAGGCCGAGCGTCTTCGACGCTGAACTACCGACTCTGAGTTATGACCTCACCGACACACCACAGCAGATCTATCCGCAGTTCCGAGCAGCGCAGCAGCAGGCGCCGATCGCTCTGGGACCCATTGGGCCCGAGATACTTTCGTACGAGCTGGCCCGAACCGTGCTCCGTGATCCACGATTCGTGATTCCTCCGGGAATACATCTCTCAGCCCACGGGATCACGTCGGGACCGCTGTGGGACAGAGTTACGCACAGCATCTTGAACATGGAGGGCGACGAGCATCGCCGGCTGCGCGGCCTGGTGTCCAAGGCGTTCACACCGCGGGCGACAGCGCGCATGGACGAGACGATCCAGGTCGTCGTCAACGAGCTCGTCGATCACGTCGCGGACTCGGGCCGTTGCGAGTTCGTCGCCGACATCGCGCGGCCCTACCCGATACCGATCATCTGCGCGCTGCTCGGTGCGCCTCGTGAGGATTGGCAACAATTCTCACGGTGGGCCGAGGACATCTTCAAAATCGTGAGCTTCGACTGCGATCTCGCCAAAGAGGAGCCTGTCGTCCTGAAAGCGTGGGCCGAGTTCGACGACTACATCGACGACATGGTCGCGCGCAGGCGTCAACGCCTGACCGAAGATCTGCTATCCGAGCTGATCGCCATCGAGGACGCGGGTGACCGCCTCAACGCCGGCGAATTGCGCATGTTGGCGTTCAGCATTCTGGTGGCCGGCACCGATACGACGCGCAGCCAACTCGCCGCATCCATGCAGGTGCTCTGCGATCACCCCGAGCAGTGGGCACTGCTGCGCGATCAACCCCAACTGGCAATGCGTGCCGTCGAGGAAACGATGCGACATTCACCATCGATGTGCAGCACCGTACGCAGCGTCAACAGCGACGTCGAGATCGGCGACTACACCTTCCCCGCAAGCACTTTCATCTTGGTGAACACCTACGCGGCCAATCGTGATTGCGCGGTCTACGACGATCCGACGCGCTTCGACATCACTCGAGACGAGCCACCCCCCATCTTGACCTTCGGCGGAGGAGTGCATTACTGCCTGGGCGCCAACCTGGCGCGGCGAGAACTCGCCGAAGCGCTCAAAATCCTCTCCCAGCGCCTGCCCAACCCACGGCGAATCGGAACGACGCCGTGGAAGCCGTTGCTCGGCATGAGTGGGCCGACCAGCCTGCCCATCGAATTCGGCTGATGCTAGCCACTCCGGGCCCGAAGGAGTTGCACGCCTGGACCTTTGAGCTCATCGACATAGGCCATGCGTCCGGCCATGCCCATCACGAGGGCCAGCGTTGACCCGGTGACCAGAGCGCCGCTGCCCGCGCGGAACAGTCCGTCGTCGGCCTCGACCCGGAGATCGGCGATGCGACTACGGCTGGGCACGGCGAAGTTTCGCTGAGCGAAGAACTCCGCCGCCGCCGTCAGTGCTCCGAGGCTCGGTGTTCGCTCCAGCCCCAGCGGCTGACGGATGTCCTGGGCATGGACAACCACCTCACCCAGGTAAGCGGGGAGATGCGGCGACGGTGCGACGGTGCTTGCGACGACCGCACGGAACCGGTCCAGCGTCTCGGCGGCAGTATCGCCGCGATGCTCTGCCAGCCGACGACGGTTGTGGACATCGGGACGAAAGCGCGCCCAGAACATACTGCGCAACCATCGCCATTGATTCAGGCTCGCCGCGGCCGTCAGGTGGGCGACGACCTCCTCGACGTTCCACGAACCACACAGCGTCTCGTGCCGCCACTGCTCAGCGTCAAGGCCTGCCAGGTCCCCGGCGAGCGCTGCCCGCTCGGTGTGCACCAGCGCCCACAGGTCGTCGTGCTCGGACTTCGCCATATCCCTGTACTCCATCACATCGAGTTAGACAGGCGTCGGACGCCAAACTCATCGGGCCGTCACGCCTTTACAGATCAGTTCCGTCTTGTAAAGATGCATCGGTGGCTTACACATCGCGGCGGGTGGTGCCGGTCCTCGGGCTGGCAGCCCACCTCGGCCGTGGAATGCAGCGCGTCGCAACCGATACCGTGATCGGCCGGATGCGGACGCTGCCACGAACGATCGCCGACCTCGACGCCCGGTCGCTCTCGCAGATCATCGGGCGACCGGTGACGTCGATATCGATGATCGGCGGCGACGCGGGCACGTCGTCCCGGGCAAGGCTCGCGCTGACCGGCGACGGCGTTCCCGAGTCGGTCTTCGTCAAGATGCCCGCCGAAACCGTTGCCACCCGGCTGATGGGCGAACTCGGTCGGCTCGCCCAGACCGAGGTGCTGTTCTATCGCGACCTGGCGCCGCAGCTCACCGGCTTACCCGTGGCATACGGGTCGGCATTCGACTCGCTGACCGGACGCTTCGTGCTCGTCCTGGAGGACTTGGCGGTCGATCCGTGCGTGTTTCCCGACACCCTGCATCCGCTCGACATAGACCAGGCGAGCCAGATCGTCGAGCTGTTGGCCCGGCTGCATGCGGCCTTCTGGGAACGACTGCCCGCCTGGACTTACTCCGCGTCCGGCGATCACACTTCGCTGTTGACCGCACCGCTGCTGAACACCTCGGCCCGTCGGCTGGCCGAGCGAACCGACATCGGGGTCGAGGACGGTCGCTTCATCATCGAGAAATATCGAGCGGTCGCCGAACTCATTGACCGACAGCCGAATACGGTCATGCACGGCGATGCGCATCCCGGCAATGTCTACTTCCGCAACGATGAGGCCGGTTTGCTCGACTGGCAGGCCGTTCGCCGCGGACATCCGGGCCGCGAGTTGGCTTACACGCTCATCACCGGCATGACGCCCGCCGACCGGCAGGCCGCCGAGCGTGACCTCCTCACCGACTACCGGCGTGCTCTGGTCGCCGCCGGTGGCCCCGAACTCGATGCCGACGAACTGTGGCTGCACTACCGGCAAGGCGCGCTGTACGCCTACGTCGCACCCCTGATCACCGCCGGGATGGGCGGAATGCAGGTGGAAAGCATTGCACTGGAGGGTGTTCGACGTGGCGTCGCGGCGCTCGGCGATCTGGAGACGGTAGCCGCCCTGCAGCAGGGGTTGTCGCCGTAAGTTCAGTAACCATGCGGATGACAGTTCTCGGCAGCGGCGGATGGATCCCGACCAGCTCCCGGCAGACCAGCTGTTATCTGATCACCGCCGGCACCGAGGCGTTGATCCTCGACGCCGGAACCGGTTTGGGCGCCCTGCACATCGACCCGTCGCTGCTCGACGGCGTCGACACGGTGACCGTGGCGCTCAGCCACTTCCACCTCGATCACGTGACGGGCCTCGCTTTCGTCAGCGGGCGAGCCCTGGGAGGACGGGAACTCACCATCGCCGGCCCCGGCTCGCTGTCCTACGGCCGGCCCACCCGAACCATCGTCGAGGCCCAGTTGCTGGCCGCCCCGCTGCAGACGACGTCGCCGCTGGCGTCGGCACGCTGGGCGGAGCTGGGCTGGGACACCGTGAGCTTCGCCGGCCACGAGGTGCAGATATGGGAACAGACCCGGCACCCCCTGCCGTCGGCCGGGTTCCGCATCGGCGGCAGCGTCGCTTATTGCACCGACACCGAATTCGACCCGCAGACCATCCGGCAGGTCGCGGGGGTATCGACGCTGCTGCACGAGGCCTGGGAACCCGTCAACGCCGAGCGCGGACACACCTCCGGCGACGAGGCCGGCGTCATCGCCGCTGAGTCCGGTGTGTCACGGCTGGTACTCACCCACAGTCACCCCCTGCCGGACGTGGCCGAGCACACGCAAACGGCCGCTCAGGCACGGTTCGCGGCTGTTACTACTGCGACCGATGGGGCAGTTTTAGACCTGTAGCGGCACGATTTGGCCACAAATTGACGGCCCCGCCAGTCCGCAAAGTCAGCGGCGCCGAGCGTATCGTCGCAGGTGGGGGCACTTTTGACAGCGAGCACCCTGCGTGAGCGGTTAGATGGGCCACAGCGCGTTCTTCAGCAAGCTGCCGCATACTAGGCCACAAGTAGTCTTTGAGCGCGCATCGCATCCCGGGTCAGGCGCACACCCCGAATACCACCAAGATTGTCATGGGAGACCAGCAGCTTTCCAGCTCTTCACACCGCCACCGTGCGACACCGGTCAGGGCCCGGCGCCGCAGGTTGGCGCATGCCTGCTGGACGCTGGTAGCCGTCGGGGCGATGGCCGCGACCGGGTCGGGATATTGGATGGCCCACGGCGTGCTCAAAGGGATCACCGTCTCGCAGGCTCTGAGTGCCGAAGACCCGAAGTCCACCGGCGACGGACAGAACATTCTGCTCATCGGCCTCGACTCGCGGAAAGACCAGAACGGCGATGATTTGCCGTGGTCGGTGCTCAAGCATCTGCACGCCGGCGATTCCGACGACGGTGGCTACAACACCAACACGCTGATCCTCGCGCACATCAGCGCCGACGACAAAGTGACCGCATTCTCCATCCCGCGTGACGACTGGGTGTCATTCAACGGCGTGCCCGGCTACAACCACATCAAGATCAAAGAGGCCTACGGTCTCACCAAGCAGTACGTCGAGCAGAAGATGATCAACAAGGGCGTCAGCGACCAAAAGGAACTCGAGACCAAGGGCCGCGAAGCCGCCCGGGCCGCCACCTTGAAGGCGGTGCGCAAGCTGACCGGGGTGCCGATCGACTACTTCGCCGAAGTCAATCTGGCCGGCTTCTACGATCTCGCCCAAAGTCTGGGCGGTGTCGACGTGTGCTTGAAGCACGCCGTGTACGACTCGTACTCCGGCGCCGACTTCCCGGCGGGACGCCAGACGCTGGACGCCGAGCAGGCGCTGGCCTTCGTCCGGCAGCGCCACGGCCTCGAGAACGGCGACCTCGACCGCACTCACCGTCAGCAGGCGTTCCTGTCGGCGGTCATGCATCAACTCCAGGATTCGGGCACCTTCACCGACATCGGCAAACTCAAAGGCCTGATGGCGGTGGCACGCAAAGACGTCGTCTTGTCGTCAGGCTGGGACGAGGACCAGTTCCGCCGGATGGGCGCCCTGGCCGGCGGGTCCATCGAATACCGGACCCTGCCCGTCGTGCGTTACGACAACATCAACGGTCAGGACGTCAACATCATCGATCCCGCCGCGATCAAGGCCGAAGTGGCCGCGGCCTTCGGAAGCTCGTCGTCCACGCCGTCGACGATTGCGGAATCGCCCAGCCCGTCAACGGTTGTCGACGTGATCAACGCCAGCAGCACCAGCGGGCTCGCAACCAAAGTGGCGCGCACGTTGAAGCATGACGGCTACACCACCGGCTCGGTCCGCGACCGGGTCAAAGGCGAACCCAGCACGACGACGATCGAGTACGCCCCCGGCGCCGAGTCCGATGCCAAGGAAGTGGCAAGCATGCTCGGCATCGACCCGCCTGACCACCCCAACCGCACGCTGCAATACGGCCACGTCGAGGTCATCGTCGACGACAACTTCTCGGCGCCCTCGCAGGACGAATCCACCACGCCGTCAACGGTTTCCGGCTTCTCAGGTAGCTGGGGCAACTGGGACTACAAGTCGGGCAAGCAGACGGACACCACCGAGGCGACCCCCGATCAGGGAGTGCCGATCGACGGTGGCGGCGTGCCCTGCGTCAACTGATCCTTCCGGAGCAGGAACGCCGACACCGCGCTTTCGAAAGCTTCTTTCGCCTCGATCATCGTCCAGTGGCCGCAGTTGGGGAACACGTGCAACTCGGCATTCGGGATGGTGCGCATCGGGATCAACGCCATATCCAGCGGGCTGACCCGGTCGTCGAGGCCCCAGGTGATCAGCGTCGGCGCCTTCACCCGGTGCATCGCCGCCCATGGCTGCGGCCCCTTGGACGACTCGAGAGCCTTCATCATCTGAGCGAACGCTTCCCTGCTGTACATCCGCCGCGCGCCGGCCAGCGTCTGCGGATCGGTGGCGTGACTCCAGCGCTCCTCGATGAGCTCGTCGGTTACCGTCGCGGGGTCGTACACCATCGAATGCAACCAGCGCACCAGGCGATCCCGGGTCGGTTCCTCGGTGAACTCCTGCAGTAGCCGAATCCCTTCGGAGGGAGCGGGAGTCAGGATGTTCCGGCCGATCCCGCCGATGGTCACGATGCGGCGCACCCGTTCGGGGTAGGCGATGGCAAAGTTGAGCGCAACGCCGCCGCCCATCGAATTGCCGATGATGTCGACGGTGTCCAACTCCAGCGCATCCACGAAGCGCACCACTGCGTCCAGGGCGGTGATCATCGGGTGACCGCCGAAGTCGTCGCTCACGCCGAAACCCGGGAATTCCAGAATCAGGCAGCGGAAGTGTTCGGCGAACGCGCCCAGCACGCCGCGGAAGTTGCGCCATCCCGTCACGCCGGGGCCGGAGCCGTGCAGCAGCAGCAACGGCGGCCCCGAGTCGATCAACCCCGCTTCGTGGTAGCGCAGAACGCCTGCATCGGTGGTGATTTCGCGCAAGGTCTCGTCATAACTCAGGTGCGTCACGCATGGGTCCCGCCGTCGATGCGGATCTCGGTGCCGGTGATGAACGCGCCGTCCTCGGACACCAGCATCGCGATCACACCGGCGACCGCCGACGGGGATGCCATGCCGGTGCCGCTGGATTCCTCGGTGGTCGGCATGATCGGCATCAGCCTGCCGAACAGCGACCAGTCGGAGTCCTGCGGGAGGTATCCGGCTGTGGCATCGGTGATTCCGGATTTGATGCTGCCGGGTGCAACGCACACCGCGCGCACTCCCTTGCTCGCGTACTCCAGCGCCACCGCGTGCGTGAAGGACTGCACGCCGCCCTTGCTCGCCGCGTAGGCCGCCATGTAGGGGTGCGCGAAGGACGCCGATGTCGAACTGAAGTTTACGATCGCGCTGCGGGTGTTCTTCAGCAGGCTCGGCAGCGCTTCCCGGACCACCAAAAAAGTTCCAGTCAAGTTGATTCCGATGATCTGATTCCACTGATCCAGACTCATCTGGTCGGTGTGAGTGGCGCGCAAGATCCCGGCCGCGTTCACCAACGAGTCCAACCCGCCGAGCGTCTCCACCGCCGAGCGCACCCCGTCGGCGACCGACTGCTCGTCGCCGACGTTCATCTCGAGCGTTGTCAGGCGCTCCGCACAGCCGGCTTCCTGCGCCTTGGCGCGGGTCTTCTCCAAGCCGTCGGCGGCGATGTCGGCGGCGACGACGGCGGCGCCCTCGTCGAGCAGTCGCAGCGCGGTTGCTTGTCCGATCCCCGAGGCGGCACCGGTCACCAGGATCCGGTTGCGGTCGAGTCGCTTCATCTGTACTCCTGTCGGATTTTATTGGCCCATAACGTATTTCATGGTCGGTCCGGCGGTCCAGCCGCCGTCCACCGCAATCTCGGCCCCGGTGACGTATGCGGCGTCATCGGACAGCAGGTAGCCGGCGGCGCCGACGATGTCCTCGGGTTCGGCGATGCGTCCCATCGGGGTGTTGGGGTAGTTACCCTCACCGGGTTGAATGCCGATGTTGACGGTCATCGGCGTGTACACCATGCCCGGGTGCACCGAGTTGACCCGAATGCGGTCGGGTGCCAACTCCACCGCCGCGATCTTGGACAGTCCGCGCACGCCCCACTTCGAGGCGCCGTAGCCGGCGGTGAACGCCAAGCCGAACATGCCCGCCGCGGAAGAGATGTTGACCACCGATCCGCCACCGGCCGCGCGCATCGGCTTGATGACCGCTTGCAAGCCGTTGAACACCCCGGTCAGGTTGATGTCCAGCACTTTTCGGAAGTGCTCCAGTGGCTCGTGCTCGAGAAGCTGACCGGTCGACACGCCGGCGTTGTTCACCAACCCGGTGAGCGAGCCGAACTCGTCGAGGGTGTAGCGCACCGCGGCCGACCACTGCTCCGGGTCGGTGACGTCGAGATGGGTGCAGCGCGCCTGCGCACCGAGTTCGCCGGCCAGCTTCGCGCCCTGGTCATCCAGCAGGTCGGCCAGCACGACGCTGCCCCCGCGGTCGACGATGAGCCGCGCGAACGCCGCGCCGAGACCGCCGGCGCCACCGGAGATCACGACGACCTTCCCGGTGAGCTGTGCTGAATTACTCTGCATCACAACCAGTTTCCGCCGTCTGCCGGCCGCTGGCGGCTGGGCCCTTCAGCAGGACGAATCCTTTGTATCCGGCAGTCGCGACGTCGGCACAGATGTCGTTGTACGCGGCGAAGCCGCCGATGAAGAGCATGAAAACGCGAGGCTTACCGGGGACGTTCGCACCCATGTACCAAGATTCGGCTTTGGTGAACAACGACTCGTCGGCCCGGCGGGCCAATTCGGCGCCCCAGCGGTCGACAGCGTCGTGCGTCGGTTCCATTGCGGCGTAACCGTTATCGTCGAGATAGGCGATCGCGTCAGCGATCCAATTCACGTGTGCTTCGGCGTGCAGCACCATGTTCGCCAGCACCGCAGGCGCTCCCGGTCCCGAAATCACGAACAGGTTGGGGAACCCGTCGATACCCAGGCCGAGGTAGGTCCGTGGCCCGTGCGCCCAATCGTCGCGCAGCGTCTTACCGTCGCGGCCGATGATGTCGATCTGCGTCAACGCTCCAGTCATCGCATCGAAACCCGTCGCCAAAACGATGGCATCGAGGTCGTAGTGCGCTTCGGTGGTGTTGATTCCCGTGGCGTCGACAGATTCGATCGGGGTGGCGCGAACGCTCACCAGGCTGACATTGGGCCTGTTGAAAGTCTGAAAGTAGTTGCTGTCTGTGCAAATTCGTTTGGTTCCGATTGGATGGTCGGTAGGGATCAGCAGATCGGCGAGAGCCGGATCCTCGATGACCGCGCGTACCTTCTCCTCGTAGAACTTGCGGGCCTCCTCGTTGGCGGCCAAGTCGGTCATTTGATCGGGGAATGTCTTGGAATACAGCACACCGCCGAGTTGCCAACGCTTCTCGAACGCCGCTCGACGTTCCTGCGGGTCGAACTCGAGCGTCGGCCGGGGCGCGGTGATATGGGGCGACCCGCCGCCGCTGCGCCAAGACAACCGACGACGTTCGGCGTAATTAGCCTTGATCTCGTCGAGCTCGGCGGTGGACAACGGCGTGTTTCCGGCCGGGACGCTGAAATTAGCGGTGCGTTGGAAGACGTAGAGGTGCGCGGCCTGCTCGGCGATGATCGGAATCGATTGAATGCCAGACGATCCGGTGCCGATGACGGCCACCTGCTTGCCGGTGAAGTCGACGGGATCATGCGGCCAGTGCGCCGTGTGGTAGATCTCGCCGGTGAACTCCGCGAAGCCGGGGAAGTCCGGGGTCAGGGCGGCCGACAGGGCGCCGGTCGCCATCACACAGAACCGCGCCGTCAGCACCTCGCCGGCACCGGTGGTGACGGTCCAGCGCAGCCGCGACTCGTCGAGGACAGCGGAGACCACGCGAGTGTTGAACACGATGTCGCGACGGAGGTCGAGTTTGTCGGCAACCCATTTCAGGTAACGCAAGATCTCGGCCTGGGTGGCGTACTTCTCCGTCCAGTTCCACTCCTGCTGGAGTTCATCGGAGAACGAATAGCAATAGTCGACGCTCTCGACGTCGCAGCGCGCGCCGGGATACCGGTTGTAGTACCAGGTGCCGCCCACTTCAGGCGCGGCCTCGAGCACTCGAACCGAGAGCCCCTGGGCGCGAAGTTTGTGCAACGCGTACAGGCCGGCGAATCCGGCGCCCACCACCAACGCGTCCAAGGGTTCGTCAAGCGTCACAAGCAATCACTGTAGATAAGCCTGCCCGCCCGCCGCGTTGGTTTCCCGGTCATTGGACACCGGCGATCGACGCAAGGATTTTCGCCCGCTCATCGGGATCGGCAGCGGACAGGCCTTCGACTGCGGTAGACCATCAGTAAGCCCAGCGACTTAAGGACGACATCATGAGCGAACGTGTTATCGACCGCGTGGTGGACTTGGCCGACCAGTTACGCGACCAAGCGGCCGAAGCCGAGCAGATCGGACGACTCACCGACGACACCGTCAAGCTCATGAAGGCAGCCGGCCTGATCCGGCTTCTGCAGCCCAAGAGCTATCAGGGGTTCGAGGTCCATCCCCGCGAGTTCGCCGAGACCGTGATGGCCACCGCAGCGCTCGACCCGGCCGCCGGCTGGATCGTGGGTGTGGTGGGAGTGCACCCCTACCAGCTGGCCTACGCAGACCCCAGGGTGGCCGCCGAGGTCTGGGCCGACGACGCCGACACCTGGATGGCCTCACCGTACGCACCGCAAGGGGTTGCCCGGCCCGTCGACGGCGGCTACATCTTCAACGGCCGCTGGGGGTTCAGCTCGGGCACCGACCACTGCGACTGGATCATCCTGGGCGCCATGCTCGGCGACGCCAACGGTGCACCGGTGATGCCGCCGCAGATGCTGCACATGATCCTGCCGCGCAAGGATTATGAGATCGTCGAAGACTCGTGGAATGTGGTGGGGCTGCGCGGAACCGGCTCCAAGGACGTGATCGTCAAAGACGCGTTCGTGCCCGCGTATCGGACGATGGACGCGGCCAAGGTGATGGACGGTACCGCGCAGCGCGAGGCCGGCATGACCGAAACGCTGTATCTGATGCCGTGGTCGACCATGTTCCCGCTGGGTATCTCGGCGGCGACCATCGGCATTGCCGAGGGCGCGCTCGCGGCGCATCTGGACTACCAACGGGAGCGTGTCGCCGCTACCGGGACCGCGATCAAGGACGACCCCTACGTCCTGTACGGCATCGGTGAGGCCGCCGCCGACATCAACGCGGCCCGCCAGGAATTACTGGCCAACGCCGACCGCATCTACGACATCGTGGCGTCCGGCAAGGAGGTGTCCTTCGCCGACCGTGCCGCCGGCCGCCGCACCCAGATTCGCGCGGTGTGGCGCGCGGTCTCCGCGGTCGACGAGATCTTCGCCCGATCGGGCGGGAACGCGGCGCGGATGGACAAACCGCTGCAGCGGTATTGGCGCGATGTGCACGTCGGCCAGGCGCACGCCATCCATGTCCCCGGCACTGCTTACCACGCGTCGGCGCTCAGTTCGCTGGGCATCGATCCACCCGAGGGCCCGCTGCGGGCGTTGATCTAGAGAGACACCGACCGTGAGCGATCTGAAAAGCCTTGGTTACATCACTATTTCGACCAATGACATCGAGCGCTGGCGGCAGTTCGCGTTCGGGGTCCTCGGTTTTGCAGAAGGCAAGGGACCAGACACGTCTGCGCTGTATCTGCGGATGGACGAGCGTGCAGCCCGCATGATCGTCGTGCCAGGGGATTCCGACCGGGTGCTCGCCGTCGGTTGGGAGGTACGGGATCACCCGGCATTGCAGCGGGTCAAATCAGCCCTGGACGGCGCAGGGGTGCCCTTCAAACAATTGTCGACAGACGAGGCCGAGGCCCGTCGGGTGGAAGAAGTCATTACCTTTGACGATCCGGCCGGCACCGCCCTGGAGGTGTTCCACGGTGCGGTGCTCGACCACAGCCCGGTGGTCACACCGTTCGGCGCGACGTTCGTGACTGGTGACCAAGGTATGGGTCACGTCGTCTTGCCGGCAACCGATCCCAACGGTCTGTTCGACTTCTACACCGAGGTGCTGGGGTTCCGGTCTCGCGGCGCGTTCCGTGTTCCGCTACCCAAGGAATTCGGCCCGGTCCGCGTCCGCTTCCTCGGCATCAACGAACGCCACCACAGCTTGGCGGTCGTGCCGGCCGCACACCAGCGCGATCCGCGCCTGGTTCACATCATGGTCGAGGTCGACACACTCGACGCGGTCGGCCAGGCCCTGGATCGGGTCAACGCCGAGGGCTTCCAACTGTCCTCCACGCTCGGCCGTCACACCAACGACAAGATGGTGTCGTTCTACGTTCGCGCTCCAGGCGACTGGGATATCGAATTCGGCACCGACGGTATGCGGGTCGACGAAACCTTCTACACCGCTGAGGAAATCACCGCCGACAGCTATTGGGGCCATCAATGGATCGGTGAGATGCCAGCGGCCATGCGGCTATGACACCCGACGACGACGTCACGCCGATCCCCGCGTCATCGATCGGGTCGTGGGATCACGAGGCTGACGTCGTGATCGCGGGTTACGGAGTCGCCGGCGCGGCAGCGGCGGTCGAGGCCGCGCGGTCAGGCGCCGACGTCCTGGTCCTCGAGCGCACCGGATCCTGGGGCGGTGCAGCGGCGATGGCCGGTGGATTCATCTATCTCGGCGGTGGAACGGCGCTGCAAAAAGCCTGCGGGTTCACCGATTCCGTTGACAACATGGCGGCGTTTCTCAATGTCGCCATGGGCCCCGGCGCCGACGAGAATCGCATAGGCGACTACTGCGAAGGCAGCGTCGCGCACTTCGACTGGCTCATCGGCTGCGGCGTTCCGTTCAAAGCGGAATTCTTCGCCGAACCGGGCTGGGAGCCGATGGGCGATCAGGGATTGATGTACAGCGGAGGCGAAAATTCGTTCCCGTTCAACACCATTGCCACGCCGGCCCCACGCGGTCACGTGCCGCAGATGCAGAACAAGAAGCAGGGCGAAGCCAGCGCCGGCTACATGCTGATGAAGCCGCTCGTCGAGACGGCGACGGCGGCCGGGGCGCGGGCGCTTTACGACGCGCGGGTGCAGTGCCTGGTTGTGGAATCCGACGGCAGGGTGGTCGGCGTCCGCGCCCGGCAGTACGGCACCCAGATGACGATCCGGGCCCGCAGCGGGGTTGTCCTTGCGACGGGAAGCTTCGCCTACAACGACGCGATGGTAAAACGCTTCGCCCCACGGATCGCCGGCCGTCCGGCAGCATCGATCGAACAGCACGACGGTCAGGCCATCCGGATGGCCCAGGCACTTGGTGCGGACCTGGCCCACATGGACGCGACCGAGGTCGCGATCTTCATCGACCCCCAGCAACTGGTCCGCGGCATCTTGGTCAACGGCCGCGGTCAGCGTTACGTCGCCGAGGACACCTACCCCGGCCGCGTCGGCCAGCTCACCCTCTACCAGCAGGACAACATCGCCTACCTGATCATCGACGGCGAAGCCCAGGATGAGGCGATGGCGTCCTGGTCACCGAAACTCATGCTGCGACCGGCGACGTGGGTGGCCGACATCGTTGCCGACCTGGAACGCGAGATCGATCTGCCGGCCGGTTCACTGCAGGCGACCGTGGCCGCCTACAACGAAAGTGCGGCTCGCGGCGAAGATCCGCTGCTGCACAAGAAGAAGGAGTGGGTCAAGCCGATCGGCTCACCGGTCGGCGCCGTCGATCTCCGAGAAAGCACCGGCGGCTTCACCCTGGGTGGGCTCGCGACCACGTTGGACGCCGAGGTGCTGCACGTCAGCGACCAGCCGATTCCGGGGCTTTTTGCAGCGGGCCGATCGACCGCCGGCCTGGCCGCGTGGGGCTACGCCAGCGGTGTCTCGCTGGGTGACGGCAGCTTCTACGGTCGGCGGGCGGGGCGGTCCGCAGTCAAGGGCTGACCTGCGCCGATCCGTTTTCGCCATCGGAAATCGTCTCGACTTGTGGCGCCTTTGGTGACATCGGCCACACCTCTGTGCTACAACTCATTATGACTAATAGTCATATGCCGCTCAGGTATGCAACGGTTGGAGAAACGATGCCCAAAGCCGTCAGCGTCAGCGAGGCCGCCGAGTCGGCCACCCCAAGTGCCGTCATCGACCGCATCTCACTGGTCCTCGATGCGTTCGACGGGCCCGGGCGGCTGACGCTGGCGCAACTCGTCCGCCGCACCGGCCTGCCGCGCTCGTCGGCGCACCGGATGCTCGAGCGCCTGGTGCAACTGCGCTGGCTGCGCCGCAGCGGTCGCGACTACGAGCTCGGCATGCGCCTGGTGGAGCTGGGCTCACTCGCGGTGCACCAGGACCGTCTGGTGCGGGCAGCCGGCCCGCTGTTGGGCGAATTACACCGCGCCACAGGACTTGTCGCACACCTTGCAGTTTTGGACGGGCCCGACGTGGTCTATTTGGAGAAGGTCGGTGACCGGTTGATGTCGGCGATCCCCTCCCGGGTCGGCGGC
This sequence comes from Mycobacterium cookii, assembly GCF_010727945.1. NCBI lineage: Bacteria > Bacillati > Actinomycetota > Actinomycetes > Mycobacteriales > Mycobacteriaceae > Mycobacterium > Mycobacterium cookii. The sequence goes on from NZ_AP022569.1 coordinate 2,785,880, forward strand.
CGCCAACCCGCACATTGCACGGCAGTCGGCAAAGCGATCATGGCTTTCTGTGACGACGATTCAGCGGTGGATCTTGACATCCGCAAGACCAAATACTCGATCTTCAGCAGCTCTCAGCTCGCTGCCGAACTGGCCAAGGTTCGCGCACACGGCGTCGCATTCGAGCGCGAAGAGTCGCAACTCGGGTTTGGCTGTGTCGCAGCACCAATCGGCTGCCCGGGCGAAGCGGTTGCGGCGGTGTCCGTGTGCGGCCCGATGAATCGGATGATGTTCGACCAACGGCTGGTTGCCCCGGTGAGGATGACGGCGATGCGGATTTGGCGCAGTGTCGAAGACGGGCCCGTTCGGGTTGCCCCGACCTTGCAACCGGTCCGGCCGCTGCGCCGGTGTCCCGCGGGGCCGCCGTGGCCGGCCGTGCAATACGCGTGAGCCTCGATCCGCAGCTCGCCCCGCTGATCGAGGACCTGGACGCCGGCTTTCCGCCCGTCCACACCATGACCGGGGCGCAGGCCAGAGCGACCATCCGGTCACGGTTTGTGCCGCCGCCCGCACCCGAAGCGGTCGCCGAGGTCCGCAACACGACTATCCCGGGGCCGGGCGGCGATATCCCGATCCGGATCTATGTCCCGCTCGACGATCGTCGCCTGCCGATAGTGGTCTACGCCCACGGGGGCGGGTTCGTCTTCTGCGACCTCGACAGCCACGACGGGCTGTGTCGGAATATCGCCAATCGCGTTCCTGCCTTGGTGATTTCGGTGGCGTATCGGCTGGCTCCAGAGAATCAGTGGCCCGACGCGGCCGAGGATGTCTATGCGGTAACCCGATGGGCCGCGGAGAACGCCGGCGCCATCGGTGGCGACGCGAATCGCATCGTGGTGGGCGGCGACAGCGCGGGCGGAAACCTGGCCGCCGTCACAACCTTGATGGCACGCGACCGCGAGGGTCCGCCGCTCGCGGGTCAGCTGCTGCTGTACCCGGTGATCGCGGCCGACTTCGACACCGAGTCCTATCGCTTGTTCGGCGAGGGCTTCTACAACCCTAGGCCTGCGATGCAGTGGTACTGGGACCAGTACGTGCCGGCAACCGGTGATCGGGACCATCCGTACGCCTCGCCGCTCCGGGCTGACCTGGTGGGGCTGCCGCCCGCGATTGTCGTTGTCGCCGGCCATGATCCACTCCGCGACGAAGGCATCGCCTACGCGCACGCGCTGGAGGCGGCGGGCGTCGAGACGGTTCGCTGCCTGTTCGAGGGCGGCGTGCACGGGTTCATGACAATGCCGATGCTCGATATTGCTCATGAGGCCAGACGACAGGCCTGCGTGGAATTGGACCGGTTGCTCGGCCATGGCTGACGGTCGAGTATTCGTCATCGACAGGGTGGTGACCAAGGCTGGGTGTGCCAGACAATTCGTCGATGCCTATCTCGCCGACTACGCGCCCGGCGCCCGCGCGCGAGGCATGACGTTGCGCGACGTTCTTGTCAGCCCGCCGATCTGGTCGGAGGACCAGGTCAACACCGTCACGGTCATCTGGACGCTGCCTGGCCCGCAGGCGTGGTGGGAGATGACTTGGAAGGGTCGGCCGGACCCGGCTCTGGGTGAATGGTGGTCGCGGATCAGCGACTTGGTTGACGAGCGGACCCGTTCAGTCGCCGCTGCCACCGCCGACGTCGACGTGCTCTGCGATGTATAGCGTCACCCGGCTTCTCGACGTCACCGTCGAAGAACGGGACCGCGTCGTCGCGTCTGTCCGATCAGGGGCCGAGACGACCCGCGCGCGCCATCGCCTCGTGGAGCCGACGCTACCGGGGTCGCGGAACGGCGGCGACGTGCTGATCCACCTTCGGTTCACCTCCAAGCGTGACTGGCTTTCCGCCGCTTCGTATTTCACCGACTTGTTGGCGGACCGCGCGATCACCCGAATCAACGGCGCCGGTTACTCGGGCAGGCCGACGCGGGGCAGCGGCGGCCCGGGCACGGTCTATCGCACCTTGTTGCTCAGTGTGTCGCCCGAGACCGATGCGGACACCGTCGCGCGATTCGAGGACGAACTGCGGTCGATGCCGCATTACATACCGGCGATCAAGGCTTGGCAGCTGAGCCGGGTGGACGATGCGATCGGGGACTCGCCGTGGACGCATGTGTTCGAGCAGGAGTTCAGTGACGTCGCCGGACTGATGGGACCATATTTGATGCATCCGATCCACTGGGCGGTGGTAGACCGCTGGTTCGATCCGGAATGCCCCGATCTGATCGTTCGAGATCGTTTGTGCCACAGCTTTTGTCACGTCGGTCAGCACGATGCCCTGGGGATGTGACGGCGCCGGCTCAAACCCCGGCCGCGACGATGTTGGGGTTCGCACTGGCCGGCGGATCCAACGATGGCAGGACGATCCTGCCGTCAAGGCTGTGCACCGGCAACTGCTGCGACGACGGGTAATGCAGGCTGAACGCCACCAAGCCGGTGCGCTCGACGGCCGGACGATGACACATCGCCAGCACGGTCTCGGCCAGATACTCCACCGGCTCGGTGGGAAAGTCGTCCGGAATCAATTGTGCTGCACCAGGTGTGCGTATTGCTGTCGATGGCCCAACACAGTTCACGGCGATGTTGGCGTCAACCAACTCTGCGGCGACTCCCTGGGTGAAACGGTGTAGAGCGGCCTTGCACGACGCGTAGATGACGTCGCCCGCGGTCTTGTTGTAATCGCGGTACGGCCTGACCGGGGCGACACCGGTGACCGACCCGATGTTGACGATCCAGCCGGCGCCTTGTCTGCGCATGTGCGGCACGGCGAGCTTGGTCAGTACGAACGGTGTCCGCAGATAGTGGTCGACAGTCCTGTCGAAAGTGTCCAGCGACATCTTCTCGACGACCGCGTAATCGGCGAAACCGGCGTTGTTGACCAGGATGTCGATCCGACCGGTGCGGGCCAGCACGGCCTCGATCATGCGGTTGCGCGCGGCGGCGTCCTCGAGGTCGGCGGTGATGCCGAACGCCGATCCACCCGCGGCTTCGATCAGCGCTACGGTCTCGACGATCGTGCCCGGCACCGTCGATGCCGCGCCGGACCGGATCGAGGGCGACGGGTGGTGGGCACGCGCCGTCACGGCCACAGTCGCACCCTCTGCCGCGAGACGTTGGGCGATCGAGCGCCCGATGCCGCGGCTGCTGCCGGTGACCAAAGCTGTTTTACCGGAGAGTAATTGGTTCACCGCAGGACGAAATCCTCTTCGTCCGGCGCGCGATGCTGCTGCCAGACGTCGACCAGTCGGTAGGGTGTAGCCACCACGACGCGGCCCGACCCGGATCGGTAATAGGTGTGCGCGCTCGGCGTGTGACACCACACGGTACGGCTCATCGCCTGATCGATCTCGGCCACGTATTTCTCATACGCTCGCTGGGTGACTTCGATGGTGCTGGTGCCGCGCAGCGCCATCAACTGCAGACACTCGATGATGTAGTGCGCAAGCACCTCCATCGAGAAGTTCGCTCCCGCACCGTGGCCGGGGCTGTAATTCGGTGCCGACATCGTGAACAAGTTCGGAAAGCCGGGTACGGTCCCGCCGCGGTAAGCGCGAGGGCTGTCGCCCCATTCGTCGACCAGCTTCTTTCCGTCGCGGCCCCTGATGTCGATGGTGGACAGGAAGTCCAGGTGATAACCGGTGGCATAGATGATGACATCGAGATCGATCTGCCGACCACTCTGGGTGACAATGCCTTTGGTGTTGACTTCGGCTGGCTCGCTGGCCTCGACATCGACGTGCTCGCGGGTCAGGGCCGCGTAATAGCCGCCAGGATCGCGGATGATCCGCTTGCCGTATGGCGCGAAGTCCGGGGTGACCTTCTTAGCCAGTGCGGTGTCTTTGCCGAACATTCGCTCGATGTATTCCAGACACATCTGCAACAGAACGTCGTTGGCCGCGGAGATGGACAGGTGGTTCTCCGCCCACTCCGGATCTTGCAGAATCACTGGGTAGTTGTTGTCCGCAGTGCCCCAATAGGACTTGAGTCGATTCCATTTGGCGTAGTACGGCAGGTGCCTGCCCAGGTAACGCTTGTGCGCCGGCACATCGTCGGTGAGCCGTTTCCGCGGCGCCACCCAATGCGGCTGGCGTTGGAACACCGTCAGGTGATCCACCTGGTCGACGCAGGCGTCGACGATCTGCACGGCGGTACAACCGGCTCCGATGATCGCCACCCTCTTTCCCGCGAGATTCAGCGACGAATCCCACAGCGCCGAGTGAACACTGATGCCCGCGAACGTTTCCCGGCCTTTGATGTCGGGCCAGCGCGGGCGGTTCAAGTAGCCTGTCGCGGTCACCACCACGCTGGCGAAGCTGACACCGCGACGGCCGTCGGCGTCCACCGAATGGATCTGCCACTGCCTGCGGCCTTCGTCCCACCACAGTGCCTGCACCTCGGTGCCGAACCGGGTGCACTCGCGCAGTTTGTGCTTGTCGGCCAACGTAACCAGATAACTTTGGTACTCCGCACCTGCGGGGTAGTAACTGCTCCAGTCCGGATTGACCTCACGCGACAGTGAGTAGTACGCCGACGGCGTGTCCACCCCGATGCCCGGATAGGTTGTGGTGCACCATGTTCCACCTACCTCCGCGTTTCGATCGAAGATCTGGTAGCGCACGCCTTCTTCGGCGGCCGCCAGCGCGAGGCTGATCCCGGCGATGCCCGCCCCGATGATGGCGATCTCCACGCTGTCCGGGATCGGCACGGTGCGAGGCAGCGTCGGCTGCGACCGTTGGAAACCGCCCTGCTCGAGCAACAGATCCACCTGTTCGTCGTCGACCTTCGAACCCAGTGCGATCGGCAGCAGTCGCGCGAAGAATTCGCGGTCGTCAGCAGGTGTCGCCTGGGCACGCCGCGGCGTGCCCAGTGCGTCGATGACGGCGTCGACCAACGCCGCGGCCGTATCGGGATCGGTCGCACCGGCCCGCTCGGGCGGATCGGGGATGTATGAGATTTTCGCGGCGTACGCCTCGATCACAGCCGGGTCACCGGTGAGCTGGGCCAGGACTGCCGTCAAAACTCCAGGGTCGGCCTGTCGCAGGTTTTCGCGCAGCTCATCGTGTTCGGGCGCGGCGGGCCCGCCCACCGGCATCGATTCCCTGGCTGCGGTCACGGTGACGAGTATCGAAGCCAATGGCCACCTCTGGCAGACGATGTTCCACTGACCGGGCGACCGGGCGATCGGCGAGACGACAACGGAGTTGACTGGCCGGCATGACCAACGACATCACACTGTCGGAACTGCAGGAATTCATCGCCGGCTTCTGGTACCACTACGACGAAGCGCTCTACGACGATCTGGCCGCCAGCTTCGCTGAGGACGTGCACTATCTGACTCGAAGCGACACCGGAACCAGCCCGTTCGAGAACCTGATGTCCCCCGAGATCCACGGACGCGACGCGGTGATGACGTGGCTGATGCAGCATCGCCAGGAAAGCCCCTACCCGTTACGACACCACGCCACCAACATCCACCGGACGGGCGCCGACGGCGCAATCACCAACGCCCACTTCTACATTCTCGTCAACCAGATCGCCAACTTCGTGCCGTTCGCGGTGTCCAGTGGTGTGGTCAGCGTGGGCGTTCGCCGCGGCCGGGACGGCTTGGAGTTCACCACGATGGACGTGGTGCTGGACACCCAGAATTCGGTCCCGCAGTCCGAGCTCACCGCTGACAGCGCCGCGGGGTCGTGAACGCGCGGCAGACCTTTTCCGGTGGCGTCGCCGTCATCACCGGGGCCGGTGCCGGTATCGGCGCGGGTATCGCCCGATACGCAAGTCGGTTGGGAATGACCGTCGTACTGGCCGATGTCGATGCCGGCGCCATCGCTGCCCTGCGTGACGAGCTGTCCATGACGGGCGGTGTCGCCCTTGACGTGGCTTGCGACGTGCGCGATGTCGACGCCGTCCAAGATCTCGCCGACAAGACGTACCAGGACCTCGGCCCAGTGCGCCTGTTGGTCAACAACGCCGGCATCGAGCAGTTCGGCTATCTATGGGACACTCCGGTCGCCAATTGGCAACGCGTGGTGGATATCAACGTCAGCGGGGTTTTCCATGGCGTGCGCGCGTTCGTGCCGAAGATGATCGCCGCCGGCGAGCGTGCCTGGGTGTGGAACTTGTCGTCGGTCGGCGGGGTGGTGGCAATTCCGTTGCAGGCGCCCTACATCATGAGCAAGCACGCGGTACTGGCACTGACCGAATGCCTCTATCTGGATCTTCAGGCCGCCGGCCATGGGGACCACATTCGCGCGCACGCCGTGCTGCCCGGCGCGGTCGAGTCGAACATCTTCGAATCGGCCGGCGGGGTCGACACCGGCGACGTCGCCGCCGCGGACGCGCAGCGCGAAGCGATGCTCCGCATCAAGGCCGAGGCGATGGACCCGCTGGCGGCCGCCGAGACGATTTTCGAGCAGGCCGCCGACGGCAAATTCTACCTGCTGACCCAGCAGTCGGTGGGTGCGGCGATGACTACTCGGGCCAAAACCCTTGCCGCACAACGCCCACCGACGCTCGTATGAGCACACCCGAGCTGGATTCGGACGCGGCCGCTCGGGTCGCCTCATTCGGTGATGTTGCCCCGATGCGCCGGCGTGGCCTAGCGGCGTTGCGCGCCGCGGTCGAATCCGCACCGCTACCCGACGACATGCCCGACATGGTTGACATCACTGAGACCGCGATCCCCGGCCTTACCGGCTCGATCGCGATCCGAATCTACCGCCCGACAAACGATCCCGGACAACCGGTGCTGGTGTACTTTCACGGCGGCGGACTCGTCATGGGTTCCAACCACTCGTTCGAGCCACTCGCCCGCATGCTGGCGGCGACATCGGGCGCCACCCTGGTGGCCGTCGACTATCGCTTGGCGCCTGAATATCCGCCGCCGGCACAGTTCGACGACGCCTTCGCCGCGACGGCGTGGGTGTCGCAGAACGCTGGCGGCCTCGGGCTCGACGCGGAGCGTCTCGCTGTCGTGGGTGACAGCGCAGGTGGTGCGCTGGCGGCCGGCGTCGCGTTGGCAGCGCGCGACCGCGGCGGCCCGGCGATCTGTGCACAGGTCCTGCTGTACCCGGGCCTGGATCGCGACATGACAGCGCCGTCGATCACCGCGCTGGCCGATGCACCGATGCTCACCCGCGATGACATCGAATACCTCCACGAGGTGGCCGACGGCGATGTCGGGCCGACTCATCACCCGTATCTGGTTCCGGCCGATGCCGACGACATGTCCTGTCTGCCAACCGCGATCGTCGTGACCGCAGGCTGCGACCCGATCCGGGACTGGGGTGAGCGGTACGCGACCCGGCTGCGCGATGCCGGTGTACAAACCACCGCCACCCGCTATCCGGGGATGTACCACGGCTTTCTGATGCGGTCCGACGCGACGGCCAGAGGTCGGCTGGCCGTCGCCGAGGTCGGGGCGTTGCTCCGGGCAAAGTTCGCTCACCCGCTGGTATCCGCGTCCCGGTCACCGGACATCGGGCAACCGCGCCGCGGCGCTGCCGCAGACAATCTGACGACCGCGCAATCAGCAGAAGGGGGCCGTTGATGCTCACCGATGAGCGACGAATGCAGCTTTCCGACGTGTTGCGTCCGGCGGCGCCGCCTCGCGAGATCGACAACGTCTATTCCGCCGACCAACGCGCGCGTCTGCTCGACATCGTCCATACCGGTGGCCCGTGGAAGTTGATCATCGCGCAGCACTTCGCGTCGGCAGAGGAACTCATCGCGACGATGAGCGGGGTCTTCCCGGAGGGTTTCACGCCGTCGCTGGACCTCTTCCTCACGCCGACCTTCCGCGGCTATCTCGCCAACTACGGCGCGGTGCTCTATCCCCAACTACATGACTGCTTCTATAACCAGCGATTCGTGGACATGGCGAAGAGCTACTGGAACGCCGATTACGCCAAGCCTCAGCTGATGCTGTTCAACATCAACGGTCCGTGCGCCAATCGCGATCCGGGGCATTTGGATTCGCCGAGCTTCCGCGGCGTGCGGCACGAGAACGCGCCGACGTGGCTCACCAGCGTCATGGGCAAGTCCGGGTTGTTCAGGGAGTATCTGATCAAGATGGCCCAGGTGATCACCTGGTTCTCGCTGGACGGCGGCAGCGGCTTCACCTATTGGCCTGACGGGCCGTTACGCCCACCCAACCGGGTTCTGCCCCCGATCAACAACCGCGGAGTCGTCGTACAAAACGAGATGATGGTGCATCGCGGCGAGGCGAACGGCCCACTGGATCAACAGATCCCGGCCGGTTTGGCGTTCGACACCGTGTTCACCGGCGATCCCGACGACAACGACTACTGGCTGCTGATGAACGGCGACCAGCAGATAGCGCGTCATCACACCGACGAGTTGCGGTTCCTGGTGCACTGGTCGGCTGAGGTCTTCGCGGACTACGACGAACTGAAGAAGAACATGGAAGGTTCCCACGATCTGAGCATCGAGCAGGCGATCGACACCCTGACCAAGGACGTCAACGCGCGGGGCATCAAACTCGCGATACCCGATGACCCGCTGCACGACCCGGAGTTCATCGCGACCCTCAACGCAGCCTACGACCTCGGCGGCCCGTCAACCTATCCGGACGAAGCGCCGATCAGCGCATTCCAGCTGGCTTAAATCACGAAAAGCCCTATACATCAAAGTGATTCATCCACGATCGGCACATTACCGTCGCGCACCGCGCCGGCAATCGACTCGGCCAGCGCGGAGCAAGCCATGAAGACCCCCTGTCGCTGAGCAGCGGGGTGTCGACGTTCGACGCAGCCGGCCGACGCCTCGGCATTCCACTGCACACTGGTCTGATTCCAGCTGCTCTTCCGCGCCAACATCTGCCCGCCACAACGTCGGCAGGACACTGTCACCATCGGACAGTCCGATAGCCGGCTGTCAATCGGAACCGGCATCAGCCGGTTCCCGCCGGAGAGCTCAAAGCCAGGTTCGCCTCGACTACCTTCATCCACTCCTCACGTGGACTTGTGGTGTCGAGCTCGTGCTCGAACCGATCGACCATGTCCGCTGTCACATCGGCGACATCGACATAGAACTGCTCATACCAACGTCGAAGCTGGTACACGGGCCCGTCCTCTTCGCATAGCAGCGGATTGTCGACACGCGCCTTGTTCGTCCAGATCGCGACGTCCTGCTCGAATCCCATCTTGACGAAGTCGCCGAGAGCGACGGCGGTCTGCATTGCGAGCTCCTCGGACAGCACCTCGGACTTCTTCACGATGATGCCGTATTGCAAGACAAAGGAATTCGCGTCAATTGGATAGTGACAGTTGATCAGCACGGTTTCGTGGTCGGCATCCCCGTAGTGATAAGTGAGCTCATCGATCATGAACGAGGGGCCGTAGTAGGACGCGACCGATGTCGTGCCGAGTATTCGTGCGCCTTCGGTGTCACCGAGGTCGGGGCGGCCCGCGCTGTCCATGTACTGGGTCGCCACATGCCCTTCGAAGATGTTCTTGAAGTGTGTCGGCAACGAACCGTGGATGTAGAAGAAGTGCGCCATATCCACCACGTTGTCGATGATTTCGCGGCAGTTGGTGTCGACGGTGGTGGTGTACCAATGCCAGTCGGTCCACTCGTCGCTGAGCGCACCCGCGATCCGCGGGATCGTCACGCCGGCCGGCGGGGGGTTGCCTTCGGGATCGTTCCACACAAACAACATGCCGTCCTGCTCCAACGTGATCCACGTCGCGGTCCGAGCCAATTTCGGGACCCGCTTGCTGTAGGGCACCCTCTTGCAGCGGCCGTCACCGCCCCAGCGCCAATCGTGGAACGGACAGGCGAGTTCGTTGCCCTTCACCTCGCCCTGGGACAGGTCGCCGCCCATGTGGCGGCAGTAGCCGTCGAGAACGCTGATGTTCCCGTCCCCGCTCCGGAAGACCACCAGCTTCCGTCCGAATGCATGGACGGCATGCGGCTTACCGTCGCCGAATGTCTCGACCAGCCCCAGGCAATGCCAGCCGCGAGCAAATCGGGATGGCGTGGCCTCGGCCTCGATCCGTCGGACCTCGTCGGTGTTCGCCTGCAACGTCATATCGCCGTTGTACAACGGTTGGCGTCGATGTGGCGCTCGGTGTCCCGCTGGCAGGGAAAAGCGCTCGCCGCACCGATTCTGCGACCTAAGGTCAACGTTGTGACGTCAGCGCACCCCACCAGAATTTCGGCCGGTACAGCGGTGCAAGACCTGACCGTCGACCTTCTCGTCGTGGGTTCCGGGACGGGTATGGCAGCGGCGTTGACCGCCTACGAATGTGGGTTGACGGTGGTGATCGTAGAGAAGTCGTCCTATGTCGGCGGCTCGACCGCACGCTCGGGCGGCGCGTTGTGGTTACCGGCCAGCTCCATTCTCGAGGAGCAGGCCCCCGGCGACACCATGGAGCGAGCCGAAACCTATCTGCGGTCCGTGGTCGCCGGCAGCGCACCGGTCGATCGGTCGATCGGCTACCTCCGCAACGTCACGGCGACCGTCGAGATGCTGCGACGGACCACTCCGATCCGATTGAGCTGGGCCAGAGACTATTCCGACTATCACCCGGAGAAGCCAGGCGGCTCCGCCGGCGGACGGACCTGCGAATGCCGGCCGCTGAATTCCGCGATCCTCGGCGAGCACCTGACCCGTTTGCGGCCCGGGGTCATGGAAGTGAAGATCCCGATGCCCACCACCACCGCTGATTATCGCTGGATGAACTTGATGACCCGCGTTCCGCGCAAAGGGTTGCCGACGATCGCCAAGCGTTTGGCTCAGGGGGTGGGCGGACTACTGCTCGGCCGACGTTACGTCGCGGGCGGACAGGCTCTGGCCGCCGGCCTGTTCGCCGGTGTCATCCGCGCGGGCATCCCGGTGTGGACCGACACCGAGTTGCAGCAGTTGACGACCGAGGGAGAGCGCGTCACCGGCGCCGTGCTGCGTCACGACGGACGCGAGGTCACCGTCACGGCGCGACGCGGAGTGGTGTTGGCGGCCGGCGGGTTCGATCACAGCATGGGCATGCGGCGGAAGTTTCAGTCCGAATCCCTCGGCGAGCATCTCAGCCTCGGAGCCGAGACAAACACCGGTGACGCGATCCACGCCGCCCAAGACCTCGGCGCCGCAATCGATCTGATGGATCAGGCATGGTGGTTTCCGGCCGTCGCCCCCCTGCCCGGGGGAAGCCCATCGGTGTTGTTGGCCGAACGATCGCTGCCGGGTTCCCTGATCGTCGACCACAGCGGATCCCGATTCGCGAACGAGGCAACGGATTACATGTCCTTCGGACAGCTCGTGCTGCAACGCGAACGCTCGGGCCACCCGGTAGAGCCGATGTGGATTGTCTTCGACCAGAAATACCGCAACAGCTATGTCTTCGCCGGCGCGCTGTTTCCGCGCATGCCGCTACCGCGATCCTGGTACGCGGCAGGCATCGCCCATCGGTCTCATGATCTGGGCGAACTCGCCGAGAAGATGGGCGTGCCGGCGCCGGTGTTTCGTTCCACGGTAACGCGTTTCAATGAGATGTCGCGGGCCGGATGCGACGCCGACTTCGACCGCGGCAGCAGCGCCTACGACCGTTACTACGGCGATCCCACCGTCACCCCGAATCCGAGCCTCCGCGCCCTGGACAAAGGGCCCTTCTACGCGGTGAAGATGGTGCTCAGTGATCTGGGCACCTGTGGCGGCCTGCGGGCCGACGATCACGCGCGGGTACTGCGCGAAGACGGCAGCGTCATCGAGGGTTTGTACGGGATCGGGAACACCGCGGCCAACGCGTTCGGGAACACCTATCCCGGCGCCGGCGCGACCATCGCCCAGGGATTGGTGTACGGCCACATCGCCGCCCGGCACGCCGCAAGCCTTTGATCAGTCCGGTTCTTCGGCGTCTGCTTTCTTCTCGATCTCGTACCAGAAGTCCGGTGTAGGCCAGGGGATCTTGATGGGGCCACCTTTTTCCCGTTGCGGGAACGCAGCTTCCGCCTCATCAAGTTCTTTGATCATCTTCAAGGCCAGCTCACGCTCGTTGGCGTAATACCGCTCTGCCCATTGCAACGCGACGCGAGCGTATGCCCACGAGTCATCCGCGCCGGCCCACCGCGCATCCTTCGCCGCCTTGCGGTGCATTTCGTCGGCGTACGCGACATGTTGTTGCAGCGTCTGCTTGAGCCGCGCCGGACTGGTCAGATGTCCCAATGTCACGCGCAGCAGCGGTCCGTGCTTAAGCGTCGGCGGATCGACCGGTGCCTCGTTTGCCCATCGGGTCACCGCGTCCAGTCCCTGAGCGGTGATCTTGTAGAGCCTGCGGTTACGGGTGCCGCCGGTATTCTCCACGCGCGACGTCACCATGCCCAGTTTCTCGAGCTTCCTGAGCTCCGAATAGATCTGGCTGAAGGCGGGGCTGCCGTAGAAGAACCGCATGCTCCAGTCGATCCACTTACGGATGTCATAGCCCGACAATTCGTGTTCGTAGGACAGCATGCCGAGCAGTGCCCAGCTGGTCGCCGCAAGATTCTGCCTGCCCGCCGCATTGCCGTCCTCCACTTCGCCAGGCTAACAACTCCGAGCCGCCGGTTCGGAGTAACTGACCGCTGGCCGGGACACGGCGTTGCCGGGTGTGCGCTCGGCGATAGACGCTGTTGTCCGCCCGATTTGCGACGGAGGTGCGATGACCGACGAACTCGCGACGCTGGAGTCGGCGTCTCGACAACTCGCGGAGTCGGTACGCCGGCTCATCGACGCCACGGTGAGAACACAAGTCGATGCGGCAACTCTCGCTGCAGCCCAAGCGAAAATCGACGCTGTTACAGGTGAATTGAGTGCAGCACCGATGCCGGATTCTTTCGGCGTGCAGGAATCCGACAGCGGCCGGCCAATGGCGTGGGGCAACGTGATGATCGGTGTACGCAATCCCATCGCCCCTCCCCTGTCGATCAACCACGGAGCCGACGGTCTGGTGTGGAGTGACTTCACTTTAGGTGCGGCCTACGAAGGGCCGCCCGGCCACGTGCACGGCGGGGTGTGCGCAATGGTGCTCGACCATGTTCTCGGCGCGACAGCGCACCAACCGGGACGGCCCGCATACACTGGCACACTTCGCATTCGCTACCTTCGCGGCACGTCACTCGGTGCGCTGCGCGCGGAAGCCCGGGTCGATCGGGTGCACGGGGTCAAGACCTTCGCCATCGGCCACCTTGCCGATGCGCGCGGGGTCACTGTCGAGGCCGAGGGCGTGTTCATCCACCCGAAGGACCGCGGATCCCCCGGCTAGCTGCGGGCCGGGGCAAGACGCTTGAGCGCCAGTCCGCCTTCGAACGGGCGATAGGCGAAAGCGGCCGGGGCGCGATAGCCGGTGTCTTCGAGCGGAGTGCGCACCTCGGCGACTGTGGGTCCGATCTCCGCAGCGACGGCCGCCAGTGCATCGAGGTCGAATCGGTACAACCGACCGGCGTTGCCGCCCAGTATCTTTCGGCAGACATTCTCCGACTTGTCGTGGAGCGCCCAACGGATCGCGAGCGTCGAGTGAGGCGTGAAGCCCTCCTCGTGCGGGTAGTCGCTCCCCCACATGATGTGGTCCGCCCCCATGAAATCGATCATCCCGGACTCGTACGGCGTCAGCTCGCTCGCCAAATAGCAATTGCGCCTGACATATTCGCTCGGCGTCAGCGTCAGCGCATCGACCGACGACCCGCCGAACATCCCGTAGGTCCGGTTACCCGCCTCCGACTTCATGGTGGGCACCATGGCGTCGAGCACGGCCAGTTGCGATTGCACCCATAGCGTGCCCTGCTCGGTAGGGACGAACCGCAGTGTCGGGTGCCTCTCGAAGACACCGGCCAGGATCAGGTGTCCCAGCGTGCGTTGTGCCCACAACGCCATTTCGGTTATCAGCACCGCGTTAGATGCGGGCTGATCCATCGGCATCTCGGGGCTACCTGCTCCCGCGTGCTGGACCACCGTCAGGTCCAATTCCGTGCAGAGCGCCCAAATCGGCTCGTAGCGAGTGTGAAACAGAGGCGCCACGTTCGGATCGCCGGGTGAGACCGGCGGGAGGAGCACGCCGCCGAAGCAGTGCTGCTCCGCACCCCAGCGAATCTCCTGCAACGCCAATTCGATGTCGTTGGGAAAGATCTGAATCAGACCGCGGCGACGCATCGGTGCCAGCGAGCAGAAGTCGACCTGCCAGCGGTTGTGCGCTTGCACGCCCGCCCAACGCTTCTCGAACTCGTCGCGGGTCCGGGGCAGGCTGATGGTGATGTTGGGAGTAGTCGGAAAGAAGGGGGGAACGGTGTTGGGCAGCAACACTTCCCCCGCTACGCCGTCGGCGTTCATCTCGCTGATTCGGAGCTTGTGATCCCAGTTCCGGCTTGCGGTCGCGATGATCAGGTCGTCGAACGGGCTGACGTACGTCTTCGCCCAGGCGTCGAACTCGTCGTGCAGACGCGCAGGTAGGTACTGCCGGTAATCATGAAGGTCGGCGCCGGCGTGAGTGTCCGTTGAGATCACGACGTAGCGGTCGCTTGTGTCCCATGTTGTAGCCATCGAGTCCTCCGGCCTTATTGTTCTCGAGGCTAGCCTTCCGCGTTAGTCCGTGACTGCAAGATCACCATCTCAGTGAGCGGACGTCGAATCGCTATCCGACCACGCCGCGCAGCGCGTCGGCTCCGAACATCTGCTCCATCATCGAGGAGTAGTCCGGGCCGCGGCGCAAGATATGACCGCCGTCGACGTTGATGCACTGCCCGGTGATCCAGGTAGCGGCATCGCTCAACAGGAACATCGCGAGGTTGGCCACGTCCTCGACCTCACCCACCCGCGGGATCGGCGTGCAGAGTGCGTAGTCGCCGCTGATCTCCGGCGACTGGATCACGCTCGCGTCGACAAGATCGGTGCGGATCAGGCCCGGCCGGATGCTGTTCACCCGCACCCACGACGGGCCAAGCTCATCGGCGGCCAACATCATCATGTGGTCGATGGCTGATTTGGTGACCCCGTACGGCCCGAACCAGCGATGGGTGTTGCTGGCCGCGATCGACGAGATGCCGATGAACGAGCCGCCGCCGCCACGGACCAGTTCGCGCGCGACGTGCTTGAGCACGTACATGGTGCCGTTGACGTTCAGGTCGACGGTGCGTCGCCATGCCTCGGAATCGGTATGAGTGATCGGGCCGACGGTCAGCGAGCCGCCCGCACAGTGCACCGCGCCGTGCAATCGGCCGTGCCACGCCGTCGCCGCATCGACGGCATGGGTGACCTCGTCTTCATTGGTGACGTCCGCGGGCTCGTAGCGGATCGCGCCGACGTTTCCCGTGGCGGCCTCGATCTCGGCCACGGCGGCGGCCAGCCGGTCGGGATTACGGCCGATGATCATCACCGAGGCGCCCGAGGCGACCAGGCCGGCGGCCACCCCCTTGCCGATTCCGCTGCCACCACCGGTAACCAGATAGGTCCGGTCTTCGAACGAAAGCTCCATGCCAGCTCCTTCGCGGCCGAAACTGAAACAGGTTCTAGTCATAGCAGACGCCGGGAGGTCGACGAACTCGATATGCCTGCCTTAAAGCGACAAGTTGTCGCTCAGAGGCGGGCACAAACACTGCCCACCTGCGGAGAGGTCGCTACAAACTCACGGGGTATCGCGCTGGGACTGCTTCGACGGCTTCGCGTTGCGCCAATCCTCGACGTCGGGCGGCAGCCCGATCGGGTACCGATTCTCGTTGTGCGCCGCCCAGTGTGCGTGGCCGAGTTCGTGGATGTGGAACGCGTGCCGCAGCGCCTCGGTGAAGCCCATCGCATCCGATGCCGCGTTCACCGAGTCTTTGATCAGCAGCGCGGCCATGGTGGGCCGCTCGGCGATGCGCTTGGCGAACTCCAAAGTCTTGTCCGCCAATTCTTCGGTCGGAAAGATTTTCGAGACCATGCCGAGCCGGTAAGCTTCGTCGGCGTCCAGGTAGTCGCCGGTAAGCAGCAGCTCCTTGGCTTTGCGCGGGCCGAATTCCCAAGGGTGGGCATAGTATTCGACGCCGGGCATGCCCATCCGCACACCTACGACGTCACTGAACTTGGCGTTGTCGGCGGCGACGATCAGGTCGCACGCCCAGATCAGCATCAGCCCCGCCGAGATCGCGTTGCCCTGCACCTGCGCGATGGTGATCTTGCGTAGATCACGCCAGCGGCAGGTGTTCTGGAAGAAGTAGTGCCACTCCTGCAGATAGGTTTTTTCGGCGACGGCATCGCGGTTGGCGCCGTTGATCCGGAAGCTCGGGAGCTGGTCGGGTCCGGGTGCACGTTCGGCCAGGGCCAACTCCGAACCCAGGTCGTGCCCGGCGGAGAAGTTCTTGCCGCGCGCTGCCAGGATCACCACCCGCACGGTGTCGTCGGCCTCGGCCCTCAGGAAGGCCTCGTCGAGTTGGACCAGCAGGCCGCGACTCTGCGCGTTGTGGGCCTCGGGCCGGTTCAGCCAGATCCGGGCAACCCGGCCCTCGTCGAGCGTCTCGTAGGCCACCAACTCATCGGACTTCGCCTCAACCGGGACTGCCATCGGCCACCTCGCTCGCTGGAGTTGTGTCTCACTACCCGGCTTCTCGTCGGGCGAGTGCTTACACATTACGACCACGCCGTAACGCCTCTACCGGCGGGTTGTGGCACCCGATGCGGCTGTTTACGCACTTCGCCTACAGTTATGTCATGCCCGCCAAATCTGAGACCCATGAAATCGACGACGTCGAGCCTCTGGCCGACGACACGGCCAGCCAGGCCAGGCGCGTAGTAGCGGCCTACGCGACCGACGCCGACGAATGCCGCATCTTCTTGTCGATGCTTGGCATCGGGCCGGCGAAGATCGAGGTGTAGGTGCCCCGCGCGGCAGGCCAAGGGGGGCGAAGTTCGCCGAAGAAGACTGTCAACGGGGAATCCGACTTCGTGGTGGTGGCTAATCGGCTGCCGGTCGACTTGGAACGATTGCCCGACGGCACCACCACCTGGAAGCGCAGCCCGGGCGGCCTGGTCACCGCGCTAGAACCAATCTTGCGTCGCAGGCACGGCGCCTGGATCGGCTGGTCGGGCGGCGTCGACGACGACGACGTCGACGCCGAGGACGAACCGATCCTGCTCGAGGAGCTTCGGCTGCACCCCGTCCGTCTGTCATCCGACGACGTCGAGGAGTACTACGAGGGCTTCTCGAACGCCACGCTCTGGCCGCTCTATCACGACGTCATCGTCAAACCGCTCTATCACCGGGAGTGGTGGGACCGCTACGTCGCGGTCAACCGCCGGTTCGCCAAGGCCGCGGCACGCGCCGCCGCCACCGGCGCGGTCGTCTGGGTGCAGGACTACCAGCTTCAGCTGGTCCCGAAAATGCTGCGCGAACTGCGACCCGATCTGACGATCGGGTTTTTTCTGCACATCCCCTTCCCGCCCGTCGAACTGTTCATGCAACTCCCGTGGCGCTCCGAGATCGTCGAGGGCCTGCTCGGCGCAGACCTGGTGGGGTTCCACTTGGCCGGCGGCGCACAGAACTTCCTCATCCTGGCGAGACGCTTGCTCGGCGCGCCCACCTCCCGCGCGTCGGTGGGGGTGCGGTCCCGACCCGGTCATGTGGACCTCGACGACCGGACCGTTCGGGTGGGCGCGTTCCCCATCTCGATCGATTCGGCTGAGCTCGACCAGAAGGGCCGGGATCGAAGCATCCGACGGCGGGCCAAGGAGATCCGGGCCGAGGTCGGCAACCCCCGCAAAATCATGCTCGGCGTCGACCGGCTGGACTACACCAAAGGCATCGATGTGCGACTCAAGGCGTTCGCCGAGCTGCTCGCCGAGGGCCGTGTCAAAGGCGACGACACTGTGCTCGTGCAACTCGCCACACCCAGCCGTGAGCGGGTGGACAGCTATCAGAAGCTGCGCGAGGACATCGAACGCCAGGTCGGCCACATCAACGGTGAGTACGCCGAGGTCGGCCATCCGGTGGTGCATTATCTGCACCGCCCCATTCCGCGCGACGAGCTGATCGCGTTCTTCGTCGCCAGCGACGTCATGCTGGTCACCCCGCTGCGCGACGGGATGAACCTGGTGGCCAAGGAGTACGTCGCGTGCCGCAGCGATCTCGGCGGGGCACTGGTGCTCAGCGAATTCACCGGCGCCGCAGCCGAACTCCAACAGGCCTACCAGGTCAATCCGCATGACACCGAAGGCGTCAAAGCCGGTATCGAAGCGGCGCTCAACCAGTCGCCTGAGGAGGGGCGGCGCCGGATGCGGGCGCTGCGACGGCAGGTACTGGTCCACGATGTCGACCGGTGGGCCCGGTCCTTCCTCGATGCGCTGACCGAGGGACGGCCGTCAAACAGCTGAATCCGTGGTGCCCTTACGGGCACACTGCGATACTCGATGCACCCGTCCGGAAGGGAGCGCGAAGGTGATCATCTCCCGCGGCCTGACCGCCGCCGCCGTCGTGACGCTCGCGGCCGTCGCCACCGCAGGCCCCGCCAAAGCGTTGGGGCCGCCACCGGATGGTCTGTACAACTTCAGCGAAGCGGGTGCGCCGGCGGGCACATGGAAGATCTACGCGCTCTGCGATGCGCCGTCACGGCAGCGGGCGATCCCCGATTTCACCGATCCGGTCGTCGCGGCGGACCTGTGTGCGCTGAACGTCGTGAGCACCACCCCGAGCCTGGCCAGCCGGTCCGAGCGGCAGGCGAATTACAGCGGTAGGGCCCGCTTGACCAGTGACCTGTGGACCTTTCAGGTGCCGAAACCTGAGGGCATGATGTGTCCGGATGGCAGCACCGCGGCCACGATGGAAACGTATGCGTTCGATGACGTTTCGCTGGCCGGCACGCACACCAGCGTCCACGGCGATGTCTGCGGGTTACAGCCCGGGATGACCAAAACGCCGTTCACACTGGCATTTCAGGCGCCGCTGCCCAACCCGGTCGAGCGTTACCCGTTGAACTGCAACGAGATCGGACAGTGTCGCTGAGCTACGAACGGCTCAGATCGGCGTGATGAAGTTGATCAGCCACTTGCCGCCGATCTGCTGGTAGTCGACCCGCAGCCTGCTGCCGTCATAGACCGGTTGCTTCGACTTGTCCGTCACGGTGCGGTTCATGTAGACCATCACCGAAGCCGAATCACGTTTGGCGGCCATAACTCCCACGCCGACGACGTTGGCCTGCACGACCACTTCCCGCTTCTTGGCCTCAGGGATGATCTGCGCGTTGACACTTCGCTCGAACTCTCGACGATAGGACGGCGTCAGCAACGGGAATGCGTCGGAAAGGCTTCGCTCGACGGTCTGGAAGTCATAGGCGAAAACCCGGGGTATCTCGTCCTTGGCCAGCTTCGGCAGCGTCGCGCGGGCCGCCTGCTCGCCACGGGTCTCGACGCGATCCCAGTAGAACCAGCCGCTGGCGGCCGCCAACCCGACGAACGTGGTAATCAGCAGGCTGACGACGGCGGCGATCAACCACCGCATCAGTTGCCCCCGTCCGGGTACTTCAGGTCATAGCCGGTCATCCGACCGGTGTCGTCCTCGTGCACGATGACGCGCATCCGAAACGGAACCGACGGCTTGTTCACGCCTTCCATGTCGGTCGCGGTCACCCGCAGCGACACCAGCACCGACGCATTGTCGGTGACGTCGTCGACGCCCTCCAAGGCGGCGCCGTTGACGACCGCCTCCGAGCTGGAATTGGTATGGCGGAAAATCGCTTTGATGTTCTCGACGTTGTTGTTGGCGCTGAGCATGCCTCGCAGCGGCCCACTGGTGCCGTCCACCATTCGCCCGACGCTCTGGTCGATGGTGTCCTGGGTATAGCTGAACATGTTGACCACCGTCTGGGTGGCAGTGTCGATGAAGCGCTGCTGGCGCGCCTGGGTGGCATCGGCGTGGCGCTGCTGGATCAGCTCGAATGTCAAACCGCTTGCCAGCGCGGCGATCCCGATCACTCCAAAGGCGAGCGCGAGCCAACCCACCCGCACGCGGTGGGCGGGCCGACGCGGTGGCGGCCCGACCGGGGTGTTCTGCCGTTTGACCGACGATGCCGACGTGGCGACCTCGACGGTCGTAGTCGCAACCTCACTACCGGTGGGCCCAGCGGCCCGCGAAGCCCGTCGTCGCGCGGGCCGGGTCACAGGCTCTGCTTCTGTCACAACTGCCTCGGGTCACGCATCAGGTCCACCCAATTCTCCGCACTCGACACTCTGCCGGGCGCGAAGATACCAGTGGTTCCATCGGGGTCCTGGAAAGCGCCGGTGCTCTGGTCGTAGGTGGTGTACGCCGCGCCGTTGGCCTGCGGCGCCGGGCCGGGCGGCGGTCCCCACGGCTTCTCCGGCGGCGGGTACGGCGCCGGAGGTGACAACCCTTCGGGCGGTGGCGGCGCCGGAACCGCCTTGGGGAAGGGTATCGCCGGGTTCTGCGGCGGGTAAGGCGACGGCGGGATCCACGCCTGCCTCCCGTCGGTGCCACCGGTGTTGGGTGGCGGTTGCACCGGGAAAGGCTGGTTTGGGGCCGGACCGGGCCCGGCGACCACACCCGGCGGGAGCGGCCCCGCGATCGCTGTACCCGGGTCGGGGTCATTGCGCGGTGGGATATAGGGGAACTTGTTGGGCGGCAGGATGTTCAGCCCGTTGGTCACCGGGGTGTCGTACGGGATCGGCGGACCGCGCCAGGGATTGGTGCCGGTCGGCACGTAGCCGCGCGGATCACGGCAGAGCGCAACCGTCGGCGCCCGCTTACCCGGAAACTCTTGGCACGGGTAGTTACGCGCGCCGCGCACAGTCGACGGATCGTTCTGCGCCGTCTTGCAATACATGTCCGTCGGGATCTCCCGCACCGTCTCGTCGGCGGGTGTCCGGATCAACGGCGGCGGGATGAAGCCGGTGTTGCACGGCGGCGGGTCGATGTTGATCTTGAAGTCGAGCTTGGCGCCCTCGTCCTGAGGCTCACCGCCCGCCGCGGTGGTGATGGCGGCGAACAACGCGGGCAGCACGACGAGGAGTTGCTCGATCGACTTGTGATAGATCACGCCGACCCGGCCGAGGTTGGCCAGGCTGGCCGCGAGGATCGGGAACGACGGGCGAATGCCGGAGAAAGCCGTGTTCGCCTGGTCCACTGCCCCCGGCACGACGTCCAAGGTCGTCCGCAGCTGCGGGTCGGCGTTGCGCACTTCGGAAGTGAACCGCGCCAGCCCGTTGGAGAGCGCCTTGATGCTGTCGCCGGAACGGATTTGGGCCTGCAGGAAGGGCCCGAGCTGATCGATCAGTTGCGATGTCTGCGGGAAGTTGGCGTTGGCTTCGTCGACCAACAGACGGGCCGACTCGATCAACCTGGCCAGCTGCGGACCGGTTCCGTTGAACGCGGTGAAGGTCTCGTGTAAGAGCTCCCGCAGTCGGGTATCGGCGACGCTGTTGACCAGCGTCTCCGATTGGTGCAGCAAGGTCGCAACTTCCACACCGATCACCGTGTTGTCTCGTGCGATGCGAGACCCGTTGTGCAGCTTGGTGTCTGCGGGACGCGCGGGTGGCACCAGGTCGATATACTGCTCGCCGATTGCAGACACGCTCTTCACCGACGCGGTGACGTTCGACGGGACGCTGGTGCCGCTGTTCAGTCGCATGACCGCATCGACACCGTGCTGATTCAGGCCTACCGACTCGACCCGTCCGACCGCGACTCCGCGGTAGGTGACGTTGGCATTCTTGTACAGACCGCCGCCGGCGACGAAATCCGCTGTCACCGAGTAGGTCCCAATGCCCAGCGCAGCGGGCAACCGCAGATAGAAGATCGCCATCACCGCGACGGTGATCACCGTGACCACCCCGAAGATAGCCAGTTGCATTTTGGTCAGACGATCAAGCATCAGTGTTGTCCTGCCGGTGCGCCCGGAGGGATCTTGAACGGGTCGGCAGCCTGCCCGGACAGATTGGCCATCTCGCCGATGAGGAAGTCCGGCGGGTTCAAGACGTCGGGCATGTGCTGCATGTTCGGGTCCAGCGGCCACGACGTGGTGAAGATCGTCTCGCCGAGCCGGCGGACCGTCAGGTCGAACGTGGTGAAGACGTTCAGGTAGTCACCACGCACCGCCTGCTTGATCCCGAAGTTCGGAAACGGGAACGTCGGCAACAACTGCAGTGACGTCACGAAGTTCTTCCGATTGTCGGCCAGCGCCTTGGTCGCCGAGTAGAGGCTTTTGAGATCTTCGGCGAAATCCACTTTGGTTTGCGAAAGGACATGGGCGGCAACGGTCGCCACCTTCTTCAGCGCGGCAAACGCCTCGACAATTTTGTCCCGGTTCTTGTTGAGCACGATCAGCGCACCGGGCAGCGAATCCAAGGTTCGCCCGAGGCTGTCTTTATTGCCGGCCAGGATGGCCGAGAACCGGTCCAATCCTTCGATGGCTGCGATGATGTCGTTGACTTGGTTGTTCAGCCCGGCCGTCAACTGAGCGAGCCGCGGCACCAGATCGACGAATTGGCTTTCTCTGCCGGCGACCGCCTTGTATGTCTCGTCAGTGATGTCTTGCAGCGCCGCGAGATTACCCTTATTCACCACGACGCCGAGCGCGGAAAGCACCTCTTCGGTGGTGGGATAGCGCTTGGTACGAGATTCCTGGATGGTCGAGCCGTTGACCAGCTTGCCCACCGCCGGTTCGTTCTTCGGTGCGGCGAGTTCGACATGCTGCGAACCCAGCAGCGAGGTCTGCGCGACATTGGCCGTCGAGTTCGCCGGCAGCACCACGTTGCGGTCCACCGCGAGTTTGACTGCGGCGAAGAAACTTCCGTCCGGACGCTGCACGGCGTCGATCCCGGACACGCTGCCGACAGTGACATCGTCGACCATCACCGGCGAATTCTGCGGCAGCGTTGCCACGTCAGCCAGGTCGACGGTGATCGAGTAGGAGCCTGGGCCGTGTCCTGCAGTCCCGGGCAGCGCAACTGAGTTCAATCCACCGAACTGACATCCCGCCAGCAGAGCACTCCCCGCCGCTAACACACTGCCACGCAACAAGATCCGCTTCATCGGCCCGCCCCTTGCTCGGCGGGTAAGGGTCCCGGGGCGGCCGGGGCAGGCCCGGGCAGCGGACCGAACTGACCCGACGCCGGGGCAGGTGCGGCGGGGGTGGGACCCGCACCCGGGGCCGGCGGCATCAACAGTGCCTGCAGATCCGTCGGGTTGGGCGGATGCACACCGGGCGCCGGGATCCATTTCAGATCTGGAATCGGTGTCTGCGCCTTGGCCTGAGTGGCCGGGGTGTCGTAGATGATCTGACCCTTGTAGGCGGTAATCGTGTTGAGCGGGTGGAACATGATCGGCGGATAGTTGAACGTCAACCGGCGCAGCGGCGGAGCCAGTCGTTCCCGGCAGATTTCGGCACGCTTGTAATACTCCGGCGCGGACAGCCCGGCCGCGGTGTCGAAGGAACCGCCGCAGATGAACTGAACAGGGTTGGAGAACTCAGGAATCGAGAGCAAACCATTCAGCGTGCCCTGGGCCGGGTCGTAGATGTTGTAGAAGTTGGCGATACCGGGTCCGGCGACATGGAGCACCTGCTCGATGTCTTCGCTCTGATCGCTCAATACCTTGGTCAGATCATTCAGCTTGTCGACGGTCCCGATCAGTGTGGAGTTGTTCTGTTGCAGGAAACCTCTGACGTCCACAAGCGCCTGGTTCAGGGTCGCGAGAGTCTGGTCGAGGTGGGTAGAGCTGTTGGCGAGGACCTGCGAGACCGACGCCACGTGGCCGGCGAATGAGACGATCTGCTCGTTGCTCTTCGACAGCGCGTCGACCAGCACCCCGAGGTTCTTCACCGTGCCGAAGACATCGGTGCGGGAATCACCGAGACGGCCGGCAACTTGCGACAACTCACGCAGCGCGCTGTGGAACGAGTCGCCGTTGCCGTCGAACGTGTCGGCGGCCTGGTTGATCAGTGTGCCCAACGGTCCTTGCAGCTGCCCGGCGGCGGGGCTCAGCTGTTTGGCCAGATCCGTCAGCGATGCTTTGACCTCATCCCACTCGACCGGCACCGCGGTGTGCGCCAAGTCGATCGTCGCCCCGTCCGGCATCGCCGGCCCGTGGGTGTAGGCGGGCGTGAGCTGGATGAACCGCGCCGCAACGAGATTGGGCGACATGATGACCGCGCGTGCACCCTGCGGAACCTTGACCCCGTCGTCCACCGCCATGGTGATTTTGACGTCGGTTGCGCGGGGCTCGATCGACGCGATCTTGCCGACCGGTACGCCGACGATCCGGATCTGGTCGCCGGGATACAGCCCGACCGCTGAGGTGAAATAAGCAACGATCTTGTTGCCGCCGTTGCCCGGCCAGACCAGATAGGCACCCACCGCGAGCAATAGGGCGAGCAGTACGACCAGCGCTCGCCGCACGCTGCGGTGGCGCTGCCTGAGGGCCGAGAAAAGTTTCATGGCGCCTGCGGCCTTATCCGCCAGCGTTCCTGGACCATCCCGCGCAGGTAGTCCGCGAAACTCGCCGGCAGCTTGCCGGGCTGGAACACTGCATCGAACATCGTCGCGACCAGCGGTGACGGCAGTAGCCCGTAGACGTTCACGTTGAAGCCAGGGCCTGATCCGACGACCTCACCGAGCGTGGTCGCGTACGGTGGCAGCCGTTTCAGCGCTTCGCTGATGTAATCGCGACGCTCGTTTAGGTTGTCCAGCACAGAATTCAGCTTGTTCAGCGACGGCCCGAATTCTCTGCGGTTGTCGGCCACGAAACCCGAAAGCTGTGCGGACACATCGTCGATGCCGGCGATCAGCTCGGCCAGCGCGGCACGCCGCGCGTCGAGCGCGGCAAACAGTTGGCTGCCGTCCACGACCAGCCTGTTGACCTGTCCGGCTCGCTGCGCCAGCACCGCAGTCACCGACTTAGCGTGCGCCAGAAGGCTTTCCAATGCCTGGTCACGTTTGTTCAGCGTCCGCGACAGCGACGTGACGCCGTCCAGCGCGCCGCGCAGTTGCGGCGTGGCGTCGTGCAGTGCGTCGGTAAGGACCTTCAGCGACTTCTCGAATTGGGGCTTGTCCAAGTTGCCGGCGTTGTCGCCCAGGTCCTCCAGCGCGGAGCCTAAGGCGTACGGCGTGGTCGTCCGGTTCAGCGGAATCGTCGTGGCCATCCCGCTGCCGGCCGGCGTCACGCCGACCGAGCGCTGCCCCAGGATGGTTTCGGTCCGGATCGCTGCCAGCGATTGGTTGCCGACGTGCACGTGACGGTCCACGGTGAAGTCGACCCTGGCGGTGTCGCCGGCCAGGCTGACCGACTGCACCTTACCGACCTTGATACCCGAGACGAAAACGTCGTTTCCAGGATTGATGCCGCCCGCGTCGCTGAAGTACGCGGTGTAACCCCGGCCCTGGGGCCAGAACGGCAACTTGCTGTACCCGAACGCGACCAAAATGACGCACACCACGAGAACCACGCCGAAGATGCCCGTGCGCAGCGGGTCCCGTTCTTGTCTGGAGCCGGCGTTACTTGGCAAAAGCGCACCTCCCCTTGCTGGGATCGGCCTGACCGCCGAACGGGATCGAAATGTCGCTACCGGCCGGTCCGTTGATCTTGAGCGTGACGGTGCAGAAGTAGATGTTGAAGTAAGCCCCATATGCCCCGAGCGCGGACAGCCGGAGGTAGTCCTCGCCGAGTTGCTCGACGTCGTTGTCCACCTCGCCTATTCGATCCTGGGTCTCGGTGGCGATCGGTCGGGTGTTCTCGATGACGCCCTGCAGCGGCCGTCGTCCCTGCTTCAGGAACTGGGTCAGATCCGTTGTCGCCGAGGCCAGCGGCGGAATGGCGCCGGCGATCGCGTCTCGGCCCTGCGCCAGCCCGGTGATCAGTTTCTGCAGCTCGTCGACGCTGGCCGAGAACTGCGCGCCCTTGGCGTCGACGGTGCCCAGCACCGTGTTGAGGTTGGTGATCACGTCGCCGATCACTTGGTCGCGGGCACCCAGCGTCGATCCGAAGGTGTTGGTGTCGGCCAGCAGATTCGACAGTGCCCCGCCCTGGCCCTGCAGCAGCTGGATGACGTAGCTGCTGACCGTGTTGATCTTGTCGGCGTCCAAGCCCTTGAGCACCGGACGTAGGCCGCCGAGCAGCGCGTCGAGGTCCAGCGCCGGCTGGGTGTGCTGCTGGTCGATCGTCCCTCCCGGCCGCAACCTGCGTAATTCCCCAGGGCCGGCGGTGATTTCGAGAAACCGGTCACCGACCAGGTTGTCGTAGCGGATAAGCGCGCGCGTCGAGGTGTACAGCGTGTAGCGCTTGTCCACGCCGAAGGTCACGTCGACGCTGTTGTTGGGATTGAGCTTGAGCCCTTTGACCGCGCCGACCGGGACCCCCGCGATGCGGACTTTCTGGCCGGATTTCAACCGCGTCGCGTCGGTGAAGTTGGCGTGGTAGGTGTTCTCCGGCCCGAACCGGAACTCACCGAAGATCACCACCAGGCCGACCGCCACCAAGAGCATGGTCACGGTGAAGATGCCGACCTTGATCAGCATCGAGCGCTGCGATTCCCTACCGTCCATCAGCGGTCGTCCCGTTCCGCGAACGCGCCGTGGAACAACCACTGCAGCGTCGAAGGCGCGTCGACCTGCATCTCGGTGAACGGCTCGTAGGGAATGTTGGCGTTGTCGGTCACCAGGAACGGTGACCGGAAGAAGGACCCGCCGCTCTGCTTGGTCGGGATGTCAGGCAGGCCACGGCAGTTCGGCCCACCCGTCGCGTTGACGACCGGCAGGCTTTCCGGATAGGTGTACGACGGCGCACCCAGGATGAAGCTCGACGACGTGAACAGTCCCGCCTTGCGCACACCGATCAGGGGCGCGAATTCTTCGATGCCACGCTCGATTCCGGCGAACAGGCAGCCGAATTCCGGCGAGTAGTCACCGGCGAGCTTGAGCGGCGCGCGCAGCCGTTGCAGAGCGGCGATCAAATCCTGCTCGGCTGGTGCAAGCGTGTCATATGCGTTGTTGGACAACCCGATCGCCGAAAGCAGGGTGGTGTTCAGATTGGTCTGCTGATCGACGACCGTCCGGGCGATCGTCGGCGTGTTGTTGAACACCGAGACGAGATCGGGCGCCGCATCGGAGTAGATGTTGGCGACCGCAGCCGTCTTCCGAAAGTCCTGTTGGAGGGTCGGGAGTTTCGGGTTGGTCTGCTGCGCAAGGGTATTCAGCCCGGCAAGCAATGCGCCGAGATCATTACCGTGTCCACGGAAGCCTTCGGCGACAGCACCAAGTGTGCCGTTCAGCTCGACGGGGTCGATCTTGTGTAGCAAATCGATCAGCGACTGGAACAAGGTGTTGACTTCCAGCGAGACCGCTGACGCCGCAACGTGTGCGCCCGGGCGCAGCGTGTTCGCCAGCGGCGAGGTGGGTGGGACGAACTCCACCGACTTGGCGCCAAAAATAGTGTTGCTGGCGATGTGCACCGGCGCATTGGCCGGGATGTACTTCAGTTGGCCGGAGTCGATGGCCAGAGTCAACTGCGCCTGGTCGTCGGCGTAGCTGATGTTGTTGACCGTGCCGATCTGGATGCCGCGATATTTGACCTTGCCGCCACGGTCCATGACCAGGCCGGCGCGGGGTGCGGTGACAGTGACGGTGTCGAAGGAGGAGAACGCCGCGGTGTAGGACAGGTAGGTCAGCGCCGCGAACGCCAGCAACAGAGAGGCCAGCAGCGCCGCTGCCAGCCTGACGTGAGTGCGTCGTGCGCCGGTGCTCGCCACCGTCCCCCTTTCCTAACTCGCCGGGCTCTGCATCGCCGCCCGGCCCCCGTTACCCGGAGAGGTTGAAATTACCGGATGCGCCGTAGACAGCCAGTGAGATGAACAAAGTGATGACGACCACGACGATCAGCGACGTGCGGACCGCCTGACCTACCGCCAGACCGACCCCCACCGGACCGCCAGAAGCGTTGTAGCCGTAGTACGTATGGATCAGCATCACCCCGATCGACATCACGATGGCCTGCAGGAACGACCACAACAGATCAGTGGGGATCAGGAACGTGCCGAAGTAGTGGT
This sequence comes from Mycobacterium cookii, assembly GCF_010727945.1. Taxonomy (NCBI): domain Bacteria; kingdom Bacillati; phylum Actinomycetota; class Actinomycetes; order Mycobacteriales; family Mycobacteriaceae; genus Mycobacterium; species Mycobacterium cookii. Next base: position 2,813,909 of record NZ_AP022569.1, read on the forward strand.
CGTACAGACCGGCCGACTGCCCGTTGATGAACACGGTGGTGAAGCGGGCCGCGAAAAACGAGGCCAGCACCGCCAGCGAGTACAGCGGAACGATCGCGATCAGCCCCGCGATCAGCCGGGTGGACACCAGGTAGGACACCGAGTGCACCGCCATCGACTCGATCGCGTCGATCTCCTCGGCGACCCGCATCGCGCCCAATTGGGCGGTGGTGCCTGCGCCGATCGTGGCGGCCAACGCAATACCGGCGACGACGGGCGCGACGATGCGCACGTTGAGAAACGCCGACAGGAACCCGGTCAACGCCTCGATGCCGATGTTGCCCAGCGACTCGTAGCCCTGGACCGCGATGACGCCGCCGGACGCCAACGTCAAGAACGCGGCGACACCGACCGTGCCGCCGATGAGTACCAATGCGCCTGTGCCCATGGTCATTTCGGCGATCAGGCGAATCGTCTCTTTCCGATAGCGGGTGATCGCATTCGGGATGTAGCGCATCGACTCGCCGTAGAACAGCGCCTGCTCGCCGAAGGAGTCGACCGGCCCGCCGAACCGGGAGAACAAGCGGCGGATCCGCAGCGAGGCGTCGTAACTCATCCGTTCACCGGGCCAGCACTCGAACGCCGATCGCCGTCATGATCACGTTGATGACGAACAAGCAGATGAAGGCATACACCACCGTCTCGTTGACGGCGACACCGACGCCTTTCGGCCCCCCTTTGACTGTCAGCCCGCGGTAGCAACCGACCAGGCCGGCCACCACACCGAACAGCAGTGCCTTGACCTCGGAGAGAATCAGCTCGCCGAGATGGGTGAGCACGGTCAGGCCGCTGACGAACGCCCCCGGGTTGACGCCCTGCAACAGGACGGAGAAGACGTAGCCCCCGGCGATGCCGATCGCTGACACCAGTCCGTTGAGCAGCAGCGCGACAAATGTCGACGCCAGCACCCGGGGCACCACCAGACGCTGGATCGGGTCGATGCCCAAGACCCGCATGGCGTCGATCTCCTCGCGGATGGTGCGCGCACCCAGGTCGGCGCAGATGGCGGTCGCGCCCGCCCCGGCCACCACGAGCACGGTGACGACGGGTCCGAGCTGGGTGATCGTGCCGAACGCGGTACCGGCCCCGGACAGGTCGGCGGCGCCGATCTCGCGCAGCAGGATGTTGAGCGTGAACGCCACCAGAACCGTGAACGGAATCGCCACCAACAACGTGGGAACCAGTGATACCCGGGCGATCATCCAGGTCTGGTCGAGGAACTCGCGGAACTGAAAGGGGCGCTGGAATGTCTTGCGAAACGTGTCCAGGGACATCTCGACGAAACCGCCCACGGCCCGTGCCGGCACCGCGAGCTGTTCGATCAACCTGGTTCCCCTCTCGCGCGGGTGTCTGCAAGTTCGCCAGCGATGCCACTGCGTCCCCGGTGGGCACCACCCTGGCGTGTTTCTGAGCCGGCGGCGGTCCGCGTGAGCCGGCCAATCGTAACTAGAACAAGTTCGGAGTGTCAAAGAACGGCAAAATTAGACAAAAGTTAATAGTTTCAGCTGGTCAGGGCCATTGTGACCCAGGTCATGCTGAAACGTGTTCTAGTTACGTAGTAACGCCATCGAGCCTGGTCCGAACCAGGCTGTCAGTCCACCAAACCGGTAGCTGCAAACGTGCGTGTCGGATCGCGATCAGCAAAGTAATCTCCGAGCGCGCCGCTGAGCTTGTCGGCGTCCCAGGCCTGCGCGTCCGCCTGGAATCGGTGCTCGACCGTAGGAGCCGCCATCAGCGTCACCTGCGGGCCGTACACGATGAAAACCTGGCCGTTGACGTCCTTGGCCGCCGGCGACGCCAGAAAGCGCACCAACGTGACGACATGCTCGGGCGAGAGCGGGTCGATCCCCCCGGCGTCGACCTCCGGCGCATCGCCGAACACGTCGGCCGTCATCGCGGTCCGGGCCCGCGGCGCGATCGCGTTGGCGCACACCCCGTAGCGACCCAGACCCCGCGCCGCGGTCAAGGTGAGCGAGATGATGCCCGCCTTGGCGGCGCCGTAGTTGGCCTGCCCGACCGGACCCACCAGCCCAGCCTCCGACGAGGTGTTGATGATGCGGCCATAGACCGATCCACCGGCGTCTTTGGCCTTGGACCGCCAGTACGTCGCGGCATTGCGGGTCAGTAGGAAGTGGCCGCGCAGGTGCACGGCGATCACGGCGTCCCACTCCTCGTCGGACATGTTGAACAGCATCCGGTCGCGGGTGATCCCGGCGTTGTTGACCACGATGCTCAGGCCGCCGAGCCCGTCGGCGGTGCTGATCAACTCGTCGGCGGTGTCGCGTCGGCTGATATCACCGGCGACCGCGACCGCCTTGGAGCCGGCGGAGCTGATCTCGTCGATGACGTCAGAAGCATCCAACGCGGCGGCAATGTCGTTGACGACGACGGTTGCGCCCGCGCGGGCCAAGCCGATCGCTTCGGCGCGGCCCAATCCCGCGGCCGCCCCGGTCACCACCGCGACCTTTCCGGACAGGTCGGCCGAATTTGTGCTGTTACTCATCTAGGTACGCCGCTCCTCCTCATCGCCGGAGCTCTGCATCGTCGCCGGCGGTTATGAATACCTCTAGTCTTCGCGCGTCAGGGCGGCTCGCGGGCATTCGGCGATCGCCTGCTCGGCCGCAGCCTCCAGATCGGCCGGAATCGGGTCGGTCTTCACCACTGCGTAGTCGTCATCATCGAGGTCGAAGATATCCGGCGCGATTCCCAAGCACACCGCGTTGCCCTCACACCGGTCGTGGTCGACTATCACCCGCACGACAACCTCCTAGAACGTGACTTCCAATTCGGTATGCCCACCATACGACCCGTCCTGCTGCGTCTGGGCGATCGGTCGCTGGACCCTCAGACTAGAACGTGTTACAACCAGGAAGGCGAATGGGTGGCCGTCGATGCTGGCTGCCGAAAATCCACCGACGACTGGAGGCGGCCGGAATGCGCATCAGTTACACGCCCGAGCAGGAAGAGCTGCGTCGCGAACTGCGGTCGTACTTCGAGAAGCTGATCACCCCCGAACGTCGCGAAGCGCTGAGCTCGACATCGGGTGAGGTCGGCGAAGGCAACGTCTACCGCGAGACCGTCTCCCAGATGGGCAAAGACGGGTGGCTCACGCTCAACTGGCCCAAGAAGTACGGCGGTCAGGACCGCTCCCCGATGGACTCGCTGATCTTCACCGACGAGGCCGCGATCGCCGGCGCGCCGGTGCCGTTCCTGACCATCAACAGTGTCGCGCCGACCATCATGCACTTCGGGTCCGAGGAGCAGAAGAAATTCTTCCTACCCAAGATCGCCGCAGGTGACCTGCACTTCTCGATCGGCTACTCCGAGCCCGGCGCCGGCACCGACCTGGCGAACCTACGGACCACCGCAGTGCGTGACGGCGACGACTACGTGGTCAACGGCCAGAAGATGTGGACGAGCCTGATCGCCTACGCCGACTACGTCTGGCTGGCCGTCCGCACCAACCCCGAAGCCAAGAAGCACCGCGGCATCTCGATGCTGATCATGCCGACCACTGCCGAAGGGTTCTCTTGGACGCCGGTGCACACCATGTCGGGTGTCGACACCAGCGCCACCTACTACCAAGACGTCCGCGTTCCGGTCGCAAACCGGGTGGGTGAGGAGAATGCCGGTTGGAAGCTGGTCACCAACCAGCTCAACCACGAGCGTGTCGCGCTGGTGTCGCCCATGCCGATCATCATGGCGCTCAACCAAGTTCGCGAGTGGGCGCAGAACACCAAGGACGCCGGCGGCGCCCGGCTGATCGACTCGGAATGGGTGCAGCTCAACCTGGCCCGCGTGCACGCCAAGGTTGAAGTGCTCAAGCTGATCAACTGGGAGCTGGCCTCGTCGGACTCCGCGTCGCCGTCGCCGGCCGACGCCTCGGCGGCCAAGGTGTTCGGCACCGAACTGGCCACCGAGGCCTACCGGCTGCTGATGGAGGTGCTGGGCACAGCGGCGACGCTGCGACAGGATTCGCCCGGCGCACTGCTCCGCGGCCGGGTCGAGCGGATGCACCGGGCCTGCCTGATTCTGACCTTCGGCGGTGGCACCAACGAGGTGCAGCGCGACATCATCGGCATGGTGGCGCTCGGCCTGCCCCGAGCCAACCGCTAACGAATTCTGGAGAACCCATGGACTTCTCGACAACCGAAGCCGCCGAAGATCTCGGTGGCCTGGTCACCACGATCGTCGACGCGGTGTGCACGCCCGAGCATCAGCGCAAGCTGGATGGGCTCGACCAACGATTCGACCGTGAATTGTGGAGCAAGCTCGTCGACGCCGACATCCTTTCCACCGCCGCCCCGGAGTCGCTGGGCGGAGGCGGGTTTGGCGTGCTCGAGGAGGTCGCCGTGCTGGTCGGCCTAGGCCGTCAGCTCGCCGCGGTGCCATACCTGGAGTCGGTGGTGCTGGCCGCCGGAGCGTTGGCCCGGTTCGGGCCCGCAGAACTCCAGCAGGAGTGGGGCGTTCCCGCGGTGAGCGGCAAGAAGGTGCTCGCCGTCGCGCTCGACGGCGAAATGGGCGACGGCCCGGTGCAGGCCGCCAGCTCGGGTGACGGCTACCGACTGACCGGAACTCGCACCCAGATCGCCTACGGTCCGGTGGCAGACGGCTTCCTCGTTCCCGCGGAAACCGATTCGGGCACTTCCGTTTTCCTGGTCGCTGCTGACGATGCCGGCGTGACGGTGACTGCGCTGGAGACCACCGGACTCGGCAGCATCGGGCATCTCCGACTGGACGGCGTCGAGGTTTCCGCGCAACGGATCGTCGGCGGTGCGGAGGTCGTCTCCTGGATTTCCACCCTCGGCGTGCTGGGTCATGCCGCCTTTCAGCTCGGCGTGCTCGAACGCGGGCTGCAGTTGACCGCCGAATACGCGCAGACGCGTGAGCAATTCGACCGTCCGATCGGCAGTTTCCAGGCGGTGGGGCAACGGCTGGCCGACGGCTACATCGACGTCAAGGGCCTGCGGCTGACGTTGACCCAGGCGGCGTGGCGGCTCAGCGAGGACCTGCCGGCCGACACCGAGGTCGCGACCGCGGCCTTTTGGGCGGCCGATGCCGGACACCGGGTGGCGCACAGCATCGTGCATATCCACGGTGGTGTCGGCATCGACACCGACCACCCGGTGCACCGATATTTCCTGGCAGCCAAGCAGACTGAGTTCGCAGTGGGCGGCGCGACCGGGCAACTGCTGCGCATCGGCCGCGAATTGGCGGACACTCCCGCCTAACTGTGGACCCGCTTCCGACCGTTGTCGATCTGCTTCGGCCGCTCGTTGATGTCGACGATCGGGGCGTCTACTTCGAGGACTCCTACGTCAACTGGCGCGACCATCTGCGACACGGCGCCGCAATTGCCGCGACGCTGCGCGCGCGCCTCGACCCGGACCGACCCCCGCATGTCGGGGTCTTGTTGGAGAACACGCCGTTCTTCTCAGCCGTCCTGGTCGCGGCAGGCATGTCCGGGATCGTCCCGGTCGGTCTGAACCCGGTGCGTCGCGGCGCGGCGCTGCAACTCGACATCGACCATGCTGATTGTCAATTGGTGTTGGCGGACACGAATTCGGCTGCCCCACTGGGCGATACCGAGCACATCAATGTGGATTCCACCGCATGGCGCGACGAGGTGACCGCGCACCGCGACGCACCGCTGCAATTTCAGTCCGCTTCGGCCGACGACCTGTTCATGCTGATCTACACCTCGGGCACCAGCGGCGATCCCAAGGCGGTCATGTGCAGCCACGGGAAGGTCGCGATTGCGGGCGTGACGATGACCGATCGCTTCGGACTCGGCCCGAGCGACGTCTGCTACGCATCGATGCCGTTGTTCCACTCCAACGCGGTGCTGGTCGGATGGGCGGTGGCGTTGGCCTGCCGAGGCTCAATGGTGTTGCGGCGCAAATTCTCTGCGTCTGGATTCCTGCCAGACGTCCGCCGCTACGGCGCCACCTACGCCAACTACGTGGGAAAGCCGCTGTCGTATGTGCTGGCCCAACCCGAGCGTCCGGACGACGCCGACAATCCGTTGCGAGCGGTCTACGGGAACGAAGGCGCACCCGCCGACATCGACCGCTTCGCCACCAGGTTCGGCTGCCGGGTCATCGACGGGTTCGGCTCAACCGAGGGTGGGATTGCCATCGGGCGGACGCCGGATACCCCGGTCGGGGCTTTGGGTCCGCTGCCCGACGAGGTTCAGATCGTCGACGTCGACACCGGTGAACCCTGCCCGGTCGGTGTGGTCGGTGAGTTGGTGAACGTCACCGGCGCAGGGCGTTTCGAGGGCTACTACAAAAACCCGGAGGCCAACGCGCAACGAATGGCCGGTGGCATCTATCACAGCGGCGACCTGGCCTACCGCGACGAGGCAGGATACGCGTATTTCGCCGGACGCCTCGGCGACTGGCTACGGGTCGACGGCGAAAACCTCGGCACAGCGCCCATCGAACGGGTATTGGCACGCCATCCGGACGTAATGGAGGTGGCGGTGTACGCCGTGCCGGATCCGGCCGTCGGCGACCAGGTGATGGCAGCGCTGGTGTTGGCGACGGGTGCGGAATTCGACGCGGACAAGTTTCGCGCGTTTCTCGCCGAGCAGCCCGACCTGGGGCCCAAGCAGTGGCCGGCATACGTCCGGCTCAGCACCGGCCTACCTCGCACCGCGACATTCAAGATCCTCAAGCGGCAGCTGTCGGCCGAAGGAGTCGACTGCGCTGACCCGGTAATACCGATCCACCGCTGACGTGAATCACGCACTGGAAGCGAGCCTCGACGCGTTGACACTGCCCGGGAAGGTCGGCGTCGCGATCGCTTCCATTGGCGCAGAGCCTATTTCCCTCGGCGAGTGGACCGCCGGAGTGGCGTGGTCGACGATCAAGGTGCCGCTTGCTATTGCCGCATGGCGCGCAGGCTCGGCGAGCCCCGATCAGCTGTTCGCGACGATCACGCAATCCGACAATGCCGCGGCAGAACAACTGTGGGCGCAGCTTGGCGAACCCGCTGCACAGCTCGTGCAGTCCGTCATCCGTGACGCAGGCGATGAGGCGACCGTGGTCGAATCACGGCGACTGCGTGCCGAATACACCCCGTTCGGTCAGACCCGTTGGTCGCTGGCCGACCAGGCCCGTTTTGCCGCCGGTCTGCCACAGGTACCCGATGCGTCGCGTGTCCTCGACCTGATGCGCAACCTCAGCTCCGATCACCGTTGGGGCTTGGCAGCGAAAGGCTATGCCGCAAAGGGCGGTTGGGGCCCGGGAATCACAGGAGGGTACCTGGTCCGCCAGTTTGCAATCGTCTCCGGGACGGTCGGTGTCGCGGTTGCGGCCGACGTCGGTGAGGGCGGATACGAGGTAGGGGTCGACGTGGTCAACACGTTGGCCGACTGGGTCGTCGACGAGGTCCTAGCCGAGGATTGACGGCACGATCGCGTCGATCAGGTGGGGACCAGGCTCGGCGAAGGCGCTGCGCAGGGCGTCGGCGAAGTCCTCGGCAGCGGTGACGCGGCGGGCCGGAACACCGAGTCCCTCGGCGATCTTGACGAAATCTATTGTTGGTCGCGATAAGTCGAGCAAGTCCAGCGCTTTGGGGCCGGGCGTGGCGCCGGCCCCGACTCGCTGCAGCTCGATCCGCAGGATGTCATACGCGCTGTTGTTGTAGATGACGGTCGTGACGTCGAGTTTTTCCCGCGCCTGCGTCCACAGACCCGAGATCGTGTACATCGCCGACCCGTCGGATTCCAAACACAGCACCGGCCGGTCGGGCGCGGCGACCGCGGCGCCGACGGCGGCCGGAATGCCATAGCCGATGGCTCCGCCGGTCAGTGTCAGCCAATCGTGGGCGGGCGCACCGGCGGTCGCCGCCGTCAACGGCACACTGGACGTGTTGGACTCGTCGACAACGATCACGTGTTCGGGCAGCAGCGCACCGACGACGTCTGCCACCGACACGGCCGTCAATGGGCCGGTGGGCAATTCGGGGCGCGACGGTATCGCGACGGTGGCCGTCGTGCCGGGCGCCAGCTCGTCAGCGAGCGCCGCAAGTGCCGCGGCGGCACCGTTTGGCCCGGCCAGCACGTGGACGCTGCAGCCCTCCGGCACCAGATCGCTCGGCTTGCCCGGGTAGGCGAAGAACGACACCGGTGACGGCGCACCGGCCAAGATCAAGTGTTTGGTGCCCTCAAGTTGTGCGACAACGGCTTCGGCGAAGTACGGAATGCGTTCGACTGCAGGAACTCCAGCACCACGCTCCAGTCGCGTCGGAAATGTCTCGCAGTACGAACGGTTTCCGGTGGCCTCCGCGATCCGAACGGCCGCCGTCAAACCGCTGCCGCGGGTGGCGCCGCCGCCGATCAGCAGAACCGTGGGTTCGCCGGATCGCAACACCGCGGCAGCTGATTCCACGGCCTCGGTGTCGACGTCGACCGGCTTCGGCTGCTGAACCGATACGCCGTCGGTGTGGGCGCCGTCTGTCCATGAGGTGTCCGCGGGCAGGATCAGCGTGGAGATCCGTTGACTGGCAACAGTTCTTGCGATCGCCTCGGCTGCATCGGCGGCGACGTCGGCTGTGTCATCGGTTCGGTGCACCCACCCCGAGACGCTGCCGGCCAGTGCGTCGATATCGGATTCCAGTGGGGCGTCGTACTTCTTGTGATACGTAGCGTGGTCACCGACGACGAGCACCATCGGGACGCGGGCCCGCCGCGCGTTGTGCAGGTTGGCCAGCCCGTTGCCCAACCCGGGGCCCAGATGCAGCAGCACCGCAGCGGGCTTGCCGGCGATCCGGGCGTAGCCGTCGGCCGCCCCGGTGGCAATGCCTTCGAACAGAGTCAACACGCCACGCATCTGCGGAACGGTGTCCAACGCGGCGACGAAGTGCATCTCCGAAGTGCCGGGATTGGCGAAGCACACGTCGACGCCGCCGTCGACCAAGGTATTGATCAGAGCCTGCGCGCCGTTCACGACTTGACTGTAGATGCTTCTCACAGAGCCAACGCGGACCGGGCACAGACACCGGTCCGTTGTGCGTGCCCGCCGCCGAACAACACAACATGTGCGAGTAGTGCGAAGAGCTGGTGCAGGCCGATGCGGCCGCGCCAGGCCGACCGTAACGGGTGCACCCGTTGGTAGCCGTCGACGATTGCGTCGTAGTGCGGGCAGCCGAACAGTGCGAGCATCGCCAGGTCGTTCTCGCGGTGGCCGCCGTGCGCGGCGGGGTCGATCAGCACGACTCCGTCGGGGGTCCACATCACGTTGCCGCCCCATAGGTCGCCGTGCAGCCGGGCGGGCGGATCGTCGTCGTCGAAGTCTCCCGCCCGGCAGCGCGCCGCGACATCGCCGACCGCGGCACGGGTCGCGGCGTCCAGGCGCGGCGCCGCGAGCTCGGCCATCGGCGCCAGCCGCTCGTCGGCGTAGAACTCGCCCCAGCGTTCGCACGACCGGAGCGACATCGGCAACGGCCGCGATAACGGCCCAAAGAATCCCGGGCCATCCCAGTCATCGGGCCCGGCACCGAAACCTGCGGCTCCCCCGTCGTGGGTGACGGCCAACCGGCCGCCGAACTCAGCAGCCGCCTGTGCGGTCGGATTCACCGAATCGAGCCGCCGCAGTGTCAGACTCGTCGCGTCCACCGATAGCACCGGCACGCAGGGGACGCCACCCTCGACGGCTGAAAGCCATTGCAGCCCAGCGGCTTCACACGCGAAGAAGTCTTCGGGTGCGTCGCGGTGACTCTTGACGAAGTCGGTCAAGCGGTCGCGTGCGCGGCGTGCACGTCGTCGGCAGGTCGCGCCTCGGTCTGCTCCTTGGCCCACCGGTAGTCGGGTTTCCCGGCCGGTGAGCGCTTCACCTCGTCGACCAGCCAAAGACTGCGCGGTACTTTGTATCCCGCGATCTCGGCACGCACGAAAGCGTCAAGATCGGACAGCGTCGGCCGCGCTCCGGGCCGGGCCTGGACGACGGCGGCCACATGCTGGCCGTAACGGGGATCGGGCACCCCGACCACCAACGCATCGAAGACGTCGGGATGCCCCTTCAAAGCGGCCTCGACCTCCTCGGGATAGATCTTCTCACCGCCGCTGTTGATCGACACCGAACCGCGACCCAGCATGGTCACCGTGCCGTCCTCCTCGACGGTCGCATAGTCACCCGGGATCGCATAGCGCACACCGTTGATCGTCTTGAACGTCTCGGCGGTCTTCTTCTCGTCCTTGTAGTAGCCGACCGGGATGTTGCCCTTCTTCGCGATGAAACCCCGCACACCGGAACCGGGTTCGACCTCGTTACCGTCGTCGTCGAGGACGACGGTGCGGTGGTCGATCGTCACGCGCGGGCCGCCGCTGTGCGGTGCGTCCTTGGCGACGATGCTGGTGCCGCCGAACCCGGTTTCCGAGGAGCCGATCGAGTCGGTGATGACCCGGTTCGGCAGCAGTTCAAGGAACTTGTCCTTGATGCTCGGCGAGAACAACGCCGCGGTCGAGGCGAGCAGGAACAGCGACGACAGGTCGTACTCGTTGCCTTTTTCCTGGTGTGCCAACAGGGCGTCGAGCAGCGGCCGTGCCATCGCGTCGCCGGTGAAGAACAACAGGTTCACTTTGTGCTTGTGAATCGTGCGCCAGACCTCGTCGGCGTTGAATTCCGGTGCAAGAACGGTGGTTTGGCCCGAGAAGATCGACATCCAGGTGGCCGATTGGGTGGCGCCGTGGATCATCGGCGGGATCGGGTGTCGAATCATCGGCGGATTGGCGGCGGCACCCTTGGCGAGGTCGTGCTCATCCTTGATGAATTCGCCTGTGGCGAAGTCGGTTCCGCCGAACAGCACCCGGTAGATGTCCTCATGTCGCCACATCACGCCCTTGGGGAAGCCCGTCGTACCGCCGGTGTAGAGCAGGTAGATATCGTCCGCACTGCGTTCACCGAAGTCACGCTCGGGCGAGCTGTCGGCGATCGCGGAGTAGAACTCTACTCCGCCATAGCTCTGGTAGTCGGCGTCACTGCCGTCCTCGATCACCAAGATCGTCGTGACGTCCGGGGTGTCCGGCAGTACGTTGGCGACCCGATCCGAGTACTGCCGCTCGTGCACCAGCGCGACCATGTCGGAGTTGTCGAACAGGTAGCGGAGTTCGCCCTCGACGTAGCGGTAGTTGACGTTGACCAGAATCGCGCCGGCTTTGACGATGCCCAGCATCGCGATGACGATCTCGTTGCGGTTGCGGCAGTACAGGCCGACCTTGTCGTCCTTCTTTACGCCCTGCTCTTGCAGGTAGTGCGCGAGGCGGTTGGCTTTCTCCTCGAGCTCGGCGTAGGTCAGCTGATCGTCGCCGCAGATCAAGGCGACACGGTCGGGGACGGCATCGATGGCGTGCTCCGCCAAATCGGCAATATTCAAGGCCACGGGACCTAAATTAGAACGTGTTACATTTCCTGACAAGTTTCCGACCGGCGCACAGGAAGGTGACCATCGGTGAGCGAGTCAGAAAAGAAGGCCGACGCCCTCATTGAGCAGCGCGGACACACCCTGATCCTGACGCTGAACCGCCCGGAGGCCCGCAACGCGCTTTCCACCGAGATGCTCTCGATCATGGTCGAGGCCTGGGACCGCGTCGACACCGATCCCGACATCCGGTGCTGCATCCTGACCGGGGCCGGCGGGTACTTCTGCGCGGGCATGGACCTCAAAGCCGCGACCGCGCGTCCGCCGGGCGACTCGTTCAAAGACGGCAGCTACGACCCGTCGCGCATCGACGCGCTGCTGAAGGGCCGTCGGCTGACCAAGCCGCTGATCGCGGCCGTGGAGGGACCGGCCATCGCGGGCGGCACCGAGATCCTGCAGGGCACCGACATCCGCATCGCGGGCGAGAGCGCCAAGTTCGGCATTTCAGAGGCCAAGTGGAGCCTGTACCCGATGGGCGGCTCGGCGGTGCGCCTGGTGCGTCAGATTCCGTACACGATCGCCGCGGACCTGCTGCTGACCGGACGGCACATCACCGCCACGGAAGCCCTGTCGTACGGCCTCATCGGCTACGTCGTACCCGACGGCAGCGCGCTGGAGAAGGCACTCGAGATCGCCGACGTGATTTCGAACAACGGGCCGCTGGCCGTGCAGGCCATCCTGCGCTCGATCCGGGAGACCGAGGGTTTGCCGGAGAACGACGCGTTCAAGATCGACACCAAGCTCGGCATCGGTGTATTCCTGTCCGACGACGCCAAGGAAGGCCCGCTGGCCTTCAAGGAGAAGCGCGCGCCGCAATTCAAAGGGCGCTGATCGTCGACCGTCGGTGGTGAATACCAACCGCGGAGGAGCGTTTACCGCAACCAGTGAATTCGTCAAGCGTCTTCCGGCGCACATCGGCGGCTCGACTCTGGTCTCCGGCCGAGGTGGATGTCGTCCATCACGATTGGGGCGTTGAGTAGTCGATCGGGCATGCGAAACGCCAGCGCACCGTACTCTAACCTCCAACGAACAGCGGGCGCTGACGAAAGGAGGCCCAGTGAAGGCGCTGATAACTGGTTCCGCGGGTCTCATTGGGTCGGCATGTGTAAGCGCTCTGATCTCGCGCGGGTGGGAAGTCATCGGCGTCGACAATGACATGCGCCGGCAATTCTTCGGTCCGGCCGGATCGACCGCGACAGTAGTCGCCAGCCTCAAAGACCAGTATCGCCGCTACCGTCATATTGATGCCGACATCCGTGATCGGCAGCTAATCAGAGACGTCGTCGCGGAGCATCGTCCGGATTTCATCATTCACACCGCGGCCCAGCCGTCCCACGACTTGGCAGCCAAAATCCCATACGATGACTTTGACGTCAACGCGGTGGGCACCCTGAATATCCTCGTGGCGGCTCGCGATTTTTGCCCCGAATCCCCGTTCTGCTTCACAAGCACGAACAAGGTCTATGGTGACCGTCCCAACTTCCTGCCGCTGGAGGAGCACCGCACCCGCTACGACTACGCTGACGGCCTGCGGGCGATCGACGAAACGATGTCGATTGACGGTTGCCTACATTCGCTGTTCGGCGCTTCGAAGGTCGCGGCCGACGTCCTAGCACAGGAATTCGGCCGTTATTTCAACATGCCGATCGGCATATTTCGGTGCGGATGCCTGACCGGTCCCCTGCACGCCGCGGTGGAACTGCATGGCTATCTGGCCTATATCGTTGAATGCGCCCTGACCGGACGCGATTACACCATTTTCGGATACAAAGGAAAACAGGTTAGAGATCAAATTCATTGCGACGATGTAGCGAGGCTATTCCTGGACTTCTACTCGCAACCACGAAACGGCGAGGTATACAACCTTGGCGGCGGCCGGGAGAACAGCCTATCGATTCTTGAGACGATTGACATTCTCGACGGGATGGGCCACCCCTTGAAATACCAGCTGAATGCGGACAACAGGACCGGCGATCATATTTGCTACATATCGGATCTCCAAAAGATACGATCACATTTTCCGGAGTGGAAGATAGAATATAACCTGCAGCAGTGCATCGATGAAATGGTTAGGCTCCAAGACGGCCGGCTCCGTGACGGGAAATTTGTCCGGACGCCTGCAACACCTATCGGAGGAGCTGTGAAATGATCGGCAGCCCACTGGTCATCGCCGAAAAGGCGCGCGCGCGGTTGCAGGCCATCCTCTCCGGGGAAGTTGACGCGGCGGCAAGCATCGAAGAGGTGGACCTGGCGAGCCTGCCCGACTCCGTGGATCTTGTGATCACCGCCTGCGAGGTCAACCCCCTGCATGGAACCGGCACATTGTTGCTGAGAATCTTTCCCGACCAGAGATCGATCATCTCGCTTCGCGCTGAGGATTTCTACGACGGGGCAACAGATTTCGGCTGTGTGAGACTGCGGCTTCCACTTGCCCAGGCCGCGAGGCCGGTGATATTGGCCTGGCTCAAATCGAGCCTCGCGGGCGTGAACATCAGACGCATACTTTGCGTCCCCTACACGCCGGCGGAAGCAACTCTGGCGCTGGCCGCCCACGAGCTGCTCGGCGCGCCCCTGGCCGTCTACGTCATGGACGACAAAAACGTCTGTGCAGACGGGATCACCGACGGCCTGATGCGCGAACTCCTGGAGAAGGCAAGCTTGCGGCTGGTGATCGGCCCCGAAATGCGCGATGCCTATGAAGAGAAATACGACATGCCGTTCTGGGTCATGCCTCCAGTCGTTGCCGACCACATCGTGGAACGTGATGCAGCGTCGTCCGCGCCAGGCATCGACCCGCGTCGCGGGGTTCTGCTCGGCAACATCTGGGGTCAGCGGTGGCTAGACATGCTGCGGCAGATTTTTCGGGGTGCCGGCGTGACCATCGACTGGTATTGCAATCAAATCAATCCGCCGGGGCTGGAATACGACCGGGACGAACTTGCCGCGGACGGCATCGTGCAACGGAATCCAATCGCCGAAGATGACCTGCCGAGGGTGCTCGGCGAGTACGCATTCGCCGTCGTTCCCACCGACACGCTCGATGGTCTGAGCCCGCTTGCCGTGCGCGCCATCGCCGAGCTGAGCCTGCCCAGCCGGATGGTCACCATGATGGCGACCTCGCACCTGCCGATGCTGGTGGTCGGCAGTCCCGCCACCTGTGCTGGCGGCTTTGTCGAGCGCTTCGACCTCGGCGCCATCGCGCCATATGATCGCGCCGCCGTGCTCGCGTCTATCGAAGCCCTGACCACCCCGGACCGCCAGGCCGACGTTCGCGCCAGGGCCGCGCGATTGAGCGGGTATTTCACCGCGGCCGGTGCAAGCGAGTGGATTTGGGACTCGCTCGATGCGGGGCGACCGATCACCTCGATATACGAGGACCTGATGCCCAGACGCAACGTGAGCGCGACGGTCGCCCAATCATGACCGAGCGTGACGATGTTGTCGTCAAACTAGACGAGTTCGCCGAATTTAAGCGTGAGCTCGAGCAGTACATCGAGACCCTGGTGCTGAACGACAGCAGCATCATCGACGCGCTGGCCCGCACGCTTGGCCTGATCGCCAAGCTGGAGGCGCAGGCCGAGCAGCACCAGACGTGGCTCGTCGCGGAAATCCGTTCGCTGACCGCGGTCGTCGCCGACCTTGGCTCCTCGACCCGCCCGAGCGCACCCGTCGTCGCGCCGAACGCCGATGAGTTCTCCGCGCTCAATCCCGAAATCGGCCTTTTACAACATGTTTCGTCGTACATCGACAACCGCACTGTGGTCGACGTCGGCGCCCATCTCGGTGATGTCGCCGAACGTCTCCTCGACTGTGGTTGCCGGGTCTACGCGTTCGAGCCCTTCCCGGCGAGCTTTGCGGCTCTTCAGGACCGGCTCGGCGGCAGGGCAGACTTCACCGCATCGCCAAGCGCAATCGGCGCGGCGGATGGCGAGGGCAAGCTCAATATCGCGGCAGCGGCGAACGGCGCTGAGGGGCTGGACGCCTCGCTATTCCACAGCCTGGTCGATCATCCACTGGGCACAAGCATCCGGTTCGCCGATGCCGTCGAGGTCCAAGTCCGGAGCCTCGCCAGCCTTCGACAGAAAGTCGAGATTCCCGAACAGATCGGAATTCTCAAGATCGACGCCGAGGGTGCCGACATCGAGATCATCAAGGGTCTCGGCGAGCCCGATATTCCAGTCGTGATGACCGAATTCTGGGATTCTCAGCACGCGTTCGGAGCGGGGACGCACGGGCACTTGGGACCCACTGTGGCGCTTATGCGCTCACTAGGCTATGCCTGGCACGTGGTGATCTACCACATCGATGAAAACGAAACTATTTCCTACTACTTTAATAATGCGCAGACGATCCCCAATTCCTGGGGCAATGCGATCTTCTTCAAAGAGCGATCCCTTTTCGCCCGTGCGGCGCAATGGTGTGAAGCTGTGCTGCGACCTACGCTGCACGGGTAGGACCTCGCCTGCCCCTATGACTCGTCCAGAGCTTCGAGTATCTGCTGTGCAGCGCGAACTTCCCCGTCTTCCGGTCATTCGCAACTTGGGTGGATGTGGCGTCACCATATTGGCTCGCGTAATAGCAGCACTGCCTGAGGTCGTTCTGCTCAGCGAGACCAACCCGCGTTCATCGGCTCTCTACAACGGGTACTTGAATCCGATTGTTCAGATTCGCAAGTGGTCACCCGAGTTAGCCGCAGCCATATCTACATTCGATGAGCACGAGTTAGGGTACCCACCACGCTTCGGCGAATTACTGGAATGCCTGCATTCCGCATCGGAAAAGCTGGGCCGCAACCTCGTCGTTCGTGATTTTAACTATGTAGATTTCATCGGCATACCCTTTGTCTGGCCCGTAGCGCATGCCTCCAGCCTCGACTTGGCAGTAGCCGGACGTTTTTGTTTATCTCCGATCGTCGTGGTCCGTCATCCTGGCGACCAACTCGCGAGCCTGCGCTCACATCGAGCGATACGCGCGAATCTCACTGCCGAGCATTACCTAAATTCCTACTTTACGTTTTTAGATGCCATGAAGGGCGCGCCACTTTTTCGATACGAGGATATCGTCGCAGACCCCCGGAGTTATTTTCCCCAGATTTGTTCTCAGCTCGGTCTTGGATGGGACCTGAGTGCGCTCGAAAGAATTGCTTCCATCGACCAAGTAACCGGTAATCCGGACGGCAATAAAGAATCGGTTATCCGGGAGCCTAGAAAGACCGACGCTGCCGCGCTGGCCGATGAAGAGTTGCGTCGGTTCGGGTCCTACTCCCAGCTTCTCATCGAGATGGGCTACTCCGCTTAGCCCCTCAGCCATCGGTAGTACAACCTAAGACGATGGCGAAAGCCGGGCTGTGCCTACCGATGTGCCAACTAACCTTGAATTGCCCACTGATCTGCCGACCGAGGGATCGCGATGCTCGTTATCTGCAATGGAATGCCGCGCAGCGCGTCGACGTGGTCCTACAACGTCACCATGGCCCTGCTGCGCCTTACTGCGGAGGAGGTCTATGGCGGCTACGACGAGAACCTGCATCGCTTCCTATGCGGCCTGCCGGCGGCCTGTGCGCACGCGGTCGTCAAATGTCATTCGCTTGACGCTGCTGGCCTAAGTCTTGCTCAATTGCACGCCGCCAAGGTCGTCTACACGTGGCGCGATTTAGCCGATGCGACGGCATCCTTCATGACCATGTTCGACGTCGACTTCGAGCACACTATCGCTCTCATGTCGAGTTCGCTCGACCTCTATGGGCGCCATCGGAGGAACGGCGCGCTCATCCTGAGCTATGCGGCGATCACCCAGCAACCTGCCGAATCGGTGGCTGCAGTCGCCTGTTATCTGAATGTCGCCGTGGGCCAAGATCAGATCGCTGAGATCGTCGACGCGAATTCATTTGACAGAGTGCGCGAAAGGCTGAAAGCGATCGGCATGCTCGACTATGAAGAGCGTCTGGTTCGCCTCGACCGAACTTCATACACTGATACAGCGCACGACCGTAGCTATCTCTACGATCCTGACACCCTGCTCCACCTCGATCACATTCGTGACGGCAGCACCGGCTACGGCACGACTCGATTGACGCGGTCCCAGCTGCGCCGGCTCCGGAACTTGCTGCGCGAAAAGGGTGACGGCGGCGTCGCCGCCCCGTCAGTCATGCGAGACGCCTAACACAACGAACCTCTGCCTACTCCATCTTGATCAGCAAGCCCCGCGATCGAGCCGACTCGAACATCCTCCGGAACAACAAAATCGCCAGTGCTAGGTACGCGATGTCCAGCGTGATGCCGGATCGGAAGTCCGAAATCGAGAATCCCCCACCCGCGAGCAGCTGCCGCATCCCTTCGAACGAATGAGTGGTGGGTAGCGCCAGTGCGAGTGGATGCAGGAAAACCGGCAGCGTGTTCAGCGGGTAGAAAACGCAGGAAAAGGGCATCAGGATACCGGCGAAGCTCCAGGCCAGTCCTTCAAGCTTCGATCCGTACCGCACGATCAGGCTGGTGATTACGACGCCGATTGAGAAGCCAAAGAACATGAGGACCGCAATAAACGGCACGAATTCGATCAGTAACGGAAAAATATTGAAGTGATAGCAGAGCAGTGCAATAACGGATTCCAAGGCCAATCCAAAGAACGCCTTGATCAGATTCACGCAGACCAATGCGTAAATGTACTCTGCCACGCTGAGCGGTGAGCTGAAGAGGCCGACAAGGTTTCGCGTCCAAACCTCTTCAAGAAATCCCTGCGCCATGTCACGCTGGAAGCCATAAAACAAGCCCCACAAAACAACGCCCCCGAGGAGCGAGCTTATGAGGCCCAGTTGTAGGCGTTGGTGATTGGTAAGGTAGATAGTGAGGAAGCCCCACATTACGATATTCACCACGGGGAAATACACCATGTTGATCAAGTGATTGCCGTTGTGGCGCAGTTCGTACATATGGCGCAGGACGACTGCCTCGATTCTATGGAGTCGCATCTCTTTGCCGCCTGGCGATGTGGATAAATACCTCTTCGAGAGCGGGTTCGTCCCGGCGCTCCGATAAGACGGCCCGGGTGACCTCGATTGGGCTACCGCTTGCAATGTTTCTGCCATGGCTTAGAAAGACAACTCGACTACACATCCGCTGCACTTCGGCCATATTGTGTGAGGTATAGAGAATACTGGTACCGCGACTTCGTTGTAGATCCAGCAAGGCGTCTCTCACTTCGAGTGCGATCAACGGGTCAAGATAGACGGTCGGTTCATCGAGTAACAACAATTCGGGATCGTTCAGGAATGCTTTACACAGGCCCGCGCGCGCGATCTCACCGGAGGACAGTCGTGATATCGGCTTCCGCGCCAACTTGCTTATGCCGAACCGTTCGAGCAGTTCGGCGATTTTAGCCATCGGGTTACTGACGTTATATATCCGGGCATAAACGGTCAGATTTTCCCGTACCGTCAGCCGGGCCGGAAATGCCACATAGGGCGAGGTGAAATTTAGTCGTTGCAGTATCCACTCGCGATCTGCGTCCAAACTTTTACCGAACAAGGAAAATGTGCCCGCACTTGGCGTAATCAACCCTGAGAGCATGTGCACGATCGTCGACTTGCCCGCTCCATTCGGACCGACCAGGCCAACGATTTCGCCTTGGTAAACGGAGAAGGACACATCGTCCACGGCGCGCAACTTACGAAATGTCTTCGTCAGATGCTTCACGTCGAGCAAGATCGGGACATCAGCCGCGTTCACGAGGCCAGCTTCTCGACTTCCTTTACATGCCACTCGACAGTGCGTGCGATCCCCTCACGCACCGAAACTTGAGGGTTCCACCCAAGCCGATCACGCGCTCTTGTGATGTCGGGTCGCCGGCGGGTGGGATCATCTTGTGGCAGCGGGTGCAGCTCTATCCGGGATGAGGAACCACTTAGCTCGAGCACCAATTCGGCGATCTCGACGACGCTCAGTTCCACTGGGTTGCCGAGGTTAATTGGTCCTGGCTCGCTGGAATCCAGCATCGCCAGGATCCCATGAACCAGGTCGTCCACATAGCAAAGGCTTCGGGTCTGTGTACCGTCGCCGAAAACGGTCAGGGGTCTGGAATTCAGGGCCTGGTCAATGAAACTGGAGACAACGCGCCCGTCATCGGGGCGCATCCGAGGGCCGTAAGTGTTGAAAATCCGCAGAATTCCGGTGTCTGCGCCACAGTAGGTGCGGTATGCCGTCGTCAACGCCTCTGCGTATCGTTTGGCCTCGTCGTAGACACTTCGTGGTCCGGCGGGATTGACGTTGCCCCAATATTCTTCTGGCTGCGGGTGAATCAGGGGTTCACCATAAACTTCACTGGTTGACGCGAGGATGAAGCGTGCGGATTTGGCGACGGCGAACTCGAGCACATTCCGCGTTCCCTCCGACCCCGTCCGCAGAGTGAAGATGGGCCTATCCAGGTATGCGGACGGCGACGCAGGGCTGGCGAGGTGAATCACACCGTCGAACCTGCCGTAGATGTCAACGGGCTCAAGGACGCTCGCCTCGATGAGTGAAAATTTGGCAGACGTAGCGAGATGCTCGATGTTGGTGCGCCAGCCGGTTGAGAGATCGTCCAGGCATACAACCGTATGGTCGTGGGCGATCAGCAGATCGCACAGATGTGATCCGAGGAACCCTGCCCCACCGGTAACGAGGACTCTCACGGCTTTTCCCCCTGCGGTTGCGTTTGCCTTAGTTGCGGCACCATCATGGACGCCCGAAGCCCCGGTAATTCCAGCCCGCCGCACGCCAACACAGCGGGTCAAGGCAATTACGCGCATCGACGACGCGCTTCGATCCGGTTACCGTTTCGAGTTCTTCCGGTTGCAGTGCCCGAAATTCATCCCACTCGGTGAGAATCAGAATCACATCGGCCCCCTGACATGCATCCAAGGCTGACAACGAATAATTGGGCGTCGGGAACACCTGTCGCGCGTTGTCCATGGCTTTGGGGTCGAACACGCTCACAATGGCACCCTGTAGCTGTAATTGCCCGACGACATCGAGTGCCGGCGAGTCACGAATGTCGTCTGAGTTCGGCTTGAAGGCAACGCCAAGGACCGCCACTCGCGCCCCATCCAGCGAGCCACAAACTTCGCGAGTGGCATCGATTACCCGGCTGCGTTGTCTGATATTGATGTTGTCGACGATCTGCAAAAATGTGGCGACATCGCCGAGGCCCAGCTCGTCGGCCCGAGTCATGAAGGCACGTATGTCTTTCGGGAGGCATCCGCCGCCGAAACCCAGCCCGGCATCCAGGAATTCCCGCCCGATGCGCTTGTCAGCCCCGATGGCCGCGGCGAGCATAGTCACGTCGGCGGATGCGGCTTCGCACACTTCAGAGATCGCGTTAATAAATGAAATCTTTGTTCCGAGAAAAGCGTTGGCCGCCACTTTGGCCAATTCAGCGGTCGCCAGGCTCGTGATCAAGAACGGAATATCATCATCGGTCGACAGCGGGCTGTACAGCGCTGCAAGCGTTTTCGCCGCCCGCCCTTCGTGCGAGCTCTCCACACCGACGACAATGCGATCGGGGTGCAACGTATCGCGCACGGCAAATCCTTCGCGGAGGAACTCGGGATTCCAGGCGAGCTCTACATCGTCACCCGCAGGGGCAATGCTTCGCATACGCCTTGCCAGCCGCTGGGCTGTGCCCACCGGTACCGTCGACTTCCCGACGATCAGAGCTCGTCTATTCAAATGCGGAGACAGAGTATCGACCGCCGCGTCTATGTACGACAGGTTCGCGCCGAACCCCAATTCGCTTTGTGGCGTACCTACGGTAAGAAAGTGCACGTCCGCGAAATCTGCCGCTTCCACGTAAGAGTCGGTAAAGCGGAGGCGCCCCGACGTCAGGTTGTCCCGCACGATGTCATCGATGCCCGGTTCGAAGAACGGCACCTCCCCGGACTGAAGCTTGGCTACCTTGCCCGGGTCGGTATCGACACCCAGGACATCGTGGCCAATGTGTGCCATACAAGCAGCATGGGTTGTACCCAGATACCCCGTTCCAATCACCGCTATGCGCATCTGAAATCCGCTCGCTTTCGCACGACATGGTGGTCGACTACAGCGACGATTTCTGGCGTGGCCTGGAGCAGCCTCCGGTTGCACACGTGTGTTGTTGTCGTCTTTGCCGAAGCAACTCCGCGATTCAACGCTTCAGCCCTTCAAGAGAGCTCAAGCGCGCGTGCCAAGACATTTTCCACGGCGCACGCGAGTTGACCATCGTGGCCGAAGGCGATAATGAATTCCGGCGGTTGACCGACCAATGCTGCGCAGTCGGTAACCACACGCTAGCCGGGAAGCGCACAGCGGTAACGATCCAACAACCAGGCTCCATTCCCCATGCTCTCACCCCAAGCCGCAGTCGTGTGCGCGATTACGTGATCTCGGTAGCCATAGGATTCGACGGCGATGTGACGCGGTTTCAGGCGAGAATGCCAAACTGATTGGACGACTCGGGGGCTACAAGAGGAGGGGCGGCCTACGCGGGTCCGAGCAGCTGATCACCTTTTCCCGACGAATATTTTTAGTTTGCCGACCGCCTGCACTAGACCCAACAGCGGCGATCTTCGCCACTTAGACAAGACGCGCCAATACCGCCACCGCCGGTGAGCCGTCAACCACAGCCTTCAGATCGTCGCCGGCACGCTGGGGTCGCTAAACCCACAGACATCTAACAGTCGTCCCCTGGACCGCACGGTCTGCGGCGGTTAGCCGGATAGCGGCGCGCTCGGGGTAAAGGTCACCGGCATCTTCTCCAAACCGGAGACGAAGTTCGCCGGTCGCAACGGCAGCGCGGCATCCGAGGCCAGCCGCATGTCCGGAATGCGTTGCAGCAGCCGCGTCTGCATGATCGACAGCTCCAGCCGGGCTAGCTGGTTACCCAGGCAGAAGTGCGTCCCGAAGCCGAACGCCAGGTGGTTGTTCGGGTAGCGCTCGATGTTGAAGCTCTCCGGCGCCTCGAACACCTTCTCGTCGAAGTTCGCCGACTCGAACAGCAGGATCATCTTCTCGCCCTCGTGCAGCGCAGTGCCGTGAAACTCGGTGTCGGCGGTGATCGTGCGGGCCATGTTCTTCACCGGCGCGGTCCAGCGCAGCATCTCTTCGATCGCGTTGGGCAGCAAAGCCAAGTCGCCCGCCAGCCGCTGGTGCTGCTCGGGATGCAGCAGCAGCTGCCTGGTTCCGCCGGACAGCGTGTGGCGTGTCGTCTCGTCGCCGCCGATCAGCAGCAGCAGAACCTCGGTGACGATCTGATGGTCCTCCAGGCGTGACCCTTCGACCTCCGCATGCACGAGGACACTGACCAGGTCGTCCGTCGGTTCGGCCTTGCGGGCCTCGATCATTCCCATCATGTATCCGCTGTAAGCAGCGAAGGCATCCATCGTTACCTGCACGTCCGCTTCGGCCGCGGTACTGCTCAAGGAACTGACCAGATCGTCGGACCACTTGAGAAACATCTCGCGTTCCTCCGGGCGCACCCCGAGCATGTCGCCGATGACCGCCATCGGCAGGGGCGCCGCGAGGTCCCAGACGAAGTCGCACTCCCCACGTTCGCACACCGCGTCGATCAGCGTGTCGCACAGCGAAGTGATCTTGGATTCCAGATCTTTCACGCGCTTGCGGGTGAAGCCGTAGTTGACGAGCTTGCGGCGCAACAGGTGTTGCGGGTCGTCCATCTCGATCATCATCTCGACGCCGGGCTGGTCGGGCCGGATGCCGCCGGCATTCGAGAACAGCTCCGGGTTGCGCTCGGCTTCGATGACGGCCTGATACGTCGACGCGGCGGCCAACCCGTTGCGGTCCCGGAACACCGGCTCGTTCTCCCGCATCCAGCGGTAGACCGACCGGGAATCACCCGCGTAAAAGGTGCCGTCGGTCAGATCGACATCTGGTCTGGTCTCTACGGTTGTCATGAGATCTCCTGAGCATCGCCGAATGTCATTTGCACGTGTTCAACAGAGCTGTTCAGCATCGCGCGCTTCGGAAGGCCCAGCGACGCCAGCTCTTTCGAGTAGGGGTGATCACCCAGCCAGATGCGCACTCCACCGAATCGATTGCGCACACCGTCGAGCGTGTGTTCGAAGGAGGTCTCACGGGTAACCCCGTCGCGGTACGAGTAGGTGCGCTGCGCTTGCTGTCGCGGGGTCAACCGAATCGGCAGGCCGCGGCGAAATTCCATGCCGACCACCAGCTGACCGTCGACGCTGCAGTCGAATCCGAATTGGCGGCCCTCTCGAATGGTGAAGTCCGCCATGACTTTCGGGTAGCCCCAGATTTTGGTGCCGGCTTCCAGCGTGAACGCCTGATCGACGGGCAGGTGGTGGATAAAGGCGCCGGCCGACCCCAAGGCACGGGGTCCGCTCGCGTTCGACCCTGGCGGATTGACCATCACGCTGGTGCCGAACTCGTGATACCTGCCCAGGTCCCCGTCGATGTAGTGCATCAACATCAGGATCACGATCGCGCGCCCGGGCAGATAGCGGCAGACCCGCAGGCCGCTGTAATCGATCATCCGCTGCGCGGCGTCGGCATCTACCGAGAACATCGCCATGTGCTGGTTTGCCTTGCGGATCTGCACCGGCATCGTCAGTACCGTGCCCGCGATGGTGTGCTGCGAGGCTGTCATCCGGACAACTTAGAACGTGTTCTATCGCCTGGCAAGCACCGGGTCAGACCAGCGACGCCAGCTCTTGGACCTGCGCTGTACTGCGGCCGGAGACCACCATCATGGTCACGCCCGCGGCTTCCCAGGCCTTGATCTGCTTACGCACGTAGTCGACGTCGCCGACGATCGCCGCGTCGTCGATGACCTCGTCGGGGATGACCTCGGCGGCCTTGTCCTTGTGTCCACTGCGGAACAGCGCAGTGACCTCGTCGACCACCTCGGCGTAGCCCATCCGGCGGTAGACGTCGGCGTGGAAGTTGGTGTCCTCGGCGCCCATCCCACCCATGTACAGGGCGATGTAGGGCTTCATGGCCGCCAATGCCGTGGTGCGGTCGTCGGTGATGACGATGTTGGCCGTCGCGCAGATCTCGAAGGTCTCGCGGGTGCGACGGGCACCGGGCCGGGCGAAGCCGTCGTCAAGCCACTCGTTGTACATGTCGGCCAACCGCGGCGTGTAGAAGATGGGCAGCCAGCCGTCGCAGATCTCGGCGGCCAGCGCGACGTTCTTCGGCCCCTCGGCGCCCAACAGGATCGGGATGTCGGCCCGCAGCGGATGCGTTATCGGCTTGAGCGCCTTGCCTAAACCCGTCGTGCGCTCACCGGTCAGCGGCAGCGGATAGTGCGGGCCGTCGCTCGTGACGGGCTTCTCCCGGGCCAGCACCTGGCGGACGATGTCGATGTATTCGCGGGTACGGGCCAGCGGCTTGGGAAACGACTGGCCGTACCAGCCCTCGACGACCTGCGGACCCGATACCCCTAACCCGAGCATGTGGCGCCCGCCGGACAGGTGGTCGAGCGTCAGCGCTGCCATCGCGCAGGCGGTCGGGGTGCGCGCGGACAGTTGCACCACTGAGGTGCCCAGCCGCAGCCGTTGCGTCGACGACCCCCACCAGGCCAGCGGAGTGTAGGCGTCTGAACCCCACGCCTCGGCGGTGAATACCGCGTCGAAACCGGCGTCCTCAGCGGCGGCCACGAGTTCGGCGTGGTTGTCGGGCGGCTGAGCGCCCCAATATCCCAGCTGCAGTCCCAGCTTCATTTCCGCCTCCTCGGTAGGCTGCTTGCCCAGATTCCTAGAACCTGTTCTACTCGATGCTGTGACCACCAGCCAAAGCAGCCCGGTGCAGATCGATACCCATCAGAAGCCACTGTCGGCGCCTCTGAAGCTGTCGTTCGACTACACCCGTTCAGTCGGACCTACCCTTAGCCAGTTCTTCACCGCCCTGCGCGAGCGACGCATCGTCG
The DNA here is from genome assembly GCF_010727945.1 of Mycobacterium cookii. Taxonomy (NCBI): domain Bacteria; kingdom Bacillati; phylum Actinomycetota; class Actinomycetes; order Mycobacteriales; family Mycobacteriaceae; genus Mycobacterium; species Mycobacterium cookii. The sequence goes on from NZ_AP022569.1 coordinate 2,839,286, forward strand.
GTGTCCGGGGCTCTGATGGCCGGGTCTACGTTCCGCCTGCCGAGTTCGACCCCGTGACCTACGAACGACTGACCGAGATCGTACCGGTGGCCAGCGTCGGGACCGTGCTGTCGTGGACCTGGCAGCCCGAGCCACTGCAGGGTCAGCCGCTGGACCGACCGTTCGCGTGGGCGCTGATCAAGCTCGACGGCGCCGACGTCCCGCTGCTGCACGCTATCGACGCTGGATCATCCGACGCGATCAGCACCGGAGCGCGGGTGCACGCACACTGGGTCGACGAGCCGGCCGGCGCGATCACCGACATCGCCTATTTCGCGCTCGGTGACGAGGCTGAAGCAGCGTCTGAAACGACCGACGACCGAGAGCCGGTGACGGTCCAAGTGACACCGAGCAGCATCGAAATCCAGCACACCGCTTCACTTCCCGAGACCGCGTTCCTGCGGGCGCTGGAAGAGGGCAAGTTGCTCGGTGCCCGCACCGGCGCCGACGGAAAGGTGTACTTCCCACCGAAAGAAGCGGATCCCGCGACCGGTCTGGAACTCGACAACTTCATCGAACTGCCCGACAAGGGCACCGTGACGACGTTTGCGATCATCAACATCCCGTTCGCCGGGCAACGCATCAAGCCGCCGTACGTAGCGGCGTACGTCCTGCTCGACGGCGCCGACATCGCGTTCCTGCACCTGATTCAGGAGATCGACGCCACCGAGGTCCGAATGGGCATGCGGGTCGAGGCGGTGTGGAAGCCCCGCGAGGAATGGGGCCTGGGCATCGACAACATCGAATACTTCAAGCCGACCGGCGAACCCGACGCCGAGTACGACACCTACAAACACCACCTGTAAAGGGACAAAGTGACCGATCGCGATGTAGCTGTCGTCGGATTCGCCCACGCGCCGCATGTGCGGCGCACCGACGGCACCACCAACGGCGTCGAAATGTTGATGCCGTGTTTTCACGCGCTATACGACGAGCTCGGCCTGCAGCAGACCGATATCGGCTTCTGGTGCTCCGGGTCATCGGATTACCTTGCCGGCCGAGCCTTCTCGTTCATCTCCGCGATCGACTCGATTGGGGCGGTGCCCCCGATCAACGAGTCACATGTCGAGATGGACGCAGCGTGGGCGCTCTACGAGGCCTACATCAAGTTGCTGACCGGTCAGGTCGACACCGCGCTGGTCTACGGGTTCGGCAAGTCGTCGGCGGGCACGCTGCGCCGGGTGCTGTCGCTGCAGACCGATCCGTACACGGTCGCGCCGCTGTGGCCGGACTCGGTGTCGATGGCGGGGCTGCAAGCACGCTTCGGCCTGGACGCCGGCAAGTGGACGGCCGAGCAGATGGCGCAGGTGGCGCTGGACTCCTTCGCGGTCGCTCAGCGCACCGACGCCGAGAAGCCGGCGAAGAGCATCGACGAATTGCTGGCGCGGCCGTACTTCGCCGATCCCCTTCGCCGCCATGACATTGCGCCGATCACCGACGGAGCGTCGGCGATAGTGCTGGCGGCCGGCGACAGGGCCCGCGAGCTTCGCGAGAACCCGGCGTGGATCACCGGCATCGAGCACCGCATCGAGACACCGGTGCTTGGCGCGCGGGAACTCACCACGTCGCCGTCGACGGAGGCATCGGCGAAGGCCGCGACGGGCGGCGATGCCGCCTCGATCGAGGTGGCCGAGATCTACGCGCCGTTCACCCATCAGCAACTCATCCTGACCGAGGCCATCGGACTGCCGTCATCGACCAAGGTCAACCCGTCGGGCGGCGCACTGGCGGCCAACCCGATGTTCTCGGCAGGCCTCGAGCGCATCGGCTTTGCGGCACAACACATTTTCGATGGCTCCGCGGGACGGGTGCTCGCCCACGCGACCAGCGGCCCGGTGTTGCAACAGAATCTCGTCGCCGTGCTGGAAGGGAAATAACGATGTCCGCGCCAGTGACGATGCAGAGCGGAGCGATGAGGAGGAACGGCGCCGATGGGTAAGCAGCTCGCCGCGGTGCTTGGCACCGGCCAGACGAAGTATGTCGCCAAGCGGCAAGACGTTTCGATGAACGGCCTGGTTCGCGAGGCCATCGATAAGGCGCTGGCCGACTCCGGGTCGACGATGGACGACATCGACGCGGTCGTGGTCGGCAAGGCGCCCGACTTCTTCGAGGGCGTCATGATGCCGGAGCTGTTCATGGCCGACGCCGTCGGCGCGACCGGCAAGCCGCTGATCCGGGTTCACACCGCGGGTTCGGTGGGCGGGTCGACCGGTGTGGTGGCCGCCAGCCTGGTGCAGTCGGGCAAATACCGGCGCGTGCTGGCGATGGCGTGGGAGAAGCAGTCCGAGTCGAATGCCATGTGGGCGTTGAGCATTCCGGTGCCGTTCACCAAGCCGGTGGGAGCGGGCGCGGGTGGCTACTTCGCCCCGCATGTGCGTGCCTACATCCGCCGGTCCGGCGCGCCGACGCACATCGGCGCCATGGTCGCGGTCAAGGACCGGCTGAACGGTGCCAAGAATCCGCTGGCGCATCTGCATCAGCCCGACATCACGTTGGAAAAAGTGATGGCGTCGCAGATGCTCTGGGATCCCATCCGTTTCGACGAGACCTGCCCGTCGTCCGACGGTGCATGCGCGGTGGTGATCGGTAACGAGGACGTCGCCGACAAGCGCGTCGCCGACGGTCATCCGGTGGCGTGGATCCACGCCACCGCGTTGCGCACCGAACCGCTGGCGTACTCCGGCCGCGACCAGGTCAACCCGCAGGCCGGCCGTGACGCCGCGAAGGCACTGTGGAAAGCCGCCGGCATCACCAGCCCCATCGACGAGATCGACTGCGCGGAGGTGTACGTACCGTTCTCCTGGTTCGAACCAATGTGGCTGGAGAACCTCGGATTTGCGGCCGAAGGCGAAGGCTGGAAGCTCACCGAGGCGGGCGAAACCAAGATCGGCGGCCGAATCCCGCTCAACATGTCCGGCGGTGTGCTGTCGTCGAACCCAATCGGTGCATCCGGTCTGATCCGGTTCGCAGAAGCGGCCATCCAGGTGATGGGCAAAGCGGGTGATCACCAGGTTCAGGGCGCCCGCAAGGCACTTGGCCACGCCTACGGCGGTGGCTCGCAGTACTACTCGATGTGGGTCGTAGGAGCTGACAAGCCGTGAAGTACACCTGCAGTATCGCGTTCGGCCAGATCGACCAGCTGACCGAACTGGCCAAGACCGCAGAGGAAGTGGGGTTTGACTCGATCGCGCTGCCGGACTCGATCTTCTATTTCGAAAAGCAGTCCGTCGACTACCCCTACACCGCCGACGGCAAGCGGATGTTCGACGAGGAGTCGCCCTGGGTCGACCCGCTGATCCTGGCGGGCGCGATGGGCGCGGTTACCTCGAAGCTGCGGTTCTACACGAACGTGATGAAGTTAGGTTCGCGCAACCCGCTGCTGCTGGCCCGCCAAGTTGGCTCGGTGGCTAATCTGACCAACAACCGCTTCGGATTCGGCGTCGGGATCGGCTGGGCACCAGAGGAATTCGAGTGGTGTGGCGTTCCCTACGCCAAACGCGGCAAGCGTGTCGACGAGATGATCGAGGTCATCAAGCTGGTGCTGGCCGGCGGGATGGTCGAATTCCACGGCGACTTCTATGATTTTGACCGCCTTCAGATGAGCCCGGCGCCCACTGAACCGGTGCCGTTCTACGTGGGCGGCCACACTGATGTGGCGCTGCGCCGTGCTGCTCGGATCGGTGACGGTTGGACCAGCGCGATGATGACGCACGCGCAGCTCGCCGAAACCATCGGCAAGCTCGACGCGCTGCGCACCGAAAATGGCCGCGCGGAACTGCCTTTCGAGATCCAGGCGGTGTGCATCGACAAGTTCGGCGTGGACGGCCATCGCGAGCTCGCCGAGATAGGGGTTACCGACTACATCACCATCCCGTGGATTCTGGACGGCCTCGGGACCGACGCGCCGCTGGACAAAAAGAAAGACTCGCTGAAGCGTTGGGCTGACACCTACATCCACTCGGGCTGGCAGGACTGAGATGACGCGCGCCGGCGACGATGCAGAGCGATGCGATGAGGAGGAGCGGCGCCAATGACTGACTCTCCCGCACACCTGGCTGGCAAGCGTTCCCGCGATGCGGTGGCGGCCAGGGACAAAGAAGCCTGGCTGGCGAACTTCGCCGACGACGCCATCGTCGAGGACCCGATTGGCCCGTCGCATTTCGATCCCGAGGGCAAGGGGCATCGCGGGCGCGACGCCATCTCGGCGTTCTGGGACATGGCGATTGCGCCCACCGACAAGATCGAGTTCGTCTTCGACAAGACGTACCACTGCGGCAACGAAGAAGCCAACATCGGCCACATCCTGATCACCGCGGCCGGACACCAGGTCACCGCCGAAGGCGTCTTCACCTACAAGGTCGACGACGACGGCAAGATGCTGGCGCTGCGCGCCTACTGGGAAGTCGACCAGGCCACCGCGAGCGCCCGCAAGATTTGAACCCAGCGCTGTTCGCCGCCGTATAAAAGTTATGGACGGCGTTGCCGAGCCCGTTCTCGCGGACGGCCCTGTGCGGGTACGAAGCGATCTCGACGCGCCGTCGCGCCGGCTCTGGCTGGTCAAATGGTGTGCGCTGGCGGTGCCGCACTATCCCATCCTGATCGGCCTGTACCTGCTGTATCCATTTGTGACGATCGCCGCCGGCGTCGCCATCTTGTTCACCGGCCGCCATCCGCGCCCACTCTTCGACTTCAACGTCGGGGTGCTGCGGTGGTCGTGGCGCCTGATGAACTACCGCTTCCCGATGAACAGCACCGACAAGTACCCGCCCTTCACGCTCGCATCGCAGCCGGACTACCCGGCTGACCTCGACGTGGACTACCCCGATGGCCCCACCAACCGCGCCGCGCTTTTCACGCGATGGCTCCTGGGCATGCCGCAGATACTTCTCTGCTGGGCGATGGAGCCGCTTCTGCAACTGCTCTGCGTGATGAACGCGGCGTGGTTGTTGTGCATCGGCACGATCAACCAGGGCATGTTCGACCTTCTGCTGGGCATCGTTCGATGGCGTTATCGGGTGGCCGTGTACGTCTCGTTGATGCGCGACGAGTATCCACCGTTCCGGATGGATCTGGGTAGCGTGCAGGTGGATCATGACGCGGCGTAATCCGTTGTTCCCGTACATCTATCGACTCGGGATGCCGATTTTCGACCGGCTTTTCTATCGTCGCTACCGACGCACCGCGATGTCACACGCGGTCGGCCGACTGCTGATGGTGGGACTGGGTCCCGGAACCGACCTACTGTTCGTTCCCCCGGCGGTGGTGTCCGTCGCCGCGGTGGAGCCAGAGCCGGCGATGCGCAGGATGGCGTCCGCCCTGGCGCGCCGCCACGGCATCGACGTCGACATCGTCGATGGGGTCGGGGAGTCGATTCCCTTTCCGGACGACAGCTTCGACTCTGTGCATATCGGGCTCGTTCTGTGCTCGGTCGACAACGTTGGGGCCACCCTGGCCGAAATCCGACGCGTACTGGCGCCGGGCGGCAGGCTGGTCGTCCTCGAGCATGTCCGCGGAGAAGGCTTGATGGGGTGGTTTCAGGACTTGATCGCCCAGCCGTGGTCGTGGCTTGCGTCAGGATGCGAACCGAATCGTCGCACCGTCGACGCCATTACCGCAGCCGGATTCGACGTCGCCGGCCTGCATCGCATTCGACGAACGCTGGTGCCTCCGCCGTGCACACCTCATCTGCAAGGATTCGCCACCGTCATCGACCGCGACGGGTGAACTTTTTTCGCCGCGGCTTCGTGTACCAGGCAAGTCGATCACTGGCGATGGGAGTCGATCATGAGTCGCACAATTCTGCCCGGCCTCGGCAGGGCTGCCGGTGGTCTCATCTCCGCCGGGCTGATCTCGTTGGCGACGGGCCCCGTCGCGCATGCCGACGGCGAAGACCTGACGCCGGTAGTAGGCGCAGACTTCTTGGTTGGCGACGTGATGCCGGCGGCCGAAACCGACTTCATGGTTGGTCCGCTGCAGAATTTCGGACTGTTCACCGACCAGTCGTTTGCCGACCCCGACGACCACGAGTTCGTCGCGACTGTCCTCTCGGGCCACTCTTTCACTGATGTCCTGACTTCTGGGGCCGACCCGTCGGACAGCTTGGCGGCCTTCGGCGTTCCCGGGGACGCGGGCATCGGCGTGGCAGGAGAGACAGTGAACACCTTCATCGACCCGAGCAACCCGGCGCTCGAATCCTTGCTGTCGTTCTCGCTTCCGTTCACGGACCCGTTGGCCGAACTCTTCACCGCGCTACTGCCGCTTGGCTTCTGACCTCAGCTGGACAATAAGACGGGCTGGTGAGGAGGTTTCGCTCAGGAATTTTTAGGTATATTCTCAGGGTATTGCTAACAGTGATCTGGATCACACATACGATCGGAGTTTTCGAATGAGTTCTCGGATGGTGACAGTCGCTCTCGGCACGGCCGCCGGTGCTTTCCTGGCCGCCGGGCTCATACCGCTGGCTGCCGCTGGCTCTGCCCGAGCCGACGCTGACGACGTCAGCCCAGCAGTGGACACGGACTTCATCTCTGCAACCGACAAGTTATTTGCCCTCTTCGGCATCAATGACGTGGGATTTGCCGACCCTGACGACAATTTTGAGGCGATGGTCCTGAACATTCCGTCGCTCCACATCACCGATGTATTGACTTCTGGGGCCGACCCCTCGGATAGCTTGGCGGCATTCGGGGTGCCCGATGACATTGCCGTCGGGACCGCCGGCGTGACAGTCAACACGTTCACAGATTCGATGGACCCACTCCTGAACAGCACGTTCACCATTCCCTTCACGGATCCCCTTGCCGGGCTGTGGGACCTTCTTGTTGCTCACGACTTCTTTGGCCTCTGAGGAAATAGCTGAACTGAGACCCCGCCGCCTAGTCGACGCCGACGGCGTCGATGATGTTGAGTCGCGCCGCGCGTCGCGCGGGCGGCAGCGAGCCGAGCAGGCTGATCGCCAACGCGCCCACCGTGAACACGAGCGCCATTGGACTCGGCCGGAAGTCGACGGTGAAATTCATCAGGTCCCCGCTGACAAGGCTGTAGAGCCACTGGTCGGCGAGGCCGAAGAGCAGACCGCAGACGCCGCCGACGACTCCGATGGCGGCGGCTTCGGCCAGAATCATCTGCACGGTGAACCGCCGGCTGGTACCCATCGCTCGCAGCACACCGATCTCGCGGCGCCGTTCGAGAACCGAGAGCGTCAACGTGTTGAAAAGCGCTATCGCCGCGACGAATACAACAATGATCCACACGGCGTTGGCGATGTACATGCTCTGATGCAGCGGCGCCTCGAGGCCTGCCAGTGCCGCGCGACCGTCGTAGACGTAGTTCGGCGCAGGCACCACCCGCCGTACGTCGGCCAGCAACCGATTCCTGTCCACGCCCGGGGCTCCGGTGAGCTGGAGCGCCGTCGCGGCCGGGCGGTCAAACCATGCCCGCATCCGATCGAGGTCCATGCCGACGGTGCCGATGACCGTCGAGAAGTACGGGACCAGGGCCAGCACGGTGGCCTGCCGCGGGCCGTGCGGCGTCTGCAGCTGCAGGTTGTCGCCGACCCGGACGTGCAGGGTCTTGCCGAGGTTCTGCGAAAGCACGACGCCCCGACCGGCAAGGACCTCACCGCGGACCCGTTGATCGAGCGCCCGGAAGAGTGGATCGGCGGTCCCGGCCGAAAATCCATCGAGCATCACGCGGGTGCCGCCGACCTCGGCGAATCCTGATGCGCCCTCGATGACTCGTTGTACGCCCGGCACCCCGGCCGTCTTGCGGGCGAGATCCGGTGGCAGCGCATCGACGGCATAGCTGTCCGGAGGATCCGCACTCACCCACACGTCGACGTCGGCGACCGGTGCGAAGATGGCGCGCGCCGACCGAATCATGTCGGCGTTCGTCCCGGTGATCACGACCGTGGTGACCACCGCGATGAGCACGGTCATCACCGTGGCCCACACCCGCCGCGGGGCGCGCTCGACCGTCGCCGCCGCGAGTCGCCCAACCGCTCCGAACATCCCGGCCGTTGTCGCAGTCGCCTTGACCATCAGCGCGGCGAGTGCGAAGCCGAGCGCGATCTCAGCTGTAAAGACAGCGAAGATCGCGGCGAAAGCCAGGGTGCCGCGTTGGCCGACAACGACGACGATCGCTGCCGCAAAAACGGCGACCGCGGCGATCCCGCATGCCAGCCGCAGCCATCGCGGTACGACATCGGCGGCTGAAACCCCGACCGGCGCCAACGCCTCGATCGGCGAAACCTTGTACACCTGCCGCGCAGCCATCGCCGACGCTGCCCCGCTGGTGAGGACCGTCGCCGCCAGAGCCACCGGTATCGCATAGCCCGGCAACCAGTACTCGACCCGGGCTTCGAGGCCTTGCGTTATCGCCGGAGGCAATCGACCAATCGCCATGCGGCCCATGAGGATTCCGAGACCCGACCCGATCGCACCGCCGATCACCCCGAGAATCGCGGCCTCAGCGAGCAGGTCGCGAACGATCGTCGCGCGTCGGCCGCCGATCGCGCGCAGCATCGAGATGACCGGGCGGCGCTGAGTGATCGCCATTGTCATCGTGGTGTAGATCAGGAACGCGCCGACCACCAGCGCAACCCCGGCGCCCATCAACGCCATGTAGTTCATCAGCTTGACCCCGTCGCCGGCCCGGGCTGCGCGCATGCTGGGCTCTGCCACGATTGCCCGGCCCTTCACCGCGGCCGTCACTGCGGCCCGCACCGCTGCGAGGTTGGCACCGGGCTTTGTCGTGATCAGTATCGAGTCGAGCTGGCCTTTTCGCCCGGTTATGTTCTGTGCCAATGCAAGTGGGGCCAGAGCGTAGTGGCCGCCGTTGAGGTCCGCGAGTTGCTTGCCGGTGAGCACTTCTGTCACGGCAACCGAAGCCGACCCCAGCCGGAACGTCTCGCCTTTGGCGTAACCGACACCGGGCCCGACCTGGACGCCGTTGGGGTTGGCGGACAGTGTCTTCAACGGTTTCGCGACGGCGTCCTTCAAGGCACCACCCAACGCGGCACTGCTCTTGTCCGCGCCGAACAACAGAATTGGGCCCGACGCCGTGGCCGCAGACGTCCGTATCATCGGCGCCGCGGTCGCGACACCGGCCACAGCGGCGACATCGGTCGCTATCGCGTCGGGAAAACCGGCGTCGGTGATGCCCGACACCTCGATCGCCGCGATTCCGGCGATTCCATCGGACAGCCGGTTCACCGATCCGGTGATCGACCCGAAGATTCCGATGACCGCGACGAGATACATTGCCGACACTGCCATTACGGCGATCGACGCGACGGTGCGTCGTCGGTGCACGACCAGTTCACGAAGACTGAACACCCGCAGCCGGCTCGTCGTCGCCGCGACGGCCGAGCCCGGTCTCATCCCGCGACCGCCAACAATTCGTCGGAGCCGACCCGGCCGTCCTGCAGTGTGATCACCCGATCCGTTGTCGCCGCGGCCTCGGCGTTGTGGGTCACCATCACCACCATCCGACTACCGCCGTCCTCGTGTGCCACCTCCGCTAGCAACGCCAAGATCGAAGCGCCCGTTGAGGAGTCGAGGTTCCCGGTCGGTTCGTCCGCCAGAATCAGCGACGGGTCCATCATCAAGGCCCGCGCCACGGCTACCCGCTGCATTTGGCCACCCGACAGTTCCGCGGGGCGGTGCTGGGTGCGGTCCCCCAGCCCGACCCGGTCCAACAACCGGATCGCATCCGACTTGACCCTGCCCAGCCGGACACCGTCGAGCAGCTTGGGGACCGCCACGTTTTCCCACGCCGACAATGTCGGCAAGAGGTTGAAGAACTGGAATACGAAGCCCACGCGATGGTGACGAAATTGGGACTGTTGCTCGTCGCTGAGGTGGCCGATCTCGTCGCCGTCGAAAGTGATCGAGCCGGAGTCGGGGGAATCCAATGCCCCGAGCAGGTGCAGCAATGTGCTTTTACCCGCGCCTGACGGCCCGACAACCGCAACGAATTGGCCGCCGCCGAACCGCAGGCTGATCTCGTCGAGCGCGCGCACGCTCTGCCCGCCGACCCGGTATTCGCGTGTTACGTCGCGAAGTTCGATGGTCAGTTCGTGCACTCGCCTATCGCCGGTGGCAAGTCGTCCGATCATGGCACTCCCGCGATTCGCAGCATTCAATCGGCCGCGGCGACGTGTGTGCGACCGACGGCCACGCCCGTGCGGATCATGTCGCAAAGGCGCTGGTATCAAAGATAACGAGGTCGAGTCCCAAACGGTTCGATGAATTCGAAATTAATTCTGCGCGGAATAATGCGCCGCGGAAGACCGCAGCCGGGCAGTGGCGATCGGTGTATAGTGCAATTCACATTGTCAGCGAAATCCAATTGTTTGCAACGTTTTTGACAGGGGACAATTTTTTCAATCATTATCGTTCGCTCGCGAAGGAGACCGAATCGATGTCGCTGCCCGCGCTGGAAGATATCGCCGCTCACACCGGCAGCACCGAGCCGATCGATGGGGTAACCCGGATCGAAACCAGTCCACGCGAGAAAGCCACGCCGATCATCATGGAGATGATGCACTCGGTGTATCCGCACGATCAGGTTTTCGGCCAGTACTGCACCGTCAACGACTACATCGACTGCCCGCCGGACGAGCTGTTCGCGTACATGTCCGACACCCGCTGCCTGGAAGAGTGGACCTACAGTCTGCGTGGGTTCACCGAAACCGACGAGCCCGGACTATGGGAGGCCTACGACCGGCTGGGCTCCGAGACCAAGATCTACACCCGCACCGTAGCCAGTGAGCAAGGGCGGACGGTGGACTACCACTGCGCGTGGGATCAAGGCAAACATCTGTGGATGGTCTACCTAATGCGGGTCGTCGATGCCCAAATCGTGCTGGACAAGCCGGGCTCGGTGGTGCTGTGGACCAACTGCCACCACCCGTTCTACGACCGCAATCCGTATCCGGACGCCAGCCCGCCAGACCGTCCGGTCTGGGTCGGCGACTTCTGGGAGATGTTCGGCCCGGGCCATCTGCTCGAGATGAAGAACCTCAAAGCCATCGCGGAATACCGGCACCGCAACGGGCTACCGGTGACACCGGACTGGATGAGATAGCCGCCGGATACGCTAAATCGGTTCCAGCCCAGTCAGATAACGCTGCGCGAGATCCTGATAGGCCTTCGGGTTCACCTTCACCCACATCTCGGCGCCGGTACCCGCAATCGGACCTTTGACGGTCGCCGGCGCCCCGACCACCAGAACCTCGGCGGGGATCTTCGTGCCGGCTGTCACCAGCGCGCCCGCGGCGACAAGGCTGCGGGCGCCGATCACCGCGCCGTCCAAAACGGTGGCGTGGTTGGCGATCAGCGCCTCGGCGCCGATGTGGGCGCCGTGAATGATGCACATGTGCGCGACGGTTGCGCCCGGACCGATGTCGACTGGGATACCGGGCGGCGAGTGCAATACCGATCCGTCCTGCACATTGGCCCCTTCGCGGACGATCACCGGCCCGTAGTCGGCACGCAGCACGGTGTTGAACCAGACCGACGCCCCAGCCTCGACCGTCACGTCACCGATCAGAGTCGCGGTAGGCGCGACGAACGCAGTCGGATCAACCCTTGGCGATCGTCCTTCAAAGGAGAACAGCGGCATCGTCCAGATATACCGCGGGCCGGGTAGCCAGGCGATTGCCCGGCAGTAAAGGTGCCCTTCGTTGCGCTTTACCGGGGCAAAACTGTAACGTGTTCTAGTTAGAAGCCAAAAATCTGGAGGCGTCATGGCTACCGAGACTGCCGGTATTCGCGAGATCGACGCCGGCACCCTGCCCGACCGGTATGCCCGCGGCTGGCATTGCCTCGGCCCGGTCAACGATTACCTGGACGGCGAGCCGCACGGGATCGACGCGTTCGGTACCCGTCTGGTCGTGTTCGCCGACTCGCATGGCGACGTGCACGTGCTCGACGGTTACTGCCGGCACATGGGCGGCAACCTGTCGCAGGGCACCGTCAAGGGCGACGAGATCGCCTGTCCTTTCCACGACTGGCGCTGGGGCGGTGACGGCAAGTGCAAGCTGGTGCCTTACGCCAAGCGCACACCACGGCTGGCCCGTACCCGGTCCTGGACGACCGATGTGCGCAGCGGTCTGCTGTTCGTCTGGCATGACCACGAAGGCAACCCGCCGACCCCTGAGGTGCAGATCCCGGAGATCCCCGAGTTCACCAGCGGCGACTGGACCGACTGGCGGTGGAACTCCATCCTGATCGAGGGCTCCAACTGCCGGGACATCATCGACAACGTCACCGACATGGCGCACTTCTTCTACATCCACTTCGGGTTGCCGACGTACTTCAAGAACGTCTTCGAAGGTCACATCGCCTCGCAGTATCTGCACAATGTCGGCCGCCCGGACATCGACGACATGGGCACCTCGTACGGTGAGGCGCACCTCGATTCGGAGGCGTCGTACTTCGGTCCGTCGTTCATGATCAACTGGTTGCACAACAAGTACGGCGACTTCAAGGCTGAGTCCATTCTGATCAACTGCCACTACCCGGTCACCCAGGACTCGTTCGTGCTGCAGTGGGGCGTCATCGTCGAGAAGCCCAAAGGCATGGACGAGAAGATGACCGAGAAGCTGTCCAGGGTCTTCACCGAAGGCGTCAGCAAGGGATTCCTGCAAGACGTCGAGATCTGGAAACACAAGACGCGCATCGAGAACCCGCTGCTGGTCGAGGAAGACGGCGCCGTGTATCAGATGCGACGGTGGTATCAGCAGTTCTACGTCGACGTCGCGGACGTCACGCCGGACATGACGGACCGCTTCGAGATCGAGGTCGACACCACCATCGCCAACGAGAAGTGGCACGTCGAGGTTGAGGAAAACCTCAAGCAGCAGGCCGAAGAGAAGGCGGAGCAGCCGGCCACATGAGTCCGTCCGACCAGCCGCCCGACGTCGATCGGCTAGCTCGGTCGATGCTGATGCTCCATGGCGATCACACCCATGACCATGAGCCTGCTCCGGTCGCCGGCGGCCAGTCCCGCTCCAAGGCAACGGCTTTCGCCGACGATCCAAAGCGCGCCGCCGCTGCGCGCGAAGCCACCCAGGCCGACAAGACCCGCTATCTGACCTCCGGGCTGCAGCCGGTGGATTGCCGGTTCTGCCACGCCACAGTGAATGTCAAACGACTCGGCCCGGGACACACTGCGGTGCAATGGAATAGCGAAGCATCACAGCGCTGCGCCTATTTCGCCGAGCTCCGCGCGTCTGGCACCGACAGCGCGCGGACGCGGTCCTGCCCGAAATTGGCCGACAGCATCGAACACGCCGTCGCCGAAGGGTGCCTGGATGCGGTGTCCACCGCTCCACCGCCCGGCGACGGCTAGAGCCCGGCGACGATGCGGTTCGCGCAGCGAACGGCTGAGGAGCCGGGCAATCTGATCACAGTCCCGCGAATCGCTCCTTGACGACTTCGGCGGTCAGCCCGTAGTCGGCCAACGAGTACTTGTGCTTGGGCGCCCTTGCGCCCGTTTGGCTTTCGGCGTGGCTGTCTTCCATGGCCTGCCGAGCCTCGTCGGTGAGCGGGATGTCGAATGTGCGGTAGATGTCGGCGACGGTGCCGAGCGGATCGGCGATGAGTTCGCGGTAGTCGACGTCGTAGAACTGCGCCGGGTTGTATTTCGCCCGCGCGGTGTTGAACTGCTCCAGACCACGCGACCAGGTTTCCATGGCGTCAGCACCGATCTGGGCGCCGGTGAACGACGTCGACCAGCCGTCGGCGGTGTGCTGCGCCAGCGAGCACATCGACGCCATGATCGTCTCGACCGGCCGGTGCGTCTGGATGACCAGCGCGTCCGGGTACGTCGCCATCAACGCATCGAGCGCGAACAGGTGGCTGGGGTTCTTCAGCACCCATCGCTTGCCGATGTCGTTGAGACCGATCAGCTGAAGATTCTTACGATGCCGCGCGTAAGCCGGCGTCCAGTCCTGCTGCGACAACCACTTTGAGTAGCTGGGCAGGTGCGCCAGTGTCTCGTAGGACACCGAATGCACCGATTGGCGCAGCAACTGCCAGCACTCTTCGAGCTCGTAGGCGGCCATGAAATGCAGACCGGTGTAGCCGGGATTGTCCGCGTGATGCTGGTTGAACTGGTCGTCGAGCCGGCGATACAGCGGGTGTGAGTCCCAGGTGTCGCGCGGCGGACGCGGCTGCGGGAACTCGGCCAGCCACATGTGCAGACCCTGATGCGCGGGGTCGGCGCCGAGCAGCCGATGCAACGCCGTGGTCCCGGTGCGCACCAGCCCGGTCACGAAGATCGGCCGCTCGACCGGCACATCGGCGTGTTGGGGATATTGCTTCCAGGCGGACTCAGAAAGCAGCCTGGCCACCAGCGCGCCGCGCAAGAAGAAGCGATTCATCTTGCTGCCCAACACCGTCAGGCCGGCTTCCTGTCGGTAGGAGTCCAGCAACACGCTCAACGCCTCGCGGTAGTTGTCGCTGTCGCCACCGAAGTCGTCGAGCCCGGTCAGCTTGGTGGCCGACGCGTGCAGCTCGTCGACGGTGGCGATGTCGGTGCGTTCAGTCATTAGTTGTGGTACTCACCGCAATTGACGTCCAGCGTCTGGCCGCTGATGCCGCTGGACAGGTCACTGGCCATGAACATGATCGCCGACGCGACCTCGTCCTCGGTGGGCAGGCGCTTGAGGTCGGAATTGGCCGCAGTGGCCTGATAGATCTGGTCGGACGTTGTGCCGTACTTGCCGGCCTGGTGCTCGAAGTAGGCCTGCAGCGTCTCACCCCAGATATACCCGGGCGCAACAGAATTGACCCGTATCCCTTTTTCGCCGAGCTCGGTGGCCAACGACTGCGACATGGACAGCAGCGCGGACTTCGCCATCTTGTAGGCCCCGTACTTGGCCTGCGAGTGCCGGAGCACCATCGAATTGACGTTGACGACCGCGCCCTTCGACTCTTCCAACGCAGGCGTGAACGCCTGGATGAGACGCAACGCGCCGAGCGCACTCAGCTCGATGGCATCGCGGATGTGCTGAAAGCTGGTGCCTGCCAACGGCTTCATCGACGGAACCCGGAACGCGTTGTTGATCAGGACGTCGACCTTGCCGAAGGCCGCCGTGGTGGACTCGACGAGGTAGGCGACCTCGTCGTCGTCGGTGATGTCCGCGCGCACCGCCAGTGCCTTGTGCCCGGCATCGTTGAGTTGCTTGGCGAGTTCCTCGAGACGCTCAACCGTCCGTGCCGCCAGCACGAGGTCGGCGCCGTCACGCGCACAGCGGTTCGCCAGCGTGGTGCCGAGACCCGGCCCGACACCGCTGATCACCACAACTTTGTTCGCGAGCATCCTTGTCATGATCACCCCAGCATCCTGGCCGCAATTTGCACCTGGCGCAACGCGATTCGCGTCCGCCAGTCTTCTTCGGAAATCTTGTTGTGTTCGAAATGAGGTAGCGCCGCCGGCACCGCGTCCAGGTCGACCAGTTCGACGGTGGGCCCGTCAGTCTCGGTCAATTGGCGAGACACCCGCTGCCAGCGAAACTGTAGGAATCCGCGGCGATGGCCGAGTGTTTCGACCCAGTTGGTGACGCCTGGGTTCTGGTCGGCGACCACAATGCGGACCTTGCCGTCCGGGTCCGCTTGAGCCTGAGCGGAATTCAGTGAGGTCTGGTGGTTGATGTAGTCCAGCGAGATGTACCACATGCTGCCCAGCTGGAAGCCCAGGTAGGGCGCGTCGGTCACCGGCAGGGTGATGATCAGCGCCTGATCGGGCCGCAGGTCGAAATGACCGACCGACGAGTACTGCGTCGCCAGACCGCCGGGTGTCAACCGGGGCGGCACCATCGTGTTGACGGGGATGTCGAGGTAAAACCACTGCGGAAACTGCAACCAGGTCTTGATCCTGTTGACGAGCTGCTTTCCGGTTGTGCTGTAACGCTTTTCGATGGCCGCACGGGTGAGCGGTGGCGGCGCCGTTCCGGCGGTGTCGAGCCGCTGGATCGCCAGCGTGCCGCGTCGTTGTGACCAGTCGCCGAACACCTCGCGGATGACGAGCTGGCCGGGGTTGGTCGGCCGCACCTGCCAGTGGAAGCTGCCGTCAGCAGCGATCTCGAGTTCCCGGTCGTCGAAAGCGGCCTGGCTGGCGGGTACGTTGTCGTCGGTGTACTCGCCACCGAGCAGCTGGAAGCTCAGGTCGGTGGTAGTACCGCGCACGCCGGTGACGAGGTAGTCGCGGTCCGGTTGGACGCGGCAGCCGAAGTACAGGGTGTCCGGATTGTCGAGCCCCATCTTGGTGAAAGGCCCGGTGCCCGACAGCAGCATCGGGTGGTCGCGCTCGTAGTCGAAGACCATGTGCTCGCAGGCAGCCACGCAGCCCGCCAGATATTGCAGGCCTTCGAGCAGGTCGGCTTCGCTCTCGATATGCGGTGCGGCGGTGACCAGCTCCTCGGCCTCGGCGATGGCAGCGACAAGCGGTTCGGAAAAGCGGGGAGCGGGCACGCCTCGACGCTAGAACGTGTTCTAATTTTCGTCAATAAGCGAACACATCAGGCACGCGCGCTAATCGACTACGGCGCGCACTGCTGCGACAGGTCGATCAGATGCTGCCGCACATCCGGATGCCGGTTCAGGTAGTCGATGACGTTGGGACCGCCGCCCTCGGCCTCCGACTTGGCCTGCAGCTGCCGGTGGATGTCGGGATGCCGCTGCAGGTACGAGTCGATGGAATTACCCACGGTCTGGTTGCACGGCGCAGCATTGGCGACTGGCACCGTGACCAACGCCGCCGCCGTCAACAGCCCACCGGCGAGGATGCGTCTCAATGTGGTACTCATGCGCGCGAGAATACCCGCGACACCTATGCGCGACCTGTGCGTAAAGCTGCCGTCTAGTCGCTAGCGGCCTGCTCGCGCTTGATCTCCAGCGCGATGTCGATCAGCTGGTCTTCCTGACCGCCGATCAGTTTGCGCTGACCCGCTCGGTGCAACAGCTGATGCGCCGGCACGCCGTAGCGCTCGGACTGGCGAACCGCGTGTTTGAGGAAGCTCGAGTACACCCCGGAGTAGCCCATGATCAGCGCGTTGCGGTCGAGTAGGCACTCGGCGGGCATGGCCGGGGCGACCACCTCTTCGGCGGCGTCGGCGATGTCGAAGAAGTCGATGCCGGTCTTGACGCCGATCTTGTCGAACACCCCGATCAGGGCTTCGACGGGGGCGTTGCCCGCGCCCGCACCGAAGCGCCGGCAGGAGCCGTCGATCTGCTTGGCGCCGGCCCGAACGGCTTCCACCGAGTTGGCCACGCCCAGGCCGAGGTTCTCGTGGCCGTGGAAACCGACCTGCGCGTCGTCGCCGAGCTCGGCGACCAGCGCCGCCACCCGGTCGCTCACGCCTTCGAGGACCAGCGCTCCGGCCGAGTCGACGACGTACACGCACTGGCAGCCGGCGTCGGCCATGATGCGGGCCTGCGCTGCCAGCTTCTCCGGCGGGATGGTGTGCGACATCATCAGGAACCCGACCGTCTCCAGGCCGAGCTCGCGGGCCAGACCGAAGTGCTGGATCGACACGTCGGCCTCGGTGCAGTGGGTGGCGATCCGGCAGATCGACCCGCCGTTGTTCTGGGCCTCCTTGATGTCCTCCTTGGTGCCGACGCCGGGCAGCATCAGGAAGGCGATCTTGGCCTCTTTGGCGGTTTCGGCGGCGAGCTTGATCAGCTCCTGTTCGGGCGTCTTGGAGAACCCGTAGTTGAAGCTCGACCCGCCGAGACCGTCGCCGTGGGTCACCTCGATCACCGGCACGCCCGCGTTGTCCAGGGCGGCGACGATCGCACCGACCTCGTCCTTGG
Organism: Mycobacterium cookii; assembly: GCF_010727945.1. Taxonomy (NCBI): domain Bacteria; kingdom Bacillati; phylum Actinomycetota; class Actinomycetes; order Mycobacteriales; family Mycobacteriaceae; genus Mycobacterium; species Mycobacterium cookii. The sequence continues at coordinate 2,857,147 of NZ_AP022569.1, forward strand.
TGAACTGATGACGCTTGTGGTGCGAGCCGTCGCGCAGCGACGTGTCGGTCATCCGCACGTCCCACATCGGGTCGAAGTAGACCTCTTGCGTGCTCATGCTTGTCCTCCAGCGGCCGCAGTCAAAGACTCCTTGGCGATCTCCTCGCCGACCTTGGTTGCCGCCGCGGTCATGATGTCCAGGTTGCCCGCGTACGGCGGCAGGTAGTCGCCGGCACCCTCGACCTCGACGAACGTGGTGACCAGTGCCTGGCCGCCGGAGTGCACCGACGGCTCGTCGAACTGCGGCTCGTTGAGCATCCGGTAGCCGGGCACATAAGTCTGCACCTCGGCGACCACGTCCTTTATCGACTGGGCGATCGCATCGTGGTCGGCGTCCTCGGGGATGGCGCAGAAGATGGTGTCGCGCATGATCATCGGCGGGTCGGCCGGGTTCAGGATGATGATCGCCTTGCCGCGCTTGGCGCCGCCGATGGTCTCGACGCCCTTGCTGGTGGTCTTGGTGAACTCGTCGATGTTGGCCCGGGTGCCCGGACCGGCCGACGACGACGACACCGATGCGACGATCTCGGCGTAGGGCACTTCCACAACGCGGCTGACGGCGTAGACGATCGGGATGGTCGCCTGCCCGCCGCAGGTGATCATGTTGACGTTGGGCGCGTTCAGATGCTCGCGCAGGTTCGCCGGTGGGATCACCGCCGGGCCGACCGCCGCGGGCGTCAGGTCGATCGCCCGGATTCCCGCGGCCTCGTATTTCGGCGCCGCGTCCCGGTGCACGTAGGCGCTGGTCGCCTCGAACACCAGGTCGGGTTTCTCGGACTGCGCGAGCAGCCAGTCGACGCCCTCGTGGGTGGTCTCCAAACCCAGCTTTCGAGCCCGGGCCAGGCCTTCGCTCTCGGGGTCGATGCCGACCATCCAGCGCGGCTCCAGCCAGTCCGAGCGCAGCAGTTTGTAGAGCAGGTCGGTGCTGATGTTGCCCGAACCCACAATGGCAACGCTCGCCTTGGACGGCATGGACGCTCCTTCATCTCATGTCGCGACCCGCTGCGCCCGGCTTCGCCGCGCTTGCGATCGCTCCTTCATCTCATGTCGCGACCCGCTGCGCCCGGCTTCGCCGCGCTTGCGATCGCTCCTTCATCTCATGTCGCGACCCGCTGCGCCCGGCTTCGCCGCGCTTGCGATCGCTCCTTCATCTCATGTCGCGACCCGCTGCGCCCGGCTTCGCCGCGCTTGCGATCGCTCCTTCATCTCATGTCGCGACCCGCTGCGCCCGGCTTCGCCGCGCTTGCGATCGCTCCTTACTCGAAAGACAACCGGACGGCCCCGAGGCCGTCGAACTCGGCAACGAAATTGCTGCCCGGGGGTGCGTCGATCGCTCGGGTGCAGGAACCGGGCAACACGATGTCACCGGCCCGAAGCCGCACCCCGAAGCCTTCCACCTTGCGGGCCAGCCACGCCACTGCGGTGACCGGATTGCCCAGCACCGCATCGCTGCGGCCCTCGGCGACGACCTCGCCGTTGTTGGTCAGCACCGCGTCGATCTTGGTGATGTCGATGTCGGCCGGCGCCACCCGCGCCTCGCCCAGCACGAAACCGGCCGACGAGGCGTTGTCGGCGATGGTGTCGCACAGCGCGATCTTCCAGTCGGTGATCCTGGTGTCGATCAACTCGATCGAGGGCACGAACGCCTCGGTCGCCTTGAGGACGTCATCTTCGGTGCAGTGCGCGCCGGGCAAATCGTGGGCCAGGATGAAACCGACTTCGACCTCGACTCTCGGGTACAGGTATCTGTTGGACTTGACCGGGACGTCCTCGAAGACCTGCATCTCGTCGAGCAGGTGACCGTAGTCCGGCTCGTCGACGCCCATCATCTGCTGCATCGCCAACGACGACAGGCCCACCTTGTGGCCGACCACCCGGGCCCCCTCGGCGACCCGCTGGCGGATGTTGATCAGCTGGATTTCGTAGGCGTCGACGACGTCGATTTCGGGGTGCCCGGACGTCAGCGGAGCGATCGGCTGACGGCTCCGCTCGGCTTGTGCGAGCTCGGCGGCCAGCGCATCACGGGTGGCTGACGGAAGCATGTAGCCGAAGTCCCCTCACTCGTGTGACCGGGCCAGTAGCGCCCGGCCCCGGCAATTCTATAACGTGTTCTACATGACAGCTCAGGAGTTCGACGTCGTCGTGGTCGGTAGCGGCGGCGCCGGCATGGTTGCTGCCCTTGCGGCCGCCCACCGGGGTCTATCGACCATAGTCATCGAGAAGGCAGCGCACTACGGCGGCTCCACCGCGCGCTCCGGCGGTGGTGTCTGGATTCCGAACAACGAGATCCTCAAGCGTGACGGCGTCAAGGACACGCCGGAAGCGGCGCGCACCTATCTGCACGGGATCGTCGGCGACGTCGTCGAGGCGCAGCGCATCGACACCTATCTCGAGCGCGGACCCGAGATGCTGTCGTTCGTGCTGAAGCACACGCCGTTGAAGATGTGCTGGGTGCCGCAGTACGCCGACTACTACCCCGAGGCGCCGGGCGGGCGGCCCGGCGGGCGGTCCATCGAACCGAAGCCGTTCAACGCCAAGAAGCTCGGGCCGGACCTTCCCGGCCTAGAGCCGCCTTACGGCAAAGTCCCGCTCAATGTTGTTGTCATGCAACAGGACTACGTTCGGCTCAACCAGCTGAAGCGTCATCCGCGCGGCGTGCTGCGCAGCCTCAAGGTCGGTGCACGCACCATGTGGGCCAAGGCGACCGGTCAGGCCCTGGTTGGCATGGGACGCGCGCTGATCGGGCCGCTTCGGATCGGACTGCGCAAGGCCGGTGTTCCTGTGCAGCTCAACACCGCCCTGACCGACCTCTACGTCGAGGACGGCGCGGTCCGCGGCGTCTACGTTCGCGACACCGAGAAGTCGGAGGCCGCAGAGCCGCAACTGATCCGGGCTCGCAAAGCGGTGATCCTCGGCAGCGGCGGATTCGAGCACAACGAGCAGATGCGGGTCAAATATCAGCGTGCGCCGATCACCACCGAGTGGACGGTCGGCGCCAAGGCCAACACCGGCGACGGCATCGTGGCCGCCGAAAAGCTCGGTGCCGCGCTCGACATCATGGAAGACGCCTGGTGGGGCCCGACCGTTCCACTGGTCGGTGCGCCCTGGTTCGCGTTGTCCGAACGCAACTCGCCCGGCTCGATCATCGTCAACATGTCCGGTCAGCGGTTCATGAACGAATCGATGCCCTATGTCGAGGCGTGCCACCACATGTACGGCGGCGAGTTCGGCCAGGGCCCAGGTCCGGGTGAGAACATTCCCGCGTGGCTGGTGTTCGACCAGCAATACCGCGACCGGTACATCTTCGCCGGACTGCAGCCAGGGCAACGAATTCCGCGAAAGTGGATGGAGTCCGGCGTCATCATCCAGGCGGACACCCTCGAGGAGTTGGCCGCCAAGGCGGGCCTGCCGGTCGACGAGTTCACCGCGACGGTGCAGCGCTTCAACGGATTCGCCCGTTCGGGCGTCGACGCCGACTATCGCCGCGGTGAGAGCGCATACGACCGCTACTACGGCGACCCGACGAACAAGCCCAACCCGAATCTCGGTGAGATCAGCCACGCGCCCTACTACGCCGCCAAGTTGGTGCCCGGCGATCTGGGCACCAAGGGCGGCATCCGCACCGACGTCCACGGCCGTGCGCTGCGCGACGACGGCAGCATCATCGACGGCCTGTACGCAGCGGGCAACGTCAGCGCCCCGGTGATGGGACATACCTATCCCGGACCGGGGGGCACCATCGGCCCCGCGATGACCTTCGGTTACCTGGCCGCCCTGCACATCGCCGGAGAGCACTGACATGCCCATCGATCCTGACGTCGCACTGAACGCCGAGCTGGACCCGATCGAATTCTCTTGGAGCAGTAGCGATATCCAGCTCTATCACCTCGGGCTGGGCGCAGGCGCCGACCCGATGGATCCGCACGAGCTGCGTTACCTCGTCGACGATACTCCACAGGTGCTGCCGACATTCGGCAACGTCGCAGCGAGCTTCCACTTGACCAAGCCGCCGACCGTTCAGTTCCCCGGCATCGACATCGAGCTGAGCAAGGTGCTGCATGCCAGTGAGCAGGTGAGCGCGCCCGCACCGTTGCCGCCGTCGGGTTCGGCGAAAGCGGTCACCCGGTTCACCGACATCTGGGACAAGGGCAAGGCCGCGGTGATCTGGTCCGAGACCCAGGTGACCGCGCCAGACGGGACCCTGCTGTGGACGCAGCGGCGATCGATATTCGCCCGCGGCGAGGGCGGGTTCGGCGGCGAGCGCGGGGCCTCGACGTCTGCTTCTGCCCCGGATCGGGCACCCGATCTGGAGCTCGACATCGCTGTGCTGCCTCAGCAGGCGCTGCTCTACCGGCTCTGCGGCGATCGCAATCCGCTGCACTCCGATCCCGAATTCGCCGCTGCGGCAGGGTTTCCCAGGCCCATCCTGCACGGCTTATGCACCTACGGCATGACCTGTAAGGCCCTCGTCGACGCGCTACTCGACGCTGACGTCGCGGCCGTCGCCTCCTACGGAGCGCGGTTCACCGGCGTCGCCTACCCGGGCGAAACCCTGAAGGCCGCGGTGTGGAAGGAAGACGGCCGGCTGCTCGGCACCGTCACCGCCCCGTCACGCGACAACGCCGTGGTGCTCACCGGCGTGGAGTTGATCCCGGTCTAGCTCTCTGGCGGCTACGCCTCGCCGAGCGCCCGGCTAGCCGAGACCACGTCGTCGAGCGCCCGGCTGGCAGGGCGATCGGCGGGCCAATGCCGCGCGAACACGCCTCACGACTTCTGCGGGCCGGTCTCCTGCCACCACTCGTACGACGATCCACCCGAGTCGCTCAAGCATTTCCAGCCTTCGAACGTCCCAGGTGTACTGCCGACGATCGGTCCGGTGCTGTTCACCGTCGTACTCGACCGCGACTTTCACGTCCTTCCAGCCCATGTCCAGGTAGGCCACCGCAGAGCCGAATTCGTCGCGAACGGCGATCTGAGTTTGCGGTCGCGGCAAGCCGGCCTCGATCAATACGACGCGTAGCCACGACTCCTTCGGCGACTGCGCGCCCGGGTCGAACAGTTCGATCGCTCGCCGCGCTCGGGCGATCCCTCGGCGGCCGGCATACCTGCGAGCCAACAGCTCTACATCAGCAGTTTTGATTTCCGTCGCTTCGGCTAGCGCATCTATCCCCGCCACGGCGGTCATCTTCGGGTACCAGCAACCGAGGTCGAGCGCTGTCCTTGTCGGCGATGTCACCGCGACACCGTCGATCGTTTCGATTTCGTCCGCCTCGACAACGTCCCTGTGCAGTTGAATCCCCGCCGCGCGATGGTGATTGTCGTGAATCAACTCCGCAGGTCTTCTCTCGTCGACCCATTTACTCCCGTGCAGCGCAGCCGCCGAGAACCCCGCGACAACTCCCCGACGGCCGGTCCACAACCAACCGGCCTCAGCGCGCACCAGGGCGGTAATTGCGGCGCCTCGATCGACATAAACGTCTCGAAACAGTCGGGTGTAGCGCGTTTCCAATTGGCTCTTGGTCAGCACCCCACCTGCGATGGCTTCGCTTCCGATAAACGGCTGGCCCATCGCCGCAGACTCGCATGCAAGATCATCGCCGTCACTTCAGCTGTCGATTGCCCGGCCAGCCGGGCGCGTGTCGGAGAGCTAGCCCAGAATCAGGCCGGACGTGGGGACGCCGGTGCCCGCGGTGACCAAGACGTGCTCGACGTCGGGCACCGGGTTGACCGACGTACCGCGCAGCTGGCGGACGCCCTCGGCGATGCCGTTCATGCCGTGGATGTAGGCCTCGCCCAGTTGTCCGCCGTGGGTGTTGATCGGCAACCGGCCGCCGATCTCGATAGCGCCGTCGGCGATGAAGTCTTTGGCCTCTCCCCAGCCGCAAAAACCCAACTCCTCCAATTGGATGAGCGTGAACGGCGTGAAGTGGTCGTAGAGGATCGCGGTTTGGATATCCGTTGGCTTCAAGCCTGATTGGGCCCACAGCTGCTTGCCCACGAGGCCCATCTCGGGCAGACCGTCAAGCTCCGGGCGGTAATAGCTGACCATCGAATACTGGTTCGGGCTCGAGCCCTGGGCCGCTCCCTCGATGATCGCGGGACGGTTCTTCAGGTCCTTCGCCCGCTCCGGCGACATGACCACGAGTGCGACCGCGCCATCGGTCTCCTGGCAGCAGTCCAGCAGCCGCAACGGCTCGGCGATCCACCGTGAATTCTGGTGCTCCTCAATCGTTATCGGCTTTTCGTAGAAGTAGGCCTTCGGATTCTTGGCGGCGTGCTTGCGATCGGCCACCGAGATGGCACCGAAATCCCGGCTGGTCGCCCCGGACAGATGCATGTAGCGCTTGGCGATCATCGCAACCTGCGCAGCGGGCGTCGACAACCCGTGCGGATAGGAAAACGAGTTGTCGACGCCGGTCGAATCGGCATTCTCGAACAGGCGGGCCTGCACCTGACCGAACCGCGTGCCCGAGCGCTCGTTGAAAGCGCGGTATGCCACAACGCAATCCGCGACACCCGTCGCGACCGCGATGGCTGCCTGCTGGATGGTGGCGCAGGCCGCGCCGCCGCCGTGATGGATCTTGGAGAAGAATTTCAGGTCCCCGATACCGATCGCCCGTGCGATGGCCACCTCGGTGTTGGAGTCCATCGTGAACGTGACCATGCCGTCCACGTCATCGGGCGTGAGGCCGGCATCATCGAGCGCGGCGAGCACGGCCTCGGCGGCGAGTCGAAGCTCGCTGCGGCCGGAGTTCTTCGAGAAGTCGGTGGCACCGATGCCGACGATGGCCGCCTTACCGGACAGTTCACCGGGCATCGGAACCCCCGATGGTCAACGTCGCGTTCGCGATGACGTGATCGCCGAGGCTGTTGCTGCCAACGATTTTCAGCGAGATCATGCCGTCGTCGATCGCGGTCACTTCGCCTTTGAACGTCACCGTGTCGTAGGCGTACCACGGCACCCCGAGCCGCAGCCCGATCGACTTGATCATCGCCGACGGCCCCGCCCAGTCGGTGATGTAGCGCTGGACCAGGCCGGTGTCGGTGAGGATGTTGACGAAGATGTCCTTGGACCCCTTGGCCTGCGCCTTGTCCCGGTCGTGGTGGACATCCTGGTAATCGCGGGTGGCGATCGCCGTGGAGATGATGAACGTAGGGTCGCCGTACAACGACAACTCCGGCAGCTTCGTGCCGACCTCCACCGTCGGAGCGCTCATGCGCTCGGCTCCCACGCATAGAGCGTCCAGGCCGGGCCGACGTCGTTGGCGGGAAAGTCGATGAACGTTGCCTGGACTGGCATTCCGATCTCCACGGTCGCAGGGTCGACGTTGCGAAGCTCTCCGAGCATCCGCACGCCCTCTTCCAGTTCCACCAGCGCGATGACGAACGGCAGGGTCCGGCCCGGCACTTTCGGCGCGTGATGCACCACGAAGCTGAACACCGAGCCTTTGCCGCTGGCGACGACATAATCCGTTGCCAGCTCCTTGTCCTGCCAGATGGCCGGCACCGGCGGATGCTGCAGGCTGCCGTCGGGCCGTTTCTGGATCCGCAGCTCGTGCGCCTTGACGCCGTCCCAGAAGAACTTGGTGTCTTTGGATTCCGACGGTCGCATCATGGCGTCGGCGTCCAGGTCGTCGGGCACCGAAGCCGACGGCGAAGATTCGCGTGGCTTGAATTTGAGTATGCGCCAGTTCATCTCGGCGACATCCTCGTCACCGACCCGCCATACGATGTGCTGGTTGATGAACCAGCCCTCGCCGAGGCCGGTCTGCTTGGGCCCGACAACGTCACCCATCTCCGCAGCGATGCTGACTTCTTCGCCCGGCCGCAGGTAGCGGTGATAGGTCTGCTCGCAGTTCGTCGCGACCACACCGACGTAGCCGTTGTCGTCGAACAGCTTCATGATCGGGCCCATGGGGTCGTCGGTCGGGCGCTCGCCACCCAGGCCGAACATCGTCCAGACCTGAATCATGGCCGGCGGAGCCACAATTCCCGGATGGCCGGCGGCGCGGGCCGCCTTCTCATCGGTGTAGATGGGGTTGCTGTCGCCGATCGCTTCGACCCAGCTGTTGACCATCGGCTGGTTCACCGGATCGCGACCGGCGCGCGGCTTGGCGCCGCCCGCCGCTTTGATCTCCGCGAGGGCTTCGTGAATGTCTGTCATCGAGGCACCCTCGGCACCTTGAGGCCCGAGGCCGCGATCATCTCGCGCATGACCTCGTTGACGCCTCCGCCGAAGGTGATCACCAGGTTGCGCTTGGTCTGCGAGTCCAGCCAGTCGAGCAGCTCGGCCGTCTCCTGCTCGGCGGGGTTGCCGTACTTGCCGACGATCTCTTCGGCGAGCCGACCGATGTACTGGATCTTCTCGGTCCCAAACACTTTCGTGGACGCGGCGTCGGCGACGTTGATGTCCTCGCCCGCCGCGGCGACCTGCCAGTTCAGCAGCTCGTTGATACGCCACAGCGAATAGATCTCACCGAGCGCCCGTTTGACGTCGTCGTGGTCGATCGGGGTCACCCCGTCGCCGCCCGGCTTGGACGCCCAGTCGTGCAACCGGTCGTAAATGCCCGCGGTGCGACCCGCCGGGCCCAGCATCACCCGTTCGTTGTTGAGCTGAGTGGTGATCAGCCGCCAGCCGCCGTTCTCCTCGCCGACCAGCATGTCGGCCGGCACCCGCACGTCGTTGTAATACGTCGCGTTGGTGTGGTGGGCGCCGTCGGACAAGATGACCGGCGTCCAGGAGAAGCCCGGGTCCTTGGTGTCGACGATCAGAATCGAAATGCCTTTGTGCTTCACGGCTTCGGGGTCTGTCCGGCAGGCCAGCCAGATGTAGTCGGCGTCATGCCCGCCGGTGGTCCACATCTTCTGGCCGTTGACGATGTATTCATCCCCGTGCCGCACGGCGCTGGTCCGCAGCGACGCAAGGTCGGTCCCGGCCTCGGGTTCGCTATAGCCGATCGCGAAGTGGAGCTCACCGGCCAGGATCGCGGGCAGGAACTTCTTCTTCTGCAGCTCAGTGCCGAACTGCTGCAGAACCGGACCGACCGTCTGCAGTGTCACCGCCGGCAGCGGCACGTCGGCGCGATGGGCCTCGTTGACGAAGATCGACTGCTCGACCGGGCCGAAGCCCAACCCGCCGAACTCTTTTGGCCACCCGACGCCGAGCTTGCCGTCCTTGCCCATCCGGCGGATCACCGCGCGGTAGGCGTCGTTGTGGCGGTCCTTCTCCATCGCCTTCATCTCGTCGGACGAGATCAGGTTCGAGAAGTATTGCCGCAGTTCGGCTTGCAGCTGACGCTGCTCCGGGGTCAGGTCGATGAACATTGCGCTCCCACCAAGTCGAGACGATGCGACCGCCCGCCCAGCAAACGGGTCAGGTCCTTGATTGTGGAGTAGTACCGATGCATCGGGTAGGTGATGTCCATCCCCATGCCGCCGTGCAAGTGGTGGCAGATCTGCATCACCGGCGGCGCCTGTGCGGTGATCCAATAGCCGAGCACGTCGAGGTCCTCGGCAGCATCACGGCCTTCGGAAAGCCGCCAGATCACTGAGGTCGACGCCAAATCGATGGTCCGAGAGGCGATGTAGACCTCGGCGAGCTGCGCGGCAACGGTCTGGAACGTCGACAGCGGCTTACCGAACTGTTGTCGGTTCGCCACGTAATCGGCGGTCAACCGCAACGCGCCGGCGACCAGGCCGGCGGTGTAGGCACCGATCGATGCCAGCGCCAACTGGTTCACCCGCGGCGCGCCGGCCCCGGTCAGCACGTCCTCGTCGGGCACCGTGACGTCGGAGAAGGTGACCACGTATTCGTCGGATCCGTTGGAGGTCGGGGTCTTCGCCACGTGCACGCCGTCGGCTTTGGGCGACACCACGACCACCGCGCTGTCGGTGGTCACGACGATCCAGTCCGCGTTCTCGGCGTAGCCGACACCGACTTTCGTTCCGGACAGCCGACCATGCACGAAGGTCGTCGCCGGCCGGTCCGGCAGCGCGGCGCCGGGTTCGTTCAGCGCGGCGGTGAGCAGCGAACCTTTGGCCAGACCGGCCAGGTAGCGATCTTGCTGCTCTTCGGAAGCCAAGTCCAGCAACGTGATTGCGCCGAAACCGAGAGTGGCCAGCGCCGGGCCGATCAGCCCGTGCCGACCGATCTCGGTCAGTGCCGTGGCGATCTCGGGCAGCCCGACGCCGTCACCGCCTGCACGTTCAGGCACCGGCAGCGACGTGACGCCACCGGCGACCAGCGCATCCCACGAGTTGTCCCGGTCCAATACCGACGTGACCACATCGGCGACAGCTTGCTGCTCCGGGTCCGGTGTGAAATCCATCAGCGCGCGCCGGTGTAGTCGACCTGCCAGTGCTTGATGCCGTTCAGCCAGCCCGACCGCAGCCGCTCGGGCTCGCCGATCGGCTTCAGATCCGGCATGTGGTCGGCAACGGCGTTGAAGATCAGGTTGATCGTCATCCGGGCCAGGTTCGCGCCGATGCAGTAGTGCGCACCGGTGCCGCCGAATCCGACGTGCGGATTCGGGTCGCGCAGGATATTGAAGGCGTGCGGGTCTTCGAAGACCTCATCGTCGAAGTTGGCCGACCGGTAAGACATCACCACCCGCTGACCCTTCTTGATCTGCACGCCGCCCAACTCGACGTCCTCGTTGGCGGTGCGCTGGAACGCCGACACCGGGGTGGCCCACCGGATGATCTCGTCGGCGGCCGTCGACGGGCGTTCCTTCTTGTAGAGCTCCCACTGGTCGGGGTTGTTGGCCATCGCGATCATGCCGTGCGTGATCGAGTTGCGGGTGGTCTCGTTGCCGGCCACCGCGAGCATGATCACAAAGAAACCGAACTCGTCGTCGGAGAGCTTCTCCCCGTCGATGTCGGCCTGGATGAGCGTGGTGACGATGTCGTCGGTGGGGTTCTTGCCCCGCTCGTCAGCCATCGCCATCGCGTACATGATCAGTTCCATCGACGACTGCGCGGGATCGACGTCGGCGTACTCGGGGTCGGTGCCGCCCGTCATCTCGTTGGACCAGCGAAAGAGCTTGTCGCGGTCTTCTTGTGGAACACCCAGCAGACCGGCGATGGCCTGCAGCGGCAGCTCGCACGACACCTGCTCGACGAAGTCGCCGCTCCCCTCGGCCGCGGCGGTCTTGGCGATGTTCTGGGCGCGTTGGGCGAGTTCGTCTTCCAGCCGACCGATCGCCCGTGGCGTGAAGCCGCGGGAGATGATCTTGCGCAGCCGAGTGTGGTGCGGCGCGTCCATGTTGAGCATGACGCTGCGCTGCAGTTCGACCTGCTCCCGCTTCATCTCCGGCGGCCAGGTCGGGATGGCGCCGTTCAGCCAGCTGGAGAAGACGTCGCTGCGGCGCGACACCTCCTTGACATCGGCATGCTTGGAGACGATCCAATATCCCTTGTCTTCGAAGCCTCCCGCTCCGCCCGGAATGTCGACCCAGTGGATGGGCTCCGCCGTCCGCAACTCAGCAAGCTCCGCGACGGGCAGACCGGCGAGGTTGACGTCCGGATCGAGAAAGTCGAAGTCGGCGGGGATGTTGGGGGGTGCCATAACGTGGTGCGCTCCTCTTCAACACTAATTGCAACGTGTTCTAGTGCCAGTAAAACACGGCTCCTGCGCAGATAAAAGGCAGGTCGCCATCGTCGCTTGTCAGAGTAATGAAACGTGTTCTAGCCTGACCAGCATGGGTAACCCGGTAATTGTTGAAGCCACCCGCAGCCCCATCGGCAAACGCGCGGGGTGGTTGTCCGGACTGCACGCCACCGAGCTGCTCGGGGCCACGCAGAAGGCGCTCGTGGAGAAGGCCGGCATCGATGCCGGCGAGATTGAACAGGTCATCGGCGGCTGCGTCACGCAGTACGGCGAACAGTCCAACAACATCACCCGGGTGAGCTGGCTGGTCGCCGGTCTGCCCGAGCAGGTCGGCGCGATGACCGTCGACTGCCAGTGTGGCAGCAGTCAGCAGGCCAACGGTTTGATCGCAGGTCTGATCGCGGCGGGCGCCATCGACGTGGGCATTGCGTGCGGCATCGAAGCGATGAGCCGCGTCGGGCTGGGCGCCAACGCCGGCCCCGACCGCGGCATACTGCGGCCCGCGTCGTGGGACATCGATCTGCCCGATCAGTTCACCGCGGCCGAGCGGATCGCCAAGCGCCGCGGCATCACCCGCGAAGAGATCGACCAGTTCGGTTTCGACTCGCAGCGAAAGGCCAAGCAGGCCTGGTCCGAAGGCCGCTTCGACCGCGAGATCAGCGGCATCGAGGCACCCGTGCTCGACGAGAACAAGCAACCGACGAGCGACCGGCACGTCGTCACCAAAGACCAGGGCCTGCGCGACACCACGCTCGAAGGCCTGAGCCAGCTCAAGCCGGTGATCGACGGCGGAATCCACACCGCGGGCACGTCGTCGCAGATCTCGGACGGCGCCGCCGCGGTGCTCTGGATGGACGAAGACAAGGCCAAAGCGCTCGGGCTGCGGCCGCGGGCCCGGATCATCAGCCAAGCGCTCGTCGGCGCCGAGCCCTACTACCACCTCGACGGCCCGGTGCAGTCCACGGCGAAGGTGCTCGAGAAGGCCGGCATGAAGATGGGTGACATCGACATCACCGAGATCAATGAGGCATTCGCGTCGGTCGTGCTGTCCTGGGCCCGCGTGCACGAGCCGGACATGGACCGCGTCAACGTCAACGGCGGTGCGATCGCGCTGGGCCACCCGGTGGGCAGCACCGGCAGCCGGCTGATCACCACCGCGCTGCACGAGCTGGAGCGCACCGATCAGACCACCGCGCTGATCACCATGTGCGCGGGCGGCGCGCTGTCGACCGGCACCATCATCGAGCGTGTCTGACGCCGACCGCATCGCCGCGGCCCAGTTGTACATCGACGCGCTGGCGAACCACCGCGGCGATGACGTCCCGTTCGCGCCGGACTGCGTCCGTTTCGAGATGGGCATCAAGACCGGGTTTTCCGGAAACCATTTGCGGCGCAGCCTGAATCGTGGCCCGCAGTTCCGGATCATCCAGGAGTGCACACCGCCGAAGTTCGAAGTCGACGGCGACCGGGTGCGCGCCCAGTTCGATGTGATCACCAAGCCGAAGCTCGCCGGGCGGCGGGTGTGCTCACACATCGACGAGACGTTCCTCATCGTGGACGGCAAGATCCACCACATCAACGCCCAGATGCGCCCGTTCATCCAGCGAACTTAGCCCGGCGACGATGCGCCCCCGTGGGGCGATGAGGAGCCGGGAAATCCAGCATAGGATCCTTGTCATGGCTGAGAAATCACGTCCGCGCTATATGGATTCGGCGTTCGCCGACGTCTTCATCAAGTGGATGTCGAAGATCAACACGTTCTTCTACCGCCGCGGCGGCGGCGAGGGACTGGGCAGCACCTTCCAGAAGATCCCGGTCGCCCTGCTCACAACGACGGGCCGTAAGTCCGGACAGCCGCGCGTATCCCCGTTGTATTTCCTCCGTGACGGCGATCGGGTGATCGTGGCCGCGTCGAAGGGCGGCGCCGAGAAGAACCCGATGTGGTACCTCAACCTGAAGGCGAATCCCAAGGTGTCGGTGCAAATCAAGAAGGAAGTGCTGGACCTGACGGCGCGCGACGCCACCGACGAAGAACGCGCCCACTACTGGCCCCAGCTGGTCGACATGTATCCGACCTACGAGGACTACCAGTCGTGGACTGACCGGACCATCCCGATCGTCATCTGCGACCCGTAACCTCGGAGGTCGACCGAGGGGGACGACGCTTGATGAAGGTTCTGATCACCGGCGGCACTGGATTCGTCGGTGCCTGGACCGCGAAGGCCGCCCAGGATGGTGGACACCACGTCAGATTTCTCGTGCGAAGCCCCGACCGTCTTCACACCAGCGCTGGGCAAATCGGCGTCGACGTAAGCGATCACGTCGTCGGTGACATCGCCGACCCAGACAGCACTGCCACGGCACTACGCGGCTGTGACGCCGTCATTCACTGCGCAGCAATGGTTTCCACCGACCCCGCCCGCTCCGAGGAAATGCTGCGCACCAACCTCGAAGGCGCCCGCAACGTGCTCGGAGGAGCTGTCGCCGCGAAAGTGGATCCGATCATCCACGTCTCGAGTTTCTCGGCGCTGTTTCGCCCCGGCCTTCCCATGCTGCATGCGAACCTGCCCGTGGTCGGCGGGTCGGACGGCTACGGCAAGTCCAAGGCCGTCGTCGAAGCGTATGCGCGCGGTCTTCAGGACGCCGGCGCGCCGGTGAACATCACTTACCCCGGCATGGTGCTGGGACCGCCTGCGGGCGATCAGTTCGGTGAGGCGGCCGAGGGCGTGCAGGCAGCTCTCACGATGCGCGGGGTACCCGGGCGCAGCGCCGCCTGGACCGTGGTGGACGTCCGCGACCTCGCCGCTTTGCATGTCGCACTGTTGCAGCCGGGCGAGGGACCGCGTCGATACATGGCCGGTGGACAACGCATCGCGGTGGATCGCCTCGCGTCACTGCTCGGTGCCGCCGCTCATCGCAAACTGCTGGTCTACCCGGTCCCCGACGCCGGACTACGTGCCCTGGGGCGCGTTTTCGACGTCATCGGCGATCATCTGCCGTTCGAGACTCCGATCAACTCCGCGGCAATGCAGTACTACACCCAGATGCCGCCCGCAGATGACACCCCCGCCGAACGCGACCTCGGCATCACGCAACGAGACGCGGCGCAGACGCTGGCCGACACCGTCGACGGGTTGCAGCGGGTCGGCCGCATTTAGGTTCGTGCGCGAACCGGCTTGTTGAGCCTGCGATTTCGCTCAACCGTGACGTTGCGCGGGGTACATTCCCCCTGACACGCATGCCGTCAGGGGGGGCCATGTTTAGTTCGCGTTGCTGTCGTTTCTTCATCGTGGGGCTGGTGTCGACCGGGTTGATGTGCACGGCATCGGCGCTGGCCTGGGCTGACGACGGATCGATCGTGCTGGATCTGGTTCGGCACGGCGAATCGACAGCCAACGCCGCGGGCATCATCGACACGGTGCCGCCCGGGGCGAATCTTGACGTGGCGGGCGGGATTCAGGCGGATACAGTCGCCGGCTTGATCCAAGGCGAATACGGCAACAGCATCGCCAACGTCGTTGCGTCCGAAGAAGTGCGAGCCGTGCAGACCGCAGCACCGTTGGCCGACTTGCTGCACATCAGCAACCCTGTCGAGCAGTTGTCCGGGCTCAACGAAATTCCCGCCGGGGCGTTCGAGGGCGCGCAGACGAACAGCCTCGAGGGCATCCTCTACCTACTGGGCCCGCTGTCATGGGCGTTCGGCTTGGACCTGGTGCCGGACCTGGGCGACCCCAGCGTCAACGGCGTCACCTTCGACGAGGCGTTCAACAGCGCCGTTCAGACGATCTACAGCGCAACCGACGTCGCCGGCGCCGGTACCCCAGCCGACGTCGCATTCTCCAGCGAGGGCGCGATCGCGGTCTGGACGCTGATGAACGTCAAGAACCCGGATTTCTCGGTCCTGCTGCAAGACCTGGCGAAGACCGGCGGATTGCTCTCCAACGGGGGTCAGGTTGTGGTGCAAGGTGATCCGACGGATGGCTGGACGCTGGTCAGCTACGACGGGATGACCGTGCCACAGGATCCAGGTCTGGGCACCGAGCTGTTCGTCGATGTCCGCAACCTCTTCGAAGCACCCCAATTCGCCGGCTACGACATCTACGAAGCGCTGCTGACCGGCAACTCGGCGACGATCGACAGCGCCATCCAGGCCGGTGCCGGTCAAATCGACACGGCGGTAGCGCAATTCCCCGTCGAGGTGTTCGATCAGATCGTCACCGCACTGGGCGGTACCGTCTGAGCCAATCTTGCTGGCGGCGGACGAATTCGGCGTCCACCACGCTGCCATGCCCGGGCACATAGATCGCGTCGGGTCCGCCGATCGCGAGCAGCCGGTCGAGCGTGCCCGGCCACGCCGCCACGTCGGAATCGGCGTCGATCGCCGGGTCGCCGGACTCCTCGATCAGATCACCGGTGAAGACCACTGTCCGCTCGCCAGGCACCACGACGATCAGATCGGCGTCGGTGTGACCACAGCCCAGAAGCGTGACGACCACCTGACGGTTTCCGAGGTCGACGACGGCGTCGTTGACCGCGTGCCGGGGCGTCGGCAGCGCCGCGATCGCGTGGTCGATCTCGGCAGGATCGGCGCCGTGACTCAACGCATCGGTCCGAAGTTGACCGGTTGCCATCGCGAGGTAATCCATAACCTGTGGCGCACAGTAGCTTTCAGCATCGGCGAATGCGCCCGAGCCCAACACATGATCGAAATGCTTGTGGGTCAGCACCACATGCGTCACGTCGCGTCCGGTGATCTCGCGGATGTCGTCATTGATCGCGCGCGCTTCGGTGAGCGTGGTGCCGGTGTCGACGAGCAACACCCCGGTTCGGCCCTGCACAACACCGACAGTGACGTCGAGAAACGGCAACCGACAACGATACACGCTGTCGGTCAACGACTCCCAGTCGAACTGCACCCGTGGGTCTAGGCTCCGTATACCGGAACCGGCGGGCGTGACTTGGCCAGCAGGTCTGCGACCACGGGCCCCAACTCGGCGGGATCCCAGCGCGCACCCTTGTCGATCTGCGGCCCGTGCGCCCAGCCTTCGGCGATCCGGATCTTGCCGCCCTCGACCTCGAAGACCTTGCCGGTGATGTCGCGAGACTCGACACTCCCCAGCCAAACTACCAGCGGCGCAATGTTTTCCGGTGCCATCGCATCGAAATCGTCGTCCTGCGTGGACATCATCTCGGCGAACACCGTCTCGGTCATCCGGGTTCGGGCAGACGGTGCGATCGCGTTGACCGTGACTCCGTACCGGCCCATTTCGGCGGCGCCGACGAGAGTCATCGCCGCGATGCCCGCCTTCGCCGCACTGTAATTGCCCTGCCCGACGCTGCCCTGCAGACCCGCACCGGAACTCGTGTTGATGATCCGTGCGTCAACAGTCTTGCCTTCTTTGCTCAGTCCGCGCCAGAACGAAGCGGCGTGCCGCATCGTCGCAAAATGCCCTTTGAGGTGTACGGCGATGACGGCGTCGAATTCCTCTTCGCTGGTGTTGGCCATCATCCGGTCGCGCACGATGCCGGCGTTGTTGACCAGCACATCCAGGCCGCCGAAGGTGTCGACGGCGGTCTGGATGAGACCGGCGGCTTGGTCCCAGTCGGCGATGTTGGAGCCGTTGGCTATGGCTTCGCCTCCGGCAGAGGTGATCTCGTCGACCACGCTCTGCGCTGCGCTACCGCCGCCGGCCGGTGAACCGTCCAGGCCCACTCCGATGTCGTTGACCACGACACGCGCACCCTCGGCGGCAAACGCCAGGGCGTGCGCCCGCCCGATACCGCCGCCGGCACCGGTCACGATGACAACCCGGCCGTCAACCACACCCATAATCGCTAACCTTCCTCTACTTGATCGCGCCGGCGTTGGTGGTCGCCAGATAGTGCGGCGGTTCACCGCCACCGTGCACCTCCAACGAGGCGCCACTGATATACGACGCCGCATCGGAGGCCAGAAACGCTGCGGCCCAACCGACGTCGGCGGGAACGGCCAGCCGCCCGAGCGGCACGTTCTTGGAAATCGCGGCGATCGAGTCGGCGTCGCCGTAGAACAGCTCAGACTGTTCGGTCTCCACCATGCCGACCACGCAGGCGTTCACCCGCACCTTCGGACCCCACTCCACGGCCAAGGTCTGCGTCAAACTTTCCAGGCCGGCCTTGGCCGCCCCGTACGCGCCGGTGCCCGGAGACGGCCTCCGCCCGCTGAGACTGCAGATATTGACAATCGATCCGCCGTTCGGCTGGCTCTGCATCTTCTCGTTGGCGTGCTGGGAAACCGACAGCGCGCCAAGCAGATTGAGTTCGATAATTTTGCGATTGAATTTCGCGCTGGACTCAGCGGTCAGGACGAAGGGCGATCCGCCGGCATTGTTGACGACCGTGTCGAGGCGGCCGTGCCGTTCGACGATCGCGTCGATCATCGCCTTGACCGCGTCGTCGTCGCGGATGTCGCAGGGGTCGAATTCGTAGGGCAGGCCGTCGACCTCGCGCCTGGCACAGGTGACCACGGTGGCACCCTGCTCGGCGAAGACGGAGCTGATGCCGGCGCCGACCCCTCGAACGCCGCCGGTCACGAGCACGACCCGGCCGGTGAGCCCGAAGCTGAATCCGGGGCCTTCGTCGGCATGGGTCACTGTGCTAGCGTACCAAGCAAGTGCTTGCTTAGGTAATCGTCCCCCAAGGAAGTGGTCGAGGATCTCGATGACAATCTCGTCGCGCGCCGTCGAACCGGGGATCGTCGCGGTCACCGTCGACTATCCCCCCGTCAACGCCATCCCATCGCAGGGCTGGTTCGAACTCGCCGAGGTGCTGACCGCCGTCGGCAACGACCAGAGCACCCATGCGGTGATCCTGCGGGCCGAGGGCCGCGGCTTCAACGCCGGGGTCGACATCAAAGAGATGCAGCGCACCGAAGGCTTCACCGCGCTGATCGACGCCAACCGCGGCTGCTTCGCCGCGTTCCGCGCCGTCTACGAATGCGCGGTGCCGGTGATCGCCGCCGTCAACGGATTCTGCGTCGGCGGTGGCATCGGCCTGGTGGGCAACGCCGACGTGATCGTGGCCTCCGACGATGCGACCTTCGGCCTGCCCGAGGTCGAGCGCGGAGCACTGGGCGCGGCCACCCACCTGTCCCGGCTCGTGCCGCAGCACATGATGCGGCGACTGTTCTTCACCGCGGCCACCGTCGACGCCGCCACCCTGCACCACTTCGGATCGGTGCACGAGGTGGTGCCGCGCGACGAACTCGACGAGGCCGCGCTGCGGGTGGCCCGCGACATCGCCGCGAAGGACACCCGGGTCATCCGCGCGGCCAAGGAGGCGCTGAACTTGATCGACGTCCAGCGGGTCAACTCCAGTTACCGCATGGAGCAAGGGTTTACCTTCGAGCTCAACCTTGCCGGGGTATCCGACGAGCACCGCGACGCGTTCGCCGGCACGTCAAAGGGCAAGCAGTCTTCATGAGCGACAAGAGAACTACTCTCGACGACGCCGTCGCGCAATTGCGCAGCGGCATGACGATCGGTATCGGCGGCTGGGGATCTCGCCGCAAGCCGATGGCATTCGTCCGTGCCATGCTGCGGTCCGATGTCAGCGACCTCACCGTGGTCACCTACGGCGGCCCGGATCTCGGATTGCTCTGTTCGGCGGGCAAGGTGAAGCGGGTCTACTACGGATTCGTCTCGCTGGATTCCCCGCCGTTCTACGATCCCTGGTTCGCGAAGGCCCGCAGCGCCGGTGCGATCGAGGCAAGGGAAATGGATGAGGGCATGCTGCGGTGCGGACTGCAGGCGGCGGCACAACGATTGCCGTTCCTGCCGATACGCGCCGGCCTGGGCAGTTCGGTGCTGGACTTCTGGGACGGCGAGTTACAGACCGTCACCAGCCCCTATCCCGCGCCCGGCGGTGGACACGAGACGCTGATCGCGATGCCGGCGCTGCACCTGGATGCGGCTTTCGTTCACCTCAATCTCGGTGACTCTCGAGGCAATGCGGCCTATACCGGCATCGACCCGTACTTCGACGATTTGTTCCTGATGGCCGCGGACAAGCGCTTCCTGTCGGTGGAGCGCATCGTATCGACCGACGAACTGGTCAAAGCCGTGCCACCACAGGCGTTGCTGGTGAACCGGATGATGGTCGACAGTGTGGTCGAGGCACCTGGCGGTGCCCACTTCACTACTGCCGCACCCGATTACGGCCGAGACGAGAAGTTCCAACGGCACTACGCCGAGGCTGCAGGATCAGACGAGGGCTGGCAGGCCTTCGTCCAGACATACTTGTCCAGCGGTGAAGCCGAGTACCAGGCGGCGGTGCGCAAGTTCGCCGAGGAGGCGTCAAAATGAGCACCCGCGCCGAAGTATGCGCAGTCGCGTGCGCCGAATTGTTCCGCGACGCAGGCGAAATCATGGTCAGCCCGATGACGAACATGGCGTCGGTCGGTGCGCGGCTGGCCCGGCTGACCTTCTCGCCGGACATCGTGCTGACCGACGGTGAAGCTCAACTGCTGGCCGACACCCCTGCGCTTGGTGCCGCAGGCGCCGTCGAGGGATGGATGCCGTTCGGCCGGGTGTTCGAGACACTGGCCTGGGGTCGACGCCATGTGGTCATGGGCGCCAATCAGGTTGACCAGCATGGCAATCAGAACATCTCCGCCTTCGGGCCGCTGCAGCAGCCGAAGCGGCAGATGTTCGGCGTGCGGGGCGCGCCCGGCAACGCGATCAACCACGCCACCAGCTATTGGGTCGGTAACCACTCCAAGCGGGTGTTCTGCGACGAGGTCGACATCGTCTGCGGGGTCGGCTGGGACAACGTCGACGACGACAACCCGGCGTTCCGCTTCGCCAACACCTACCGAGTGGTGTCCAACCTCGGCGTGTTCGATTTCGGCGGTCCCGATCGGACCATGCGGGCGCTGTCGCTGCATCCCGGCGTGTCGGCCGACGAGGTTCGCGAGGCCACGTCGTTCGACATCCACGGCTTGGACGATGCCGGCGAGACCAGACTGCCGACCGACGGCGAGGCGCGCCTGATCCGCGAGGTCATCGACCCCAAAGCGTTGCGAGACAGGGAGATCCGATCATGAGGCGGTGGCTGTGAAGCTGCGCACGCCGCTCACCGAGCTGATCGGCATCGAGCATCCCGTCGTGCAGACCGGCATGGGATGGGTGGCCGGCGCACGACTGGTCGCGGCGACGTCCAATGCGGGTGGGCTGGGCATCCTGGCTTCGGCCACCATGACCCTCGACGAACTCGCCACGGCGATCGGCAAGGTCAAGGCAGCCACCGACAAGCCGTTCGGTGTGAACATTCGCGCCGACGCCGGCGATGCTTCCGAACGGGTGGATCTGATGATCCGCGAAGGCGTGAAGGTCGCATCGTTCGCGCTGGCGCCCAAGCAGGAATTGATTGGCAAGCTCAAAGAGGCCGGCTCCGTGGTGATTCCGTCTGTCGGTCTCGCCAAGCATGCCCGCAAGGTGGCGTCCTGGGGCGCCGACGCGGTGATCGTGCAGGGCGGCGAAGGCGGCGGCCACACCGGGCCGATCGCCACGACACTACTGCTGCCGTCGGTGCTCGACGCGGTGAGCATCCCCGTCATCGCCGCGGGCGGCTTCTTCGACGGCCGCGGGCTGGCGGCGGCGTTGTGCTACGGCGCGGCCGGGGTCGCGATGGGAACCCGGTTCCTGCTCACCTCGGAGTCCACGGTGCCCGAAGCGGTCAAGCAGCGCTATCTGCAGTCCGCCCTTGATGGCACCGTCGTCACTACACGGGTCGACGGGATGCCGCACCGCGTGCTGCGCACCGGTCTGGTCGAAAAGCTGGAAAGCGGCTCGCGCGCACGAGGTTTCGCCGCAGCGGTCCGCAACGCGGCGAAGTTCAAGAAGATGTCGCAGATGACCTGGGCCTCGATGATTCGCGACGGCCTGGCCATGCGGCACGGCAAAGAACTCAGCTGGTCGCAGGTCGTCATGGCCGCCAACACCCCGATGCTGCTCAAGGCCGGATTGGTCGAAGGCAACACCGACGCCGGGGTGCTGGCGTCAGGTCAGGTGGCCGGCATCGTCGAGGACCTGCCGTCATGCGCGGAACTGATCGAGTCGATCGTCGCCGACGCCATCAAGCACCTGCAGGCCGCGTCGGCCATGGTCGAATAGCGGCGCGCCGTTGACCAATGGCCCTAGCTCGGGCTCGAGGTCCGCGGCCACCCTGGTGCCATGAGTGTCATCACACCGGGTTCATGGCCAAAGCCGCTCCGGGACGCTATTCGCCACTCCAACAGATACCTGCTCAACCCGGTGATGTTGCGCTTGGCGGGCCGTCGGCACTTTTACGCGGCGGCCATCCACCACACCGGCCGACGGTCGGGCGCGCGATACGCCACACCGGTCGTAGTCGAGCGCTTCGCAGGGGGTTTCGTCGTACCGCTGCCCTATGGCACACGAGTGGACTGGGTGTTGAACGTCCTGGCCGCGGGGACGGCGAGCATCTCGTCGCAAGGCGAAACCTCTACCGTGAACCACCCCGAAATCATCGACACCGCGGCGGCGATGAGCTTGCTCTCGACCCGACGGCAACGCTACTTCGCCCGCCTCGGCATCGAGCACTATCTGAAGGTGTTGGACGCGCCGTAACCCCGTCAGGACTCCACGACCATCAGCGTGTGCCCGGTCGGGTCGCGGAACCAGAACATCGGTGGGACCGGCTCTCCCATTCGCGACACGCCCACGTCGACGTCGACGCCCAGGTCCTTGAGCGCCGCATGGGTGGCGTCGATGTCGTTGGTGGTCAACGTGATACCTGTGTTTGTCGGCTGCACCGGTCCGCCGTCCGGCGGGGGTGGCGCAAGGGCGATGCCGGTCGTACCCTCGGGCGGGTAGACCTCGATCCAGCGGTAACCTCCGCCGAACGGCTCGTCGGTCCTCTTCTCGAACCCGAGCGACTCGTAGAACGCCACCGCCTCGTCCTGCTCGGGTGTCGGCACACACACCAGGCTGATCGTCGCCAAACCGGTCATCTTGCTCCTCCGTAAATCTTTGCGATGTCTTGCGATCCGGCCCAGCGGCTGTAGGTCGGCGATTGCGGCCAGCCGTCCGGGGAGTCCTGCCATTCCTCCTGACGGCCGTACGGCAGCAGGTCGATCAAGGCGAACGAGTGACTCAGCTGCTCAGTCCCCCGGCCATTGGTGTGCCAGGTCCGGAATACCTGATCCCCCTCGCGCAGAAAGACATTCACCGCGAAACCGCCTCCCGGTGAGGCGCCGACATCTGTACCGAACGAGCTGTTCGCGGTGGAGTACCAGGTCATCTGGTTGCCCACCCGCGTCTTGTACGCAAGCGCTTCGTCGATAGGCCCCTGGGTGACGATCACGAACCTGGCGTCCCAATTGTCCAGGAACTCCAACCGGGTGTACTGAGAAGTGAAGCCGGTGCAGCCCGGACACTGCCACTCTTCGCCCGGAAACCACATGTGGTTGTAGACGATCAGCTGCGACTTGCCGTCGAACACGTCGACGAGCCGCACGGGTCCGTTCTCGCCCTCCAACAAGTAATCGGGCATCGCGACCATGGGCAGCCGTCGTCGCTGCGCGGCAATTGCGTCGAGTTCGCGGGTGGCCGCCTTCTCCCGGACGCGCAGAGCCTCCAATTCGCGCCGCCAGACCTGCTCGTCCACCACGGGCGGCAATCCTGCGGTTGTCACAACAATCCCCTCCGATGTCGATATTTACGCCGTCAACATGCTAATGTTCACACCGTACACTTCGGCTTCGGGGAGGGTCAAGAGATGGCGACCTTGAAGACCGGCTATCACCATGGGGACCTGCGCGCAGCGTTGATCGATGCCGGCCTGGCGCTCACGCGGACCGGCGGCCCGGACGCGCTGACCATCCGGGAAGCGACTCGGCGAGTTGGCGTTTCACCCAACGCCGCATACCGGCACTTTGCCGATCGTGAGGCTCTGCTCGGCGCGGTTGCGGTGGCCATCCAGCACCGGATGGCGGCGCAGATGCAGCGCCGGCCACTCCGGCACGCATCTGACCGGCTGCGCGCGGTCGGGATGGGTTACATCAAATTCGCGCTGGACGAGCCGGGATGGTTCGGCGTGGCCTTTTTCGGAGCCGGACTCGACGAGACAGGCAGCGCGCCGCCGTATCTGGCGCTGGTCGACGCCCTCGACGCCATGGCGGAAGCGAAAGTGCTCACCGCCGAACGACGCGACGGCGCCGAATGGCCATGCTGGTCAGCGGTGCACGGGTTCGCCGAGCTCGCCCTACGCGGACCGCTGCGCCACGCCCGCCGCCGCGACGTCGAAAAACTGGCGCAGCGCACGGTCGATGACATCATCGAGGGCGTCACGCGCCGTGCGTGACGCCGGTAGACCTTGAATGAAGTTCATTAGTTCATTTTTGCTGATTGAAGCTATAGTCTTCATATGGCCTTGATGAAGCATGTGACTTCACCGTGCGGAATGCTGATCGGCGATGTCGTGGGCTCACGGCTGGCCGCCGACCGCGTCGAGCTCCACCGGGCCGTCGCCGCCGCCTTGAAGAGGATCGCCGCCGGCGCAATCGATCCGCCGAGATTCACAGTCGGCGACGAGTTCCAGGGCAGCTATCCGACGGTGGGCGCGGCCATCGATGCCGCGATGTCGTTGCGGCTCTTGGTCGCTCCGAACATCGATGTGCGTTTCGGCATCGGGTGGGGTGCGACCACCGTGCTGGACGCCAAGGCAGGCATCCAGGACGGACCGGGCTGGTGGGCCGCGCGCGACGCGATCGAACAGACCGCTGCGGCGCAGCGGCAGCCCGGCTTCGCACTTACCCGAACGACGTTCCGGACGGCGGAGGACAGTCGCGACGACGTCGCGGCGATCAACGCCGCCCTGTTATGTCGGGACCATCTGCTTGGATCCCTCGATGACCGGTCACTACGGATCCTGAAGGGCTTGATGAGCAACCGGACCAAAAAGGAGCTCGCCGCAGCCGAGGGCATCAGCCCGTCGGCGGTATCACAGCGGGCAAGCCGCGACGGTCTGGACCTGATCGTCGTTGCCGGCCAATATCTCCGGAGCGTGCCGTGAGCGCCGTCGCGGTCCTGCTCATCGCCATCGGGGTCGCCGACGTATGCCGTAGACCGACCCGCGGTGTGTGGCTGCCTGCCGTGGTCGGACCGGTCGTCGTGGCGGTATGTGCGGCGCTCGGCGGGCTGTGGCACCGCGGCGACATCGTGCTCCTCGCGCTGGCAGCGGCAGCGACCGTCGCCTGGCAGATACTGTGCGCGCGCAGCGATCGAACCGATTCGAAGCACTTGGCACCGTTGCTCGTGTTCGGCACATCGCTGGCACTGCTGACGGTCATGTCCGGTTGGGGATGTGAGGCCGGCGGCCTCATCGCGGGATGGTCGAAATGGGTTGCGCTGCCTATCAACAACGTTCGACCGACACGGCTGCTGATGACCATCGGGGTCGTATTGTCACAGTTCGCCACCGGCAATCGACTGGTGCGTCTGGTGCTCGCCTCGGTCGGGGCGGTGCGTCCACTCGGGCAACCGCAACCCTCGGATCAACTCAAGGGCGGACGCCTACTCGGCCCGATGGAGCGTCTGCTGATCCTCAGCCTCGGTGTGGGCGGACAGGTGGCCGCGGCCAGCGCGGTCGTCGCCGCCAAAGGCATCATCCGATTCCCGGAATTGAATGCGCAGAAACGCGGCGCCGACAACGCCACCGGCATCGGTATCGACGAGGTCACCGAGTACTTCTTGGTTGGCAGCTTCGCGAGTTGGTTGCTCGCACTCAGCGGTATGGCGCTGGTGCTGACTACCTGAGACGCAGCCGACTAGAGCCGCTCGATGATGGTGACGTTGGCGGTGCCACCGCCCTCGCACATCGTCTGCAGCCCGTAGCGGCCGCCGGTGCGCTCCAGCTCATTGAGCATCGTGGTGAACAGCTTTGCGCCGGTGGCGCCCAACGGGTGGCCCAGGGCGATCGCGCCGCCGTTGGGGTTCACCTTCTCCGGGTCGGCCTTGATCTCCTTGAGCCAGGCCAACACGACCGGCGCGAACGCCTCGTTGATCTCGACGGTGTCGATGTCGTCGATCGACAGACCGGTCTTCTCCAAGGCATAGCGAGTTGCCGGAATCGGTCCGGTGAGCATGAACACCGGGTCGGCGGCGCGCGCGCTGATGTGGTGGATACGCGCACGCGGCGTCAGTTTGTGGTCCTTGACCGCCTGCTCTGACGCCAGCAGCACGGCGCTGGCGCCGTCGGAGATCTGGCTGGCCATCGCGGCGGTCAACCGACCGCCCTCGACCAACGGCTTGAGGCCGGCCATCTTCTCCAGCGACGACTCGCGCGGACCTTCGTCGACCCGGAACGCGCCGTGTTCGGTTTCCACAGTGATGATCTCGTTGTCGAAGTGGCCGCCGCGGATCGCCGCGAATGCGCGCTCGTGGCTGGTCAGCGCGTACTGCTCCATCTCCTCGCGGGACAGGTTCCACTTCTCGGCGATCAGCTCCGAGCCGCGGAATTGCGAGATTTCCTGGTCGCCGTAGCGGTGCAGCCACTGCTTGGATTCGTTTGTCGGCGAAGTGAATCCGAACTGCTCACCGACCGTCATCGCCGACGAGATGGGGATCTGGCTCATGTTCTGCATGCCACCGGCCACGATCACGTCCGCGGTACCCGCCATGATCGCCTGCGCGCCAAAGGAAATCGCCTGCTGACTCGAGCCACACTGCCGGTCCACGGTGACGCCGGGGACCTCTTCGGGGTAGCCCGCGGCGAGCCAGGACAGCCGGGCGATGTTGCCGGCCTGCGCGCCGATCGCGTCGACGCATCCGGCGATGACGTCCTCGACCGCGGCCGGGTCGATGTCGACCCGGTCGAGCAGTCCACGCCAGCCGAGGGCGCCCAGGTCCACGGGATGCACGCCCGCGAGTGAGCCGTTGCGCTTACCAACCGCGGTGCGCACAGCGTCGATGACGTACGCCTGATTGTTCGAGGCCATATCAACTTCCTTCTTTGGTTATTCCACCTAGGACGATAGCGAGATACTGCTGGCCCACCTGTTCGGCGGTGAGCGGTCCACCGGGCTGATACCAGCGAACCGACACCCAGGTGGTGTCACGGATAAACCGGTAAACCAGGTCGACGTCGAGGTCGGGACGCAAATAGCCCTCTTCGATGCCCTGATGCAGCACGTCGACCCACATCTTGCGCTGTTCTTTGTTCAGGT
Source organism: Mycobacterium cookii (assembly GCF_010727945.1). NCBI lineage: Bacteria > Bacillati > Actinomycetota > Actinomycetes > Mycobacteriales > Mycobacteriaceae > Mycobacterium > Mycobacterium cookii. The sequence continues at coordinate 2,884,020 of NZ_AP022569.1, forward strand.
CCTCGAGGTAGGCGAACCGTGGCTGCGACAGCAGGCGCTTCGCCTCGTCCTGGTAGATGACGACCTGGGCATGCCGGTGTTCGATCGCGTCGAAGGACGCCATGAACAGGCCCTTGAGCCGCTCCAGCGGATTCGACTGCGCCGCAATGATTTCGCGGTAGCGGGCGAACAGCCATTCCAGGAAATTCCGCAGCACCTCGTCGACCATCTCCTCTTTGGACGAGAAGTGGTGATACAGGCTCCCGGAGAGAATGCCCGCACTGTCAGCGATGTCACGCACCGTCGTCGCGCGCAGCCCGCGTTCGGCGAACATCGTCGCGGCGAGCTCCAGTAACTCGTTGCGGCGGCTGTTCGGCGGGCTCAGTTCGGTCATGGGTGCTGGCTCGACACCGAAATCACTTCTCCAGTCAGATAACTGGAGTAGTCACTGGCCAGGAACGCGATGGTGGCGGCGATCTCCCACGGTTCGGCGGCCCGGCCGAAGGCCTCGCCGGCCGACAGTTGATCGAGCAGTTCCGGCGAGCTGGTCTTGTCGAGAAATTTGTGTCGTGCGATGCTCGGCGAGACCGCGTTGATCCGTACCCCGTATTCGACGGCTTCGATTGCGCTGCAACGGGTCAACGCCATCACGCCGGCCTTGGCCGCCGCATAGTGGGACTGCGAGTGCTGAGCGCGCCAGCCGAGCACGCTCGCGTTGTTGACGATGACGCCGCCGTGGCCGGCGTCGCGGAAGTAGCTCAAGGCCGCCCGGGTGGTGCGGAAGACCGAGGTGAGAGTCACGTTCAGCACGCGGTCCCATTCGTCGTCGGTCATGTCGACCACCGGGGTCTGCCCACCCAGACCTGCGTTGTTGACCAGCACGTCGAACCGGCCCATCCGCGCGGTGGTGGATGCGATCAGCGCGTCGACCTGCGCGGTGGACGTGACATCGCACAGCACGCTCTCCACCCGGCCGAGTCCGAGCGCGGTCAACTCGTCGCGGGTCTCACCCAGCCGTCGCTCGTGGTGGTCGGATACCACGACATCGGCGCCTTCGGCCAACGCGCGCCGCGCGGTTGCCGACCCGATACCGGTACCGGCGGCCGCCGTGACGATCACCACCTTGCCATCGAGAAGGCCGTGCCCGGCAACCTCTTTCGGCGCCACGGCTAAGGTCATCGAGCCTCCCTGGGTAGGCCGAGCACACGCTCGGCGATGATGTTGCGCTGAATCTCGTTGGAGCCGCCGTAGATGGTGTCCGCGCGAGTGAACAGGTAAAGCCGCTGCCACTCGTCGAAATCGCCGCCGTCCAGCACCAGGCCCGCCTTGCCGCGCACGTCCATCGCGATCTCGCCGAGTTCGCGATGCCAGTTGGCCCACAACAACTTCGACACGTTATCTTGTCCCGGCTGTTCAACGTCCATGGTCGCCAGCGCGTAGGAACGCATCGCCCGGAGGCCCGCCCATGATCGGGTCAGACGCTCGCGAATCAGCGGATCATCCGCTGCGCCAGTCTTTTTGGCGAGCTCGACAACGCTGTTCAGCTCGCGCGCGTAGACGATCTGCTGGCCCAGCGTCGACACACCGCGCTCGAAGGTCAGCGTTCCCATCGCCACCCGCCAGCCGTCGCCCGGTGAACCGACGACGAGATCGGCGTCGGTGCGGGCGTCGTCGAAGAACACCTCGTTGAATTCCGAATCGCCGGTCAGCTGGACGATCGGGCGGACGTCGACGCCGGGCTGATCCAGCGGCACCAGCAGGTAAGACAGTCCTGCGTGCCGCTTGGAGCCTTTTTCGGTGCGCGCCACCACAAAGCACCATTGCGCCCAGTGCGCCAGCGATGTCCAGACCTTCTGGCCGTTGATCACCCACTGGTCGCCGTCGAGCAACGCGGTGGTCGCCACGTTGGCCAGGTCGCTGCCGGCCCCGGGTTCGGAATAGCCCTGCGACCACAGCTCGGTGACATCGAGGATGCGCGGCAGAAAACGCCGTTGGTGCTCCGGGGTTCCGAAGGCGATCAGCGTCGGCCCCAGCAACTCTTCGCCGAAATGGTTCACCTTCGCGGGCGCATTGGCGATCGCGTATTCCTCGTAGAACGCGACCCGATGGGCGACGGACAGGCCGCGGCCGCCGTGCTCGACCGGCCACCCCAGACAAGTGAGACCGGCCTTGGCGAGGTGCTGATTCCAGGCCCGCCGCTCTTCGAAAGCCTCGTGCTCGCGGCCGGGCCCGCCGAGCCCCTTGAGGGCGGCGAATTCTCCAACCAGGTTCTCGGTGAGCCAATCGCGGACCTCGGCCCGGAACTCCTCGACGCCTTGCACCCCTGTAGGCTAACCTACCAAGCACTTGCTTTGTTAGCCCCGCCGGCGATATCAGCCGAGCAAGAGGAGTTCGATGTCGAGCCATCCGCAGACCATTCCTGCGGCGTTGGATCGCATCGCGAGCGAACTGCCCGACCACGACGCCCTGGTCACGCCCGATCGGGCGATCACTTTCGCCGAGTTGCGCAACGAGGTGCGCCAAGCCGCAGCAGCGATGATCGACCTCGGTGTGGCCGTCGGCGACCGGGTGGCGATCTGGTCGCCCAACACCTGGCACTGGGTGGTGGCATGCCTGGCCAGCCATTATGCGGGTGCCACCGTCGTGCCGTTGAACACCCGCTACACCGCGGCCGAGGCCACCGACATCCTGGCCCGCACCGGCGCGCCGCTGTTGGTGGCGATGGGCGAGTTCCTCGGCGCCGACCGCGTCGGCGATCTGGATGGGTCCGCGCTGCCCGACCTGCGCCACATCGTGCGGGTGCCCATCGACCGCGACGACGGGACATGGGACGAATTCGTCAGCCATGGATCCGACCTCGCGGCCGCTGATGCCCGCGCCGGCGCGGTCCGGCCCGACGACGTCGCCGACGTGCTGTTCACCTCCGGGACCACCGGCCGCAGCAAAGGCGTGCTGTGCGCGCACCGGCAGTCGCTGGCCGGGTCAGCCGCGTGGGCGGCCTGCGGCAAGATCACCAGCGACGACCGATACCTGTGCATCAATCCGTTCTTCCACAACTTCGGCTACAAGGCCGGGATCCTGGCCTGCCTGCAGACCGGAGCCACCCTGATCCCGCAGCTCACCTTCGACGCCGAACAGGCGATGCGGGCCGTCGCCGAGCATCGGATCACGGTGCTGCCCGGGCCGCCGACGATCTACCAGACGCTGCTCGACCACCCCGCCCGCGGCCGCTACGACTTGAGCTCGCTGCGATTCGCTGTCACCGGCGCTGCGACGGTGCCGGTGGTGCTGATCGAGCGGATGCAGACCGAACTCGACATCGAGATCGTGTTGACCGCCTACGGCCTCACCGAATCCAACGGGTTCGGCACCATGTGCCGAGTCGACGACGACGCCGTCACGGTCGCCACCACCTGCGGGCGACCGATCGCCGACTTCGAGCTGCGCATCAACGAGGAGCACGGCTCCGAAACAGGTGAGGTGTTGCTGCGCGGACCCAACGTGATGCTCGGCTACCTCGACGACGAGCACGCCACCGCCGCCACTATCGACCCAGACGGCTGGCTGCACACCGGCGACATCGGAAAGCTCGATGCCGCAGGTAATCTCCAGATCACTGACCGGCTCAAGGACATGTACATCTGCGGCGGCTTCAACGTCTACCCCGCCGAGGTCGAGCAGGTGCTGGCCCGCCTCGACGGCGTGCTGGACTGCGCGGTGATCGGCGTACCCGACGAGCGCCTCGGCGAAGTCGGCCGCGCCTACCTGGTGACGAACCCCGACGCCGGGCTCGACGAGAAGTCGGTGATCGCCTATACCCGTAACTATCTGGCGAATTTCAAGGCTCCCCGTTCGGTGAGGTTTGTCGACGCGCTGCCGCGTAATGCCGGTGGCAAGGTGGTCAAACCGCTACTGCGAGAGATGGCGTGATGGATCTGCAATTCGACGATGAGACGTTGGCGTTCCAGCGGGAAGTGCGCGAGTTCCTGTCGGCCCACCGGGGCTCGTTTCCGACCCACTCCTACGACACCGCCGAGGGTTTCGACCAGCACCGCAGTTGGGACAAGGTGCTTTTCGACGCCGGCCTCTCGGTGATCACCTGGCCGCAGAAGTACGGTGGGCGCGACGCGACGCTGCTGCAGTGGGTGGTGTACGAGGAAGAATACTTCCGCGCCGGTGCGCCCGGGCGGGCCAGTGCCAACGGGACGTCGATGCTGGCGCCGACGTTGTTCGCGCACGGCACCGAGGAGCAGCTGGACCGGGTGCTGCCGAAAATGGCGAGCGGCGAAGAGATCTGGGCGCAGGCGTGGTCGGAGCCCGAGTCCGGCAGCGACCTCGCCTCGCTGCGTTCGACGGCCACCCGCACCGACGGTGGCTGGTTGCTCAACGGCCAGAAGATCTGGAGTTCGCGAGCACCGTTCGGCGACAGGGCATTCGGCTTGTTCCGTTCTGATCCCGAAGCGCAACGTCACAGCGGGCTGACGTATTTCATGTTCGACTTGAAGGCCGACGGGATCACGGTACGGCCGATCGCGCAACTCGGCGGTGACACCGGCTTCGGGGAGATCTTCCTCGACGACGTCTTCGTGCCCGACGCGGATGTGATCGGCCAGCCGAACGACGGCTGGCGTGCGGCGATGAGCACGTCGAGCAACGAGCGTGGCATGTCGCTGCGCAGCCCGGCGCGATTCCTGGCGGCCGCGGAAAGGCTTGCCGAACTGTGGAAGAGCCAGGACGGCAACGCATTCGGCGACCAGGTTGCCGATGCCTGGATCAAGGCGCAGGCCTATCGACTGCACACCTTCGGCACTGTCACCCGACTGGCGGGAGGCGGTGAACTCGGGGCGGAGTCCTCGGTGACCAAGGTGTTCTGGTCCGATCTGGACGTCGCCGTACACCAGACCGCGCTGGACATCCGCGGGGCCGACGGCGAACTGGCGGACACCTGGACGGATGGGTTGCTGTTCGCGTTGGGTGGCCCGATCTACGCCGGCACCAACGAGATTCAGCGCAACATCATCGCGGAGCGACTGCTGGGACTGCCGCGGGAGAAGGCCAAATGAAATTTGATCTCGACGAGCAGCAGCGCGACTTCGCCGCGAGCATCGATGCGGCGCTGTCCGCCGCCGACGTGCCTGGGGCCGTGCGCGCCTGGGCCTCCGGCGACACCGCTCCCGGCCGTAAGATCTGGGCCCGCCTGGCCGACTTGGGCGTCACCGCGTTGGCGGTGCCGGAGAAGTTCGACGGTCTCGACGCGCACCCGAGTGACCTGGTGGTCGCGCTGGAACGGCTCGGACGCTGGTGTGTGCCAGGGCCGGTCACCGAATCCGTTGCGGTGGCGCCGATTCTGCTTGCCGACGATGAACGCAACGCGGCGCTGGCAGCCGGCGAACTGATCGTCAGCGTCGTGCTCCGGCCGCAGGTGCCGCGGGCTGTGGACGCCGACGCAGCCGGGCTGGTTTTGGCCGCCGAAGCCGACGGCTGGGTCAGCGAAGCGCACGTCGGCGACCGGCACGAATCCGTCGACCCGAGCCGCCACCTGTTCGACGCCGAAGCGGTCTGCGACGCATGGCAGGCCGACGTCGCGCGCGCGTACGAGTTCGGTGCGTTAGCCACCGCCGCCCAACTCGTCGGGGCGGGTCAGGCGCTGCTGGACGCGGCGGTCGACTACGCCAAACAGCGTGCCCAGTTCGGCCGTGTGATCGGTTCTTACCAGGCGATCAAGCACAAGCTGGCCGACGTGCACATTGCGCTCGAGTTGGCCCGGCCACTGGTCTACGGCGCGGCGCTGTCGCTGGCCGATCACTCGCCCGACACCGCCCGCGACGTCAGTGCGGCCAAGGCTGCGGCGTCGGATGCCGCGCTGCTGGCCGCGCGATCGGCACTGCAGACCCATGGCGCCATCGGCTTCACCGCCGAACACGACTTGTCGCTGTGGCTGCTGCGGGTGCAGGCGCTGCGCCCCGCGTGGGGTGACCCGGCGACCCACCGGCGACGGGTGCTGGAGGCCTTGGCATGACCGCGTCGGACGAACGGGAGCTGTTGCGCGCAACCGTCGCTGCGCTGGTCGCCAAGCACGCTTCTCCTGCCGCGGTGCGTAAGGCGATGGAATCTGAGCACGGTTACGACGAGTCGCTATGGCGGCTGCTGTGCGAGCAGGTCGGCGCCGCCGCGCTCGTAGTGCCGGAGGAATTCGGCGGCGCCGGAGGCGCTCTCGCCGACGCGGCCGTCGTGCTCGAGGAACTGGGTAAGGGTTTGGTGCCGAGCCCGCTACTGGGCAGCACGCTGGCCGAGCTGGCACTGCTGGCCGCCGATGAACCCGACGCCGACGCGCTCGGTTCGCTGGCCGAGGGCGTCGCGATCGGCGCGGTGGTGTTCGACGCCGGCTACGTCATCAACGGCGACGTCGCCGACATCGTCATCGGCACGGCCGACGGCGCGCTCACCCGCTGGACCGAGTTCAGCGCCGAACCGGTGACGCCGATGGACCCGACCCGGCGGCTGGCCCGGCTCACTGCGGAGAACACCGAGCCGCTCGGGACCGACCCCGGGGTGGCCGACGCGGCGGCGATCCTGTTGGCCGCCGAGCAGATCGGCGCGGCAGCGCGCTGCCTGGAACTCACCGTCGACTACACCAAGGAGCGTCAGCAGTTCGGCCGGCCGATCGGCAGCTTCCAGGCCCTCAAGCACCGGATGGCCGACCTCTACGTCGCGGTGCACGCGGCCCGCGCCGTCGTCAACGAGGCCGCCGAAGCGCCGTCGCCGACCTCGGCGGCCTTGGCCCGCATCGCCGCGACCGAGGCGTTCAGCACGGTGGCCGCCGAGGGCATCCAGCTGCACGGCGGCATCGCGATCACCTGGGAACACGACATGCAGCTGTACTTCAAACGCGCGCATGGCAGTTCGCAGTTGCTCGGTCCTCCCGCGGAGCATCTGCGCCGGCTTGAATCCGAAGTGTTCTAGCGTTGGCGTCATGACCGATGGGGTCGCACTACGTGCCGGGGTGCCGCCGTTCTACGTGATGGACGTGTGGCTGTCCGCCGCCGAGCGTCAACGCACCCACGGCGACCTGGTCAACCTGTCGGCGGGGCAGCCGAGCGCCGGGGCTCCCGAACCGGTCCGCGCCGCCGCCGTCGCCGCGCTACAGCGAAACCAACTCGGCTACACCGTGGCACTGGGCATTCCGGAACTGCGTGGGGCGATCGCGGCGTCGTATCAGGATCGGTACGGCCTCGACGTCGACCTGAACGACGTGGTGATCACGACCGGCTCATCCGGCGGCTTTCTGCTGACCTTCCTGTCCTGCTTCGACGTTGGCGACCGGGTAGCCGTGAGCAGCCCCGGCTATCCGTGCTATCGCAACATCCTGTCGGCACTAGGTTGCGAGGTCGTGGTGATCGAGTGCGGTCCGGAGACTCGCTTTCAGCCCACCGCGCAGATGCTCGCCGAGCTCGACCCGCCGGTGCAGGGTGTCGTGGTGGCCAGCCCGGCCAACCCGACCGGCACGGTCATCCCGCCCGCCGAGTTGGCCACGATCGCCTCCTGGTGCGACGCATCGGGAGTGCGGCTGATCAGCGACGAGGTCTACCACGGTCTGGTCTACGACGGCGCACCGCAAACCAGCTGCGCATGGGCGACGTCACGAAATGCGTTCGTGGTGAACAGCTTTTCCAAATATTTCGCGATGACTGGCTGGCGTCTGGGATGGCTGCTTGTTCCGCGTGAGCTGCAACGCGCGGTCGACCGCCTCACCGGGAACTTCACCATCTGTCCGCCGGTGTTGTCCCAGTACGCCGCGGTCGCGGCGTTCAGCCCGGAATCGGTGGACGAAGCCGAAGGGCATCTGCATCAGTACGCCCTCAATCGAACGACGTTGCTGGACGGCCTTCGCAAGATCGGCATCAACCGGCTGGCACCCACCGACGGCGCGTTCTACGTTTACGCCGACGTCTCCGATTTCACCAAGGATTCGATGTCGTTCTGTTCGAAACTGTTGGCCGACACCGGCGTTGCGATCGCCCCGGGGATCGATTTCGACCCGCAGCGCGGCAGCTCGTACGTCCGGCTGTCCTTCGCCGGCCCGACAACCGACATCGAAGAGGCGTTACGACGCTTGGGTAGCTGGCTCGGTTAGGCCAGCACCTCGTCGATACGCGCTTCCAGTGCTTCGCGTGGCCCGGCGTCGGTGACGTTGATGCCGAAGCGGTCGGACAGAGCGTCGATCACTGCGGCCGCGTCGTCGAATCGGGTCTTCTCGGTGATGTCGTTGCCGTGGAAAGTGAGGTCGCGTCCGGCCAGGTTGTATCGTCCGTCGACGGTGATCAGCGAAACCATCAAGCCGGTGACGAAGTGCGACGAGGGATGCGTCGAGACGTACCAGCTGCCCACCTTCAGGTCGATCGGCGGCGCTGTCCTGGCGGCGAATTCGTACAACGACTGCCACTCGCCGCGGATCAAGGCCTGTAACACCAGAACGTCGTCGCGGGTTCGGAGCCGGTACGGTTCGTGCGTGGTCTGCTGGATGCTGCCGGTCTCCAACCGGATGGGCGAGGTGGGCGTCTGGCCGCCGAAACCGACGTCGACGAGATACGGCTGCTGATCGTCGGGCAGCGTGACCTCCAACAGGGTGTGCGTCTGCGGAGGCATCGGGTCACCCGGGCCGCGCATCCATACCACTCGGCCTGCGAACCGGCGGACGCCGAAGCCGAGTTCTTCGAGCGCGTAACCCATCAACCCGTTCTGCTCGTAGCAGTAGCCACCGCGACGTCGATGAATCAGCTTGTCGGCCAAAGCTTCAGGGCTCAAATCGTCGATCGGCCGCCCCAACATTGGATCGAGGTTTTCAAACGGAATCGTCTGGGTGTGTGCGGTCACCAGATCCTGCAGCACCGGTAACGTCGGATCCGCAGCACCGCGATAGTCGATCCGTTCGAAGTAGCCGGGGAGGTCGAATGCCATAACCGCCATTGTCGCGCAACAACGATCCGGTCAGGCGACCCGGGCTTCCACGATGCTCAGCGGCGACGCGGTCGGCACCAGCCGTGTCATCCGTAATCCGGCTCGGCTCAGCAGAGTTCGGTATTCGGCGGCGGTCCGCTCACGAGCCGCCAAGTTCAGCAGCATCTCCAGATCCGCCCAGTTTCCGGGGAAGTCGCGGTCGTGGTCCGGGATCACCAGTTCGATCAACAGCACGGTGCTATCCGGGCGGGCAAATCTGCGAACGTTGCGTAGGATCTGCACCGCTTTTTCGTCCGGCCAATCGTGCAGGATGTTCTTCAAGACGTAGGCGTCACCGTCCGACGGGACGCGTTCAAAGAACGATCCGGCCTCGATGTACATGCGATCAGCCACGTCGTTCGTGCAGTCGAGATCCGACGCCGAGCACACGACCGTCGGTAAGTCGTACAGGACGCCGTGCGAATTCGGCGCCGCCGCCAGGATGTTGGCCAGCAGCGGGCCGTGTCCACCGCCGACATCGACGATCCTCGAGTAGGCACTGAAGTCGTAGCCGCCGACCACGGACGCATCGGTCAACTCCGAGATGCTGGTCATGGTTCGGTTGAACAGCTCCGCGTGCTCGGAATGCTCGGCGAAATAGTCGAAGCCCGCTGAGCCGTGCATGGCCGGCACGACCGACCGTCCGGTTCGGATCGCGTCGACAAGCCGAGTCCACCGCTCGCGCTGCTCGCGGGACCCGTAGAACCTCGCTGCCCATGCCATCGACGTCGGAACGTCCGAACGCAGGGTGTGGGCAAGGGAATTCATCTCGTAGCGTCCGTCAGGCCGACGCCGAAAGACGCCTCGCCCGATCAGCGCGCGGAGTAACCGCCGCAACGCATCGGGATCGGCGTGCACCCGACGCGCCAATTCGTCGATCGTCAACGGCCCGTCCGCAAGCGCGTCGGCCACACCCAGTTCGGCGGCGACGGTGATCGCCTGAGATGTCCAGGTGGCGATGATCATCTCCATCATCGCTGCGGGTGCGGGCAGCAGCTTCTGATGCAATCGGTACAGGTGGTGACGAACCCGCTCGACCACGCGGGCAGCTCCGGCGGGCGGTACTCCGGCAGCCATCAACTCACCTCCGCTAGCGAATCCCGGCTGATCTCCGCCGCCATTCCGCGGTGACTGACCAAGCCGAGGAACGTCGTCAGCACCCACGTCATGACCCGGTCGGGGATCAACGCAGCCGGCCGCAGCGCGGCCTCGCTGCGAGACACCTGCTGGGTGGTCACCCACGAGACAGCCCTGACCTTGCGCCGACGGGTGTTCTCGTACCGGCGCAAGGCCTTATTGACGTCAATATCTCTGTTGGACAGCATTTTTCGTAGCACCATCGTGTCCAACAGTGCCTGGTTGGTGCCCTGGGCGAGTGTCGGAGGCATCGTGTGCGCGGCATCGCCGAGCAACGTGACGGCGCCCCGACCCGGGCCGGGCACCGGATGACGGTAGTGCGGGAACGGCGAGGGGGCCAGATCGTCGTCGGTGAGGGCATCGAGTACCTCATCGACCCGCTCGGACCACCCGGCGAAATGACGGCGAATCATGTCGAGCGGTCGTTGCGGCCTGAGAAAGTTTGGTGACCAAGGTAAGTCGAACCACCACTGCATGTCAGCACCGCCGGCAGGCCATAGGCCCAGGCTGCCGCGCGGGCCGATCATCATGACCGCGACATGCGGGTCGGCGATCTCGGACAGGCGGACCAGACCCTGCCAGCTGCACCATCCGGTCGGTGTCGCCGGGGGTGCGCCGACGACACCGCGGACGACCGAATGCAGCCCGTCGGCACCGATCAACAGGTCGCCATCGACCGAGCTGCCGTCGTCGAATTCGACTCGCACACCGTCGCCCGTATCGCTCACCCCGACCGCGCGTGAGTTGGCGCGGATCCGGTCGGCCGGAAAGCCGTCGAGCAGACGCTCCAGCAGAATTCGGCGTGGAACCATCCGGACGGATGCGCCGAGCCGATTGACCATGGCGTTGAGGTCCATTGTGGACAGCGGGCGGCCGGTCGACGTCATGACCCGCACGGCGGACAACTGCTGCCCGGCGCCGGTCATGTCGACTCCGAGCTGGTCGAGAACCGTCGCCCCGTTGGACCAGATGGTCACCGCGCCGCCGCCTGCGGCGGTGTCCGGTCGGCGGTCGAACACGGTGACGTCGTGTCCGTCGCGCAGCAGACCGCGGGCGACAGCGATACCGCTGACGCCCGCACCGACCACCAGGATCCGCAGCGGTCGCATCGCCACCTCAGTCCTGCGCATGCCGGTCGTAGGCCCACTGCTCCAGCCGTGCCTGCAGCCTCACCAGACCGAATCCGGCGAGCGGCGCGCCGACCGAGAAATAGACCATCAGCAGCGGACTCATCTCACTCACCTCTCTGGAGACCAACTGCTGTTAACACGCGATTCCTCGGCGGAAAGTTCATCGGGCTAGCATCCGCACATGCCCTTGGAAGTCTCCGACCACGAGCGGGCCGCGCTCGCCGAGGTCGGGCATTTCCCGCTGTTGGCCGCGATCACCGGTCGACGCTCGCGACGGTTTCCGGTGGGCGGCCGGATCCCTGCCGGCGCATTGGCTTACACCAGCCGTCAGCCGGTTCAGCCGTTGTCGGAAGTCGAACGTGCGCTGCTGATCTCAGTCGCGGGCGGGGTGACGGGGTGGAATTTCGGCATCACTCACAACCCCAGCTATGCGCCGTCGTTCCCCAATTACTCCGGCAGCGCGACCGGCCGGACGTTTCCGTCGGCGGCCGGATTCCATACCAGCCAGCTGTTCTTCACCGACGACACCGGCATCTATCTGCTGCCCAACCGGGACGATGCGCCGCGCGACTTCGAAGCCATCGAGCAGTGGATCGGCCACGCCGCGGACAGTTGTGTGCGGATCTCGGAGACGCGCCTCGAGTTGCTTCGCGAGGAACCGCACATGGAAGGCCACAACATCTGGATCGGCAACCATCCGGGCAGTCTGCTGGCCTTCCCGGTCGCCGATCTTGCCGAGCACCTGATGGAAAATCTGTGGTTCTTCGCGGCCAACGGTTACCCGGTCGTCGATGACATCAACGGCCGTGACATCCCCGGCCTGCCGCACTCGATGCCGCATGCCGATGACCCGCTTCCGTTGTCGTTCGTCGAGCAGTACACGCTCACCGAGGCCAGCGCGGAACTCGCCATCGCCGCGAACAACGGGGTGCTGGCATTGCAGGCGATGGGCCTCGGCGGCTGGACCTACGACGGGCTCGACCGGTTGTCGGTGCTGCGCGGCGTGGGCTTCGCGGAAGACCAGGACGAACGCTGGCCGTTCCCCAACGTCACCGGGTTGCCCGAGTATTTCGAGACGCTCAGCCCGCCGCACGTCCCGTCGGTGGCAGCCGGCGTGGAGAAGCTGGTGGCGCGAAAGTTCGCCCCTGGTGGGCCTTTTCACCCCGACACACGCGGCCCGTGGTCGGACACGCCCAAGGTGCGCGCCTCGGCGCTACCGCCAGAGGGGATTCAGGAGGTCGTCACCGCCGAGGCGTCCTACATCTACGACACCTTCGGCAAGCTGCCCGGCACCGTGCCGACGGTGCACGTCCTGATGTATCTCCAGGCGCAACATCTCGACACCGAGTTCTACGACACGTTTTTCGCACCGGGCGCTTATCTGCCGACTCATGCCGACCACCAGGCGCGCTGGCACGGACGTTAGCCGGGCCTGACCACATTCGGCCGGACACCGGCAGGCGCGTAGCAATCCGGGTCGGCGCTCTCCCAGTCCGAACGCCAGCTGGGCGGCGCATGATTGAGCAGCACTCCGGGCTCCAGCCATTCGTAAAGCTCAGCGTACGAACGTTGTTCGGTGGGCGACACCCGTTTGCGAAGCATGTGCGGGTTGAGCATCGACGGGTCCGAGACGCCCATCGAGGCCATCATGCGCATCGCCTGTGCGACGGTGGCCTTCTGGTAGCGGTACACACGTTCGCTCTTGTCGGCCACGTCCAGAGCGCGGGCCCGACGCGGATCCTGGGTGGCGACGCCGACTGGGCAGTGGTTGGTGTGACAGCGCTGAGATTGGATGCAGCCCGTCGCCATCATCATCGACCGAGCCGAGTTGGTGTAATCCGCTCCCTGGATCAGCCGCTTGATGATGTCGTTGCCGGAAGCGACCTTGCCGCTCGCACCGATTCGTATCCGGTCCCGCAGCCCCGTTCCCACCAAGGCGTTGTGCACGATCATCAGCCCGTCGGTCAGCGGAAGTCCGATGTTGTCCTCGTATTCCAGTGGCGCCGCGGCAGTTCCGCCCTCGGCGCCGTCCACGATCACGAAGTCGGGGGTCACCCCTTCGGCCAGCATCGCCTTGCAGGTCGCCAGCACGTCGACACGGGAACCCACGCACAGCTTGAAGCCCACCGGTTTCCCGCCGGCCAGTTCGCGCAGTCGCGCCACGAACTTCACCAGTTCGCGCGGAGTGTGAAACGCCGAATGCGCGGCCGGGCTGACACACTTCTCGCCGACCGGCACGCCACGGTATTCGGCGATCTCCTTGCTGACCTTCGCGGCGGGCAGGACACCGCCGATACCGGGTTTCGCGCCCTGGCTCAGCTTGATCGAGACGCACTTCACCAGATCGTGAGCTACCTTGTCCGCGAACTGATCCGGATCGAAGGCGCCGTCGGGGGTGCGGGCACCGAAATAGCCTGAGCCGAGCTCCCACACCACGTCGGCACCGCCAAGGTGGTAGGGAGTCAGCCCGCCCTCACCCGTGTCGTGGGCGAAACGCCCCTTGCGGGCGCCGTTGTTCAGCGCGCGCAGTGCGTTGCCGGACAGCGCACCGAAACTCATCGCCGAGACGTTCATCAGCGCCATGTCGTAGGGTCGCGCGCAATCGGGGCCGCCGATCCGCACCCGGAACGGCTCGTCGGGGGGATCGACCGGCCGCGCCGAATGCACCAGATACTCGTAGCCGATCTGGTCGATGTCGCGCTCGGTCCCGAACGCCAGCTCCGCGGCGGTGCCCTTGGCCCGCTCGTAGATCAACGACCGGACGTCGCGGTCGAACGGACGCCCATCGAAGTTGCGTTCGATGAAGTACTGCTGCATTTCCGGGCGCAGCGCCTCCAGCAGGAACCGCATGTGTCCGAGCACTGGATAGTTACGCAGCAGCGAGTGCTGGCGTTGGACCAGGTCGTAGATGCCGACCGCCGCGACAACGGCGACCAGGACCGCGGGAATCCACCACACCCACGTCCACAGAACAGCCATGAGCAGCAATGCCCCCGCCAAAGCTGTCAACAACGCGACTGAGACAAACCGGATCACACCGCGAAGCGTAGCGTCAGGTGGCTCGGCGAACGGAACTCATCGCGGAGCGACTACAGCCAGGTGTCCTGAGTGGTCGTGGTCAGGAACGCCTCCAGGTCGTCGCGCCACTGAGCGGGTGAGGTCTTGTCGGGTTCGATACCGGTGTAGTCGCCGCGATAGAACAGCAGTGGCCGCGGCTTGATCTCTGGTATTTCGGAAAGCGCCTGGACCGCGCCGAACACCACGAAGTGGTCACCGCCGTCGTGCACCGAGGTGACCGTGCAGTCGATGTAGGCCAGCGAACCGTCGATGATCGGTGATCCCAAATCCGATGTGTGCCAGTCGATACCGGCGAACTTGTCCGGCTCCCGCGAGCCGAAGCGCGCCGAGACGTTCTGCTGGCTCTCGGTCAACATGTTGACGCAGAATTTCCCGCTGGCCTCGATGGCCTTCCAGGACCGCGACACCTTGGTCGGGCAGAACAGGACGAGGGGCGGGTCCAACGACAACGCGGCGAAGGACTGGCACGCGAAGCCGACCGGGACGTCGTCGTGCACGGTGGTGATGATCGTGATCCCGGTGCAGAACTGGCCCAGCACATTGCGAAATATGCGTGCGTCGATCTGCGCGGCCATCGCTAGCTCTTGAAGCCGACGGTGAAGTCGTGGCCCCACAGGCTGACCGCGGTGCTTTCCCTGGCGATCCAGTCGTGGTCGTCGACTTGTCTTCCTTCGCAACCGAATTCGATGTCGAATCCACCAGGCGTCTTCATGTAGAACGACAGCATCAGGTCGTTGACGTGGCGGCCCAGCGTGGCCGACATCGGCACCTTGCGCCGCAGCGCGCGATCCAGGCACAGCCCGACGTCGTCGGCCTCTTGGACTTCGACCATCAGGTGCACGATGCCACTGGGCGTCTGCCCGGGCATGAAGGCCAGGCTGTGGTGACGCGGGTTGCAGCCCAAAAACCGCAGCCACGCCGGCGCCCCGTCAGCGGGTCGGCCCACCAACTGCGGCGGCAGTCGCATCGAGTCACGAAGCTTAAAGCCCAGCACGTCGCGGTAGAAATGCAAGGTTTCCGCGTCATCGCGGGTGGTCAGCACCACGTGACCCAGACCCTGCTCTCCGGTGACGAACTTGTGCCCATAGGGGCTGACGACGCGGCGATGTTCGAGCGCGGCACCGTGGAAGACTTCCAGGCCGTTGCCCGAGGGGTCGGAGAACCGGATCATCTCGTCGACCCGACGGTCTGCCAGTTCGGCAGCGGTGGCCTCTTTGTACGGCGTCCCTTCGAGGTCGAGCCGGTTCCGGATCTCTTGCAGCCCTTCGGCGTTCGCGCATTCCCAGCCCGCCTCCGACAACCGGTCGTGCTGGCCCGGCACGATCACCAGCCGCGCAGGGAAGTCGTCCATCCGCAGGTAGAGCGCGCCCTCGGTGCTGCCCTTGCCCTCGACCATGCCGAGGACTTTCAGGCCGTACTCCCGCCACGCCGCCATGTCGGTGGCTTCGATGCGCAGGTAGCCCAGTGATCGGATGCTCATCACGCACCTCCCAGAAAGTCGATGGTCAGCTTGTTGAATTCGTCGAATTTCTCCACCTGCGCCCAGTGTCCGCACTGCCCGAACACGTGCAGCTGCGCGCGAGGAATGGTCTTCAGCGCCACCAGCGCGCCGTCCAACGGGTTGACCCGGTCTTCACGCCCCCAGATCAGCAACACCGGCTGGCGCAGCTTGTAAACCTCGCGCCACATCATCCCGAGCTCAAAATCAGCTCCCGAGAAGGACATTCCCATCGCCCGAGTCGCCGTCAGCGATTCCGGCGTGGACGCCAGTGCGAACCGCTCGTCGATCAGTTCGGGGGTGATCAGCTTCTGGTTGTGCACCATGACCCGCAGGAACGCCTCGAGGTTTTCCCGAGTCGGCTCCACGGAAAACTTGCCCAGCCGCTTGACACCCTCGGTGGGATCGGGCGCGAACAGGTTGACGCTCAGCCCGCCAGGTCCCATCAGCACCAGCTTCCCGGCGTTGTCCGGGTAGTCGAGTGCGAACCGGACCGCGGTGCCGCCGCCGAGCGAATTACCCACCAGCGGAACACGTCCCAGGCCCAAATGGGCGAAGAGACCTTTGAGAGCCCTGGCGGCGTAGTGGTTGAACTGTCCGTGCTCCGCGCGCTTGTCGGAGTTCCCGTAGCCGGGTTGGTCGACGGCCAGCACGTGAAACTGCCGGGCCAGCACCGGGATGTTGCGGGAGAAGTTCGTCCAGCTCGCCGCGCCGGGACCGCCGCCGTGCAGCAGCACCACTGTCTGCTCGTTGCCGACACCGGCCTCGTGGTAGTGCAGCTTCAGCGGTCCGTCGACGTCGACTTCCGCGTAGCGAGACGTGGATTCGAACGTCAGCTCTTCTAATGCCGTCACAAATTAGACCATCGTGTCGCCGGGCGGCAGCCCGAACTCGTTGTTACCGAAGATCACGTAGGCCCGCTCAGGGTCGTTGGCCGCGTGCACCCGGCCGGCGTGTGCGTCACGCCAGAACCGTTGCACCGGTGCGTCATTGGCAAGCGCGGTGGCACCGGAGGCCTCGAACAGCCGGTCGACCGACGCGATGGCGCGTCCGGTGGCGCGCACCTGGTCGCGTCGTGCGCGGGCCCGCAGCTCGAACGGAATCTCCTTGCCCGCCGACAACAGGGCGTATTCGTCACCCACGTTGCCGATCAGCTGACGCCACGCCGCATCGATGTCGCTGGCCGCCTCGGCGATACGCACCTTGGCGAACGGATCGTCCTTGGCCTTCTCGCCGGCGAACGCCGCACGCACCCGCTTACCCTGGTGCTCGACATGCGCGTCGTAGGCGCCGTAGGCCATGCCGACGATCGGTGCCGAGATGGTGGTGGGATGCATTGTGCCCCACGGCATCTTGTACACCGGCGCGGTGTTGTTCTGATAGCCGCCCGCGGTGCCGTCATTCATCTGCTTGTAGGACAGGAACCGATGCCGTGGAACGAACACATCCTTGACGACGACCGTGTTGCTGCCGGTCCCCTTCAGGCCCACCACATGCCAGACATCGTCGATGCGGTATTCGGTACGCGGGATCAGAAAGCTGCCGAAGTCGACGGGCCGGCCGTCCTTGATGACCGGACCGCCGAGGAAGGCCCAGGTGGCGTGGTCACAACCCGACGACCAGTTCCACGAGCCGCTGACCAAGTAACCGCCATCGACGACCGTGCCCGCCCCCATCGGGGCGTACGACGACGACACCCGCACATGGGCGTCATCGCCCCAGACCTCGTCCTGGGCCTGCTGGTCGAACAGCGCCAGATGCCAGTTGTGCACGCCGATGATCGAGCTGACCCAGCCGGTGGACCCGCATGCGCTGGCCAGCCGCCGAACGGCTTCGTAGAACACTGCCGGATCGACTTGCAGGCCGCCCCACTGCTCGGGCTGCAGCAACCGGAAGAAGCCGATCTCCTGCAGCTCGCTGACCGTGGCATCCGGCAGTTTGCGTAGGTCCTCGGTCTCCTGGGCCCGCTGCCGCAGCTTGGGCAGCAGTTCGTCGATGCCGTCTAGGACCGACTGGGCGTCACGTTGTTGAATGGACGTCACGGGTTCCTCCATAAAGGTGGCTAACTTAGACAAAGACTAGAACACGTTCCGATTTGTGTCGAGCACCGTGTTCCTGCGGCTGGTAGCGATACTGATCCAGGTTTCTGTAACCTGTTCTAGTTATGACGGAAGGAAGGGCGGGGTTGTGACGGACGCAGTTCCCGACGAACCGCTCGGCAGCCACGTTCTGGAACTGGAGATCGCCGACGTCGTCGCCGAGACCGACGATGCGCGGTCGTTGGTGTTCAGGCTGCCCGACGATGCCGAGACACCGGCCGACCGGCTGCGCTACGCCCCCGGTCAGTTCCTGACGTTGCGGGTGCCCAGCGACCGCACCGGCTCGGTCGCCCGCTGCTATTCGCTGTGCAGTTCGCCGTTCACCGACGAGGCGCTGACCGTCACCGTCAAGCGCGACAAGGACGGGTACGCGTCGAACTGGCTGTGCGATCACGCTCGCCCCGGCATGCGGATTCACGTGCTGGCGCCGTCGGGCACATTCGTGCCGAAGACGCTCGACGACGACTTCCTGCTGCTCGCCGCGGGCAGCGGCATCACGCCGATCCTGTCGATCTGCAAGTCCGCGCTGTCCGAAGGCGGCGGCCGGGTAGTGCTGCTCTACGCCAACCGCGACGAACGATCGGTGATCTTCGGCGATGCGCTACGCGAGCTCGCGGCCAAATACCCCGACCGACTGACCGTCGTGCATTGGCTGGAGTCGCTGCAAGGATTGCCTTCGGCCACCGCGCTGGCGCAACTGGCCGCCCCGTTCACCGACCGCCAGGCCTTCATCTGCGGGCCCGGGCCGTTCATGGCCGCCGCCCGCGAGGCCCTCGAGACCCTGAAAGTGCCTGCGCCGCAAATACATCTCGAGGTGTTCAAGTCGCTGGACAGCGACCCGTTCGCGGCGGTGAAGATCGAGCACGACGATTCTGACGAGCCGCCGGCCACCGCGGTCGTCGAACTCGACGGACAAACCCACACTGTCACCTGGCCACGCAAAGCCAAACTGCTCGACGTGCTGCTGGACGCCGGCCTGGACGCGCCGTTCTCCTGCCGCGAGGGCCACTGCGGCGCCTGCGCCACCAGCCTGCGCAAAGGCAAGGTGAACATGGAGGTCAACGACGTGCTCGAGCAGCAGGACCTCGACGAAGGGCTGATCCTGGCCTGCCAGTCGCACCCCGAGACCGATTCGGTCGAAGTCACCTACGACGAATAGCCGCAGCGTAAATTCTGCTCAGGTTCGACCTCGTGAGGAGCTTGGAGATGAAGCGGCTGGCCGCGGCTGTTGGTCTGGTTCTCGCATTGACGCCTCCTGCGACGTCGTCGGCCGCAAGCAACACCGCCACCTCGCTGATACCGCTCAACGACGGCAGCCAGTTGGAGACCCGCGCCACGCTCGACTGCCACGCCGCGAACGGCAGCTGCGACTTCACCGTCGGCGCCGACCGCAGGACCGGCGATGCAGTCGACGGTTTCCCGCACGACCTCTGGTCGCGGCAGAGCACCGACATCCGCTCGATGGACCGCACGTTGTACCTCGACGTGCACGCCACCGCGCAATACGACCGGGTGTTCAAAGAGGGCGGGAACGACAACGTCACGACGATCTACATGGGCGAGGGCGGCCCGGACAAGTACCAGACCACCGGCCGCATCGACGCCACCGACTGGCGCACCGGCCAGTCGCGGACCAATATTCCCGTCATCTTGTGCACGCACATTCAGGTGGTCTACGGCGGAAACAACATCGCCTCACCGAGCACCTGCGCGCAAGCCACCTTCTCCTGAGACGTCAAAGCTTCTGCGACAACACCTTTGCGAACGTGTGGGTGTCGCCGGGCCAGCGCGCCGACAGGTAGGCGCCGTCGTCCACGACGAAGGCCGGTCGCGAATCGGTTGCGGTGTCGCGCGCCATCCCCGACGTCTTCTTCCGCCAGTGCGGTGAGCCGCGTTCGACGTCGCGAAAATCGGTCGGGCTTTCCAGTGCGCGGGTGACTTCGGACTGCACGGACATGTACCCCGACGGCTGGCCGTTGTCCTCGCTGTAGGTGCGGTAGTAGTCGGGATCCCAGAACCGGGTGACGCGGGTCAGGCGCCATGCGGTGCGCTCCAGCGCCCAGGTCAGCGCGGTGGTCCGACGCCCGTAGAGCACTGAGCGCCCGGTGGCGGGATCGACGCTGCGGGCGGCCAGCAGCACACCGTGACAAATCGCGGCAACGGTCACGCCGCGGGCGAAGGCGTCGACGACCAGCCGGTGCAGGATTTCGCTGTCGATGTAGGAGCGCATGCCGCGGGCGCGGTGGCCGCCGGGAAGCAGCAACGCGTCGATGCCGTCGAGACTGGTCTGCGCCCAGCTGGACGGGTTGTGGTACTCCGCCGACTGCAACATCTCCCGGTAGGCGCCACGGGCATCCTTATTGGCCCGCAGCGCCCGCCCCACAACCGTGATCGCGCCCAATACCGGCACCGCAGACCACAAGTCGAGACCGCGGCCGCTGACCATAATGTCGTCGGCGACACCTGGTGCGCCGCTTTCGGTGGCGAACACCACCCGGTGACCGTTGGCCCGCAGCACCTGCCAACTGACCGCGACTTCGGTCGGGTCGAAGTCACGATCGGGAATCGGGATCAGCACAGTGCCCATGGGTAATAGCTGAGCTTACGGCCCAGAGGATCCCTGGCAAACCGTCGCCGCGATCACTGGCCGACCCAGTACCGAGTACCGAACGCCCTTACGCTGCATGGCTACTTACACCACGACGCTCGTAGATTGGCGTCATAATTCACCCATGCCTGCTACGCCGCCACCTCCGGCGCCCATACCGCCCGTGTCGACATTCGATGCCGTGGTGTCGGCGCTCGACTCGGTTATCGAGTGGTCAATCGCCGCGTCCTGCCGGCTGGGCTACTTCGCCGCGCTGTACAAGCGGATCACGATCGCAGTCCGCACGGCGGTCACCAACGACGTATTCCAGGACGGACCACGGATGGAGCGGTTCGACGCGTCATTCGCGGGCCGTTACTTCGACGCGCTGAACGGTTACTTTCACCCGAACCAATTCCCGCGGCCGACACGCTCATGGCAAAAGGCTTTCGATGCCGCCGATCGCGTTGACCTGATCATCTTGCAGCACATGCTGGGCGGCATAAACGCCCATATCGAGCTGGATCTTGGGATCACGGCCCAAAAGATCGCTCCAGCAGTGAAACTGCCGAAGCTGCACGACGACTTCAACACTCTCAACGCCGTGTTGGCGAGCCAGGTCAACGGGGTAGTCGACGACATCAATCAACTGTCTCCAGAACTGGCCGACCTCTACCAGATCCTGGCCGAGAACGAGATTTTCATGATCAACCAAGCAGTCGCTGCTATGCGTGACAGCGCATGGCGGTTCGCGATCTTGCTCGCAGTGGTACCGGGATTCACTCGGCCGCTTACTATTTGGGTGCGCGATCGGGTGGTCGCAGCCCAGGCAGACCTGATCTACCACCCGCCTGGCATCATCGGCGTGATCCAGGCGACGCTTCGCGACATCGCCGAAAAGGAAAGCCGCGACGTTGTCCGCAACATTCAGGTGCTCGACCAGATCGCGTCGAGGCCCGCGCCGATCAGGACGACATTGTGAGCAACATCCCGTCCTTCACGCCGAGCGTCACGAGTATCCGCGACTCGAATTGACTGTTGCGCGACGTGCTGGATCGCCATCAGCCGCCGATTCCGTTGTCGAGCCCGAGATGGCTTCCGAAATACCAAGGGAGGCCTACCAGTTGGAGCTGCACTGCGAGACCCAACACGATCAGCGCGGCGAGCAATCCAGCGGCTCGGATCCGGGTGCCGATGGGGAGAAAGACAAGAACCAGAAAAAGCGGAGCGAAACCGAACTCCACCCACAGCAGGATTCGTTTGGGCGTTTCGACCGCCTTGTCGTAGTCGGTGAGATGCCCGTCTGGAAAACCTGCCAGGTACAGATCCCCGGCGGCTAGGTAGCTTATGAACAACGCGGCGATGGCGGCTACTACACAAGCGACTCTGGCAACAGCCTCTAGCGCCGCGCCTGCATCTTTTCGACTGTCCGACATTGACGTCGCCCACCTGAGCCACTGGGGAGCAGCCAGAGCCCCCGTCGACGAAGAGGATCACCCATGAGCATGGCATACCTGGCGCAGCCGGAGCAGCAGCAACAACTGGAATGGCTCGATGGCGGCACATTGGCCATCCTGCTCGACGGCAACGCCACCAACGGCCAGTTGATGGTCGGGCGCTTTGACGTCAGCGAAGGCGAAGCACCGCCGTATCACAAGCACACGCGTGAGGATGAGGTATTCATGCTCATCAAAGGGACGGCGCTGCTGTGGCTCGATGATCAGGAGATGGAGCTGTCGGAAGGCGGAATCGTGTTCTTGCCCAAGAACATTCCGCACGCATACCGCATCACATCCAAGAAGGCCGATCTGCTGATGATCAACACGCCCGCCGGAATCGAGGGAATGTTCCGCTACGCCGGTCGTGACAAAGCGACGCCGCGCCCAGAGGGTTTCGAGATCTCACCGGAACGCATGGCCGAGGGAGCCGACAAGTTCGGGCAGATCATTCTCGGCCCTCCGCGCTGAACCTCAGCGCGGCAAGCCAAGCAGCCGTTCGGCAGCCAAGGTCAGCAGGATCTGCTCGGTACCGCCGGCGATGGTCAGGCAGCGGGTGTTGAGGAAGTCGTGCACCAGCTTGTCGTGCTCAACGAGGCCTGCCCCGTCCGATAGGTCCATCCGGTATTCGGCGAGCGCCTGCCGGTAACGCACGCCGACGAGTTTGCGCACACTGGACTGCGCGCCAGGGTCCTGACCGCCCACCGCGAGCTGGGCGATCCGCTGGTCCAGCAGCGCGCCGGCCTGGGCGGTGATGATCAGGCGTCCCAGCTGATCCTGCTGGGCCACATCGATATCCAGCTTCGCGACCATTGCGAGCAGTTCTTCCATCGGGTTGCCCAATGCGGTGCCCGCGGCCATCGCGACCCGCTCGTTGGCCAGCGTCGTGCGAGCCAACCGCCAGCCGTCGTTCACGCCACCGACCACCAACTCGTCGGGCACGAATACGCCGTCCAGGAAGACCTCGTTGAACAGGTTGTCGCCGGTGATCTCGCGCAGCGGCCGAATCAGGAGGCCGGGCGACTTCATGTCGATCAGGAAGTAGGTGATCCCTTTATGCTTTGGGGCGTCTTGGTCCGTTCTGGCCAGGCACACCCCCCACTGCGCCTTGTGCGCCGCCGACGTCCACACCTTCTGGCCGGTGAGCTCCCATCCGCCGTCGACCCGCACCGCCTTCGTGCGCAGCGACGCCAGGTCGGAGCCGGCTCCGGGCTCGGAAAATAGTTGGCACCAAAGGATTTCGCCGCTCAGAGTGCCGGGTACGAAACGCTCGATTTGCTCCGGGGTGCCGTGTTCGAGGATGGTCGGCGCGGCCCACCAGCCGATAACCAGGTCGGGACGGGTGATACCGGCCGATGCCAATTCCTGGTCGATCAGCAACTGCTCGGCGGGTCCGGCGCCGCGGCCATACGGCGCCGGCCAGTGCGGCGCCTGCAGACCCGCCTCCGCGAGGCCTACCTGACGCTTTTCGTCGGGCAGCGCGGCGACACCGGCGACCGCGTCGGCGATCTCGGGCTGCAGGTCGGCGACGTCGCTGAGGTCGATGCCGAGGTTGCGGCGCACGCCGCTCTGGGTCAACTCGGCGACACGGCGCAGCCAGCGCGCGGGACCGCCGAGAAACTGCCCGATGCCGTACGCCCGTCGCAGGTACAGATGCGCGTCGTGTTCCCAGGTGATGCCGATGCCGCCGAGCACCTGGATGCAGTCCTTGGTGTTGGCCTTGGCGGCGTCGATCGCGATGCTCGCGGCGATGGCAGCGGCGATCGACAGTTGGCTGTCGTCGCCCTCGCCCGCCGCCCGTGCGGCGTCGGCGGCGGCCACCGCGACCTGCTCGGCGCGGCACAGCATCTCGGCGCACAGGTGCTTGATTGCCTGGAAGCTGCCGATCGGTTTGCCGAACTGCTCACGCACCTTGGCATAGGCGACGGCGGTGTCGAGCGCCCACCGGGTGATGCCCGCTGCCTCGACGGCCAGGACCGTCGCGGCCAAGTCCGTGACCCGGTCGGCGGACACGTCCAGCACGGTGGCCGGCGCCGACGTCAGCACCACCCGCGCCAGCGGCCGGGAGAAGTCCGTCGGCTGCAGCGGCTCGACGGCGACACCGTCGGAATTCGCGTCGATGAGCAACGTCTTATTCCCGGCCGGCACCAGCAGCAAGCCGTCGGCGACGCCGCCCAGCACCCACGGCACAGTGCCCGATACCCGGGCGCCGTCGAATTCGACATCGGCGACCAGCGCCACCCCGGCGGTGCGCTCCCCCGACGCGAGCGCCTCGCGCAGAGCCGGGTCGGACACGACCAGCGTGGCCAGCGCGGTGCTGGCCACCGGGCCGGGCACCAGGGCCTTGGCGGCCTCCTCGACCATGGCCGCGAGGTCGTCGATGCTGCCACCCGCGCCGCCGTGTTCCTCGGGGACCGCGACGCCGAACAGGCCCAATTCGGCGAGGCCGGCGAAGACGGGCTGCCAGGCTTTCGGCTCACCCTGCTCGATATCCCGGACCGCCGCCACCGCGCCGGATCCGGCGGCCCAGTCACGCACCAATTCCCGCGCCGCAAACTGTTCGTCGGTGATGGTCTCAACCATCGGCTGCCACCTGAACTCTCTCGGTCGTCGGGATTGGTGCTGCCAGAGACGCCGCGCGCAACACTAGAACGTGTTCTAATAGTGCCAGTGTTCGACCGTCAAGTCGAATGCCATCGCAGCAGGACATCACGGTGTCCCGGCGGCTTGGAGGTGAGATATTCGCGCTCGGCGTGCGTATCGTTTCGAGCGAGGACGCAAGAAAAGGAGCTGTCCGTCAGATGACCCCTTCTGGATCGGGGCCAGCCAACACCGACTCGGGCCGGCCTTCGGGTTCGTCCGCCGCGCAGCCTCGTGAGGTGATGAACGTGGCAGTACTCGCCGAGTCCGAACTCGGCTCGGAGGCACAACGGGAACGCCGCAAGCGGATCCTGGACGCCACCATGGCGATCGCCTCCAAGGGTGGCTACGAAGCGGTGCAGATGCGTGCGGTCGCCGACCGCGCCGACGTCGCCGTGGGCACGCTCTACCGCTACTTCCCGTCGAAGGTGCACCTGCTGGTGTCCGCGCTGGGTCGCGAGTTCGAACGCATCGACGCCAAGACCGACCGCTCCACGCTGACCGGCGGAACGCCGTATCAACGGCTGAACTTCATGGTGAGCAAGCTCAACCGCGCGATGCAGCGCAATCCACTGCTGACCGAGGCCATGACCCGTGCCTACGTGTTCGCCGACGCATCGGCGGCGGGCGAGGTCGATCACGTCGAGAAGCTCATCGACTCCATGTTCGCCCGCGCAATGAGCGACGGCGAACCGAGCGAGGACCAGTACCACATCGCCAGGGTGATCTCCGATGTGTGGCTGTCGAATCTGCTGGCCTGGTTGACCCGTCGGGCTTCGGCCACCGATGTCAGCAAGCGGCTCGATCTCGCCGTTCGGCTGCTGATCGGCAACGGGGACGCCGCCGCCCAGGTCTGAGCGTTCAGGCCGGCGGGCCGGCGGTGCGTCCGCGAATCAACGTGGTGTCGAACACCTCGATGGTCGGATTGATGTCACCTTTGTGCAGGAGTTCGCCTGCGCGACGGCCTTTTTGCAGGCTCGGCTGCGCGACCGTGGTCAAGCCGCGGTTCATCGCCTCGGGCACGCCGTCGAACCCGGTGACGGTCATCTGGCCGGGCACGTATTTGCCGTGGCCACGCAGATAGTCCATCGCCGACAGAGCCAGCACGTCAGCGGTGCACATCAACGCGGTGATACGCGGGTTGGCTTGCAGCGCAACCTCGGCGGCGATGCCGCCGGCCTCAGGGGTGTGCTCGTGGCTTTCCACCACGGTCAGTGATTCCGGATCGAGGCCCGCCGCGGCCATCGCGTCGCGAGCGCCGCGAATCCGTTCGCTCTGCACGTGAAAAGTCGACGCCCGCAGCCGCTCGGAATTCACCACACCCTGGTAACTGTCGCGGAGCAGGCGCATCGTCAGTAGCCCGATCTCGCGATGCCCCAGACCGACAACGTAGTCGGCGATCCCGCGCATTGCGGCCCGGTCGTCGATGCCGACCTGGGATGCACCTGGCACGTCTTTCGGCTGATCGACCACCACCAGCGGCAGCCGTCGTTGCAGCACGACCTGCAGGTAAGGATCGTCGCCGGACGCCGAATACACCACGAAGCCGTCGACGCCCGCGGCCAGCACCGACGACGTCCCCTCGGCGACGCTGCGACTCGGGCCGACCGCGACCAGCAGCAGCCCCTGTCCGAGCTCTTCACACGATTGTGCAAGTCCCGCAACGAAATCCAGGGCGGCCGGATCGCGGAAGGAGTAGGTCAACGGCTCGGTGACCACCAGACCCACCGCGCCCGCCTTGCGGGTCCGCAGCGACCGCGCCACCGGGTCGGGGCCGGCGTAACCCAGACGTTTGGCCGTCGCGAGCACTCGCTCACGCAGCGCATCCGAGAGCTGGTCGGGCCGGTTGTACGCGTTGGAGATGGTCGTGCGTGACACCTTGAGCTCGGCTGCCAACGACGCGAGCGTCGCCCGGCGTCGCGGCAGGGGGCTCATGCTGCGAGGCTACCGGGCATCGCGCGCCTGAGCGGGCACGTCGCGGACTTTTCCCGGCGGCCCGAGCTGCACGCGACGGCGCGCCCTAAGCTATCGACCGTGGCCCGCATCGATCTCAACGCCGACCTGGGCGAGGGCTTCGGAGTCTGGCGACTCGGCGACGACGACGCCATGCTCGGCATCGTGACCAGCGCCAACGTGGCATGCGGCTTCCATGCCGGGGACCCGGCCGGGCTGTTGTCGGTGTGCAGGCTGGCCGCTCGGCGCGGCGTCCGGATCGGGGCGCAGGTGAGTTACCGCGATCTGGCCGGTTTCGGCCGTCGCTTCATCGACGTGGCCCCGGACGATCTGCTCGCCGACGTCGTCTATCAGATCGGCGCGTTGCACGGGCTGGCTCAATCCGTCGGCTCGACCGTGTCGTATGTCAAACCCCATGGCGCGCTGTACAACACGATCGTCACCCACGCCGAGCAGGCGGGGGCCGTCGCGGAAGCGGTGCGCACGGTCGATGCCGGCCTGCCGGTGCTCGGCTTGGCCGGTTCGGTGTTCTTCGACGAGGCGCAACGGCGTGGCCTGCGAACCGTGTCCGAGGCGTTCGCCGACCGGGCCTATCGACCGGACGGCCGGCTGGTGTCGCGGCGTGAACCGGGCGCGGTCCTCGACGATCCGGCCGCCGTCGCCGAGCGGGTGCTGTCGATGGTGACCGACGGAGCCGTGACCGCGATCGACGGATCTGTCGTTGAGGTCCACGTGGAATCGGTTTGCGTGCACGGCGATTCACCTGGCGCGGTGCAGATCGCCTCCGCTGTCCGGGATCGACTGCTGGGCGCGGGCATCGAGTTGGGAGCGTTCAGCTGATGCGGCTGCGGCCAGGGCGTCCGGATCTCGCGCGGCACTCGCATCGCTTCACCGTGCCGGTCGCCGAATCGGGTGCGCCGCTGACGGTGACCTGGCTGGGTGTCACGACGCTGCTGATCGACGACGGGTCGTCGGCGCTGATGACCGACGGCTTCTTCTCCCGACCCGGCCTCGCCCGCGTCGGTCTCGGCAAGGTGGCGCCGTCGGCGGCCCGGGTCGACGGCTGTCTGGCGCGGGCTCAGGTCACGCGGCTGGCGGCGGTCGTCCCGGTGCACACCCACTTCGACCACGCATTGGACTCCGCGCTGGTCGCCGAGCGCACCGGCGCGCAACTGGTCGGCGGTGAATCCGCCGCCAACGTCGGTCGCGGTCACGGCCTCGACGAGGACCGCATTGTGGTCGCCGAATCGGGCGCGCCAATTCGGTTGGGCGCCTTCGATATCACGCTGATCGAATCGCACCACTGCCCGCCCGACCGGTTCCCGGGCACCATCACCGCACCGGTGCTGACACCGACAAGAGCATCGGCCTACCGGTGCGGCGAGGCATGGTCGGCGTTCGTCCATCACCGGCCGTCGGACCGGCGACTACTCATCCAGGGCAGCGCCGGCTTCGTCAAAGGCTCGCTGGCCGGGCAGCACGCCGACGTTGTCTATCTCGGCGTGGGGCAGCTGGGCGTCCAGCCCGCGTCCTACCAGGTCGACTACTGGACGGAGACCGTGCGCGCCGTGGGCGCACGCCGCGTGGTCCTGACCCACTGGGACGACTTCTTCCGGCCGCTGTCGAAACCGTTGCGGGCGTTACCCTATGCGGGCGACGACCTCGATGTGTCACTGCGCGTGTTGACGAAACTGGCCACGCAGGACGGTGTGGCCCTGGACATGCCGACAGTCTGGCGGCGCGAAGACCCGTGGGCCGCGATTTGAACCTGTTCCTGGCTCTGCTGTCACTGGCGGCTGTCCTCGCGTTCGCGGTTGCCCGGCCCCGGGGGTGGCCGGAGGCGATCGCGGCCGTGCCGGCTGTGGTGCTACTGATCGCCGTCGGCGCGATCTCGGTGCACGACGCCGCCGGCGAAGCGGCCCAGTTGTCCCACGTCGTTGCCTTCCTGGGCGCGGTGCTGGTACTGGCCAAGATGTGTGACGACGAGGGCCTGTTCGAGGCGGCCGGGGCGGCGATGGCCCGCGCCAGCTCCGGCTCGACCAGCCTGCTGCGGCAGGTCTTCGTGATCGCCGCCGTGATCACCGCGGCGCTGAGCCTGGACGCGACCGTGGTGCTGCTGACGCCGGTGGTGCTGACCACGGTCCGGCGGCTTCGGGCGCCGGTACGTCCGCATGCCTACGCCACGGCGCACCTGGCCAACGCCGCGTCGTTGCTGCTGCCGGTGTCGAACCTGACCAACCTGCTGGCCTTTCATGCCGCGAACGTCTCGTTCCTGAAGTTCACCGCGGTGATGACGCTGCCGTGGCTGGCCGCGGTCGCCGCCGTGTACGTGGTGTTCCGGGTGTTCTTCCGGCGCGACCTCAGCGTGCAGCCCGAGCCGCAGGACGACGAGACGGTGCCCGCCACACCGGTATTCGCGTTGGTGGTGGTGGCGCTGACGCTGATCGGGTTCGTGGTCGCCGAAGCCGTAGGAGTGGCGCCGGCGTGGGCGGCGTTGGCGGGGGCCGCGGTGCTGGCGGTTCGCGGTCTGGTTCGTCGACACACGTCGCCGGTGGAGATCGTGCGCTCGGCCAATGTGCCATTCCTGGTCTTCGTGCTGGCGCTCGGCGTGGTGGTGCAGGCGGTCATGAACAACGGGATGACCGCCCGGATGGGAGCGCTGCTGCCGTCCGGGACCGGGCTTGCGGCGCTGTTGGGGTATGCGGCGCTGGCTGCCGTGCTGGCCAACGTCGTCAACAACCTGCCCGCCACGCTGGTGCTGGTGCCGCTGGTGGCGTCGACCGGGCCGGCGGCGGTGCTGGCCGTGCTGATCGGCGTGAACATCGGCCCGAACCTGACGTACGTAGGATCGCTGTCGAACCTGTTGTGGCGTAGTGTATTACGGCGTTACGACGTTCCGGCCAGCTTCGGTGAATACACCCGGCTGGGTTTGTGTACCGTGCCGACAGCGCTGGTGACGTCGGTGCTGGCGCTGTGGGCCGGGGTGCGGATGCTGGGGCTCTAACCCCGGCGCTGACGGGCGACGTCGGCCAGCACCACCCCGGCGGCCACCGAGGCGTTCAACGATTCACCCACCCCGCACATCGGGATCGACACCACCGCGTCGCAACTCTGCCGCACCAACCGGGACAGCCCTTTGCCTTCGGAGCCGACCACGATCACCACCGGGCCGGTGGCGTCGAGATCGTCGACGACGGTGTCGCCGTCGGCGTCCAGCCCGATCAGCTGAACGCCGTGGTCGGCCCAATCCTTCAGTGTACGAGTCAGATTGGTGGCTCGTGCGATGGGAATCCGGGCAGCCGCACCGGCGCTCGTCCGCCAGGCGACCGCGGTCACCGAGGCGGAGCGCCGCTGCGGGATCAGCACCCCGTGGCCGCCGAACGCCGCGACCGACCGGACGATCGCGCCGAGGTTCCGCGGGTCGGAGATGTTGTCCAGGGCAACCAGAAGAGCCGGCGGAGTGCGCGAGGCCGCCGCAAGCAACTCGTCGGGGTGGACGTAGTTGTAGGGCGGCACCTGCAACGCGATGCCCTGGTGCAACCCGTTGGTGGCGATCCGATCGAGATCGGTGCGCGGCACTTCGAGGATCGCGATACCGGAATCGGCTGCCAGCGTGACGGATTCACTGAGGCGTTCGTCGGCCTGGGCGCCGAGCGCGACATACAGCGCGGTCGCCGGAACACCGGCCCGCAGGCACTCGAGCACCGGGTTGCGGCCCAGCACCGTCTCGAAGTCGTCGTCCTTGCGCTTCGCGGGGCGCCGCGCTTGCGCCTTGGCCCGTTTGGCGGCCGGATGATTGGGCCGCATGTGCGCGGGCGGAGTGGCGCCGCGCCCTTCCAGGCCGCGGCGGCGCTGACCGCCGGACCCGACCGTCGGCCCCTTCTTCGTGCCGGCTTTGCGGATGGCGCCGCGGCGCTGCGAATTACCGGCCATCGGCGTGGCTTCCCAACGACCACTGCGGGCCGTCGGATGTGTCGGTGACCTCGACACCGGCGTCCTTGAGCCGATCCCGGATCTCGTCGGCCAGCTTCCAATCACGTTGCACGCGAGCCTGTTCGCGGCGATGCAGCTCGGAGCGGACCAGCACGTCGACCGCCTCCAGCGCGGCGGACGTCTCGTCACGCGATTCCCAACGCTCGTGCAGCGGGTCGCAGCCGAGGATGTCCATCATCGCGCGGATCTCGCCGGCGTGAGTCATCGCGCCGTCGTGGTCACCGGCGTCCAATGCGCGGTTTCCCTCGGCGCGGGTGCGGTGCACTTCGGCCAGCGCGGTCGGTACGGCCAGGTCGTCGTTGAGCGCGGCGGCGAACTGCGGTGTGCACTGCCCGAGTTCGACTACACCGACCCGGGTGCGCACCCGGTGCAGGAAATCCTCGATGCCGACGTAGGCGTTTACCGCGTCCTTCAGGGCCGTCTCGGAGAACTCCAGCATCGAGCGGTAGTGCGCGCTGCCCAGGTAGTAGCGCAACTCGGCGGGACGGACCCGCTGCAGCATGGCCGGGATCGACAGCACGTTGCCCAGCGACTTGCTCATCTTCTCGCCGCCCATGGTGACCCAGCCGTTGTGCAACCAGTAGCGCGCGAACTGGTCGCCGGCGGCGCGACTCTGAGCGATCTCGTTCTCATGGTGGGGGAATACCAAATCCATTCCACCGCAATGGATATCAAATTCCGGTCCGAGATAGGTGCGGGCCATCGCGGAGCATTCCAGATGCCAGCCGGGCCGTCCGCGGCCCCACGGCGTCGGCCATGACGGCTCGCCGGGCTTGGCGCCCTTCCACAGCGTGAAGTCGCGCTGATCCCGCTTGCCGGTGGCCACGCCCTCACCTTGGTGCACATCGTCGATCTTGTGCCCCGACAGCCGGCCGTATTCGGGGTAGCTCAGCACATCGAAATAGACGTCGCCGCAGCCCTTTTGACCTGGGTACGCGCTGCCCGACTCGATCAGCCGCTCGATCAGCTCCACCATCTGGGTGATGTGGCCGGTGGCCCGGGGTTCGGCCGACGGCGGCAAGACGCCCAGCGCGTCGTAGGCGGCCGAGAACGCCCGCTCGAAGGTGGCCGCCCACTCCCACCACGGGCGGTCGGCCGCGGCGGCCTTATTGAGGATCTTGTCGTCGATGTCAGTGACGTTGCGGATGAACGCGACGTCGCAGCCGCGAGCCATCAGCCATCGCCGCAGGATGTCAAAGGCCACCCCGCTGCGCACATGACCGATGTGCGGCAGGCCCTGCACTGTGGCGCCGCACAGATAGATGGAGACATGGCCGGGGCGCAACGGGACGAAATCACGCACGGCACCGGCTGCCGTGTCGTGTAGCCGCAGGCCGGCGCTATCGGTCACGACGTGCCAGCTTACCGGGCCGAATACGCCGTCGATGACCACAGCGTCGTGTTCGCGGAGCGAACACGACGGCAAGGGAAACGATCACCGAGATGCCAAAGCGCGAGATCTAGTCCGTTTCGATCAGCAGAGCCGTCGCGATCGCCGCCCGGCCCTCACCGCGCCCGGTCAGCCCGAGCCCGTCGGTGGTGGTCGCCGACACCGACACCGGCGCGTCCAGCACCTCCGACAACGTCGTCTGCGCCTCGGCGCGTCGCGGGCCGATTCGGGGACGGTTGCCGATCACCTGGACGGCCGCATTGCCGACCCGGCAGCCGTGCCGCGCAAGCAGGTCGGCGACGTGGCGCAGCATGGTCATGCCGCTGGCACCGGCCCACTGCGGGTCGTCGACACCGAACACATCGCCGATGTCGCCCAGCCCGGCCGCCGATAGCAGCGCATCGCACAGCGCATGCACCGCGACGTCGCCGTCGGAGTGCCCGGCGCAGCCGTCGTCGTCGGGAAACAGCAGGCCCAGCAGCCAGCACGGCCTGCCGGATTCGATTACGTGCACGTCGGTGCCGACGCCGACCCGGAAGCTCACTGGGCCACGATCGCTTGCGCCAGCATCAAGTCCAACCGGGTGGTGATCTTGAAGGCCAGCGGGTCGCCGGGAACCACCTGCACCTGGCCGCCGATGCGCTCGACCAGCGAGGCGTCGTCGGTGAAATCGGCCGTTCCGGCCTGCTGGTAGGCCCGCAGCAGCAGGTCGGTGGCGAAACCCTGCGGGGTCTGCACGGCCCGCAGCCCGGCCCGGTCCGGCGTGCCCAGCACCGCACCGTTGGCGTCGACGGCCTTGACGGTGTCGGACAAGGGCAGCACCGGGATGACGGCCGGATGCCCGGCTCGCAGCGCCTCGACCACCCGCACCACCAGATCGGGCGGTGTCAGAGCGCGTGCGGCGTCGTGGACCAGCACAAAGTCAGGATTTTCGCCGTCGGTGACGGCCGCCAACGCCCGGCTGACCGAGTCGCCGCGATTGGCGCCCCCGGCGACGACGGTCGCATCACTGCCCAGGATCAGCTTGGCCCGGTCTGTGCGGTCGGCGGGAACCGCCACCACCACGTAATCGACGACACCCGACTCGAGCAGGCCGTCGACGGCGCGCTCAACCAGGGTCCGTCCCTCGAGCTGATAAAAAGCCTTCGGTACACCGGCTGCCAGCCGTTCACCGGATCCGGCAGCCGGAACCACCGCGACCGTGCTGGTCAAACCCGGTCCTCGTGCATCAGGGAATTCAGGAAGCGGCGGCCAGAACCTCGTCGAGGATGATCGACGCCTTGGCGTCATCCGTGCTCTCGGCCAGCGCGAGCTCGCCGACCAGAATCTGACGGGCCTTGGCCAGCATGCGCTTCTCGCCGGCGGACAGTCCGCGCTCCTGGTCGCGGCGCCACAGGTCGCGGACCACCTCAGCAACCTTGTTGACGTCGCCGGAGGCGAGCTTTTCCAGATTGGCCTTATAGCGGCGGGACCAGTTGGTCGGCTCTTCGGTGTGCGGTGCGCGGAGCACCTGGAACACCTTGTCGAGGCCTTCTTGGCCAACCACATCGCGCACGCCGACGTATTCGGCGTTGTCGGCGGGTACTCGAACTGTCAGGTCTCCCTGCGCCACCTTCAAGACGAGATACTCTTTTTGTTCCCCCTTGATGGTTCGGGTTTCAATCGCCTCGATTAACGCAGCACCGTGGTGTGGATAGACAACGGTGTCTCCGACCGCAAAATTCATCAGTTTCGAGCCCCTTTCGTTACTCCATGCTAACACGTTGCGCAAACACATGCGGAACAACGGTGCAGGTCAGGGGCACCATACGTGCGGAGAGGGGCTTGACAGACGGGTGAATTCGTGCAAGGCCCCATCGCGCCGAGAGCCTGTTCGGCGCCGTCCGCCGGCCTGTGGATATCCGCCGTATGACGCGGTCAGGGCTTTGCTGCGCTGCTTCGATCCGGCTGCGGCGCCCTCGGCTACCGCGGGTCCGATCGACCTACTACTCTGCATAGTCGAACCGCAGTAGCGTTCGTGGGCCGAGCAGGAGGCTTTGAGTGATTCGCTTCGACTACCGCGACTCGAAATCCCGCTCGAGTCGTCGCTCGGCAAGGGCCGCTGTGTTGGCTGCCGGTGCCGTGATCGGCGCTGTGACGGTCACCGGCTGCGGTGCCGGGCAGCTTTCACAGACCGCGATGCAGCAATCCGCGGTCGACGGCAACGCCGCGGTGGTCAAGAACGTCGCGTTGCGCAACGTCCGCATTCAGGCCGCGCAGACCGGCGACTTCCTGCGCCCGGGCGCCACGGTGGACCTGGTGCTGGTCGCGGTCAACCAGTCGCCGGACACCGCCGACAAGCTGATCGGCGTCACCACCGACATCGGCACGGTGACGGTGACCGGCGACCCGACGCTGCCCCCCAGCGGCGTGCTGTTCTTCGGCGCCCAGAACGGCCAGACAAAGCAAGCCGATCGCGCCATTGAGGCAGGCGACACGGTCAAGGCGACCATCGCGCTGACCAAGCCGATCACCAACGGCCCGAACTACGACGTGACCTTCACCTTCGAGAAGGCCGGCAGCGTCAACGTCGCGGTGCCGATTTCGGCGCCCGAGGGTCCCCGGCAAAACGAACCGCCGAAGCCGGCCTAACCTCCCCTGATCTGTCGGACCATCCGGATACCGTCACCGGGTGGCCAAGGCACGTTCGCAGTACCGCTGTTCGGAGTGCCGCCACGTCACCGCGAAATGGGTCGGCCGCTGCCTGGAGTGCGGCACCTGGGGTTCGGTCGACGAGGTGGCCGTGCTCAGCGCCGTGCGGGGCAGCACTCGCGCCGTCGTCAGCCCGTCCTCAGCCGCGGTACCGATCACCTCGATCGAGGCCGACGGAACCCGGCACTGCCCCACCGGCATCGACGAACTCGACCGGGTGCTGGGCGGCGGCGTGGTGCCGGGCTCGGTGACGCTGCTCGCGGGTGACCCGGGGGTGGGTAAGTCCACGTTGCTACTCAAGGTTGCTCATCAGTGGGCGGCGTCGGGGCGGCGGGCGCTGTACGTGTCGGGTGAGGAGTCGCGCGGCCAGATTCGGATGCGCGCCGACCGGACCGGTTGCAGCGACGACGAGCTTTATCTGGCCGCCGAGTCGGATCTTCATGCGGTGCTTGGCCACATCGAGGCGGTGCAGCCCACCCTGGTAGTCGTCGACTCGGTGCAGACCATGTGCAGCACCGACACCGACGGCGTCACCGGCGGTGTCACGCAGGTCCGGGCCGTCACCGCCGCGCTGACCGCCGCGGCGAAAACCACTGGCGTGCCGCTGATCCTGGTCGGTCACGTCACCAAGGACGGGGCGATCGCCGGCCCTCGGTCGCTCGAGCATCTCGTCGACGTGGTGCTGCATTTCGAGGGTGATCGCAATTCGCTGCTGCGCATGGTTCGCGGCGTGAAGAATCGCTTCGGAGCGGCCGACGAAGTCGGTTGTTTTCTGTTGCAGGACAGCGGGATTGAAGGCGTTGCCGACGCGTCCGGGCTGTTTCTGGATCAGCGGCCGCAGCCGGTGTCGGGTACCGCGATCACCGTGACGCTCGACGGCAAGCGCCCGCTGGTCGGCGAGATCCAAGCGTTGCTGGCCGAGCCGTCGGGCAGCTCGCCGCGCCGCGCGGTCAGCGGCATCGACCACGCCCGGGCCGCGATGATCGCAGCGGTGCTGGAAAAGCACGCCCGGCTGAAAATCGCCGTCAACGACGTGTACCTGTCGACCGTGGGCGGTATGCGTCTGACCGACCCGTCGTCGGATCTGGCGGTTGCCGCAGCGCTGGCGTCGGCCTACGTGGATCTGCCGATGCCGGCGACGGCGGTGATGATCGGCGAAGTCGGATTGGCCGGAGATCTGCGGCGGGTCGGCGGCATGGAGCGGCGGCTGGCCGAGGCCGCCCGGCAGGGCTTCACCACCGCGCTGGTCCCGTCGGGTACCGACGCGGTGCCACCGGGCCTGCGGGTGTTGCAGGCGCCCACCATCGTCGCCGCGCTGGAGCACATGCTCAACCTCGGCGAGCACCGCAGCAAAGCTCCGACCCGACCACATCGACTGGACGCGCCGCCGACGGAGCACAATGACTGGTGATGAGTACGGGGAAATCGAACACGAACGGATCGGCGCAGCCGGCACGTCCCACCCTGCGTGAAGCGGTGGCCCGGCTGGCGCCGGGAACCGCCCTGCGCGACGGCCTGGAACGCATCCTGCGCGGCCGGACCGGCGCCCTGATAGTCCTGGGCTACGACGACAGTGTCGAGGCCATCTGCGACGGCGGCTTCTCGCTCGACGTCCGGTACGCGCCGACCCGGCTGCGAGAACTCTGCAAGATGGACGGAGCGGTCGTGCTGTCCACCGACGGCAGCCGGATTCTGCGGGCCAACGTGCAGCTGGTGCCCGATCCGTCGATACCCACCGACGAATCCGGGACCCGGCACCGATCGGCCGAGCGGGCCGCCAGCCAGGTCGGCTATCCGGTGATCTCAGTCAGCCACTCGATGAGCATCGTGACCGTCTACCTCAGCGGTGAGCGCCACGTGCTGGCCGACTCGTCGACCATCTTGTCGCGGGCCAATCAGGCCATCGCGACGCTGGAACGGTACAAGGCCCGGCTCGACGAGGTCAGCAGGCAGCTGTCGCGGGCGGAGATCGAGGACTTCGTGGCGCTGCGCGACGTGATGACGGTGGTGCAGCGGCTCGAGCTGGTCCGCCGGATCGGCGTGGAACTCGACAACGAGGTCGTCGAACTGGGCACCGACGGACGCCAGCTGCGGCTGCAGCTCGAAGAACTGCTCGGCGGCAACGACGCGTCGCGGGAGTTGATCGTGCGCGACTACCACGCCAACCCCGAGCCACTGTCCAAGGCCGAGCTCGCGGTCACACTCGAGGAGCTGGACGCGATGTCCGACGCCGAGCTGCTCGACTTCACCACGATGGCAAAGGTTTTCGGCTATCCGCCGACGGCGGAGGCCCAGGACTCGGCGGTCAGCTCGCGCGGCTACCGCGCCATGTCGGAGATCCCACGGCTGCAGTTCGCCCACGCCGACCGGCTGGTCCGCGAGTTCGGCTCGCTGCAGGGCCTGCTGGCGGCCAGCGCCGGCGACCTGGAGGCCGTCGAAGGGATCGGCGAAATCTGGGCCCGCCATGTGCGCGAGGGCCTCTCGCAATTGGCGGAGTCGACGATCGCCGACCCGCTCAGCTAGCCCTAGCCGCCGGGGGCGGGTGCCGGGCCGGGCAGTGGTCCGGGGGCCGGCGGGCCGGGCACTCCCGGTAGCTGCGGAGGCGCGGCGCCCGGAGCCAGCGGCGGCGCCAGGATGAACGGCACCGCCAGCGAACGTAGATTCCCCAGTTGCACGACGAGGTTGTAGGTGCCGGGCCCGATCGCCGGCCGCGGCAGCGGGCAATGTGGCGCCGAGCCCATACCGGTCCAGGTCACCGCGGTGGTCACCTGTTCGCCCGGCGCGAATGTCTTGACCAGGGTTTCGTTGGACGGCGCGCAGTCCAGGTTCGACCAGAGCCGCTTGTTGTCCAGCGAGTAGACGTAGGCGGCCAGCACCGCGGCGCCGACGTCGCGCTTGCAGGCCACCAGCCCGATGTTCGTCACGACCATGACGAACTTCGGCTGGTCGCCGATCGCGTACTGGGGCAGGTTGGTCAGACCCTTGACGGCCAGCGTGGAGTCGGGGCAGTCGTCGCCTTCTTTGAGAATCGGCGGCGGCTGCACGGCGGCCGTCGGCGTCTCGGCGGGCTGGTCGGGGTTCTCCCCTGCCGGCGGCTCGACCTGCGTCTTGACCTCAGGTCCCGGATTCTGCTGGCCTTGTGCGGCAGGCTTTTTGGCGGGGCCGGAGCTGTTGGCGCCGGCGCTGCTGCTCAACACGGCGACGATGATCGCGACGACGACGGCGACCACGACGACCGCGAGGCCGATCGCCAATCCCCGGCGTCGCCAGTAGATCTCCGGCGGTAGCGGCCCCCGTGGTTCCAGATCCAGCACATTCACACGGTAAGCCCAGGTCACGTCGACTCGGGCGACATAACTCGGCGTGTCGCCCATTCAGCTGACGTGTCGATCGTGCTGCGCCGCGCACTGCCGCCTGGTCAAACGAGGTATCCGGCCGAACTCAGCACCCGGGCGCCGACTGATCAACTATTTGATAAAATTTTCAATCAATCGATTGCAGGAACTAAGAAGCCTTCGGGAGGACAGTGGATTCGCAGCCGCTTTACAAGCTCAAAGGCGAGTTCTTCAAGACGCTCGGTCATCCGGCACGCGTCAGGATCTTGGAATTGCTGGCGGTGCACGACCAATCGGTGGGTGAGCTGGCGTTGGAGGTCGGGATCGAGTTGTCCAATTTGTCGCAGCAATTAGGGGTGCTGCGACGGGCGGGTGTGGTCAACGCTCGTAAGGACGGCAACAACGTGATCTATTCGATTGCGTCCCCAGACATCGCGGAGTTGCTCGCCGTGGCACGCAAGGTGTTGACGCGAATGCTGAGCGATCGGGTCGCCGTCTTGGACGACCTGCGCGCCGGCGGATCGTCGGAATAGCACGATGGGCTGGATCCGCAAGATCCTCCTGGTTGGCCGCGTCGTTGAGCCGGCAGACGCGAGGCCGAAACCATCGGTGAAACCACCTACGGGAATCCGCGGAACGCTGTCGATCCGCCACGTCGATGCAGGTTCGTGCAACGGCTGCGAGGTGGAGATCTCGGGCGCATTCGGGCCGGTGTACGACGCCGAAAGGTTCGGGACTCGGTTGGTGGCCTCACCCCGGCACGCCGACGCGCTGCTGGTGACCGGCGTTGTGACGCGCAATATGGTTGAGCCGCTGCGAAATACGCTAGATGCGACTCCGCGGCCGCGGGTGGTGATCGCGTGCGGGGACTGCGCGCTGAACCGAGGTGTTTTCGGGGACGCGTACGGCGTGGTCGGCGCGGTGGGTGAAGTGGTGCCTGTCGACGTTGAGATTCCGGGATGTCCGCCCACACCCAGTGACATCGTCGCGGGCTTGCGATCGGTGACGGGAAAGTGACAGCGACCCTGTCATCGGCCTCGGGTCGTGCGCCAGACATACTGCGTCACAACGATTTCGGATCTGCTCTGGCCGGAGCGCTGACGTCTCTTGTCGGAGTGGTCGGACTTTTGACAGGCATCGCTGGGTTGTTTGGCGCGATGCGGTCGGTGCACCTCGGCTGGCTGCTGCCGTTGTCAGGAGTTTGGCTCGAACTCGATCCGCTTGGTGGCTTCTTCGTGGCGATCACTAGTGCCGTCGCGATTCCGGTGGGCATCTATTCGATCGGCTACGCGCGGCACATGAGCTCAGTAGCACGGGCAGTGCTGCCGCTGTTCGTCGCAGCGATGCTTCTGGTTCCCGCCGCGGGGTCGGTCACGTCCTTCCTCCTCGCGTGGGAGCTGATGGCAATCGCGTCGCTGGTGCTTGTGCTGTCTGATCACGATTCCCCCGAAGTGCGTTCGGCCGGCCTGCTGTACGCGGTGATGACGCAGCTCGGATTTGTGGCGATCTTGGTCGGGCTGATGCTGCTGTCGGCCGCTGGTCACGCGGACCGGCTCACACAACTGACTCGGGTGCCCGAAAGCACACGCACCGCCGTATTTTTGCTCACTGTTGCAGGCTTCGGCTCGAAAGCGGGCTTGCTGCCGCTGCACGCGTGGCTCCCGCGCGCCCATCCGGAGGCGCCGAGTCCCGTGTCGGCGTTGATGAGCGCGGCGATGGTCAATATGGGTGTCTACGGCATCGTCCGGTTCGACCTGCAGCTGCTTGGTCCGGGTCCGCGTTCGTGGGGGCTGGTTCTGTTGATCATCGGCGGATTGTCCGCGCTCTACGGAGTTCTACAGGCCTGTGTCGCAACCGATCTCAAGCGGCTGCTGGCCTATTCGACGAGCGAGAACATGGGGCTGATCACGCTGGCGCTGGGTGCGGCCACGCTATTTGCCGGCTCCGGCATGCGGGCGGCCGCGACCGTCGCGATGACCGCAGCGATGCTGCACCTGGCTGCACATGCGGCATTCAAGTGCCTTGGTTTCCTCGGCGCGGGATCCGTTCTGGCGACCACCGGGCTGAGAAACCTAGACCTACTCGGGGGATTGGCCCGTCGGATGCCCGTGACCACGGCGCTGTTCGGGATCGCCGCCCTCGGAGCGTCGGGGCTGCCGATGGGGGCCGGTTTTGTCGGCGAATGGCTGCTGGTCCAATCGCTGATTCACACCACGCCCGGCCACCAAACTCTCGTCGCGCTCGCGACGCCGTTGGCGGTCGGCGTAGTCGCGCTGACCACGGGCCTGGGTGTTGCTGCGATGGTCAAGGCATTCGGCATCGGATTCCTCGCCCGGCCACGTTCATCGGCTGCCAGTGACGCGCGTGAGGCACCGGCCAGCATGCTCGCAGGCATGACAATTGCCGCGCTCGCATGCCTGCTGTTGGCGGTGGTACCCGTGGTGGTAGCGCCCGCGCTGCGAAGGGTGCTGGAGGTGTTGCCCGCGACCGCACAGAGTGAGTTCACCGGCCTCGGGACGATGGTGCGCCTGCCTGGACTGCAGGGATCGATCGCCCCCGGCGTGATCGCCGCAGGCCTGGCAGTGGCTGTGATAGCGGTCGTCGTGTTAACGCACTGGCGCTCGCGCCATCGCCCTGAGTCGGCCACCCTGCCGCTATGGGCCTGCGGCGCCGAGGATCTCACCCCGCGGATGCAGTACACCGCGACATCGTTCGCCGAGCCGCTGCAACGGGTGTTCCACGACGTCTTGCGTCTGGACACCGACATCGAGATCACGCCTCACGAGGAGTCGCGTTACTTGGCCTTGCACGTCGCCTACCGGGCCAGGATCGTCGACGCGTTCGAAGAGTGGCTCTATAAGCCAGTGATTCGCCTGGTAACGATGGCCGCCACGGTGGTGCAACGCGTTCACACCGGAAGCGTTCACGTCTACCTCGCATACGGTGCACTGAGCGTGTTGATCATGCTGGTGGTAGCCAGATGAACGAGATGTCCTATCTCGCAAGCACCGTGCAGCTTCTCGCGGTCACAATTGGCGCTCCGCTCGTAATCGGCGTGACCCGGCAGGTACGGGCACGCTTCGAAGGCCGAGCCGGTGGCGGGGTGCTGCAGCCGTGGCGCGACTTACGCAAACTGCTTGGCAAACAACAGATCAGACCGCTGGGCACGACGGTGGTGTTCGCGGCGGCACCGGTAGTTGTCGCGGGCACGATGGTGCTGATCGCCGTCATCGCGCCCTTAATTGCGACGGGTTCCCCGCTGGATTCGAGCGCCGACCTGTTCGCTGTCGTGGGTCTGCTGTTTCTGGGTACTGTCGCGTCGACGCTGGCCGGCATTGACACCGGCACATCATTCGGCGGCATGGGCGCAAGCCGCGAGATCACCATTGCGGCACTGGTTGAACCCACGATCCTGCTGGCGGTCTTTGCGCTCTCAATTCCGGCGGGATCAGCGAATCTCGGTGCGCTGGTTGCTAATACGCTCGGACACCCCGGCCACGTGGTGTCGGTGGCCGGCGTGCTCGCATTGGCCGCCCTGGTGATCGTCATCATCGCCGAAACCGGGCGGTTGCCTGTTGACAACCCGGCCACGCACCTCGAGCTGACCATGGTGCATGAAGCGATGGTGCTCGAGTACGCCGGTCCACGGCTGGCGCTGGTCGAGTGGGCCGCCGCGATGCGGCTCACGATTCTGCTGGCGCTGCTGGCGAATCTGTTCATGCCGTGGGGAATCGCGGGCCTGCGCCCGGGCGGCGTGGATGTCGCGATCGGCCTTGCAGCGATCGTCGTCAAGGTGGCGGTGCTGGCGGTGCTGCTCGCGACGGCCGAGGTATTCATGGCGAAACTGCGGCTATTCCGGGTGCCCGAACTGCTCGCCGGCTCATTTCTGCTCGCCCTGCTGTCGGTGACAGCCGCGAACTTCTTCTCTGGGGTGTGAGGAGATCGATGACCCACACCGATGACGATGCAGGGCGAAGCGATGAGGTGGGCGCATTCCCCGCTTGTGGGGGAGGGCAGTGCACATGAGCGACGCGGACTTTGCGACCCTCATAAGTTTCGCCGCCGGCGGACTGATGCTCACGTCGGTGCTCGTCGTGTGGCGGCGCCGCCTGCGCGCTATCGTGCGCCTGCTGGCGTGTCAGGGCGTCGCGCTGACCGCAATCCCGATCGTGCGCGGGATCCACGACGATGACACTGCGCTGATCCTCATCGGCGTCGCAATACTTGCCCTGCGTACGGCGATCCTGCCGTGGCTGCTGGCCCGAGCGGTGGCCGCCGAGCGACAAGACCAGCGCGAGGCGACACCGTTGGTGAACACCGCCAGTTCGCTGCTGGTCACCGCGCTGCTCACGATCATCGCCCTCGCGGTCTCCCGGCCAGTCGCGGACCTGGAACCAAGCGCCACCGCCGAAGCCGTCCCTGCCGCCTTCGCGGTGGTGTTCATCGCGCTGTTCGTAATGACGACGCGACGTCACGCGGTTTCGCAGGCCGCGGGATTTCTCATGCTGGACAACGGGATTGCCGCGGTCGCATTTCTGCTGACAGCGGGTGTGCCGATGATCGTCGAACTAGGAGCGTCGCTGGATGTGCTGTTCGCGGTGATCGTGATCGGGGTGCTTACTGGCCGACTGCGCCGCACATTCGGCGCTGCCGACCTCGACGCGCTGCGGGAGTTGCACGACTGATGACCGCTCTGCTGCTCGCACCGATCCTTGCCCCCCTCGCCGCGTCGATCGCCAACCTGATCGCGGGGTGGCGACGTGCCACTATGACGCTAGCGCTGCTGTCGGCCGTCACCGTGCTTACCTGCGGGACGGTGCTCGCATTCCGGCTGCACTCGACCACGTACCTCGCGCTGGACGGGTTGCTGCGCGCCGACGCGCTCACCGCAACGATGCTGATCGTCATTGGGGTGGTCGGGACGCTCACCAGCTGGGCGAGCATCGGCTATATCGACGCCGAACTCGCACACGGCCACACCGACGCGCGTGGAGCGCGGTTGTACGGGTTCCTGACGCAGGCATTCCTGGCCGCAATGGTTGTTGCATTGTGCGCCAACAATATTGGTGTGATCTGGGTGGCGATCGAGGCCACCACGATCGCCACCGCCTTCCTGGTCGGCCATCGCCGCACCCGCAGCGCCTTAGAGGCGACATGGAAATACGTCGTGATCTGCTCGGTCGGTATCGCGATGGCCTTCCTCGGCACGGTGCTGTTGTACTTCGCCGCTCGCCACGCCGGCGCCCCCGCCGAAAACGGGTTGAACCTCGATATGCTGGCGGCCCACGCCCGCAGCCTCGATCCTGGCGTCGCGCGTCTGGCCGGTGGACTACTGCTGATCGGATACGGCGCCAAGGCCGGCCTGTTCCCGTTTCACACGTGGCTGGCCGATGCCCACAGCCAGGCGCCTGCGCCGGTCTCCGCGCTCATGAGCGGGGTGTTGCTGTCGGTCGCATTCACAGTGCTGATCCGAATAAAGCCCATAATCGACGCAGCTACCGGACCCGCATTCATGCGCGCCGGACTGCTGGTGGTCGGGTTGGCGACATTGTTGATCGCAGTCCTGATGTTGACCGTCACGCCGGACATCAAACGAATGCTGGCCTATTCGTCGATGGAGAACATGGGCCTGATCGCGATCACGGCCGCT
Source organism: Mycobacterium cookii (assembly GCF_010727945.1). NCBI lineage: Bacteria > Bacillati > Actinomycetota > Actinomycetes > Mycobacteriales > Mycobacteriaceae > Mycobacterium > Mycobacterium cookii. The sequence continues at coordinate 2,927,673 of NZ_AP022569.1, forward strand.
GCCGGGACGACCCTGGCGATAACGGCGCTGCTGCTGCACATACTGGCACATGGCCTCGGCAAAACGGTCCTGTTCCTGGCCGGCGGCCAACTACAAGCCGCACACGATTCGACCGCGATCGCTGACATCACCGGCGTACTGCGGCGCTCGCGGCTTATTGGCGTGTCGTTCGCAGTCGGCCTGATCGTGCTACTGGGCCTGCCACCATTCGCGATATTCGCCAGCGAATTGGCGATTGCCCGCTCGCTGGCGGACGCGCGCCTCGCCTGGGCACTCGCGTCGGCGTTGTTGCTGCTCGCAATCGGCTTCGCCGCGCTGGCACGCAACTCAGGCCGGATGCTGTTAGGCGCCCCAACCACGGCTGACCCCTCGATCACCGTGCCGGTGACCGTCGCTGCAGCATTGTCCGTCGGCATGGCCGCCTCGCTCGCGCTCGGCGTCAGCGCCGGGCCTCTGACAAATCTATTAAGTACTGCCGCAAGGAATGTCGGAGCGATGCCGTGACTCCAAACAGGTTGCGTCACAGCTTATCAGCGTCGGAACTGCCGAGAATGACCGAAGAACTGCTGGCGAACGGTCTCCGTCTCGGACTGGTGGCCGCGCATGACGACGACGACACGCTGCGGATCGTCTACCTTTTCCTCGCCAGCCGGCCCGAACGCAGGATCGAGCTGGAATATCAAGTACCGAAAGATGATCCGGTAATTCCGTCGCTGAGTCACCTGTCCTTTCCGCTGGGCCGGTTCGAGCGGGAAATGGCTGACCTGTACGGAATTCGACCGATCGGCCATCCACAGCCACGCCGTCTGGTGCGCCACGCCCACTGGCCCGAGGATTGGCATCCGATGCGCAACCACGCCGGGCCACCACCGGGTTTCGAGCACACTGGACGGTTCCCGTTTCTCGTTGTGGAAGGACCTGGGGTGTACGAAATCCCCGTCGGGCCCGTTCACGCCGGGTTGATCGAGCCCGGGCACTTCCGCTTCTCCGTCGTCGGCGAGACCGTGCTGCGCCTCAAAGCGCGGCTGTGGTTCGTCCACCGGGGCATCGAGAAACTCTTCGCCGGCCGCGGCGCCGGCGAAGCGGTCGAACTCGCGGAACGCATCAGCGGCGACACGTCAGCCGCGCACGCGCTGGCGCACAGCCTTGCTGTCGAAGACGCCCTCGGAATCGAGTTGCCCGACGCGGCACACCGGATGCGGGCCCTGCTCATCGAACTCGAACGTCTCTACAATCACGCCGCCGATCTCGGTGCACTCGCCAACGACGTCGGCTTCGCCCTGGCCAATGCGCACGCCCAACGCATCCGCGAGCAGCTCCTGCGGCTCAACGCCGAGGTGACCGGGCACCGGCTGCTACGCGGGGCGATCCGACCGGGCGCGGTGACGCTACAAGCCCTGCCCGATGCAGCCAAGCTGCGATCCATCGCGGGTGACCTGGCCGAGGTCGCCACGCTTACCCTCGCGAATACCGTGGTGCACGACCGGTTCACCGGCACCGCGGTTCTCACGTCCGAGGATGCGCGCGCTCTCGGATGCCTGGGGTACGTGGCGCGAGCCAGCGGTGTGCGCACCGACGCACGTCTTGAACACCCCACCACTGCCCTGCCCGTGATTGAGGCCGGAGCGAGCGCCGGTGACGTACTGTCCCGCTACACCGTGCGTCGAGACGAATTCGCAGCGTCTGCTGAGCTTGCCGCACACCTGATTGAATCCCACACCGGCCCAACCGCATACGTCGCTGAGATGCCCTCGACGACCGGCACACGCAGCGGCGTCGGCATCTCAGAAGGATGGCGCGGCACCATCGTGCATCGCGTCGAAATCGACGGAACCCCAGGATCGCAGGCTCGTCTCACCCGCGCCAAAGTCGTCGACCCGTCCTGGTTCAACTGGCCGGCGCTGCCCGTCGCGATCGCAGACACCATCGTTCCCGACTTCCCGCTGGCCAACAAGAGCTTCAACCAGTCCTATGCCGGCAACGACTTATGAAGCCATCTGGACATCGGATCGCGTTGAGCTTTAAACCCGCCTGACAAACAACCCGTCGCGAATCTGAAACTCCAGTACCTGCACACCACGGCCCTCTTCGCGCCGCGACGTCCGGTCTACGACTCCCGTGGCGGCTCGTCTCCGACATCGCCGATCACGTTGCGCAGCGCCACTTTGCCGTCCGCCAGGTGATAGGTGGCGCCCACGATCGCCAGCTCGCCGGCGGCGACCTTCTCGGCGATCGTCGTGGAGCGCGACACCAGCTGGGTGCCGGTCTCGACCACGTGGCGCGCCTCGAATTCGTCCGGCCGTTTCAGACCTTCGCGGCGGCCCAGCAGGATCGACGGAGTCACCCGCTCGACCACGTCGCGCACATACCCACCGGGCAGCACGCCATCGTCGAGGGCGGTCAGCGTGGCCTTCACCGCGCCGCAGCTGTCGTGGCCGAGGATCACGATCAGGGGCACGCCGAGCACAGCGACCGCGAACTCGATCGAGCCCAGCACCGCGGAGTCGATCACATGCCCGGCGGTCCGGACCACGAACATGTCACCCAGGCCCTGATCGAAGATCAGCTCGGCGGCCACCCGGCTGTCGCCACAGCCGAACAGCGCCACTGTCGGCTTCTGCCCCGCGGCCAGGCTGGCCCGATGCTCGACACTTTGGCTCGGGTGCTCGGGCTGGCCGGTGACGAACCGCTCGTTACCCTCTTTGAGTGACTTCCAGGCGCTCACCGGATTCGTATTAGGCATGGCGCATATTCTGCCGCACGGGGCGTCGAAGTCCCTTTTAACGCCGCATGAACTTCTCGACTGGTACGAGCTGAGCCGGCGCGACCTGCCGTGGCGGAATCCCGAGGTGACACCGTGGCAGATCCTGGTCAGCGAGTTCATGCTGCAGCAGACGCCGGTGTCGCGGGTGGTGCCGATTTGGTTGGACTGGGTCGCGCGGTGGCCGACGCCATCGGCCACGGCGGCGGCCGGGCCGGGCGAGATCGTGCGGGCCTGGGGGAAGCTGGGTTACCCGCGGCGCGCCAAACGCCTGCACGAGTGCGCGACCGTGATCGCCCGCGACCACGACGACGTCGTTCCCGACGATGTCGAGGTTCTGCTGACGCTGCCCGGGATCGGCGCCTACACCGCACGGGCGGTGGCGTGCTTCGCCTACCAGCAGGCGGTGCCGGTGGTGGACACCAACGTGCGCCGCGTCGTGGCCCGGGTCGTCCACGGCCGGGCCGACGCGGCCTCGGCCGCTACCGTCCGCGATCACGCGGACGTCGCCGCGTTGCTGCCCGATGACGATTCGGCACACCGGTTTTCAGCGGCGCTCATGGAGCTGGGTGCGACGGTGTGCACCGCGCGTTCGCCGCGGTGCGGGCTGTGCCCGCTCAGCGTGTGCCAGTGGCGGCAGGCCGGCTTTCCGCCCGCGGACGGCCCGGCGCGTAAACCGCAGGGCTACGCCGGCACCGACCGGCAGGTCCGAGGCCGGCTGATGGATGTGTTGCGGGCCAACGAGCTACCGGTCACCCGTGCCCAGCTCGACGTAGCGTGGACGACCGACGTCGTGCAACGGGACCGGGCGCTGGACTCGCTGCTCGCCGACGGCCTGGTGACCAAGACCAGCGACGGCCGGTTCGCGTTGCTCGGCGAAGAGGGCTAACGCGCTGCCAGGAACGCTTCCACCGCCTGGCGATACACCTGCGGCGCCTCGTCGTGCACCAGGTGGCCGGCATCGGCGACACGCAAATATTTTGCCTGATAACCGGTTTCGTGCATCGCGCACATCTGACCGGCCGGAGTGACCGAGTTGCCTGCCTCGACGAGCAGCACCGGTGCGCGCACCGCACGCCACTGCGTCCAGTAGTCGCGGGTTCCCCATTCGGCGGCGATCTCGATCCATCGAGAGGTGTGGCCGTGCAACCGCCATCCCGTCGCGGTCCGGTCGAAGGCGTCCAGAAAGTACTGCCCGGCTATCGGTCCGAATTCGGCGAAAAGCTGTTCAGCAGAACCGAATTCGACCGGCAGTTGATGCAGCCACGGCTCCCACGGGCCGGTGGTGCGCCCGCGGAAATCCGGTGCCATGTCCTCGACGACCAGCGCGGAGACCAGTTCGGGATGTTCGGCGGCCAAGCACCAGGAGTGCAGCCCGCCCATCGAATGCCCAACCAGCCGGACCGGCGCCCCGAGCGCCGCGACCGCGTCACCCAGGTCAGCGACGAAACGCTCGGTGCTGATCGGGTGCGGGTCGGGGATGTCACGGCCGCGGTGCCACGGCGCGTCGTAGGTGTAGACGGCGCCCAGCCGGGTCAGCCACGGCAGCTGACGCGACCAGGTGGTACCGCGACCCATCAGGCCGTGCACCAGAACCACCGGCTCGCCCTGTCCACCACGATGGGTCAGCAGATCAGCGGACATGTGCCTATCTTTGCGCGGACGGCCTCCGTTTGATGAACGGCTCCTCACCGGGCCGCTGCGCGCCCCGCATCGTCGCCGACCCGTTTTGATTTACCGGCTCCTCACCGGGCCGCTGTGCGCCCCGCATCGTCGCCGACGACGGCCTCCGGCGACCGGTGGGCGGCACGGTAGCCTGATCGGCATGCCAGTGGTGAAGATCAACGCAATCGAGGTGCCCGCCGACGCGGGCCCCGAGCTGGAGAAGCGGTTCGCTCATCGCGCGCACGCCGTCGAGAACTCACCGGGTTTCCTCGGTTTTCAGCTGCTGCGGCCCGTCAAAGGCGAAGACCGGTACTTCGTCGTGACGCAGTGGGAATCCGAGGAGGCATTCCAGGCGTGGGCGACCGGGCCTGCCATCGAGGCACACGCCGGGCAGCGGGCCAACCCGGTGGCGACCGGTGCGTCGCTGCTGGAATTCGAGGTTGTGTTAGACGTTGCCGGATCCGGCCACCACGCGTAAGCGGCGCGGGGGCCGACGTCGCGCCGCGGCGCTGACCGCCGCTGCCGCACTGGTCGTCGCCCTGGCCCCGGGTTGCGCGCCGCAGCCGACGCCGTCCGCGAACGCAGCGGGCGCCGGCAGGCAGATCGACGTCAGGACTCCGCAAGGTCTGCGTGCTCAGCAGACCCTGGACATGTTGAACTCCGACTGGCCGATCGGTCCGGTCGGAGTTGGCACGCTGGCCACCCAAAGACTGGCCAAACAGGTCGAGACCACCATGGAGAAACTCTGGTGGGATCGCCCGTTCACGCTGCACGGCGTTGACATCACGGCCGGCGCGGCCACTTTGCAGCTGACCACGTCTTACGGTGCGCGCCAAGATATCCGGATACACACCGCCGACGACACATTGGTGGACGGGTTCGAGGTCACCACGCAAAGCCCGACGATCTCGTCGTGGCGCGACGTTGACGCCGTGTTAGGCAAGACCGGAGCCCGCTATTCCTGGCAGGTCGCCAAGGTCGATGACGGCCAGTGTGATCGGGTGGCCGGGACCAACACCGACGAGTCGCTGCCGCTGGCGTCGATCTTCAAGCTGTACGTGCTCTACGCGGTAGCCGACGCCGTCAAGGCCGGAACGGTCTCCTGGGACGACCAGCTCAGCGTGACCGAGCAGGGCAAGGCCGTCGGCTCCGGGATGGATCTGGCTGTGGGAGATCACATTTCAGTGCGTACCGCCGCCGAGAAGATGATTGCCACCAGCGACAACATGGCGACCGACTTGCTGATCGGCAAGCTCGGCCCCCAGGCCATCGACGATGCGCTGGCCAACGCGGGACACCACGATCCAGCGGCCATGACGCCGTTTCCGACCATGTACGAATTGTTTTCGGTGGCGTGGGGACAGCCGGATGTGCGCGAGCAGTGGAAGAACGGCACGCCGCAAACCCGCGCCCAGATGCTGCACGACGCCGATTCCCATGTCTACAAACCGGATCCGTTCCGTGCCCACGTGCCGGCCTCGGAATACGGCGCGGAATGGTTTGGCAGCGCTGAAGATATCTGCCGCGTGCACGTGGCGCTTCAAGCCGGCGCCGTTGGCAAAGCCGCGCCCGTCAAGCAGATCCTGGCGGCCAGTCCGAATGTCAATCTCGATACCCAGGACTGGCCCTATATCGGCGCAAAAGCCGGCGGCCTACCCGGTGATCTGACGTTCAGCTGGTACGCGATCGACCGGACCGGACAGCCGTGGGTGGTGAGTTTCCAACTCAATTGGGCTCGCGACCATGGGCCGAGCGTCGGCAGCTGGATGTTGCAGGTCGCCAAGCAAGTCTTCGCGTTGATCACGCCCCCGCAGCGCTGAGCCGACCGGACAAACGTCAAGGGCGGCCACCTGCCGGTGACCGCCCCTGCGCGTTTTCGTTCTACTGCCCGGTGGTCGGCGTTCCGCCCGCGGCGTGCGCGCCGGTGGACGCCAGGTCCGCCTGTGACTCGGCCGGCTTGCGGGCTCCCTTGAAGGTGAACACCGCGTCTTCTCCGGCGCCCTCGCCATCCCAGTTGTCCACGTCGACCGTGACAAGCTGGCCCGGACCGACCTCTTCGAACAGGATCTTCTCCGACAGCTGGTCCTCGATCTCGCGCTGGATGGTCCGCCGTAGCGGGCGGGCGCCGAGCACTGGGTCGAAGCCCCGCTTGGCCAGCAGCGCCTTGGCCTTATCGGTGAGCTCCATGGCCATGTCCTTGGTCTTGAGCTGCTTTCCGACCCGGCCGATCATCAGATCGACCATCTCGATGATCTCTTCCTTGGTCAGCTGGTGGAAGACGATGATGTCGTCGATACGGTTCAGGAACTCCGGGCGGAAATGCTTCTTCAGCTCGTCGTTGACCTTCTGCTTCATCCGCTCGTAGTTGTTCTCGCCACCGCCCTGGGTGAAGCCCAGACCGACCGCCTTGGAGATGTCGGAGGTACCGAGGTTGGAGGTGAAGATCAACACGGTGTTCTTGAAGTCGACCGTGCGCCCTTGACCGTCGGTGAGCCGGCCGTCCTCGAGGACCTGCAACAGGCTGTTGTAGATCTCCTGGTGCGCCTTCTCGATCTCGTCGAACAGCACCACCGAGAACGGCTTGCGCCGCACCTTCTCGGTGAGCTGGCCGCCCTCCTCGTATCCGACGTATCCCGGAGGGGCACCGAACAGCCGCGACGCGGTGAACCGGTCGTGGAACTCACCCATGTCGATCTGGATGAGCGCGTCGTCGTCGCCGAACAGGAAGTTGGCCAGCGCCTTGGACAGCTCGGTCTTACCCACACCGGACGGGCCGGCGAAGATGAACGAACCGGACGGGCGCTTGGGGTCCTTCAACCCGGCGCGGGTACGACGGATGGCCTTCGAGACAGCCCGGACCGCGTCCTCCTGACCGATGATCCGCTTGTGCAGCTCATCTTCCATCCGCAGCAACCGGGTGGTCTCGGCCTCGGTGAGCTTGAACACCGGGATGCCGGTCCAGTTGCCGAGCACCTCGGCGATCTGCTCGTCATCGACCTCGGCGACCACATCGAGATCGCCTGAGCGCCACTGCTTTTCGCGCTCGGCGCGCTGCGCGACCAGCTGCTTCTCGCGGTCGCGCAGGCTAGCCGCCTTCTCGAAGTCCTGCGCGTCGATCGCGGACTCCTTCTCACGGCGGGCGTCGGCGATCTTCTCATCGAACTCGCGCAGGTCTGGCGGAGCTGTCATCCGGCGGATCCGCATCCGGGCGCCGGCCTCGTCGATCAGGTCGATCGCCTTGTCCGGCAGGAATCGGTCGTTGATGTAGCGGTCGGCCAAGGTGGCAGCGGCGGTGATCGCGGAGTCGGTGATCGACACCCGGTGGTGCGCCTCGTAGCGGTCGCGCAGACCCTTGAGGATCTCGATGGTGTGCTCCACCGTGGGCTCGCCCACCTGCACCGGCTGGAAGCGGCGCTCCAGGGCGGCGTCCTTCTCGATGTACTTGCGGTACTCGTCGAGAGTGGTGGCGCCGATGGTCTGCAGCTCACCGCGGGCCAGCTTGGGCTTGAGGATCGACGCCGCGTCGATCGCGCCCTCGGCGGCGCCCGCCCCGACCAGCGTGTGCAGCTCGTCGATGAACAGGATGATGTCGCCGCGGGTGTTGATCTCCTTGAGCACCTTCTTCAGGCGTTCCTCGAAGTCACCGCGATAGCGGCTGCCGGCCACCAGCGAACCCAGGTCCAGGGTGTACAGCTGCTTGTCCTTCAGCGTCTCGGGGACCTCGCCGTGCACGATGGCCTGCGCGAGGCCCTCGACGACGGCGGTCTTTCCGACGCCGGGCTCTCCGATCAGCACCGGGTTGTTCTTGGTGCGTCGGGACAGCACCTGCATGACCCGCTCGATTTCCTTCTCGCGGCCGATGACCGGATCGAGCTTGCCCTCCATGGCCGCCGCGGTCAGGTTGCGGCCGAACTGGTCGAGAACCAGCGACGTGGACGGCGAGCCGGACTCTCCGCCGCGGCCGCCGGTACCGGCTTCCGCGGTCTCCTTGCCCTGGTAGCCGCTCAGCAGCTGGATCACCTGCTGGCGCACCCGGGTCAGTTCAGCGCCCAGCTTGACCAGGACCTGCGCGGCGACACCCTCGCCCTCCCGGATCAGGCCGAGAAGAATGTGCTCGGTGCCGATGTAGTTGTGGCCGAGCTGCAGCGCCTCGCGCAGGCTCAGCTCCAGGACCTTCTTGGCGCGCGGAGTGAACGGGATGTGCCCGGACGGGGCCTGCTGACCTTGGCCGATGATCTCCTCGACCTGGCTGCGGACGCCCTCCAGCGAGATGCCCAACGACTCCAGCGACTTGGCGGCTACGCCTTCGCCTTCGTGGATAAGACCCAACAGGATGTGCTCGGTGCCGATGTAGTTGTGGTTGAGCATCCGGGCCTCTTCTTGCGCCAGGACGACGACCCTGCGGGCACGGTCCGTAAAACGTTCAAACATTGGCGGTTACCTGCTCTCCCTCACCATCGGTACTTCGTCATCGCCGGCACAGGGGCCGACACCGCGTACCTGCCGTCCACTGTAGTGGGCGGGCCGACGGGCCACCCACCTTGCGGCCCATAACCGGGCGCTGCGGATAGCCGGCTACAACGCAGTTGCAACAGAGCAACGCGGGAAAACGACGAATCGTTTCCAACTGGAATGGGCGATCAGTTCGCCGCCAGCGAAAGTCAGGTCGCGGCGTGGAATGCGTCGATCACATCGGCGGGGATACGGCCGCGGGTCGAGACGTTGTGACCGTTTCGACGGGCCCAGTCCCGGATCGCCGCGCTCTGCTCGCGATCGATAGCGCCACGGCCCCGACCTGTGCTGGTACGTCCGCGCCGACGGCCGCCGACCCGACGACCGGCTTCGACCCACTGCTTCAGGTCGTTACGAAGTTTCGTGGCATTTTTGCCCGAAAGGTCAATCTCGTAGGTCACGCCGTCGAGACCGAATTCGACGGTTTCATCGGCGGCACCCTCGCCGTCGAAATCGTCGACCAGAGTGACGGTCACTTTCTTAGCCATTGGCTGAGCCTCTTGCTTTCTTCTTGGACACTTGCCATGCAAGTGGTCGGACCGCCCCCGTGGCATCAATGTGCCATATCGAGGCGCGTTATTCAATACAGCGCGGCAGAACTGTCAGTTGGTATGAGGACGCACAATAGGAAACAATACTGTCTCTCTTATTGACAGGCCGGTCAAAGCCATCAGCAAGCGATCGATGCCCATTCCGGTCCCGGTACACGGTGGCATAGCATGCTCCAAGGCAACCAGAAAATCCTCGTCGAGCACCATTGCCTCGTCGTCGCCTGCCGCAGCGGCTCTGGCCTGCTCAGCGAACCTTTCACGCTGCACGATCGGATCAATCAATTCCGAGTATCCGGTGGCCAGTTCGAAACCCCGGATATACAGGTCCCACTTCTCTGTGACGCCGGCGATACTGCGATGCTGACGTGTCAAAGGCGTTGTCTCCACCGGAAAATCTTTGACGAAAGTCGGAGCCGTCAAACCAGCCCCGACGGTGTGTTCCCACAGCTCCTCGACCAGCTTGCCGTGCCCATAACCGCGGTCGATCGGCACCTCCACACCGAGTCGTTCGGCGATTGCCAGCAGGTGCTCGACCGTGGTGTTCGGGGTGATCTGCTCGCCGAGGGCCTCAGATAGCGACGGGTACATTTCGATCGAGGGCCATTCTCCGTCGATGTCGTACACACTGCCGTCCGGCAGCAAGAGTTGCCGAGTTCCGATCGCCTCATCAGCCACCTGTTGAATAAGCTCACGGGTTACAACTGCAGAATCGTCATACGTTCCGTACGCCTGGTAGGTCTCCAACATAGAGAATTCAGGTGAATGGGTGGAATCCGCTCCTTCGTTTCGGAACACGCGATTAAGTTCGAAAACCTTATCGAACCCACCGACGACGCAGCGCTTCAGGAACAGTTCCGGCGCTATACGAAGGTAGAGATCGATGTCGAGCGCATTGGAGTGCGTGATGAACGGCCGGGCCGCCGCGCCACCCGCCAAAGTCTGCAGCATCGGTGTTTCGACTTCGAGAAATCCGCGCTGCTCCAGCGCGGTTCGTAATGCGCGTATGACGGCAATCCGCTGGCGAGCCACTTCGCGCGCCTGCGGACGGACGATCAAATCCACGTAGCGCTGGCGCACCCGCGACTCTTCACTCATCTCCTTATGCGCGACGGGTAGCGGCCGCAGCGCCTTGGACGCCATCTCCCAGCTGTCGCCGAGCACAGACAATTCGCCACGCCGTGAGCTGATCACCTCGCCGTGCACGCTGACGATGTCGCCGATGTCGACGTCGGCTTTCCACTGGTCGAGCGCTTCCTGACCGACACTGGCCAGGCTGAGCATGATCTGCAGCTGGGTGCCGTCGCCCTCTTGCAGTGTGGCGAAGCACAACTTGCCCGAATTCCGCGCGAACACCACTCGCCCCGCGACCGCGACGATGTCGCCGGTGGCCGAGTCGGCCGGCAGGTCGGGGTAGGCGGCGCGAATCTGCGCCAGCGTGTGCGTGCGCACGACTTCGACGGGATAGGGATCGCGGCCCTCGGCCGCCAAGCGAGCGCGCTTGTCCCGACGGATCCGGAATTGCTCTGGGAGGTCTGGGTCGTCGGAGTTCACGACGTGCCAGCTTAAAGGAACTTTGCGGCGTCGGTCCGCGCCAGTCAGCGCGCCGTCTTGAGCCGTCCGCGCTGACTGTCGCGGTTGCGCTCGAACACCAGCCGCAGCCCCTGCAGCGTCAGGTGCTGGTCGTAATGGTCGACGGAGGTCAGCTCGGCCAGCAGCAGCGGCGCGGTGTGACCAGTGGCGACCACGGTGACGTTCTCACCGGCGAACCCGTCGACGTCGTCGCGGATTCGGCCGACCAGTCCGTCGACCAGACCCGCGAAACCGAAGACCGCACCGGCCTGCATGCATTCGACGGTGTTCTTGCCGACCACAGAGCGCGGGCGGGACAGCTCGACTCGCCGCAGCGCAGCCGATCGGGCCGCGGCTGCATCGGAAGAGACCTGTACCCCCGGCGCGATCGCGCCGCCGAGGAACTCGCCCTTGGCCGAGACCACGTCCACACAGATCGACGAGCCGAAGTCGATGACGATTGCCGCCGTGCCGTACATCTGGAATGCGGCCAGGCAGTTGACGATTCGATCCGCCCCGACCTCTTTGGGGTTGTCGACCAGCAACGGGATGCCGGTCCGCACACCTGGCTCGATCAGCACGTGGGGTACCGACGGCCAGTACTGCTCCAGCATCAGCCGGACCTCGTGCAGCACCGAGGGAACCGTGGACAACGCGGCCGCACCGGTCAGCCGGTCGGAGTCTTCACCGATCAGACCGTCCAGGGTCAACGCCAACTCGTCGGCGGTGATCTCCGATTCGGTGCGAATCCGCCACTGCTGCACGACCTTCGCGTTTTCCTTGGAACCGGAGAGCAGACCGACGACGGTATGCGTGTTGCGGACGTCGATTGCCAACAACACAGCTAGCAGACCTTCATCGCGGCGAGACCAGCTCGCCCGCGTCGGCGGGGACGAACGCCGGGTCGCTGCCCAGGTCGATCGCGTGGTTGTCGGCGTCGACGAAGACGATCTTCGGTTGGTAGCTGCGCGCCTCGGCGTCGTCCATGGTTGCGTAGGCGATCAGGATCACCAGGTCACCGGGATGCACGAGATGCGCTGCGGCACCGTTGATACCGATCACACCGCTGCCACGCTGACCGGTGATCGCATAGGTCACCAGCCGCGCGCCATTGTCGATGTCGACGATGGTCACCTGTTCGCCCTCGAGCAGATCGGCGGCGTCCATCAAGTCCGCGTCGATCGTCACCGAGCCGACGTAGTGCAAGTCCGCTTGCGTGACGGTCGCCCGGTGGATCTTGGACTTGAGCATGGTTCGTAACATCAGTTCCTCCAAGGTGATTGCGGAGTTTGATTGTCCAGCTCCTCCTCGGGCCTACGAGCGGCCCGCATCGTCGCCGGGCGGAGTTCAGCTGAAACCGCGGGCACTCGCCCATCGGCGTCGACGGTCGTTCCGATGTCGATTGCGACGTTGTCGAGCAGTCTGGTCTTGCCGAGCCGGGCGGCGACCAGCAGGCGTCCCGCGCCGGTAGCGGGTGCCGGCCCCAGCGCGCTGTCCCGCACTTCGAGGTAATCCACGTCGATCGCGGGCACCGCCGACAGCACCGCGCGGGCGGCTTGCAACGCGGCGTCGGAACCGGCGGCCGCGGCGTGCGTCCCGGCCAGCAGCGCCGCAGACAGAATGCCGGCCAGTTCACGTTGCGCGGCATCGAGATAGCGGTTCCGCGACGACATCGCCAGGCCGTCGCCCTCCCGCACGATCGGCACACCGACGACGCGGACGTCGACGTTGAGGTCGGCAACCATCTGGCGTACCAACACCAGCTGCTGATAGTCCTTCTCGCCGAAGAAAACCCGGTCCGGCGTCACGATCTGCAGCAGCTTGAGGACGACGGTGAGCATGCCCGCGAAATGCGTGGGACGCACGGCCCCCTCCAGTTCGGATCCCAGCGGACCGGGATAGACGGTGGTGCGCTGGCCGTCCGGATACATCGCCGAAGCACTTGGCGTGAAGGCTATTTCGACTCCCTCGCCGCGCAACAGCGCCAGGTCGCCCTCGAGGACGCGCGGGTAGGCGTCGAGATCCTCGCCGGCGCCGAACTGTAACGGGTTGACGAAGATCGAGACCACCACCACCGAACCCGGCACCCGCTTGGCGGCGCGAACCAGCGCAAGATGGCCGTCGTGCAGTGCGCCCATCGTCGGCACCAGCATCACCCGTCGGCCGGTACGCCGCAGCGCCCGGCTGACGTCGCCGACATCGCCGGGGCTCGCGTAGACGTTGAGTTCGCCGGTGTTGAACTTCGGCGACCGCATATTGTTCACTGCGCCAGCACCTCGAGCACGTCCTCGGGGGCATGCACTCGCTGCGCGGTGCGCAGCGCATTCACCCGATAAGCCTGTGCCAGTTGCGAATCGACCGCCTCCAGCGCGGTCAGGTGTCCGGCCACCGCGGCGGCGTCACCGCGTGCGATCGGACCGGTGAGCGCCGCCTGCCCGCGTTGCAGGGTGTTTTCCAGCGCGGCGCGGGCGAGTGGTCCGAGGATCCGCTCGGCGATGCCGGCGGGCGCGTCCTCGACAAGCTGTTGGCCCAGAAGTTCGTTGCCCGACAAGGCGGCCCGCAATGCGTCCAGCGCGTCGGCGACGACGGTGACGATGTGGTTGCCGGCGTGGGCCAAGGCGGCGTGATACAGCGTCCGCGCGTTCTCCGGCACCCGGAACGGCTCACCGCCGATCTCGAGCACCAGGGACTGCGCGATGGCGTAGCCGACCTCGTCGGCCGCGGTGATCCCGAAGCAGGTGTCCGGCAGCCGGGAGATGTCTTCTTGCGCGCCGGTAAACGTCATCGCCGGGTGGATGGCCAGCGGGATGCAGTCCTGTGCGGTCAGCGGCGCCAGCACACCGATCCCGTTGACGCCGGAAGTGTGCACGACGATCGTGCCGGGCCGCACCGCTGCGGTGGCGGCCAAGCCGGACACCAGGCCGGCCAATTCGGTGTCGGGGACAGCCAGCACCAACAATTCGGCGTTACCGGCGACGTCGGGAACCGGGGCGACCGGGGTATCGGTCAACCAACGCTCGGCGCGTTGCCGAGATGCACGGGAGACGGCGCTGCAAGCCACCACGACGTGATCGACGCGCTCGAGCGCGACGCCCACCGCGGTGCCCACCCGGCCGGCGGAGATGATCCCCACTTTGAGCCTGGCTGGGCGCAGCCCGTCGAACTGCACCATCGCAGACGACCCTCACAAGTCTCTTGTTGCGTTCCAGTCCCGCGTGGCGGGTACCGGACGGTCGGTAAGACTCTACCGCGCGACGATGCAGCCGGGCTGTGGCGTTCGCCTCAATCTTCGCGGCGACGGCGACGGCCACCCTGCGACGGGGTGGTCTGCAGGCGGGCCAGCAATTCGGCGACCGACTGGCCGCCGGACTGTGGCGCGTCGCTCTCCGAGAGCGGATCGGTGCCGCGATGACGGGCGCTGGGTGGCGGCGACATCGCCGGTTCTTTGTCGATCGACAGCGTCGGCGGCGGCGGCATTGGCATTGGCGGTGGCGGCGGCGACATGGCCGGCGCCGGTGTCGCGGTCGCGCCGGAGTTGTCGATGTCCGCGGAATGCCGGGACCGCGCGCGTCGGCCCGGCTCGCTCCAATCGGCTACCGGATCGCCGGTCTGGCCGGGCGCCTGCTCGGCGGCGGCGCTGGAATGCCGTCCCCGCCGTTCTGCGCGCTCCTCGGACTCACCGGCGGTCGGTGGACGGTCAGCGGGTATATCACGCGACGGCCCATTGTCGTAGGCCCACGAGACCGGGCCTGCGGTGTCGCGCTGCCGTGCTCCCGCAGGCGACGACCACTGTCCCTCGGCGCCGACCGGTTGCCAGGTCGGCGGCTCTTGCGGCCGGGGTGGCTCCGGCGGCGGCCAGCCGGGGCGCTGCAGTTGCGGTGCCGGCTCGGGCGGCGGCTGCGGTGGCACGAACTGCGGTTCGGGCTGTTGAGGCGGTTCAGGCCGCCGGTGTGAGCGTCGCCGCGGTGCGGGCTCGAAGCGCGCGGCCTCGCCGGCGGGCGGCGCCGACGGCCCGGGCCAACCGCCCACCTGCGACGGCGAGTCCGGCGGAGTCCAGCCGCGGCTCTCCGGCTGGCGTTCGGCTGCGGGAGCGGGCGGAGGCTCGGCCGCAGGTGGTGCCTGCGGCGACGCCCACCCCTCCGGCGGCGTCGCCTCGTCATGCTCCTGTGGGGTGGGCTCGGCGGCCCGGCGTCGACGCGGCGGCGCATAAGAGTCGGCGGCCTGATAGGTGTAGGCCGGATGGTAGGTCTCCGCGGGCTGCCGCGGCGGTGGCGGGACCAGCGGCTCCTCATGGACGTCGATGATCGAATTGTCGTCCTGACGCCGGGCGGGTTCTTCGGCCCGCACTGAGGCGACCCGATTGATGCGTTCGCGAGCGCTCTCGTGCTCGCGGTCCCAGTCGCTGTGCACGGTTTTGCGTTCGGTTTCCAGCGCCGGTCGGTCACTGAGCTCCGCGTCGAACAGGATCTCGAGATTCGTGCGCAGGGCGGCCAACTCGGCCCGCAGCGCCGACACCTCATCGGATGAATTGGCGCGCAATTCGCTGGCCAGCTCTCGGCGCAGCTGGGATTCGACCGTCAGCTCGTACTCGCGGCGTGCGGAGATCTCCCGGTCCAACTGCAGGTCGTATACCAGCTTCAGGTCCCGCGCCCGGGCCTGATCCACGTCGCTCTGCCGGCGATAGATCACCGAGACGAACGCAGCGACGACGGCCGCCCACAGCGCGAGGATCACAGCTAGCTTGAGCAGCTCCACCCGATTGGTGAAAACCAGCGCGGAACTGGCGCCGATCGCCAGGACCAGCAACGCCGTCAGCAGCACCCAACCCGGTCTGCGGCCGCCGCGCCGCGCCCGGGCGCCGCGGGACAGATCGGTCATGGCCCGACTGTACCGGCCCGAGGTCACTGCGCGTGTCGCCGCGCTCCGGCGATTCTCACCTGGTCTAATCGTCAATCCAGGCGCGGCTAGCCTTCCGCGCCCTCGCCGTTTTCGGTCGGGTCACCCGGCGATTTGCAGCAATGTTGCAACCAGAGCGCAGCAACCACCAGAGCCAGCGCGCTGACAGCCGCGACGGTCGCGCCGGCGGTGTCTTGGCCGGCCACCCGCAGCCATGACCGCCGTGGCAGCAGATACACCAGGACACCGACCCACCAGCCCAACGCGAGGGCGCCGACCCAGGCCGACGCCTTGGCAATGAACATGCTCTGGGCTACGGACAGCGGATGCAGCCACCCGGGTCCATCGCCGATCTCACCGTCGCTGATTTTGGCCCGGACGTGGCGTCCCCACACCGCCTCGGCCACCCCGACCGCAAACAGCGACGACCCCGTCCACACCGTGATCGGGGGAAACCACTGGTAGAGCGCCACCACCAGCAGGTACCCGAGGACCGCCGCGCCGAGCGCCGCGACGGTCAGATCACGTTTTCGGGTGGGTCCCATCAGCTTTGCGATGCCGAGTCGGTATCCGCACCGCCGTTGCGCAGCTCGAGCACCCATTCGGTGAGCCGCACCCCGGCGCGGTCCGCGGGATCCAGCTCGGCGAGCAGCTTCGCGATGGGTTGCTTTCCGCCCGCGACGGTCAACTCAGCGCCCGGGTCCACTGCCAGCCAGGGAATCAGCACGAAAGCCCGCAGGTGCGCCAGCGGGTGCGGCAGCGTCAGTCCGTCCTCCAGGGAGAACAGCTCGGTGTCGCCATTCAGCGACGTCAAGTAGCAAGCGACCAGGTCGACGTCCAGAGTGCGGGGGCCCCACCGCTGCCCCCGGATCCGATCCGCGGTCTTTTCCATCTCCTGGGCGCACCGCAGCCAGCCATGCCCGTCGAGAGTTGGATCGTCGGCGATCAGCACCGCGTTGAGGAACGGGCCCTGCTCGACACCACCCCAAGCTGCCGTCTCGTACACCGGGGAGACCGCTTGCACCGCATCGCCGAGCCGGTCCAGCACCGACTGCAGGCGGGCCAGCCGGTCGCCGAGGTTGGATCCGATCGACAACACCACGCGGGTCATCGGCGCCACTCCTCAATCCCGGCTACGCCGGCATCATCGTCATCGGCGCGGGTCATCGGCGCCACTCCTCAATCCCGGCTACGCCGGCATCATCGTCATCGGCGCGGGTCATCGGCGCCACTCCTCAATCCGGCTACGCCGGCATCATCGTCATCGGCGCGGGTCATCGGCGCCACTCCTCAATCCCGGCTACGCCGGCATCATCGTCATCGGCGCGGGTCATCGGCGCCACTCCTCAATCCCGGCTACGCCGGCATCATCGTCATCGGCGCGGGTCATAAAGCCCCTCCTGCGGGTACTACCTGACCACGTCCGCCGCGTCGCGACCGACGTGCCACCACTGCGACGTCATCGAATGCCTGCGGGATTGGTGCCTGGGGTTTATGCACCGTCACCTCGACGGCATGCACCCGTTCGTCTTTCATCACATCCTGCGCAATCTCGCCGGCAACTGTCTCGATCAGATTGCGTGCCGGGCCGGCGACCACCGCCGCCGCGCGCTCGGCCAGAACGCCGTAGTCGTAGGTGTCTGCCAAGTCGTCACTGTCCGCGGCGTCCGCCAAATCGATCCACACCGTGATATCGACGACGAAATCCTGACCGTCGACGCGCTCGTGCTCGAATACTCCATGACGACCGCGAACTGTCAAGCCGCGCAACTCGATTCGATCAGCCATCAGATCCTAACGTCCACGCCTCGACGACCTTGACGGCGTCGACCGAGGCCCGCACATCGTGTACCCGCACTCCCCAGGCGCCGTGTTCGGCGGCCAGCGCCGATATCACGGCGGTCGCCGTCTCGCGACCGTCCGGCGGCCGTACCGCACCGTCGTCCTCGGCTAGCAAGCTGCCGAGAAATCGCTTGCGCGACGCGCCGACCAACACCGGGATACCAGCTGCCACCAACTCCGGCAACGCATGTAACAGCGCCCAATTATCGTGCGCCGATTTGGCGAATCCCAAACCGGGGTCGATGATCAGCTTCGCCGGATCGACCCCGGCCGCAACGGCGTCGTCGACGCAGGAGAGCAGCTCGGCGCGGACCTCGGACACCACATCGTGGTAGGCCGGCGCCCGATGCGGGTGGTCAGCGGACACCGAACGCCAATGCATCAGCACCCATGGCACGTCGGCCTCGACGAGCACGCCTGCCATCGCATTGTCGGCGCGCCCACCGGACACGTCGTTGACCATCGCCGCACCGCTTTCCAGCGCCGCCTGTGCGACAGTGGCGCGCATCGTGTCGATGCTGACGGTAATTCCTTGCGATGCAAGCCCTTTGACGACCGGCAGGATGCGGGCGGTCTCCACGTCCGGGTCGACGCGGACCGCGCCGGGCCGGGTCGACTCTCCCCCGACGTCGATGATCGACGCGCCGTCGCCGGCCAACGCCAGGCCCTGCTCGACAGCGCGGTCAGCATCCAGATAGCGCCCACCATCCGAGAACGAGTCGTCGGTGACGTTCACCACCCCCATGACCTGGACGCGCGTCGTGCTCACTTGCGCAGGATCAGGTCGAGCGCCTCGGCTCGAGATGCATTGTTGGACTTGAACTGTCCGCGCACGGCCGAGGTCGTGGTGGTCGCGCCGGGTTTACGGACCCCGCGCATCGACATGCACAGGTGTTCGGCCTCGATCACGACGATGACCCCACGCGGGTCCAGTTTTCGCATCAGCGCGTCGGCGATCTGGGTGGTCAGCCGCTCCTGCACCTGTGGCCGCTTGGCATACAGGTCGACCAGCCGTGCGATCTTGGACAACCCGGTGACCCGGCCGTCGTGGCCGGGTATGTAGCCGACGTGCGCGACACCGTGAAACGCCACCAGGTGATGTTCGCAGGTGGAATACAGCGGGATCTCCTTGACCAGCACCAGCTCGTCGTGCTGTTCGTCAAAGGTGGTGTCCAGCACCGAATCCGGGTCGGTGTAGAGACCGGCGAACATTTCCTGGTAGCTACGGGCGACACGGGCCGGGGTGTCCGCCAAACCGTGCCGGTCCGGGTCTTCTCCGATCGCAAGGAGCAGCTCGCGGACAGCGGCTTCGGCGCGCTGCTGGTCGAAGACCAGCTTGTTGAAGGTCGAATTATGGGAATTCGGCCGCACCATCGCAGTCTCCGTTCGTGTCAGCCGTGCGCCGGGGGGTTGGACGGGCTCGGGTCACCACCGGGCGGTTCGGCGGCCTGGCCCGTCTCCGGTGCGGGTGCGCCGGGCGGCGGATACGGCGGATACGGCGGGTAGGGCTGGCCCGCGTGCTGGTTCGGCGCCGGCCAATGCGGCGGTTGTGGCGGAGCCTGCGGCGGATACCAGTAGCCCGGCGGCTGTTGCTGCGGCGGCCAGCCGGGGGCGTGCCAGCCCGCCGGGGCGCCGTAGTCGGGCTGGGTCGACTGGTGTGGCGCGGCGGTCCTACCGTCCGATAGGCCGTGAGAACCGTTGGCGCCGTTGGTTCCTCGTTCGGACTGCGCGTTCGCGGCGTCGCGAGATGCCGCAGCGATCGCCGCCTTGAACGCCGGCTCGGGCGCCGGCTTGGGCCACTCCTCGCCGCGCTCGATGGCCAACTCGCCGGGGGTCTTGATCGGCGGCTTGTCCGACGGAATGCGGCCACCGAAGTCGTCGAAAAGGGTTAGCCGCGGCCGCTTTTCGACGTCGGCGAAGATCGCCTCCAGTTCAGCGCGGTGCAGTGTCTCCTTTTCCAGCAGCTCGCCCGCCACGGTGTCGAGCACGTCGCGGTACTCGGTGAGGATCTCCCACGCCTCGGTGTGCGCGGCCTCGATGAGCTTGCGGACTTCGTCGTCGATGTCCCGCGCTACCTCGTGGGAGTAGTCAGCCTGGTTACCCATGGTGCGGCCCAGGAACGGATCGCCGTGTTCGGTTCCGTATTTGACCGCGCCGAGTTTGGAGCTCATGCCGAATTCGGTGACCATGGCCCGCGCGATCTTGGTGGCCTGTTCGATGTCCGACGATGCACCCGTGGTCGGCTCGTGGAACACCAGCTCCTCGGCGGCCCGGCCACCCAGCGCCATCACCAGTCGCGCAATCAGTTCGGAGCGGGTGTGCAGACCCTTGTCGTCTTCCGGCACGGCCAGCGCGTGGCCACCGGTGTTGCCGCGGGCCAGGATGGTCACCTTGTAGACCGGGTCGACGCCCGGCATCGCCCAACCCGCCAGCGTGTGACCGGCTTCGTGGTAGGCGGTGGTCTTCTTCTCCTGCTCGCTGATGATCCGGCTCTTGCGCCGCGGACCGCCGACGACCCGGTCCACCGCCTCCTCCAGGGCGGCGCCGGCGATCACGGTGCCGTTCTCCCGGGCGGTGAGTAGCGCCGCCTCGTTGATGACGTTGGCCAAGTCGGCGCCGGTCATGCCGACGGTCCGCTTGGCCAGCCCGTCGAAGTCGACGTCGGGACCGAACGGCTTGCCGTTGGAATGCACCCGGAGCACGGCGCGCCGCCCGGCCAGGTCGGGGCTGGACACCGGAATCTGGCGGTCGAAGCGGCCGGGGCGCAGCAACGCGGGGTCGAGAATGTCGGGCCGGTTGGTCGCCGCGATCAGGATGACGCCGGTGCGGTCGCCGAAGCCGTCCATCTCCACCAGCAACTGGTTGAGCGTCTGCTCGCGTTCGTCGTGACCGCCGCCGAGTCCGGCGCCGCGCTGGCGGCCGACGGCGTCGATCTCGTCGACGAAGATGATGCACGGGCTGTTCTGCTTGGCCTGCTCGAACAGGTCACGGACCCGCGACGCACCCACACCGACGAACATCTCGACGAAGTCGGAGCCGGAGATGGTGAAGAACGGGACACCCGCTTCGCCGGCGACGGCACGCGCCAGCAGGGTTTTACCGGTTCCCGGCGGGCCGTAGAGCAGCACGCCCTTGGGAATCTTGGCGCCCAGCGCCTGATACCGCGACGGGTTCTGCAGGAAGTCCTTGATCTCGTAGAGCTCCTCGACCGCCTCGTCGGCGCCGGCGACGTCGGCGAAGGTGGTCTTGGGCATGTCCTTGTTCAGCATCTTGGCCCGGGATTTGCCGAAGCCGAAGCCCATCCGGGCGCCGCCCTGCATGCGGGAGAACATCATGAACAGCCCGACCAGCAGCAGCAGCGGCAACACGTAGATGACCAGCGAGCCCAGGATGCTGCCCTGGTTGACGACCGTGCTGACCTGCGCGTCTTTACTGTTCAGCGCGTCGAACAGCGGGACGGCGTAGCCGGTCGGGAATTTGGTGATGACCTTGTCGGAGCCGTCGGTGCCGGTCGCGGCGCTCTTCAGCGTCAGCCGCACCTGCTGCTCGCGGTCGTCGATCTGGGCGTTCTTGACGTTGCCGGCCTTGATCTGGGCCATCGCCACCGAGGTGTCGACCGGCTTGAATCCGCGGGTGTCGTCGCTGAAGTAGAAGAAGGACCAACCAAGCAGCAGCACGACAGCGATGGCCGTGAGCGTGCGGATCACGTTTTTCCGGTTCATCAATCATCGGCCGTCATCGGCCAGGTCCTTCCCATTACACGCAGCTGGAATAGTCCAGGTTACCGCCCCATCACCACCAGCAGCCCGGCGCAGCGGTCTGGCTACCTCAAACAACGAGCCGCGGTTCCCGAGATCTGCGCAAACCACCGTCGGACGCCCTTTCGGGCGGACTCCGCGTGTGCTTTGGTGAGACTGTGTCTGACACCCTCCCCGTCACCGAGCACACGATCGAGACCAACGGCGTGCAGTTGCACACCCTTGAGGCCGGGGAGCGTGGCGCCCCGCTGGTAGTGCTGGCGCACGGATTTCCCGAGCTCGCCTATTCGTGGCGCCACCAGATTCCGGCGCTGGCCGCCGCCGGATACCACGTGCTGGCCCCCGACCAGCGGGGCTACGGCCGATCCAGCCGCCCGACCGACATCGCCGACTACAACGTCGCCGCGCTGTCCGCCGACCTCATCGGTCTGCTCGACCACGTCGGCGCCGACCAGGCGGTGTTCGTCGGCCACGACTGGGGCGCGCAGGTGGTGTGGAGTTCAGCACAGCTGCATCCCAACCGGGTGTCAGCGGTGGTCGGGATGAGCGTTCCACCGGTACCGCGTGCGCAGATCCCGCCGACCAAGGCGTTCCGGGCGATCTTCGGCGACAACTTCTTCTACATGCTGTATTTCCAGGAGCCCGGAGCCGCCGATGCCGAGCTGGACGGCGATCCCGGCACGACCATCGCGCGGATGCTGGGCGGCCTGACGCGATCCGACGACCCCGAGGCCGCGTTGCGGATGATCCGGCCGGGTCCGGACGGCTTCATCGCGCGGCTGCCGGAGGCCGACGGTCTGCCCGCCTGGATCAGCGCCGCGGAGATCGACCACTACGTCTCCGAATTCACCCGCACCGGATTCACCGGCGGGCTGAATTGGTATCGCAATCTGGACCGCAACTGGGAAATCATGGCCGACCCTCCGGCGGCCTCCATCGACGTGCCGGCCATGTTCATCGGCGGCACCGACGACCCGGTGCTGAGCTTCATGCGCCCCGACCGTGCCACCGAAGTGGTGACCGGCCGCTACCGCGAGGTGCTGATCGACGGCGCCGGGCATTGGCTGCAGCAGGAGCGTCCGGATGAGATCAACGAGGTGCTGCTGGACTTCTTGTCGAGCCTGAGGGCCGGCGCGCAGCCGTCATGAACCGGCCGCTGAATTTCGGTGTGTTCATCACCCCGTTTCATCCGACGGGCCAATCCCCTACGCGGGCACTCGAATACGACATGGAACGAGTGGAGGCGCTGGACCGGCTCGGCTTCGACGAAGCGTGGTTCGGCGAGCACCACTCCGGCGGCTACGAGCTGATCGCCTGCCCCGAGGTGTTCATCGCCGCAGCGGCCGAACGGACCAAACACATCCGGTTGGGTACCGGCGTGGTGTCGCTGCCCTACCACCATCCGCTGATGGTGGCCGACCGCTGGGTGCTGCTGGATCATCTGACCCGCGGACGGGTGATGTTCGGCGCCGGCCCCGGCGCCCTCCCGTCGGACGCCCACATGATGGGCATCGATCCGGTCGAGCAGCGCAGAATGATGCAGGAATCGCTGGAGGCGATCCTGGCCTTGTTCCGTGCCGCACCCAGCGAGCGGGTCGATCGCCACACGGACTGGTTCACCTTGCGCGACGCGCAGCTGCATGTCCGCCCCTACACCTGGCCCTACCCGGAAATCTCCACGGCCGCAATGATTTCGCCATCCGGCCCACGGCTCGCCGGTGCACTGGGCACGTCGCTGCTGTCACTGTCGATGTCCGTGCCGGGCGGGTACGCGGCGCTGGACAACACCTGGGAGATCGTGCGCGAACAAGCCGCCAAGGCCGGACGTGACGAACCCGACCGGGCGCAATGGCGGGTGCTCGGCATCATGCATCTGGCCGACAGCCGTGAGCAGGCGATCGAGGACTGCACCTACGGGCTGCAGGACTTTGCGAACTACTTCGGCGCCGCCGGCTTCGTGCCGCTGGCCAATTCGGTCGAAGGTGAGCAGTCCGCCTATGAGTTCGTCGAAGACTATGCCGGACAAGGCAACTGCTGTATCGGCACGCCCGAAGACGGCATCGCCTATGTCCAGGACCTGCTGGCTCGGTCGGGCGGCTTCGGCACGTTGCTGCTACTCGGCCACGACTGGGCATCGCCCGAGGCGACGTTCCACTCCTACGATCTGTTCGCCCGCAAGGTGATTCCCCATTTCAAAGGCCAACTGGAAGCGTCGCGGGCTTCGCACGACTGGGCCAGGGGCATGCGTGATCAGTTGCTCGGCCGCGCAGGCCAGGCGGTGGTCAACGCGATCACCCAGCACACCAGCGAACTCGAGACGGAGCACAGCAACTGATGCGCGGCGCGGTGCTGCGCGACGGCCGGATGGTGTACCGCGACGACCTGCCCGAACCGGCGCCCGGGCCGGGCCAGGTGCTGGTGGCGGTGCGGTCCTGCGGGATCTGCGGCTCTGACCTGCATTTCGCCGCGCACGGCGCTGAGGTGCTCACGCTGACCGCGGAGATGGACGGCGGTATGAACATCGACCTGGGCCGCGACATCTTCATGGGACACGAGTTCAGCGCCGAGGTCCTCGAGGCAGGGCCCGACACCGACACCTTTCCGGCCGGCACCCTGATCACGTCGATTCCGGTGTTGATCTCGGGCAAACACGTCGAACCGATCGTCTACAGCAACACCACCCTCGGTGGCTACGCCGAACGGATGCTGCTGTCGGCGCCGCTGTTGCTGCCCATCCCCAACGGCCTCGACGCGCAGCATGCCGCACTCACCGAACCGATGGCGGTCGGACTGCACGCCGTGAACAAGTCCGGCGTGCAAGCGGGCGAGACGGCGCTGGTGCTCGGCTGCGGTCCGATCGGCATCGCCGTCATCGCCGCGCTGCGTGCCCGCGGCGTCGAACACATTGTGGGGGCTGATTTTTCAGCGAAGCGACGTGAGCTCGCGGCGTCGATGGGTGCGCACAAGTCTCTCGACCCGGCTCAGGGCTCACCGTTCGACACCGTCACCCCGGCGGTGGTCTTCGAAGCCGTCGGCGTGCCCGGCATCATCGACGACGTTTTGCGCCGCGCCCGACACGGCACCCGGTTGGTCGTCGTCGGAGTCTGCATGCAACCCGACACCGTGCACCCGTTCTTCGCGATCGCCAAGGAGATCAACGTTCAGTTTTCGCTGGCGTACGACCCCAACGAGTTCGCCGACTCGCTGCGGGCGATCGCCGAAGGTGACATCGACGTCAGCCCGATGATCACCGGCGACGTCGGCCTCGAGGACGTCGGGGCGGCGTTCGACGATCTCGCCGACCCGGACCGGCATTGCAAGATACTGGTGACACCGTAACTCGCCTCCGGCGTGCGGCAGTTGCCGATTCAAGATCATTGCATCTAACAGTCCTATGCGACAATACAATTCGATAACACCGCTCGACCGTGACGGCAGGCCGTCGCCGAATCGCCCGCTCGGTGGCAGCCGAATTTCAGCGGGCGGCGGTGCTGGCCGCTGGTATATCGTGACGCAAACTGGCTAACTCACCGCGATCGAGCACGACGTGGCGACCACACATGCTTCCGAGGAGGCACCATGCCAACGCCGGCGAACAGCCTGCGACGGCAGATGCTGCGGCGTCGACCAATCACCGGTGCGCCGATAGCGGACGGGGCCTCGGCTCAACTCGAACGCACCCTTGGAACTTTCCTGCTGACGATGTTCGGCGTCGGCGAGACGGTCGGCGCAGGTATCTTCATCGTGCTGTCGCAGTCGGTGCCACAAGCCGGGCCGGCGGTTGTCATCTCGTTCATCCTGGCCGGCATCGCGGCGGGCCTGGCCGCGGTCTGCTACGCCGAGATGGCCTCGGCGGTACCGGTTTCCGGGTCGGCATACTCATACTGCTACGCCACCCTCGGTGAGCTTCCGGCGATGGGTGTCGCGGCGTGCCTGCTGCTCGAATACGGTGTGTCCACCGCCGCCGTCGCGGTCGGCTGGAGTCAGTACCTGAACAAGCTGCTGGACAATGTCCTCGGATTCCATCTGCCGCAAGCCATCTCGGCGGGACCGTGGGACTTCGCGCCGGGTGTGGTCAACCTGCCGGCCATCGTGTTGGTGGCGATGTGTGCCGTCCTGTTGATCCGCGGCGCCAGTCAATCCGCGAAGGCCAACGCCGTGATGGTGGTGATCAAGCTCAGCGTGCTGGTGGTCTTCGCGGCCATCGCGTTCACCGCTTTCAAATCGAGCCACTTCTCCGACCTGGCGCCGTTCGGCATGTCGGGCATCAGCTTGGCCTCTGGCACAATCTTTTTCGCCTACATCGGCCTGGATGCGGTCTCCACCGCAGGTGACGAAGTCAAAGATCCACAGCACACCATGCCGCGCGCGATCATCTATGCCCTGCTCATCGTCACGGCGATCCACGTCCTCGTCGCCGTTGCCGCCGTGGGCAGTCAGCCCTGGCAGGAGTTCAGGGGCGAAGACGCGGTGCTGGCGGTGATACTGGACCACATCACCGGCAATACCCTGGGCAGCACCCTGGTGTGCGCCGGCGCAGTGATATCCATCTTCTCGGTGACGCTGGTGACGCTGTACGGCCAGACCCGCATTTTGTTCACGATGGGCCGCGACGGCCTACTGCCGCCGATGTTCGCCAAGGTGAACCCGCGCACGATGACACCGGTCAGGAACACCATGATCGTGGCGCTGGCGGTCGCCGTCCTCGCCGCGCTGGTGCCGCTGGAAAAGCTGGCCGAAACCGTTTCCATCGGCACGCTGACGGCGTTCATCGTGGTGTCGGCCGGAGTCATCGTCCTGCGCATCCAGGCACCCGACCTGCCGCGCGGTTTCCGGGTGCCCGGTTACCCGCTGACCCCGTTCCTGTCGATCGCGGCGTGCGCCTACATCCTGTTCAGCCTGCATTGGTACACCTGGATCGCGTTCAGCGGATGGGTCGCCGTAGCGATGGTCTTCTACGTGGTGTGGGGCCGCCGACACAGCGCGCTGAACGACGACGCGACCTCCGCGGCCGTCGCGCACGACTAGGGTGCCAACCATGCCCCTCTCCCGCCGCGCCAAGATCACATTCGGCATCGTGCTCGCATCGGGCCTGGCCGCGACGACGGCCGCCTGCGACCACGACCACGAACGCGTCAGCAGCAATCCGCGTCAGGTCACCGTCATAGGCTCGGGACACGTCCAGGGCGTCCCGGACACCCTCACCGCCGACGTGGCCATCGAATTCATCGCTCCGGACGTCACCGCGGCGATGGATCAGACCAACGCACGGCAGCAGGCCGTCATCGATGCCCTGGCCGGCGCCGGCGTCGACCGCAAGGACATCAGCACCACCGACGTCACCCTGCAACCACAGTTCGACAGCGCCGGCAACACCATCTCCGGATACCGGGCCAACAACTCGATCCGGGTCAAGATCCACCCCGCCGGCTCGGCGTCGCGGGTGTTGGCCGTCGTCGTCGGCACCGGCGGAACAGCGACCCGGATCAACTCGGTGAGCTATTCCATCGCCGACGACTCACAGTTGGTGAAAGACGCCCGCGCCCGCGCATTTCAGGACGCCAAGGACCGGGCCGAGCAGTACGCCTCGCTGTCCGGCCTCGGGTTGGGCAAGATCATCTCGATCTCGGAGGCAGCGGGCGGCACGCCGCCGGCACCCGGGCCGCTGCGGGGCGCGATGTCGTCCGCCGTTCCGTTGGAGCCGGGCCAGCAGACGGTCAGCTTCTCGGTGACCGCGGTGTGGGAACTGCGTTAAGGCCGGCTCAGTCCTGGTAGACCCGCGGGTCCAGCATTCCGATGTAGGGCAGATCGCGGTAACGCTCGTCGTAATCGAGGCCGTAACCCACCACGAAATCGTTGGGAATGTCGAAGCCCACGTAGGCGATGTCGACGTTGGCGCGCAACGCGTCCGGCTTTCGCAGCAGCGTGCACACTCGCAATGAGTGTGGACGCCGGGAGTTCAGATTGCGCAGCAACCACGACAACGTCAGCCCGGAGTCGACGACGTCCTCGACGATCAGCACGTCTCGGTCGTTGATGTCACGGTCGAGGTCCTTCAGGATCCGGACCACGCCCGACGACGACGTCGACGATCCGTAGGAGCTGACCGCCATGAATTCGAACTGGGTGGGCAGCGGGATCGCGCGGGCCAGATCGGTGACGAACATGACAGCGCCCTTGAGCACGGTGATCAACAGGAGGTCGCGGCCGTCACCGATGGACCGTTCGCGGTAGTCCGCGGCGATCTGTGCGCCGAGTTCGGAAATGCGGGTCTGGATCTGCTCTTCGCGCAGTAGGACCGATTTGATGTCCCCTGGATACAGCTCCGGAGATTCCGCCGTCACGAGCACAGCGTGCCATGCCTTCGGGCCGGAAACCACCGCTGGTCGGCGCTAGGTCAATTGCCCGCCTCGCCCCCGCAAGCGGGAGGTGCCCCCGCCTCATCGCGCTGCGCGCTCTGCATCGTCGCCGGGCGGACAGATTCACAACGCAGCACCAGCAGTCCGTCGCGTCGGCCGGCGACCAACCGTTGCCGGCGCAATGCGGAGCCGACGGCGACCCCGCCCTGGCCGCGCCATCCGGTGACGAGGGCATCCACTGCACGAATCTGCTTGTCGGTCAGGCCGACCGCGCCGCCGGCGATCAGCCAGCGGCGGATCACGCCGCGACGGACCGGCGCGGGCAGCGCCGCCAGCGTCGCGGTGTCGAGCCCGTCGAGGGTCGCGCATCGAGTCAACGCTTGATCGATCAGCGAGTCGATCAGTTCGGTGTCCTCGCGCAACGCCGTCGCGGTGCGGGCCAGGGCCTCGGCGACGCCGCCGCCGAGCACCTCTTCGAGCAGCGGTAGCACCTCGTGGCGCAGCCGGGTCCGGGTGAAGCGGCGGTCGCTGTTGTGCGGGTCATGCCAGGCCTGCAGACCCAGCGCCGCGCAGGCGGCATGCGTCACGTCGCGTCGCACCCCGAGCAGCGGACGACACCAAGGCGGGTCGTATGCACGCATGCCGGCGATCGACCGGGCGCCCGAACCGCGGCCCAGTCCGAGCAACACGGTCTCGGCCTGGTCGTCGAGGGTGTGCGCCAGCAACACCGGGTGATCACCACACGCGGCCGCCAGCGCGCCGTAGCGAGCCGCACGGGCGGCGGCCTCCGGGCCGCCGTCCTCACCTACCTGCACGGAAAGCACTTGCGCGTCAACGCATCCCAAATCACGGGCGTGTTGACGTGCGGTGGCGGCGACATCGGCCGAGCCGGGCTGCAGACGGTGGTCGACGATCAGCGCGGTCGTCGGCAGCATCGTCGCCGCAATTGCGGTGAGCGCCAACGAATCCGGCCCGCCAGAAAGCGCCACACACCAGCTGTCGGCGGTGGGGACGAATTGCTTGGCGAACGCCGCAACAGCCTCGCGGAGCTCGGCTACAGCACCCGGTCGATCCACTGTTGCGGGTACTCGATTTCGATTGGTCGGGGCAGGGTTTCCGGACTGGTCCACACCGCGTTGAACCGTTGCATACCGACCCGGTCGACGACATGGTCGACGAAGGCCTTGCCCCGGGTGTACTGGCTCAGTTTCGCGTCGATCCCCAACAGCGCCCGCAAAAGGCGTTGCAGCGGTGGCTGTTTGCGGTGACGTCGTTCGTCGAAACGGGCGCGGATGGTCGACACCGACGGAACCACCACGGGCCCAACCGCATCCATCACGTGATCGGCATGCCCTTCCAACAGCGTGCCCAACACCAGCAGCTGATCGAGGGCTTTCCGCTGCGGCTCGGACTGCACGGCGCGCAGCAGCCCGAGAATGCCGGACGAATTAGGGTCGGCCGCCGACGATTCACCTCTGGCCCGGGCGAATTCGGCCAGCCGGCCGACCACCTTCGTGACGTCGTCGGCGCCGTCGGTCGTCAACACACCCAGCGCCTGCGACATGTATCCGGACAGCCACGGGTTCGCGGTGAACTGCACCCGGTGGGTGACCTCGTGCAAGCACACCCACAGCCGGAAATCGGCTGGCTCGACCCGCAATTGGCGCTCGACCGCGATCACGTTGGGGTAAACCAGCAACAGCGCCCCGCCGTCGTCGGTGAACGGGTCGTACTGGCCGAGAATCCCGGATGAAACGAACGCCAGCACCGCGCCGGTCTGAGCACCGGTGATCCGCCCGCTGATCACGCCCCGCGGCTTGTCGGTCCCGCCGGTCATCACCCGCATCGACTCGGTAGCGGCGCGAATCCAGCCCGGCCGGTCGATGATGCGGGCGTCGGGCACCACGCCGTCGGTGTGCAGACCGGTGACGTCACGAACCGGCGGTTCGGCCGCTTTGGCGGCGGTCGCCAGGTTGTCGACGGCCTGGCGGCGGGTGTAGTCGGTGGACGGCGGGCCCGGCCGCGCCAACCGTTGACCGACCGTCGCGGCGAACCCCCAGTCGACCGTGCGCCCGACCGTCAACTCCGCTGACGACGTCATGGTGCGCATCCGCACGACCAGAGGGTGGAGGCCACCGCGTCGATGGCGGTGCGCCCACTCATCCCGGCGTCGTTGGAGATCAGCGCGAAGGTCAGCACCCGTCCGCTGCGGTCGGTCACCACCCCAGCTAACGCGTTGATCGCGGTCAGCGAGCCGGTTTTGGCGCGCAGCCAGCCGGCGGGCCCGGCGGCGTGGAAGGTGGCGTCGAGGAAACGATCGGACAGCGTGCCGCTACCGCCCGCGATCGGCAACAGGTCGAGCAGAGGTCGAAGCTTGGGCTCGTCGGGGCCGGCCGCCGCCTGCACCACGGAGTCGAGAATCTTGGCGGTCAACCGGTCGTCCACCGACAAACCGCTGGAGTCCCGCAGTATCGCGGAGCCGGTGTCGACGTGCGCTGTGTTCAGTCGGTTGGTCACCGCGTCGACGGCGCCGGCGAAGCTCAACGGCCGCTGCATCGATGCCGCGACCTCGCGGGCAATGCACTCGGCCATCACGTTGTCCGAGACGTTCATCATCTCGTTGAGCCGGTCGATCAGCGGGGCCGATTGCACGGCGGCCAGTTGGCGTGCGCCGCTGGAAACGGCGTTGCCGGTGACAGTCACCCGGGCGGGGTCGAGGCCCAGCGCAGTGGCCAGCGCGCGGCCCGCGTCCAGGGCCGGTGTCGTCGACCGCCGTGACTCGTCGGTCGCCGGCTGGATGCGTCCGGCGTCGAGCATCACCGACTCGACCGGCGCGATGTCGCCGCCCTCGATGTCGGCCGGGTCCCAGCCCGGCGCGAAGGTCGGCCCACTGAACAGCGACGTGTCCACCTGGACGGCCGTCGGTGTCACGCCGCTGCGGCGGACCTGGTCGGCGAGGTCGCTGAGCCGGGCGGCACCGTGGTACCAGGTGGCCTGTCCGGGCGGCGCACCCGAAAGGGTCGGATCGCCGCCGCCGACCAGCACGATCACTCCAGCGTCCCCAGGCTCACTGGCCTCGACGACCCGCGTGGTGACCCGGGCTTGGCGGTCCAGCGCCAACAGGGCAGCGGCGGTGGTGAGCGTTTTGTTGGTCGACGCCGGCTGCAGCGGCAGGTCGTCGGATTGGCTCCAGAGTTCTTGGCCGGTCATCGCGTCGGTGACCCGGCCGCCCAGCTTGCCCAGGTTGGGGTCGGCGACCACCGGCGCCAGCGCGGCGGCCAGCCCGGACCGGGTCGGCATCTGCGCATCGCCGGACGCCGCGACAATGCTCGACTTGGCGGTCACGCCCGGTGGCGGCGGCGGAACCTGTGCGTGGGCGGCGCCATGCACTCTGCCGGTGAGCATCGCGGCCGCGGCCACCACCGCGGCGACGACGGCCAGCACGCCGACGCCCACCAGTAGGTGCGTGGCGGGCCGCCACTGAGTGGGACGCATGACTCTCCTGACAACGTTTGCGCCCATTCTGCTGCAAACCCCCGCGGAGCGGCGCGGCGCGGGAGCCCTACGATCAACGCCAAGCGACAAACAGTGATTTCCAGGCGAAGGAGCCGAGCCGGTGCAGTTCGAGGTGATCGTCGAGATCCCCAAGGGTCAGCGAAACAAGTACGAGGTCGACCACGAGACCGGGCGCGTCTTCCTGGACCGCTATCTCTACACGTCGATGGTCTATCCGACGGACTACGGCTTCATCGACAACACCCTCGGCGAGGACGGCGATCCACTGGACGCCTTGGTGCTCCTGCCCCAGTCAGTCTTTCCGGGTGTGGTGGTCAAGGCGCGGCCGGTGGCCATGTTCCGGATGACCGACGAGGCCGGCGGCGACGACAAGGTGCTGTGCGTGCCGGCCAAGGACCACCGCTGGGATCACATCCAGGACATCGGCGACGTGCCGCAGCAAGAGCTGGACGAGATCAAGCACTTCTTCTCCCAATACAAGGCGCTGGAGCCGGGCAAATTCGTCAAAACCGCCGACTGGGTCGGCCGCGAAGACGCCGAGGCCGAGGTGCTGCGTTCCATCGAGCGGTTCAAAACCGAAGGCCACTAACTGGTCTCACGGCGCGCACTGCGCAGCGGTGGCATCCTGTCAAGATGGGCCCGATGCATTTCGCCGCCAATTTCTGGTGGCTGATCTTCCCGCTGGGCGGTGCGATCGGCGGGGGTGTGCGGGCGATCGCCGCGGCCAACGAACGCCGGGCCGAGCGACGGATGGAACGGTATCGGCTGAAGCAGCAGACCAAGATCGCGATAGCCGAGGCATCCGGTCGCGGTCGCAACACCAAGGACAGCAACCGACGCGAAGTCATCAAGCTGCTCGCCGAGCATGACCGCACCGACGCGCGGTGGTTGGACTACGAAGTCGACATCGCGAAACTGCTCGACTTTCCGTCGATGACCGACATGCGCAATCCGCTGACCGTCGCCTTTCACAAGGCGAAGCGCCAGGCGGACCTGCTGCGCCCGGAACGGCCCGAGGACCTGCTCGAGGACCGTGCCGCGCAGCTGGACTATCGCGATGCCGTCCACGAATACGTCGTGGCGTTCGAAGTCGCCGAGACCGAGGCGATCCGCCGACGCCGCAGCGACTTTTCCGACGACGACCAGGACCGGCTGGCGCGCGCGCAGCACCTGTTGCAGCTCGCTCAGGACGCCGCGGCGTCGCCTCAGGAACGGCAGAACGCCTACACGCGGGCAAGCAAGGAACTCGACGGGCTGATCGTGCTGCCCGCTCCGACCCGGGCGGCGATCGAACGCCGCATCGCCGCGGCCATCGAGGCCTAGCCGGGTCGGCTGCTCCACACACTGGCGGCCGCGGTAACGACCAGCGTCGCAGCGATCACCGCAAGACTGACCGACGTCGGTATATCGGGAACGTCAATGTGCTTGCCGCGGTTGATGAATGGCAGTTGATTCTCGTGCAACGCGTGCAGGATCAGCTTGACGCCGATGAACGCCAGAATGATGCCGAGGCCTTTCGACAGATACACCAGCCGCCCCAGCAGACCCTCGAGCATGAAATACAGCTGCCGCAAGCCCATCAACGCAAACACGTTGGCGGCCAACACGAGATAAGCCTGGCTGGTGAGACCGTAGATCGCGGGAATGGAATCCAGCGCGAAAAGCAGGTCTGCGGCGCCGAGGGTCAGGATCACCAGAGCCATCGGCGTCATCAGTCGCTGCGAGCCCTCCTTGACGACGAGCTTCAGACCGTGCCAGGAGTCGGTGACTTTCACGTGATTGCGGGCGAACCGGACGGCGGCGTTCTCGGTGTTCGTCTGGTGCGCGGTGCCACGCGCCAACCGCGCCGCGGTGTAGACCAGAAAAGCGCCGAAAAGGTAGAAGATCCAAGAAAATTGCTGAATGGCCGCCGCACCCAGTGCGATGAACACGCCGCGGAGTATCAGCGCGAGCACGATCCCGACGAGCAGCGCTTCGCGCTGATACACCCTGGGCACCTTGAAGCTCGTCATCACGATGACGAAGACGAACAGGTTGTCGACCGACAGGCTGTACTCGGTGAGCCATCCCGCGACGAACTCCACGGCGAACTGCCGGCCATGGAAGTACCACGTCCAGACGGCGAAACCGATCGCGAGCCCGATATAGGCCGACAACGCGATCGCGCAGCCGCGCATGGTCGGTTCACCCGATCGGCGCGCCATCACCGTGACGTCGAACATCAGCACGCCGATCGTCACCGCCAGGGTGACGATCCATTCCAGCGATGAGACGTGCACGGGCTTACCTCCGGTTCGGTGAAAACCAGAGGTCTCTTCCACCGTCGCGGTCACGACGGCCCGCGGTACGGACGCCCGATGGTGGGCGACGTGATGACGACACCGCGGCCGAGGAATACTCCCCTCCGCCGATGAGTCTGTCAGGTCGAGGTCGTCCCAGCGTGCCGGGCCCGGAATTGGCTGTGGGTAGTTTCGAACCGTGACGGAAGTGGGCGGCACTCCTGCTATCGGGGCATTCGCCGGCCCGATTGCCCGCAGCAGCGTGGCCAGGGTGGGCACCGCGACCGCGGTGACCGCCCTCTGCGGCTACGCGGTGGTCTACCTGGCCGCCCGCGATCTGGCGCCGGCGGGCTTCTCCGTCTTCGCGGTGTTCTGGGGTGGGTTCGGGCTGGTCACCGGCGCGGCCAACGGTCTGCTTCAGGAGACCACCCGGGAAGTCCGCGCCGCGGGCTATGCCGACGTACTGCCGGGTCAACGTACGCATCCGCTGAGGGTCGCCGGCATGGTCGGGATCGTCTCCGCCGTGCTGATCGCCGGCAGCTCACCGCTGTGGAGCGGCCGGGTGTTCACCGACGCCCGCTGGCTTTCGGTGGGACTGCTCAGCGTCGGTCTGGCCGGGTTCTGCCTGCACGCCACGTTGCTGGGGATGCTGGCCGGCACCAGCCGATGGACACAGTACGGCGCGCTGATGGTCACCGATGCCGTCATCCGCGTCGCGGTCGCGGTGGCGACCGTCGTGGTCGGCTGGAGCCTGGTCGGGTTTCTGTGGGCCACCGTCGCGGGCGCATTGGCCTGGCTGATCATGATCGTCGCCTCGCCGACGACCAGGGCCGCGGCGCGACTGCTGACCCCGGGCGGCACCGCGACATTTCTGCGCGGCGCGGCCCATTCGATCACCGCGGCCGGCGCCAGCGCGATTCTGGTGATGGGTTTTCCGGTGCTGCTGAAGGTCACGTCGCTGGATGGAACATCTCATGGGCTCGGTGCGCAGGGCGGGGTGGTGATTCTGGCGGTCACATTGACCCGCGCGCCGCTACTGGTGCCGCTGACCGCGATGCAGGGCAATCTGATCGCCCATTTCGTCGACGAACGGACCAAGCGACTGCGCGCGCTGATCACCCCGGCCGCGCTGATCGGGGCGATCGGGGCGGCCGGCGTGCTGGCAGCGGGCCTCGTCGGCCCGTGGCTGTTGCGGGTCGGCTTCGGGCCCGACTATCACGCGACCGGTGGGCTGCTGGCCTGGCTGACCGCGGCCGCGCTGGCGATCGCGATGCTGACGCTCACCGGCGCCGCGGCGGTCGCAGCCGCGCTGCATCGCGCGTACGCACTGGGCTGGGTCTGCGCGACCGTCGCCTCGGCGCTGCTGCTGGTGTTGCCGCTGCCGCTGCAGACCCGGACCGTCGTCGCACTGTGCTGCGGCCCGCTGGTCGGCATCGGCGTACACCTGGCCGCGCTGGCACGCAGCCGCGGCTGATCAGCCGAATCGGCCGGTCGGGCGTGTACGTTGTGGGCTTGACATGCCCAGTCAAACTTCGGACGCCTGGATCGTCGTCCCGGCCTTCAACGAGGCCGGTGTCATCGGCGACGTGATCGCCGCTCTGCGGTCGGTTTTCGCCAACGTGGTGTGCGTGGACGACGGTAGCGCCGACGGCACCGGCGACATCGCCCTGCGGGCCGGGGCGCATCTGGTGCGCCACCCGGTGAATCTCGGTCAGGGCGCGGCGATTCAGACCGGCGTCGAGTACGCCCGCAGCCAGCCCGGCGCGCAGGTCTTCGCCACCTTCGACGCCGACGGGCAGCACCGCGTCCAGGATGTCGTCACGATGATCGAGCGGCTGGGCTCAGGCGACGTCGACATCGTCATCGGCACGCGATTCGGCCAGGGGGTCAGCAGGCCACCACTGCTGAAAAGGCTTGTGCTGCAAACAGCCGTGCGGCTGAGCCCGCGCGGTCGCCGGTTGGGCCTGACCGATACCAACAACGGGCTGCGAGTGTTCAACAAGACCGTCGCCGACGGCTTGGACATCACCATGAACGGGATGAGCCACGCCACCGAATTCGTCATGCTGATTGCCGAAAACCATTGGCGGGTGGCCGAACAACCCGTCGAGGTGCTCTACACCGAATACTCCTCGGCCAAGGGGCAACCGCTGCTCAACGGCGTCAACATCGTCGTCGATGGATTCTTGCGAGGAAGGATGCCGCGTTGAACTGGATACAGGGTCTCCTCATCGCCTCGATCTTCGCGCTGGTGGTTTTCCTGCTGCGCTCGCGTCGCAGCGTCCAGTCGCAAGCCTGGGTCAAAGTCGGCTTCCTGGCTTTCGTGTTCGCCGGGGTGTACGCCGTGCTGCGGCCCAACGACACCACGGTGGTGGCGCACTGGCTTGGCGTCGACCGCGGCACCGACCTGATGTTGTATGCGCTGATCATCGCGTTCAGCTTCAGCACGCTGAACACCTACCTGCGGTTCAAAGACCTCGAACTGCGTTATGCCCGACTTGCTCGCGCCGTCGCACTCGAGGGTGCGCAGGCGCCGCTCGAATAACAACTTGGCGCGCGTTTCCTCAGGTTCGTCATACCGTTTTTACGGGAAATTCCCAGGCTTGCAGTCGACTGGAATTAAACTCGCGGTCACCTCCAATCGGAAAGAGGCTGTTCAGAGACCTATAGCAGAACCGGGAGCGCCCACCCGTGAACAGTTGTCGCCTTACCCTCACCCTCACCCTGGCCGCCGCTGCCGGCGGGCTCGTCGGCGCCGCACTGCTCTCGGGCGCCGTCGCCGTCGCCGACACCATCGCGGCCGATCCGCTCGCCGCAGATTCTTTCGACGCGTCGTCTTACACGTTCGTTCCCGTCGCACCGGAAAAAGTGACCGGGCTGTAC
The DNA here is from genome assembly GCF_010727945.1 of Mycobacterium cookii. NCBI lineage: Bacteria > Bacillati > Actinomycetota > Actinomycetes > Mycobacteriales > Mycobacteriaceae > Mycobacterium > Mycobacterium cookii. The sequence continues at coordinate 2,964,264 of NZ_AP022569.1, forward strand.
AACATGGCCACGGCTCCACCGGGCATCAACGAAAGCGTGCAGGGTTACCAGCAGTTCGACGTCGTCGACGGCGATGGCAACACCGATGGCACCTTCTTCGGCTACGAGTCGACATCGCCGTATCTCTCGCCGTACGTATCACCGTCGTCCGACGCCAATCTGGTCACCAGCCAGGTGCTCTACGTCAGCCCCGACGCCCCGGGCTATACAGATTCGTCCGGGGTAGCCCCGCCCGCCGACTCGATCATCAGCACGACCACCAGCTTCGGCGGCGAGATCCAACACATCTATTCCGCCATCCCCGACGCCGACGGCATCGATACGGTCACCGACGTCTTGAAGTCCCCGTTTGGGACATTCGACATCTCCCCGTTCGTCGACTCGCTTGATTTTGACGCGGCCGACGTCGCCCCGGCGTTGCCCGACGGCATTACGTCGACTGCCGATCCGGTGATCACCGCGGTAAACGGGTTGCCGCCGCTCACTATCGCGCTTCAGGGCTATCAACCCTTCGAGGTCGACAGCAATCCGGATGCGACCTTCAACGCGGTCGAAACGACCACCAGGGACGGCCTCGGATTCCACACCGAGGCATTCCTCGTCACCAAAGACACCGGCACCGCTGACTCGCTGCCGGTCGGATCCATCTACAACATCATCGATTACAGCAACATGTCGAATGTCTACTCGTCGATTCCGCAGGCCGACGGCATCGACAAGGTCACCGACACATTGATCGACACGACCACCGGACAGACGACGGACCTGACGTACCTGTTCGCCCCCTACGACGCATCCCTGGGCCTCAATGACGGTACGGCGCTGCACCCGATCACGTTCGGCGACGCCACCATCCACCCGATCTCGGGGGCGCAGGAGGCGTTCACCGGGATCAACGGGCTGCCGCCGGGCAACGCCTCGATCCAGGGCACCGACACGTTCGGCATCTACTCGGGTGGCTCGGACACACCGTCGACGACCTTCACGGCCGACGTCACCAACATTCAGGAGATGTTTTACAGCCACTACTCCGAGGCGCTGCTCGTTACGGACTCCAGCGACCCGACGGTGCTGCCGGACGGCTCGATCATCGACATGACGACCTATGGCAGCGGATTCGCGAGCGTCTACGCCGACCTGCCGGGGCTGGGAACCGACGGGCACAACCTCATCACCGATACGCTCGTGACCCCGTTCGGCAACACCGACCTCACCTCGTTGATCGACGCGTCCGCGGGTCTCAGTCCCAGCGACGGCTTGGTGACATTCCTCGATGCACCGTGGTTGGACCTGTTCAATAGCTTCTGAGCGATCAGCCTGCGCCGACACCCCAGTGCAGGCCGCGTGAGGTGAGCAGCACCAGCCCGAGCGAGACCGCGGCAACGACGACCAGTCCGACGACGGCGACCACCAGCGGCCGCCACCCGGTGTGGACGAGTTCGCGAATGTTGGTGTTCAGCCCGACGCCGGCGAACGTCAACAAAAACGCCCACTTCGACACGTTGGCGACGTTGGCGGTCTGGCCCTTGCTGAGCCAGTGCGCGGTCGCGATCGCCGACACTGCCAAAAAGCCCAACACGAATTTCGGGAACTTGACCCACACGAACGCCGCCCGCGCGCGAAGACCTGGCGCGACTTCGTCGGCTTCACCGCGCGACGCCCAGTAGAGAGCGAAGCCGAGGACGACGAAACCGATCAGCGCATTGCGGGTCGACTTCACCAGCACCGCAAGCTTGCCCGCTTGCTCGGAATAGAGGTAACCCGTCGCGGTGGTCTCCGCGGTGTTGTCCACCGAAAGCCCTGCCCACAAACCGAATTCGTGATCGGTCAAGCCGAGCGCGTGTCCCAGGACCGGCAGCGTGAACAGGCCGACCGCGCCGAGCGCCAAGATCGCGGCGATGGCGTAGGAGACGTCGGAGTTACGCGCCCGGATGGCACCTTTGGACGCGATGATTGCCGAGACGCCGCAGATCGAGGTTCCGATCGCCAACAGCGAACCGAGCTTGCCGGACAGGCCGAAGAAGCGGGCCGCGGCCACAATGATCGCCCCGGCAACGGTCATGTCCACCAAGATCTGCACCAGCGAGATCCCGCCCAGCTTCAGGACATCGCCGAGCACGAACCGCACGCCCAGTGCGACGATCCCGATTTTCAGCCAGAATTCGTACGTCTGCACCCCGGCGCGGAAGATGCGGTGCAACCCGACGGTGTTGGTCACGAGCAGGCCGATGAGAATCGCCCATAGCACATACTCGACGTCCGGCACCACCCAATGTTGTTGGTGGGCAAAGGAATTCCACCAGATCTGGGAATACTTGCCGAGCAGTCCGACCGCAATGAGCAGAAGCACACCTGGCAAGTACGCGAACAGGTTGCCGCTGGTGAAACCGGCTTCGTCGGGTTCGGCCTGGTCAGCGACGACGGTGCTCACCGGGTCACCACGGAATCTTGGGCAGCAAGCCGGCCACGGCCAACAGCACCACGATGCCGGCCACGATGGTGGCCCACCAGTCGACGCTTATCCGGGCCAGGTGTCCGGCCCCACTGGTCGAGCCCGCTTCGTGACTCTGATCGTTCACGGTCAAACATGCTTACGCCGTCCGTGCCACCGGACAAGAGATTGGTTCTGGCTGATCGATAAGCTAGCCGGAGTGCGTCTTCCGGAAGTAGTCCACCGTGCGGCGTATGCCCTCATCGAGTGGCACCTGCGGTAGCCAGCCCAAAACCTTTTCAGCTGAGGCGATGTCGAGGCAGGACCGCTTCAAATCGCCGAGCCGCGGCGGATGGAATTCCGGGTCGTCGGGCGCACCGACGGCGGCGGCCACCGCTGAATGAAGTTGGCGGTCAGAGGTTTCCACACCGGTGCCGACGTTGAACCGCTGCCCACCCCCGGCCGGGCCGGACGCCTTGACGAACGCCTCCACCACGTCGTCGACGAAGACATAGTCGCGGGTGTTGGACCCGTCGCCGAAGACTTTGGTGGGTTTGCCGGACAACAGCGCCTGCGCGAAGATCGCGACGACGCCGGCCTCGCCGTGCGGATCCTGGCGTGGGCCATAGACATTGGCCGGTGCGATGTGCGAGCACTCCAGGTCGTAGAGATGACTAAACGTGTTGAGGTAGATCTCGCCGGCCACCTTGCCCGCGGCGTAGGGCGACGCCGGATCGGTGGGCACCGCTTCGCTGGTCGGGTAGGTCGGCGGGATGCCGTAGATCGATCCCCCCGACGAGGTGTGCACGACCTTGCGGACGCCGGTGCTGCGCGCGGCTTCGGCGATCCGTACCGTGCCGAGCACGTTGACCGACGCGTCGAACTGCGGGTCGGCCACCGAGTGCCGCACGTCGATCTGGGCGGCCAGGTGGAACACCACCTCCGGCCGGTGCTCGCCGAAGATGGCGTGCAGGTCGGCGGTGACGATGTCGGCCTCGACGAAGACGAACTCGCCGATGCCGACCAGATGCTCGAGGTTGGTCGCCCGGCCAGAGGCGTAGTTGTCCAGGCCGACGACGCGGTGCCCGTCGTTCAGCAACCGGTCGACTAGCGTCGACCCGATGAACCCGGCTGCCCCGGTGACCAGTGCGCGCACCGGCCCACCATACCGGCGGGCGCACCGGGTGCCGAAGGTGGCGCTGGCAGCGGCGACGCTGGTGGCGCTGCAGCTGGTGATTCGCGGCGTGCTGGCGTTTCGGGGCTACTTCTACTGGGACGACCTGATTCTGGTAAGCCGGGCGGGGACGCACGGCCTGCTGTCGCCGTCATACCTGTTCGACGATCACGACGGCCACGTGATGCCGGCCGCGTTCTTGGTCGCCGGCGCCGTCACCCGGTTGGCGCCGTTGAACTGGGTCGGGCCCGCCATCAGCCTTCTCGTGCTGCAGCTCCTGGCTTCGCTCGCGCTGCTGCGTGCGCTGTACGTGATCCTGGGCTGGCGGCCGGTGCTGCTGATTCCGCTGACCTTCGCGTTGTTCACCCCGTTGGGCGTGCCCGGGTTCGCCTGGTGGGCGGCGGCGCTGAACTCGTTACCGATGCTGACCGCGCTCGCCTGGGTGTGCGCCGACGCGGTCCTGTTGGTCCGCACCGGAAACCGGCGCTATGCCGTGACGGGCGTATCGGCCTACCTCGGCGGGCTGGTGTTCTTCGAGAAGGCCGCGGTGATCCCGTTCGTTGCGTTCGCGATCGCAGCGCTGCTGTGGCACGTCAACGGCGATCGCTCGGCGTGCGCGACGGTGTGGCGGGCCGGCATCCGACTGTGGACGGCGTCGCTGGCGCTGACCGGCGCCTGGGTCGCGGTGTATCTGGTCGTGGTCAACCAGCGGCGGTGGAGTTCGGATCTGTCGATGACGTGGGACCTGTTGTGCCGCTCGGTGACTCATGGGATCGTGCCGGGTCTGGCCGGCGGACCGTGGGCGTGGGCCAGGTGGGCGCCGGCCTCGCCGTGGGCCGTGCCGCCGACGACGGTCAGGGTGCTGGGCTGGTTGGTGCTGGCCACGCTGCTGGCGCTGTCGCTGGCCCGCAAACAGCGCATCGCGCCGCTGTGGCTGACCGCCGCCGGCTACGTGGTCGCCTGCCAGGTGCCGATCTACCTGATGCGCTCGTCGCGGTTCACCGCGCTGGAACTGGCCCAGACGTTGCGGTATTTCCCCGATCTCGTCACGGTGCTGGCTTTGCTTGCCGCCGTTGGATTTTGCGCGCCCAACCGCCCTGCGTCACGTTGGCTGGACGCTTCGTCGGCCCGCGCGCTCATGACCACCGCCGTCGCCACGTGTTTTGTTGCGAGCAGCGGATATTCGACGGCGACCTTCTTAAAGTCCTGGCGGGACAACCCGGCTCAGCCGTTTCTACAGAATGCGCGACGCGGGTTGGCCGCCGCGCATGCCGCTTCTAGTGCACCGCTGCTCGACCAGGAGGTCGATCCGTTGGTGCTCGGACGGGTGGCCTGGCCGAGCAATCTGGCCAGTCACATGTTCGCCCTATTGCACGATCGCCCGGAATTCTCCTCGGCCACAACGCAATTGCGTACCCTTGACACTTCGGGTCGACTAGTGGACGCGCAGGTGACCTGGGTGCGCGCGATCAAGCCCGGACCGGTGCCACGGTGTGGGTATCTCGTGCAGCCCGACCGGCCGGTTAGGCTCGCGCTGGACGGGCCGCTGCTGCCGACGGATTGGACGGCGGAGATCAACTACCTCGCCAACAGCGACGGCTCGATGACGATGTCGTTGCCCGAGGGCACCGCGACCCGGGTTGCGGTGCATCCCGGGCTCAACCGCGTATTCGTCCGACTGCCCGGCGCGGGCGATGCGGTACTCGTGCGGGCCAATACGACCGCGTTGAGCGTGTGCGTGGCGGCCGGCCCGGTGGGCTACGTGCTGCCGCGTTGAGCGGGCAAACGTGGAGCCACCTAGGAGAATCGAACTCCTGACCTGCTCATTACGAGTGAGCCGCTCTACCGACTGAGCTAAGGTGGCGTGCCCTGACGGGCGGCACGAGTCTACGACAGGCCCGTTCAGCCGCCCAACTTCGCCTGCACGCCTAGTCGCGCAGCGCCTGACCGATCGTGGCGACCATCGCGTCGACGGCGAACTTGGGCTTGACGTTGACGGCCAGGGCTTCGCGGCACTCCAGCACCGCCTCGATGCAGCGCAGCAGTCGATCGGGCGGGGCGTGCGCGGCCATCGCCGCGACCTGCTCAGCCATGTCGGGATGATTGGGCCGAACACCCCCCGCGCCCGACGAGACCAGCAGCGCGTCCCGAAAGTAGGTCGCCAGGTCGATCAGCGCGCGATCCAACGCATCTCGCGACGCTCGGGTCTGACGCGACTTCTGTCGTCGCTCAAGGTCTTTGATCGCACCCGTCGCGCCACGCAACGCGCCGGCGGTGCCCTTACCGGTGCCGCCCGCGCCCAGCGCGGTGCGCAACTCCTCGGTCTCGGCCTCGTCGCGCCCGGCAGTGAGCACCGCCGCTTCCGCCTCGGCAGCGGCCACCAGCGCCTCGCCTGCGGCGTAACCCTTCGACCGGGTCGCCGCGTCGCGGGCCAGCCCCAACGCCTGAAGCCGTCGATCCCGGGCCTCGGGGTCGATGGCCAGCCGGCGCGCCCGGCCGACGTGACCGCCGCTGACCGACGCCGCCCAGGTCGCGGTCTTCGCCGGCAGATCGTCGTTGTCGACCAGCACCTGGGCGATCGCCTCCGGCGCCGGCGTCACCAGCGCGACGTGCCGACAGCGGGACCGCAGCGTGATCGCGATGTCCTCGGGGTCCACCGACGGCGCACACAGCAGAAACACCGTCCGCGGCGGCGGCTCCTCGACCACCTTGAGCAGCGCGTTCGCCGCGCCTTCGGTCAACCGGTCGGCGTCCTCGATCAGCACGATCTGCCAGCGACCGGTGCTCGGCCGTCGCGAGGCGATCTGGACGATCGCGCGCATGTCGTCGACACCAATGGAGAGCCCTTCGGGGATGACGCGCCGCACGTCGGCGTGGGTGCCGGCCATCGTCGTCGAACAGGACCGGCATTCCCCGCAGCCCGCTACCCCGTCGGAGGTGCACTGCAGGGCGGCCGCAAAGCACAGCGCCGCGATCGATCGGCCCGACCCGGGTGGGCCGGTGATCAGCCAGGCGTGCGTCATCGCGGCGTTGTGAGTCGAATCACCACGCGCCGCCGTGGCAGCGGCCACCAGGTCGGCCTCGACCGACTCCTGGCCAACCAAGCGTGTGAATACCCGCGACATCACCCGAAACAGTAGTGCTCACGGCGGACACTCCGACACCGTCAGCGGCTGACGATCGAACGTTTTGGCTACTTTTTGGTCGCCGCCGACCGATACGGTGGGCAGGTGAGCACCGCGGCGGGCCTACCCGGACGGATCAGTGGATTCGTCCAATGGTTCGTGCGCACACCGTGGCCGGTTTTCACGCTGAGCCAATTGCAGGCCGACATCATCGGCGCGCTGCTGGTCCTGGGCTTCCTGCGGTACGGGCTGCCGCCCGAAGACCGCATCGAACTGCAGAAGCTGCCGACCCTCAACCTGGCCACCTTCGCCGGGTCGATCGTCCTGCTTTTCCTCATCGGTACCGCGATCAGCGCACGTCTGCTGGTACCGGTGTTCCGGTGGCAGCGGCGCGACGGTCTGCTCACCGACACCGACCCCACCGCCACCGCACTGGCCCGCAGCCGGGCGCTGCGCACGCCTTTCTACCGCACCGTCATCAACCTGGCGTCCTGGTGCATCGGCGGCACGATCTTCATCGTCGCCAGCTGGCCGGTGGCCAAACACGCCGCGCCGGTGGTGGCCGTCGCGACCGCGCTGGGTGCGACCGCGACCGCGATCATCGGCTACCTGCAGTCCGAGCGGGTGCTGCGCCCGGTGGCGGTGGCCGCGCTGCGCGGCGGCCTGCCGGAGAACATCCGGGCCTCCGGTGTGATCGGGCGGCAAATGCTGGCCTGGGCGTTGTCCACCGGCGTTCCGGTGCTGACGATCGTGCTGGCCGTGGTCGCCGACAAGGCTGAGTACCTGCACGGGCCACCGGAGAAGCTGCTGAACCCGATCCTGCTGCTGGCGCTGCTGGCCTTGGGCATCGGGCTGGCCAGCACGCTGCTGGTGGCCATGTCGATCGCCGACCCGCTGCGCCAGCTGCGCTGGGCGCTCGGCGAGGTGCAACGCGGTAACTACAACGCGCACATGCAGATCTACGACGCCAGCGAGTTGGGCCTGCTGCAGGCCGGCTTCAACGACATGGTCCGCGACCTGGCCGAGCGGCAACGGCTGCGCGACCTGTTCGGCCGCTATGTCGGCGAAGACGTGGCCCGTCGCGCGCTGGAGCGGGGCACCGAGCTGGGCGGCCAGGAGCGCGACGTTGCGGTGCTGTTCGTCGACCTGGTCGGCTCGACCAAGCTGGCGTCCACGAGACCGCCGGCTGAGGTGGTCAGCATGCTCAACGAGTTCTTCCGGGTGGTGGTCGACACCGTCGGCCGGCACGGCGGTTTCGTCAACAAGTTCCAGGGTGACGCCGCGCTGGCCATCTTCGGCGCTCCGATCGAGCATCCGGACGCCTCCGGTGGCGCCCTGGCCGCGGCCCGCGAGCTGCACGACGAGTTGCTGCCGGTGATCGGCTCGGCGGAGTTCGGCATCGGGGTGTCGTCCGGCCGCGCCATCGCCGGCCACATCGGCGCGCTGGCCCGCTTCGAGTACACCGTGATCGGCGACCCGGTCAACGAGGCCGCACGGCTGACCGAGCTGGCCAAACTGGAGGACGGCCACGTGCTGGCCTCGGCAGTCGCGGTCAGTGGCGCCCTGGATGCCGAAGCGCTGTGCTGGGATGTCGCCGAAGTGGTCGCCCTGCGTGGGCGTACCGCACCGACGCAGTTGGCCCGTCCGCTGAATCTGGCTGCGCCCGAAGAAGCGCCCCGCGAGATGAGCAGCTAGCCGGACCGAAGAGCTGAGTTAGCCGCCGGCAGGTGGCGGACCAGCCGGCGCCGGGGTAACAACGCCCGGCACCAGCGGCCCGAGATCGATGAACGCCTTGCCTTGCGGGTCGGTGACGCCGGCTGGGTCAGTGCCCAGATTCAGCAGCTCACTCAGACCCGGCACGATTGCCGGCGTATCTCCCTCGAAAACCCCCGTCTCGGATTCGGTGATGTTCTGCACCACCACCGGGCTTTCAGAACCGTTCATCACCTGCAGCAAGTCAGCCACCGACGGGCTGTTCGCATCGGGATTTTCGTGTGAATTACCCGAGAGCTGCACCGCGGGCACTTGGACATCGCTCAGCGGTGGCGCCGCAGGAGCCGCAATGATCACGCTGAGGCCAACAAGCGCAGCACCAGCGGTGATGCAGTGGCGGGCGGCGGATCGCATGGTTCTCCCGTATACCGATGTGGAGGGTCCACAAACGTGTAGCGATCACTGTACCTGAGAAGTCGCTGAGAATCACCCCCTTTTTAGCAAAAATCTCCGGGAAGTGATGCACAGGATCGGGGCAGTCGTGCCGACGGCCGTCAAAACGGCTCGCTAGCTGCGCTTAACGGCCTTCTTCGCCGCCTTCTTGGCGGGCGACTTACGCGCCGTCTTCTTGGCCGTTTTCTTGACCGGGCCGCGCGCGCGCCGGTCGGCCAGGAGTTCAGCGGCACGGTCATCGGTGATCGACAGAACGTCATCGCCCTTGCGAAGGCTGGCATTGGTCTCGCCGTCGGTGACGTAGGGACCGAATCGGCCGTCTTTGATCACCATCGGCTTGCCCGACGCCGGGTCGTTGCCGAGTTCGCGCAGTGGCGGTGCCGCGGCGGCCTGGCGGCCACGACGTTTCGGCTCGGCGTAGATCTTCAGCGCCTCGTCGAGGGTGATGTCGAACATCTGCTCCTCGGTGGCCAGCGAGCGAGAATCGGTGCCGCGCTTGAGATATGGGCCGTAGCGGCCGTTCTGCGCGGTGATCTCCTCGCCCGACTGCGGGTCCACGCCGACGACTCGCGGCAGCGACAGCAGTCTCAGCGCGTCCTCGAGCGTCACGGTCTGCAGATCCATGGTGCGTAGCAGTGAACCCGTGCGGGGCTTGGGTCCGGTCGGCTTCTTGCCCTTCTTGGCCGGCTGGCCCGCGGTGCCGTCGTCGTCGTCCTCGGATTTGGGCAGCACCTCGGTGACGTAGGGCCCGTAACGTCCGTCCTTGGCGACGATTTCATGGCCGGTGTCGGGGTCGACGCCGAGCGTGCGTCCCTCTTGCGGCGTCGAGAACAGTTCCTCGGCGACGTCGAGGGTCAGCTCGTCGGGGGTCAGCGAGTCGTGCAGATTGGCCCGTTGCGGTGTCGGCTCCCCGTCGTCGCCGACCACCATCCGCTCCAGGTACGGACCGTTCTTACCGACCCGAACATTGACAGCGCGGCCCTGTGCGTCGTCAAAAAGCTTGATGGAGTTGACTTCTCGGGCATCGATGCCCTCGAGGTTGACGCCGACGAGCTTCTTCAGCCCGCCGGACCGGGCGATCGAATCGGCCACGCCGTGGTCGCCGCCGAAGTAGAAGTTGTTGAGCCAGTTGGTCCGGTGCTCCTGGCCAGAAGCGATCGCGTCGAGCTCGTCTTCCATCGCAGCGGTGAACCCGTAGTCGACGAGCCTGCCGAAATGCTGTTCCAGCAAACCGGTTACGGCGAACGCAACCCAGGACGGGACCAGCGCGCTGCCCTTCTTGTGCACGTAGCCGCGGTCCTGGATGGTCTTGATTATCGACGAATACGTCGACGGTCGTCCGATACCGAGCTCTTCCAGAGCTTTGATCAGCGATGCCTCGGTGTAGCGGGCCGGTGGGTTGGTGGAGTGCCCGTCGGGGGTCAGCTTGGTGGCATCCACCCGCTGGCCTTGGGTCAGCTGCGGCAGCCGGCTCTCGGCGTCGTCGGCCTCGCCGCCGGCCAATTCGTCGACGGTCTCGACATAGGCCTTCAGGAACCCAGCGAACGTGATGGTGCGGCCGCTGGCCGAGAACTGGATTTGCCGACCGTCGGATTCGCCGTTGATCCGCAGACTCAGCGTGGTGCCGCGCGCGTCGGCCATCTGCGAGGCCACTGTGCGCTGCCAGATCAGCTCGTAGAGCCGGAATTCGTCGCCGTCGAGTTCGCGGTGCACCGCGTCGGGGGTCGCGAAGGTCTCGCCGGCGGGCCGGATCGCCTCGTGAGCCTCCTGCGCGTTCTTCACCTTGCGGGTGTACTGACGCGCCGACGGGTAGACGTACTCCTCGCCGTAGAGCTGGCGGGCCTGGGTCCGGGCCGCGTCGATCGCCGACTGCGAGAGCGTCGTCGAGTCGGTACGCATGTAGGTGATGTAGCCGTTCTCGTAGAGCCGCTGGGCGATGCTCATCGTGCGCTCGGCGGAGAACCGCAGCTTGCGGCCCGCCTCTTGCTGCAGCGTGGAGGTCATGAACGGCGGATACGGGCGACGGGTGTAGGGCTTCTCCTCCACCGACCCGACGGACAGCTGCGATCCCCGCAGACCGGTGGCCAGCGACACGGCGCTGGCCTCGTCGAGCACCGTCACCTCGTCGGGCTTGCGCACCGCACCGAGCGAATCGAAGTCGCGCCCGGTCGCCACCCGCAGGCCGTCGACCGAGGTCAGCCGGGCGGTGAAGGTCGGCGGCTGGGCCTTTGGGTCGGAGACGCTGGCGTCGAGCTCGGCCACGACGTCCCAGTAGGCGGCGCTGCGGAACGCCATCCGGTCGCGTTCGCGCTGGACGATGATGCGGGTGGCCACCGACTGCACGCGCCCCGCGGACAGCTTGGGCGCCACCTTCTTCCACAACACGGGGCTGACCTCGTAGCCGTACAGCCGGTCCAGGATGCGGCGGGTTTCCTGGGCGTCCACCAGGTCGTTGTCCAGGTCACGCGGGTTTTCGGCGGCTTCCAGGATCGCCGGCTCGGTGATCTCGTGGAACACCATCCGTTTGACCGGAATGCGCGGTTTGAGGGTCTCCAGCAGATGCCACGCGATCGCCTCGCCCTCGCGGTCACCGTCTGTGGCCAGATACAGCTCGTCGACATCTTTGAGCAGGCCCTTGAGTTCGCTGACGGTGCTCTTTTTGTCTGGGCTGATGATGTAGAGCGGCTCGAAGTCCTCGTCGACGTTGACCCCGAGCCGGGCCCACGGCTGCGACTTGTACTTCGCCGGGACGTCGGCCGCGGCGCGCGGCAAGTCGCGGATGTGTCCCCGGGAGGATTCGACGATGTAGTTCGAGCCGAGGTAGCCGGCTAGTTTGCGCGCTTTAGTGGGCGACTCGACGATGACGAGTCGCCGCGAGGCTCCATTGCCCCTGCTAGGGCCACCACGGTCGCCTTCAGCCACCTGTATTTACGCTCACTTTCACCTAATTTCATCGCCCGGGCCGGTCCCGCAGAGAGAAAGCTCTGGTGCTATCGGCCCATTAGACAACTGACAATGTGGCACCCGGGATGGGTCCACGCAAACCGACCCCCCGTTAACGGGCTGCCCAATTGCCGCTAAACGTGCGGCCAGTATGGCAACGCTTCGACCGTGTCGGGCGGTTCCCCGACATTCTCTACCAGGCGCGACAGCCTTCGCCGGCCGCTGATTCGCAGCGCGGGCCGGGCGCCACGGGTGCCGATCAGGGTCGGCGCGATCCCGATTCGCATCAACGCCGATGCCAGCGGCGAATGGGTATCGGGCGCGTGCGGATCGAGTCCTAATAAATAGCGGTCGGCTTCCGGGCTGCCCGCGGCAAGCACCCAGGCGCGCAATTCCCGCGATCCGGGCAACCACAGCGGTGGCACGGTCTTCACCGCGCCGCGGGTCCATTCGACGGCGATCGGGCGCAACCTGTTGTCGACCGCAGTCCGCACCAGCGGAGTCTTCTCGTCGGTTTCGGTGATCTCGGCCGTCAGACCGGCTTCTTCGATCATCTGGCCCAACGCGACAGCACGCCAGGTCTGATCCACGACCACGGAGAGCCGCGCGCCGCTGCCCACCGTCACGATCTGGCCTGCGGCCGCCAGCACCCCGGTGAGGTCGCTGACCGCAGGCGGCACCGACTCGGCCGAGAAGAAGGACAGCTGGCTCACGTCATCGACAGTAAGCGCCCGACGGGCGACGCACGCTACGGCGTGCGGAACGCAGGGCGCTTTTCGCCTGAACGACGATGCAGAGCGCAGCGATGAGGTGGGGCACCTCCCGCTTGCGGGGGAGAGTCAGGCCATCAGAAGAGCGAAAACCCCCCGAACGAACCCGATTACTCCGGATCGTGGGGGGGTTGTCGTCGAAGACTGGTCAGATGGAGCGGACGCCGGTGGCCTGAGGACCCTTGGGGCTCTGGCCGACCTCGAACTCAACCCGCTGGTTCTCCTCAAGGGTGCGGAAGCCGCTTCCCTGGATCTCCGTGTAGTGGACGAACACGTCGGCCGAACCGTCTTCCGGGGCGATGAAGCCGAACCCCTTCTCCGCGTTGAACCACTTCACAGTTCCCTGTGGCATTTCTTGATGTTTCCTTTACTACTCGGGTGCGGAGCATCACCTCGATGCTCTGGGCCCGTTCCGACCGCTAGACCTTGCTGAGTCGCCGGAACTTCACCCGACCTACATCCTCGCAGGAACCGCGGCCGCAACGTCGATCCTGCGAATGTGAAACACGAACACAGAAGCTGCGACCGCAAACAGTCAACCATGTTCATCGCCTCAGCGACAGCCTCAGGTGCTCGATTGAGCTACCACGAGGTAAACAATTGCTATGCGACGCCGAAATGCCTGGCCGCAACCCCGCTGCCGGTCGCGATTTTCGGCGATTGATTCCGTTCAGGAGGGCCTTGAACCATGGTGACGTTCGGCAGCGAGTTGCTCGCCGCCGCGGTCGCCGGCACCGACGCGGGAGAGCAGCCGCTACGCCATGTCGCCGAGTTGCCGGCGCGGCATGGCCGCCAACGCCCTTGGCCGACTTGGGTCGAGCCCGACGTGCTCCGCGCGTTCACCGACCGCGGTGTCAATTCGCCGTGGCTACATCAGGTTGCCGCCGCGGACCTGGCCCACGCCGGTCGCCATGTCGTCATCAGCACCGGCACGGCATCCGGGAAATCGCTGGTCTACCAACTGCCTATCCTCAATGCACTGGCCACCGAGCCACGGGCCCGGGCGCTGTACATCTCGCCGACCAAAGCGCTCGGCCACGACCAGTTGCGCGCCGCCCATGCTCTGACCGCGGCGATCCCGCGACTCAATGACGTTGCGCCAACGGCTTATGACGGCGACAGTCCAACCGAAGTACGACGATTCGCCCGCGAGCGTTCCCGCTGGCTGTTCTCCAACCCGGACATGGTCCACCTGGCGCTGCTGCGCAATCACGCCCGGTGGGCGGTGTTCCTGCGCGGTCTGCGTTTCGTGGTGGTCGACGAATGCCATTACTACCGAGGGGTTTTCGGGTCGAACGTGGCAATGGTGCTGCGCCGCCTGCTGCGGCTGTGTGCACGTTACTCCGCCGACCCGAGCCGTACTCCCACTGTCATTTTCGCCAGCGCGACAACGTCGGAGCCCGGGGCGACCGCGACCGAGTTGATCGGCCAGCCGGTCGAAGAGGTCACCGAAGACGGTTCACCGCAGGGCGCCCGGACGGTCGCGCTGTGGGAGCCCGCCCTGCGCACCGACCTGGTCGGCGAAAACGGCGCCCCGGTAAGACGATCCGCGGGAAGCGAATCGGCGCGAGTGATGGCCGATCTGATCGCCGAAGGGGCCCGCACGCTGACGTTTGTCCGATCGCGGCGCGGTGCCGAGCTGACCGCGCTGGCGGCCCGTGCGCGGCTGGAAGACATCGCGCCGGAGTTGGTCGAGAAGGTGGCGTCGTATCGGGCGGGCTATCTGCCCGAGGATCGCAACGAGCTCGAACGCGCGCTGCTCGATGGCCGGTTGCGAGGTCTGGCCACCACCAACGCACTCGAACTCGGCATCGACATCGCCGGGTTGGATGCGGTGGTGATGGCCGGTTTTCCGGGCACGGTCACATCGTTTTGGCAGCAGGCCGGACGATCCGGACGGCGCGGCCAGGGCGCGCTGGTGCTGCTGGTCGCCCGGGACGACCCACTGGACACCTACCTGGTGCACAACCCGGCTGCGCTGCTGGACAAGCCGATCGAGCGGGTCGTCATCGACCCGACCAACCCCTATATCCTTGGTCCGCAATTACTCTGCGCAGCAACGGAATTCCCATTGGACGACGTCGAGGTGCGGACCTTGGGCGCCGAAGTTGTCGCCCAACAGTTGGTCGACGACGGGCTGCTGCGGCGGCGATCCGGCAAGTACTATCCGGCGCCGGGCGTGGATCCACATCCGGCAGTGGACATCCGGGGGTCGACCGGCAATCAGATCGTGATCGTGGAGACTGACACCGGGCGGCTACTGGGAACTGCCGATACCGGTCGGGCCGCGGCGTCGGTGCATCCCGGCGCGGTGTATTTGCATCAGGGTGAGAGTTATCTCGTCGACTCGCTGGACTTCGACGAGGGAATGGCTTTCGTTCACGGTGAAGACCCCGGATACGCCACATTCGCGCGCGAGCTCACCGACATCGAGGTGACCGGGACCGGCGAACGCAGTACCTTCGGGTCCGTGACGCTGGGCCTGGTCCCGGTCCGCGTGACCAATCGCATCGTCGGCTATCTGCGGCGCAGGCTGACCGGTGAAGTGATCGACTTCGTCGAGCTGGATATGCCACCGCACATGCTGGAAACCACCGCGGTCATGTACACCATCACGCCAGAAGCATTGTATGGCAACGGAATCGATCCGATCCGCATCCCCGGCTCGCTGCACGCCGCAGAGCACGCCGCCATCGGACTGCTTCCGCTGGTGGCCAGTTGCGATCGCGGGGACATCGGCGGGTTGTCCACCGCGGTCGGTCCTGAATCCGACGGATTGCCAAGCGTGTTCGTCTACGACGGCTATCCGGGCGGCGCGGGCTTCGCCGAACAAGGGTTCCGCCGGGCGAGCACCTGGCTGGGCGCCACCGCCGCTGCGATCGAGGCTTGCGAGTGCCCCTCGGGATGCCCGTCCTGTGTGCAATCACCGAAATGCGGCAACGGCAACGACCCACTGGACAAGGCAGGAGCGGTCCAGGTCTTAGATGCGGTGCTGTCGGCGCTCGCGCAGAATCTTCAGTCGTAGCGATGACGACGTTCACCGACCGGCAGCAAACTATTCACCGAAGACCCGACGCGTCGAAATGCGCGCTAATTCGCCCATGCGGCAACGGGTTATCCACCGCCTGGCCGCTAAGGTAGTGAGCTATGACCACCGACTGGTTGCTGGTCGAAACACTCGGCAGGGAACCCGCCGTCGTCGCACTCGGTCGCCAGTTGCAGAACCTCGTTCCGATAACGGCGTTTTTGCGGCGTAAGGGCGGCCGCGCCGCGATCCAGTCGGCAATCGCCGAGTCGTTGCACACCAGCCAGAGCCTGGTCAGCCTGACACCCAAGAAAGACCGGGTGATCCACACCGAGCCGGTGGTGATGTCGGACGGCCGGGTGCACGGTGTGCACGTCTGGAGTGGACCCGCAGGAGACGAGCCGCCGGAACGGCCGATTCCGGGCCCGCTGAAATGGGATATGACCCTCGGCGTGGCCACCGATACCCCGGAGTCGCTGGCCAATGCCGGCCGAAACGTCGAGGCTGAGGACTCCGAAGAACGGGCGCTAGCGGAATGCTGGCCGTCCGGTGAGCTCAAGCCGAATGAGGGCAGAGCGCTCGGGGCGGCGGTCAGGTCCGAACCGGGGCACACCGTGTGCGACACCTGGGACGGCGTCGACTGGCAGGGCCGCTACATCCGAGTGAGCTTCGTCGCGCGCAACGGTCTGGAGGCGGGCGCGGACGGGCGCGATCATCTGGTTGCGCGTGGAATGAATTGGCGGGCCGAGGAGGCCGAGCGGCCGCAGCCGTCCGATCGGCTCGCTCAGCAGATCCTGCGGGGGTTGGCCCAGCCCGGAGTACATCGGGCGTTGTTTGATCCGCACACGTGGACGCTGCTGAAGTGGCTCGACGAGCCGTGCCCGTTCTACGACTGGCGTCGCATCGCGGCAGACAGCCCAAAGCTGCACCCCAGCGACGAGGCCAAGATGGCCACGATGCAGGCCGAATTCGCCCACGGCACCACCTGGGGGGTGCTGCGGATGCCCGGCTGCGACGGCGGCTGGGTCCCGGTGCACGTGACCGTCAACCGGGTCGAAATCGGTGACGACACGTTCGCCGGGCTGGCCTCGCTGCGGCAGCCGACCGCGGCCGAGGTCGCCGACGCCGCTCTGACCGACTAGGCCGGCCCGGCACGCGCGGCCGCCCGCGCGCTGCCCCACCTGCTGACCGCCAAGCGGACCTCGACGCTGACGATCACGTCCAAGTCGTCCACGTCGCAGTCGGTGGTGCTCACCCGCATTTCGCGGGCCACCGCCTTCGCCTGCTCGCAGGCTGCCTCGGCTCCGGACACCAGCCCCGTCGCGGCGGCCACCGCGGCCAAGTCGGCCGCGGCCTGAGCCTGGTGCCGGGCCACCACCGCGGCTCCGAGGTAGCCGGCGCCGCCGGTCACGGCCAGCAGTGCCGCGACCATCGCGGCGGCGACCACCGTGGCCGACCCTTGCTCACCGCGTCGGCTCGACCATCGACGCGCCAGTCGCGGCGATGTGCAGCAGCGGAAGCAGCCTCGACCGGGCGGTGACGGTCGCGACGACGAAATCGCCGTCGCGACGCAACTCGACGGCGGCGCCGTCGGGTGCCACGCCGCGGGCGGCGGCGAGCGCCGAGCGCTCGTCACCGCGCGCAGCCAACCGGGCAGCCTCGCGGGCGGCATCGATGCAGCGAACCTGCATCGATGCCGCAGTAACGCCGGCCAGGCACAGCACCAACACCGCGACCAGGGTGGCCACCCCCAGCGCCGCCTCCACCGTCGCTGCGCCGGCATCGTCGGCTAGGCCTTGGTGTTCAGCGCGCGGGCAATGATATTGGTCAGCGCCGTGACGACGGAATCGCCGGTCACCACGGTGTACAGGATCGCGGCGAACGCCGCCGCCGCGATGGTCCCGATGGCATATTCGACCGTCGACATCCCCGACTCGTCGGCGGCCAGCAACGCCGCACGCGCTTCGAGTACACGAAACATGGTGACTAACTTCATAGTTCTTCCCTTTCATAACAGACCGGACTGCATCAGGTCACCGGCCAGTCCAGCGACCACCGGGGCGACGCCAAGACAGACGAATGCCGGCAAAAAACAGAGACCGAGCGGACCGGCGATCAGGACCGCGGCGCGCTCGGCGGTCGCGGCGGCGGCGTGCACGGCGTCCTGCCGACACTGTGCGGCCAGCGCGGCGACTGCCTCGGCGAGCGCCACACCCGATGTCGACGACCGACGCGCCAGCCGCAACAACGCATCCGTCTGCGGGTCAAGCGAACTCGGCGGCAGGTCCGGCGGCGTCGACCAGGCGACGTCCGGGGCGGCACCCAACACCAGCAGGTCGGCGGCGCGACGCAGCACTCGCGCCAGCACCGGCGGGGCCGAGGGCGCCGTCGCCGCCGCTGCGGTCGAAACCGCCATGCCCGCCGCAAGGCAGACCGCCAGCACGTCCAGGCTCGACGCGACAGCCAGTGGATCCGGTCCGCGCACCGATGGCCGCCCTGCGCGTTTGGCGGGCATCGCTTTGGTAGCGCGCGCCCGCACCATCGACGGTGCCGGTCCGCACAACAGCGCACCCGCGAGCAGCAAAGTCGGAATCAACGGCGCCGCTCCTCCTCATCGCTAAGCTCTGCATCGTCACCGGCGCAGATCATTCGCGCCGCTCTCCCCCGCGAGCGGGAGGTACCCCCACCTCATCGCCACGCCCTGCGTCGTCACCGGCGCAGATCACTGGGCCGCCCGATCGGTGATCCGGTCCGACCACAGCAGCCCGCTGCAGACCAGCGCCGTCCCGATGACCAACAGCCAGCCACCTGCGCGGCCGCCCAGCAGAAACGCCGCCGGGTGGGCGCCGATCAGCTCGCCCAACAACACCGACAGCACCGGCAGACTGGCCAGAATCGCGGCGGTCGCACGGGCACCGGCCATCGCAGACCGCACCTGGCCGCAGAAACGTTGTCGCTCAGCGATATCGCGCTGCGCCGCGCGCATCAACGTCGACATCGCCAGGCCGTGGTCGGCAGCCAGTTGCCAGCACACCGCGAGCCGATCCCATTGCGCCGGCAGCGCCGAGCCCTCAGCCGCGCCGCGCAAGCCCGCGCCGACGTCGGCCCCCAATCGTGCCCGCGCAGCCACCGCTCTGCATGATTCCGCGACTGCTCCGTGTGCCTCGTCCGCGGCAACCGCGAAGGCCTGCGCCGGATGCGCACCGACGCGCAATTCGCCCACCAACACCTCGATCGCGGTCTCCAGCTCGCGGCTCTCGTCGACCGCCCGAGTTCCGCGCCGGCGCTTGTGATAGCGAACTGAAACCGTCACGCCGAGCAACACGACCGCGAGAATCGTTGGCAGTGGCAGCAACACAGCGCCGAGCGGCACGGCGCACAGCGCTAATCCAATCGCAGCCTGTGGTGACATTCGGCGTGAACGCCGGTCGCCACGAGCAAGGCGGCGGTGCGGTGTCGCCGGAGCCATCAGCACCGCTGCCGACAGCGTCATCGCGGCGGCCACCGCTCCAGTCATGGCCGGGTCCGGTCCTGCAGCAGCCTGCGCAGTTCGGCGAGCTCGTCGGTCGGCCCGCGGTCGGCGTGCCACACGGTCGCCGCCCGCACCCGCCCTGCGCTCTGGCGAAGCATGGCGATCTCACTAAGACGCCGTCGTCCGCTCCGGTCGCGGGCGACATGCAGCAGCACTTGGACCGCTGCGGCCAATTGGCTATGCAGCGCATCACGATCGAGACCACCCAAAGCACCCAGCGCCTCAAGACGCGCCGGAACCTCGCCGGGATTGTTGGCGTGCACGGTCCCCGCACCGCCGTCATGGCCGGTGTTGAGCGCCGCAAGCAGGTCGACCACCTCGGCGCCACGAACCTCGCCGACGACGATGCGATCCGGCCGCATCCGCAAAGCTTGCCGAACCAGTTGTCGCACAGTCACTTCGCCGACCCCTTCGACGTTCGCGCAGCGCGCGACCAACTTGACCAAGTGCGGATGTGGGGGCGCCAACTCGGCGGCATCCTCGACGCAGATGATCCGCTCGTCGGGCGACACCGCGTTCAGCATCGCCGACAGCAGCGTGGTCTTGCCGGCGCCGGTGCCCCCCGACACCAGGAAAGCCAGCCTGGCGGTGATGATCTCGTCGATCAGTCCCGCAGCCGTCGGCGCAATGGCGCCGGCGGCGATCAGCGCGGACAGATCCTGGGTCGCCGGCCGCAATACCCGCAGCGACAGGCAGGTGCCGCCCATGGCGACCGGCGGCAGGACGGCGTGCAGTCGGACCGCGAAGCCGCCGACACCCAAGCCGGTCAGCTGGCCGTCGACCCATGGTTGCGCGTCATCGAGACGACGACCGGCGCTGAGGGCCAGTCGTTGTGCCAAGCGCCGGACGGCGGCTTCGTCGGCGAACTCGATGCGGCTGCGCCGCAGTCCGGTTCCATCGTCAACCCACACCGCGTCGGGCGCAGTGACCAGGACGTCCGTCGTCCCGTCCGCGCACAACAGCGGCTCGAGGATTCCCGCTCCGGTGAGCTCGGTCTGCAGTATCCGCAGATTGCTCAGCAGTTCGGTGTCGCCGAGCACCCCGCCGGATTCGGCTCTGATCGCATCGGCCACCACTTTGGGCCGCAGCGGGGCGGATTCCGACGCCAACCGCTCCCGCACCCGGTCGATAAGCGAATCGGTCATGCCGCAATGCCTTCGGGTCGGACCGCCGGATGCGCCGGCAGCACAGCCAGCACTCGACGAGCCGCCTTCGCCAGCGCCGACCGCCGCGGCAACCGCAGGCCGCCGACCTCGATCTGCTCGGCCAGTCGCGGGTGGGGCCTCATCGACGCCAGCAGCGGCACACCGGCGATCGCAGCCACCTCGTCGGCCCGCAAGCCACCCGGCGACGGCCCTCGCACAACCAGTCCCAGGTTGGGGTTGACGGCGGCAAGCACCGGGGCGATCGTCGCGGTCGCAGCGCAGGACCGCACATCGCACGGGCACACCACGACGACGAGATCGGCTGCTTCCAAGGCGATTTCGGTCGACCCCGTCAGCCGCCGAGGCAAATCGCACACCACGGTCACCCCACCCCGCCGACCTGCGTCGACGACGCTGTGCACCGCATGGCCGTCGTATTCGCAATCTTGCCGGGTGCCCGATAAGACGGTGACACCGCGATGTCGCGGCAACGCTTCGCGCACCGCCGACCAATTCAACCGACCGCCCTGCAGCGTCAGATCTGGCCAGCGCACACCGGGAGTCGTCTCGGCGCCGAGCAACAAATCGATCCCACCGCCCCAGGGATCGAGATCGAGCAGCATCGCATTGGCGGCGACGCTTGCCATTGCGACCGCGAACAAGGACGCACCCGCGCCGCCGCGCCCGCCGATAACGGCAACGACCGCACTGCGACTGCCGCCGTCGCGCACCGACTCACTTGCGTCTGCCAGCTCGCGGACCAGGTCCCGTTCTTGGGCAGGCATTCTCAGCACCTGCGTGGCGCCCACCTCGATGGCCGCCGCCCAGGTCACCGGTTCGGGTTCGTCGCCGCACACCACGATCACGTGCGCGCGGCGGGGCATCCCGGACTGCCCGCACTCGACGGCGGCGGCCTCGTCGAGCACGATTGCGGCAGCCGCCGACCATGCTTTTCTACTGGCTGGTAATACGTTGCTGGCGTGGACAACTCGCACGCCGACGGCTGCCGCGACGCGATCCAGATCGTCGCGCAGCGCGGGATCGCCGAGCACGGCCAGAATCCCGCGGGCGCTGGTGGTCGTCATCTGCCCACCGTGCCGCCACGGCAGCAGGCGCCGCCACTCACACTCACGAAATTTGTGGACAGGATCCGCGCTGTGGACAGATGGCCCGGCTAAGAATGAAACCCGACAAAAGGGACGACCCCCGCCAGGGGGGGAGGAGGCGAGGGTCGTCGTGTTTCAGCCCCGGGGGGTCGGGCTGATACACCCTCGGCTAAGCCGAGTGATTCTTACTATACACATGAGAGTGTGACGCGACGCAAGAGTTGCCGGGGATAAGTTAGCTTCACTTTTAAGTAGCTGAACCATCGGTCTCGTTGGCACCACGAACAACCGGACCACCTTTGACCGGCGCTTTTATTGACAGCATCGCGATTTGCCGAAGGCCCGCCCTATGCTGGAGCGGTGACCGTCAACGACTCGGCCGCTGACCAGCAAACCCCATCGACGCCCTCCGGTCCCAGTCCACGCACGGCAGCTTTTTTCGATCTCGACAAGACAATCATCGCCAAATCCAGCACGCTGGCGTTCAGCAAACCGTTTTTCGCGCAGGGACTGATCAACCGCCGAGCCGTCTTGAAGTCCAGCTACGCGCAGTTCCTTTTCCTGTTGTCGGGCGCCGACCACGACCAGATGGACCGGATGCGAGTCCACCTGACGAACATGTGCACCGGCTGGGACGTCGAGCAGATCAAGTCGATCGTCAACGAGACACTGCACGACATCGTCACGCCGCTGGTGTTTGCCGAGGCCGCCGACTTGATCGCCAGCCACAAGCTGTGCGGCCGTGATGTCGTGGTGGTGTCGGCATCTGGCGAGGAATTGGTGGCTCCCATCGCACGAGCGTTGGGAGCCACCCACGCGATGGCGACCCGCATGGTCGTCGAGGACGGGAAGTACACCGGCGAGATCGGCTTCTACTGCTACGGCGAAGGCAAGGTCCAGGCGATCCGCGAGCTCGCCGCCCGCGAGGGCTACCCCCTTGAACATTGCTACGCCTACTCCGACTCGATCACCGACATGCCGATGCTCGAAGTCGTCGGCCACCCGAGCGTGGTCAACCCGGACCGCGCCCTGCGCAGGGAAGCGGCTTCCCGAGGATGGCCGGTGCTGGCGTTCTCCCGACCGGTTTCATTGCGGGACCGCATCCCGGCGCCCTCGGGTGCCGCACTCGCCACGACCGCCGCGGTCGGCATCAGCGCGCTGGCCGCCGGGGCGTTGACGTATTCGTTGCTGCGCCGGCTCGCGCTGTAGTCCTCAGCAAACTTTCGACATCACGGGTCGGCAACACTTCGGCGATTTGACGACAATTGACCCTTGATGTGACGCGGGTCACGTAGTACAAAGGACTCACGGAAGTCCGGTACGGCCAAGATCGATCCGGAAGAGAAGGGTCGACCTCCCAAGCTGGACGACCGAGCACGGTTCCCGGCACCCACGCGGAGTCATAGCCGCGATAATGGCAGAAGTGTTGCGGGCCTGCGTAATTGCGAAGAGCGGACGGAATCGACGGCCCTTTGGGTGGGGCTGCAACCGGAAGCGTCGCAAGATCGCCGAGGCCATCCCACGCGACCCACAGATGCACGCTTGGTAACCGAGATCCGTGCTAGCGGGCGGCGATCCGAAAGCTTTCGGTAGCCGCCCGCTTTTATGCGTCTGGACCAAGATCCGAGCCGCCAGCGCGCGGGCTCCCGGCAAAACCTATTGCGTGAGGGAGTCGGCGATCGTCAACGCTTCCTGCGCGCCGGTCCGCAGCGCCCGGCAGGACAACACCAACCATTTGGCGATGCCGGCGGGTGTCCCGTCGGCGAAACCGCGCGCGGCCTCGCGGTAGTCGGCGGCGCGACGCATCCAGGCCACCTCCGGCACACCCAGTCCGTGCGGGTCGAGCCCGGTCGCGATGGTCACCAACCGCGATACCGCGCGCGCGACGACACCGTCCGCGGTGCCGAACGGGGCGAGGGTCAACAACTCCCCGTGCGCGACCGCGGCGATGATCGGGGCAGGCGCTGCGGTCCCGCCGGTCACGATTCCGGCGAGCAGCTCCAATCGCGGCCCGACGTCGGCGTCCGTGCGCGGCCTGCCCAGTCTGCTTTCGTCGACCCGGTCGGCGGCGGCCAGCATGTGCAGTCGCGCCAATGCCTGCAGCGGCGCGCGCTGCCACACCCCCACCAGGTTGGTCTCGCCGCCCTCCAGCGCCTGCGCCACGCGCAGCGCTCCGGCGAAGACCGGGTCGCCGATCGCCGAGACGTCGATCTGATCGTCGAGCTTCCGCCCGCCGCCGTCGAGCACCGCCGAGGCGCGCGCCGACCGCAGAGCCGCCTCAGCGGCGGTCACCGGCCAACGCCGCAGGTTGGAGCGGTGCCGATGCGCACGCCCCAGCGCCTCGCGGGCCTGGTCGCTGGCGGCGGCGACGCCGGGGAGCTCCATCAGCGGAGCCAGCGGGTCAGTCATCGGCTGCCAGAGTAGCCAGCGCCGGTGCCCGGGATCGCGGCCAGTAGCTGCCGGGTGTAGTCGTGACTCGGGCGAGTGAACACGTCTTTGGTCGCACCACGCTCGACGACCCGCCCCGCATGCATCACCAGCACCTCATCGGCGATCTGCCGGATCACCGCGAGGTCGTGGCTGATGAACAGATACGTCAGACCGAGTTCGGCCTGCAGCTCGGCGAGTAGATCCAGGATCTGCGCCTGCACGACGACGTCGAGCGCCGACACGGCCTCGTCACAGACCACGACCTCGGGTCGCAGCGCCAGCGCCCGGGCGATCGCGACTCGCTGGCGTTGACCCCCGGAGAGTTCTCGCGGGCGGCGGGCGAGCAACGACGACGGCAGCGCGACCTGGTCTGCGAGTTCGTGCACCGACTTCCGACGCTTACGACGATCGCCGACCCGGTGAATCCGCAGCGGCTCCTCGATTGTGCGAAACACCGAGTACGTGGGATCCAAGCTGCCGTAGGGATTCTGGAACACCGGCTGGATCCGTCGGCGAAATGCCAACGCCTCGTCGCGGCCCGCGCTATCGGAGACCTCTTTCCCATCGAAAACGACCGTGCCCGAAGTGGGTTGGAGCAGACCGAGAATCATTCGAGCCAATGTGGACTTCCCTGAACCGGATTCACCCGCAATGGCCAGCGTGGTTGCCCGGCGCAGCCGAAACGACACCTTGTCGACGGCACGCACGTCCACTTTGCGCCACGGCGCACCCCGCGAGGGACGGTAGACCTTGGTCAAGTCGGACACCACGATCACGTCCTGCGCCAAGTCACGTCCGGCGCGCACACCCGCCGCACGCCTGATCCGTCTCCGCGCACGGGTAGCGGTGGTGATGTCTCGCATCGACGGCGCCGCTGCCACTAGCCGTTGCGTGTAAGGATGCTGTGGATCACGCAAAACGAGTTGTGCGGCACCGGTTTCCACGACTGAGCCTTGATGCATGACGATCAGCTGCTCGGCCCGTTCGGCAGCAAGCGCAAGATCGTGGGTGATCAACAGCACCGCGGTTCCCAGATCGCCGGTGAGCCGCTGAAGGTGATCGAGCACCTGGCGCTGCACGGTAACGTCCAGCGCCGACGTCGGCTCATCGGCGATCAGCAGCTGGGGCCGGCCGGCCAGCCCGATCGCGATCAGTGCGCGCTGGCACATCCCGCCCGACAACTGGTGGGGGTACTGCATGGCCCGCAACTCCGGATCGGGCATCTCCGCGTCGGCCAGCAGCTGCACCGCCCGACGGTCGACATTGTTGGCGCGCAACGCCTCTCGCACCTGGAAGCCCACCCGCCACACGGGGTTGAGGTTGGTCATCGGGTCCTGCGGGACGTAGCCGATACCCGACCCGCGGACCGAGCGCAGCCGACGACGGTCGGCGGTGGTCAGGTCGATGCCGTCGAACATGATGCGACCCGCGGTGATTCGCCCTCCGGGTGGCAGCAGCCCCAGGATCGCCGCGGCCGTGGTCGACTTCCCCGAGCCCGATTCGCCGACGATCGCCACCGTTTGGCCGGCGCGCACAGCGACGTCGACCTGCCGGACCGCCGGGGCGTCGTCACCGAAGCGAACGTCGAGGCCGGTGACGCTGAGCAGCGGCAAGTCGGTCGAGTTCATCGGCGCCGCGATGTCGGGTCCAGCGCATCGCGCAAGACGTCACCCATGATCATGAACGCCAGCACCGTGATCGCCAGCGCGCCCGCGGGATAGAACAGGATCGGTGAGCCTGCGCGCAACCGGATCTGGTCGACGTTGATGTCTCCGCCCCACGACACCACCGACGGCGGCAGCCCGACCCCGAGGTAGGACAGGGTGGCCTCGGTGACGATGAACAATCCGAGCGCGATGGTGGACACCGCGATCACCGGTCCGACGGCGTTGGGCACCACATGTCGGACCAGCGTCCCAAACCTGCTCATCCCCAGAGCTTTCGCAGCCAGCACATAGTCGCTGTCGCGTACCGTCAGGACGGCGCCCCTCGCGATCCGGGCCACCTGGGGCCAGCCGAACAGCGACAGGATCGCGATGACCGTCCACACCGTGCGGTGGTGCATCACCTGCATCAGCACGATCGCGGCCAGCAGCAGGGGTATTGCGAAGAACACGTCGGCGATGCGGGACACCACCGCATCGAGCCAGCCGCCGTAGAAGCCGGCCAGCGCACCGAGTGCGCCGCCGACGACGAACACCACCAGCGTGGCGCCCAGGCCGACGGTGACCGAGGCGCGGGCGCCGTAGACGGTGCGGGCATAGATGTCATGGCCTTGCAGATCGGTCCCGAACCAATGGGCAGCCGACGGCGCCAGCAGGCTCTGGTTCGGATCGGCGTAGCCGGGGTCGGCGGTGGTGAACAACGCCGGAAACGCGGCGACGACCACGACGAAACCGATCAGCACCGCGGCGATGACGAACTGCGGACGGCGGCGCAACCCTCGCCAGAATCCGCCTCCGGCAAGCACTTCAGCCATAACGAATCCTCGGATCCAGGGCGGCGTACAGCAGATCCACGGCCAGATTCGTGACCAGGTAGACGACGACGAGCACCGTCACGATCGACACCACGGTCGGTGCTTCCTGTCGCGTGACGGCTTGATAGAGCACGCCACCGACGCCGTGGATATTGAAGATCCCTTCGGTGACGATCGCTCCGCCCATCAGTGCGCCGAGATCCGCGCCCAAGAATGTCACGACCGGGATCAGCGAGTTGCGCAGGATATGCACCGTCACCACCCGGGGCCGCGACAGACCCTTGGCGATGGCGGTCCGCACATAGTCGGCGTGCGCATTGTCGGCCACCGCGGAGCGGGTCAGCCGCACCACGTAGGCGAACGACACTGCGCCCAAAACGATTCCGGGCAACAACAGCCGGGAGAATGTCGGCTGATCACCCACGGTGACCGCCGCCAGGCCAAGACGCACCCCGAACACGAACTGCGCAAGGAAGCCCAACACGAAGATCGGGACCGCGATGATGATCAGGCTGACGATCAGCACGGCGCCGTCGAAAACGCCGCCCTGGCGCAATCCGGCGATCACCCCGAATCCGACGCCGAACAACGCCTCTACCGCCAGCGCGATCAACGCCAACCGGAATGTGACCGGAAATGCCTGAGCCAGAACGGTACTGACGGGAAGCCCGGAGTAGGCATGACCGAGGTCGCCGTGCACGATGCCGCCGAGGTAGTGCAGGTACTGCAGCCAGAACGGGTCATTCAGGTGATACTGCGCGCGCAGCTGCGCGGCCACCGCCGGGCTCAGTGGACGATCGCCGCCCAACGCCGCGATCGGGTCGCCGGGCAACAGGAAGACCATGCCGTAGATCAGCAGCGTCGCCCCTAGGAACACCGGAAGCATGGCCGCGACGCGACGGGCGATGTACCACCCCATGTCAGGCCTTCACGATGTGTTCGTAGTCGGGCAGTCCGTTCCAGGTCAGCCTGACCTGGCCGACCGCCGGCGAGTGACCGGCCACCGCTACGGTGTACCACAGCGGGACAACAGGCATGTCCGCCAACAAGATTCGCTGGGCCCCGTTTGCCAGCGCATACGATTGCGGCAGGTCAGCCGCAGCTTCGGCCTCCCCGATCGCGGCGTCGAACCGAGGATTGGAGTAGCCGACGTCGTTGGCGCTCGCCCCGGTGGCGAACAGCGGCTCCAAGAATTCGAGCATCGACGGGAAGTCGCCCTGCCACCCGGCGCGGAACGCGGTGCTGATCGTGTGGGTGGTGATCTGGGTCCGGAAGCCGGCGAAGGTCGGCTGAGGCGCACCCAAGGCGTCGACGCCGAGAGTGTTCTTGATGCTGTTCGCCACCGCGTCGACCCATTCCTGATGCGACCCGTCGGTGTTGTAGGCAATCGCGTAGCGGCCAGTCCATTTCGAGATGGCGTCGGCCTGCGCCCACAGTCGCCGCGCGCGGTCCGGGTCGAAGTTCAGCGCGCTGTTGCCGTCGATGTCGGGGTCGTACCCGGGCAACGAGCTGGCGGTGAAATCGCGGGCCGGTGCGCGTGCGCCGGAGAAGATCTTCTGGCAGATCTGGGACCGGTTGATCGCAGCGGACAACGCCAACCGGCGCAGTCGGCCCTCCTCGCCGCCGAAGTGCGGCAAGCGCATCGGCGTATCCAGTGTCAGGTTCACGGCGGCGGGCGCGGAGACGGCACGATCGCCGAGGTCTCTGCGGTAGACGGTGAGCACACTGGGCGGAATCGTGTCCAGCACATCGAGATTGCTCGACAGCAGGTCGGCGTAGGCGGTGTCCAGGTTGGCGTAGAAAACGAATCGCAGACCCTTGTTCTGCGACGTCCGGTTGCCGTGGTAGCCGGGATTGGTCACCAGGTCGAGTTTCACGTTGTGCTGCCAGGCAGGTATGCGGCGCTCATCGGCGAGCTGGTACGGGCCGTTGCCGACCGGGTGCTGGCCGAACCTTGCCATGTCCATGTACGCGGACTCCGGCAGCGGGTAGAACGGCGAAAAGCCAAGCCGCAGCTTGAAATCGATGGTCGGACCCTTGAGCCGCACGGTGAATTCCCGCTCGTTGACCACCTGCAGCCCGGACATCGTCGTCGTTGTCGGCTTGGCGGCCGCCACCTCGTCGAAGCCGGCGATCGGGCTGAAAAAGCTCTGCTGGAGTTGCGCATTGGTGGACAGCGCGCCGAAATTCCACGCATCGACGAACGAGTGTGCGGTCACCGGTGAGCCGTCACTGAACGTCCAGCCGGATTTCAGCGTGATCCGGTAGTTGACGTCGTCGGCAGTCTCGATCGACTCGGCGACCTCGGGCGACGGCGAGCCGTTGGCGTCGTAGGACATCAGACCGGCGAACAGTCGGTCGACGATCCGGCCGCCGTTGGAATCGTTGGTGTTCGTCGGGATCAGCGGGTTCTGCGGCTCACCGGCGTTGACGATCACCACGTCGGTGCGAACGTCGCCAGCTCCGCAGCCGACCAGCGGTGCCACGGCGAGCAGAGCCACAGCCACCGCCGCGATGCGCAACCGCTGCAAGCCGTCCTCCTCCGGTCACCAACACGATCACCTAATCCCGTCGCGACTGTATTGCCTACAGCAACCCGAAAAATTAACCCAGCCTGGTTACGCTCTTGCGCGTGACCGAGACGCACGCGCCGTTGTCTTATCCGCCGTCCGCAGAATTCACTGCGCAAGCCAATGCCGCCGAAGGGTTATACCGAGACGCCGAGCAAGACCGGTTGGCGTTCTGGGCCGAGCAGGCCAACCGACTGTCCTGGGCGACCCCGTTCTCCCAGGTACTGGACTGGTCTGAGGCACCATTCGCCAAATGGTTCGCCGACGGCAAACTCAACGTCGCCTACAACTGCGTGGACCGTCACGTCGAAGCCGGCAACGGCGATCGCGTGGCGATCTACTGGGAGGGCGAGCAGATCGGCGATTCCCGCAGCCTCACCTACCGCGACCTGCAGGACGAGGTAGGTAAAGCCGCCAACGCGCTGACCGGTCTGGGGTTGGTCGCCGGTGATCGCGTCGCGATCTATCTGCCGATGATCCCGGAAGCCATCGTCGCGATGCTGGCCTGCGCACGGCTGGGGCTGATGCACAGCGTGGTGTTCGCCGGCTACACCGCCAATGCGTTGCGCGCGCGGATCGACGACGCCGAAGCCAAGCTGGTGATCACCGCCGACGGGCAGTTCCGGCGCGGCAAGCCGGCACCGCTGAAGAACGCGGTCGACGACGCGGTCGCCAGCGCCGATACCGTCGAGCACGTCCTGGTGGTCCGCCGCACCGGCATCGAGGTCGACTGGAAACAGGGCCGAGACGTCTGGTGGCACGACGTCGTCGATTCGGCGTCGCCCGAGCACGACCCCGAGGCGTTCGACGCCGAGCATCCGCTGTTCCTGCTGTACACCTCGGGCACCACCGGTAAGCCCAAGGGCATCGTGCACACCAGCGGCGGTTACCTCACCCAGGCCTCGTACACCCACCACAACATCTTCGACATCAAGCCAGAGACCGACGTGTTCTGGTGCACCGCCGACATCGGCTGGGTCACCGGGCACACGTACGGCGTCTACGGTCCGCTGTCCAACGGCGTGACGGAGATCTTCTTCGAGGGCACCCCGGACACACCCAGCCAGCACCGTCATTTCCAGATCATCGAAAAGTACGGCGCGACAATCTATTACACGGCGCCGACGATGGTCCGGACGTTCATGAAGTGGGGCCGTGAGTTCCCGGACGCGCACGACCTGTCGAGCCTGCGATTGCTGGGCACGGTCGGCGAGCCGATCAACCCCGAAGCCTGGCGGTGGTACCGCACGGTCATCGGCGGCGACAGCGCCCCGATCGTGGACACCTGGTGGCAGACCGAAACCGGCGCCGCGATGATCTCCCCGCTGCCCGGTGTCGCTGCGACCAAACCCGGTTCGGCGATGGCGGCGCTGCCAGGTATCTCGGCGAAGGTCGTCGACGACCACGGCGACGAACTCGCTCCCCCGTCCACCGACGAGGGCGAGCACGCCGCCGGATACCTCGTGCTGGATCAGCCCTGGCCGTCGATGCTGCGCGGCATCTGGGGCGATCCGGACCGCTTCCGTGAGACCTACTGGTCGAGGTACGCCGAGCACGGCTACTACTTCGCCGGCGACAGCGCGCGCTACGACTCCGACGGCGCCATCTGGGTGATGGGTCGCATCGACGACGTGATGAACGTGTCGGGGCACCGCATCTCCACGGCGGAGGTGGAGTCGGCGCTTGTCGGGCATGCCGGGGTGGCCGAGGCTGCGGTGGTGGGCGCCACCGACGACACCACCGGGCAGGCGATCTGCGCGTTCGTCGTGCTGACGGCCGACCACGCCGACACCGCGGGCGCAGAGATCATCGACGAGTTGCGCGCCGAGGTGGCCAAGGAGATCTCACCGATCGCCAGGCCGCGGGAACTGCACGTGGTGCCCGAGCTGCCCAAAACCCGCAGCGGCAAGATCATGCGCCGTCTGCTGCGCGACATCGTCGAGAAGCGCGAGCTCGGCGACACCTCGACGCTGCTCGACCCGGGCGTTTTCGACGCGATCCGGGCCGCCAAGTGACGATGCAGAGCGCGGAGCGCGATGAGGAGGAACTTGGCAATCAGTACCCGCCAAGTGACGATGCAGAGCGCGGAGCGCGATGAGGAGGAACTTGGCAATCAGTACCCGCCAAGTGACGATGCAGAGCGCGGAGCGCGATGAGGAGGAACTTGGCAATCAGTAGAAGCCAAGTAGTCAGGCGGGTACGGGCACGAACCCGGCGCCCATGCGGCCTTTGCTCTGCAAGTCGGCCAGGATCGCGTTGAACGACTGCACCACCGCCGGCGTGTGCAGCGGGATGTACTTGGTGACGCAGATCGGCAGGTTCTCGCTGAACGCGCCGTGGATCATCCCCACCAGCCGATTGTCGACGGTGACCGGGCCGCCCGAGTCCCCCGGCTGCCCGCACACCTGCATCAGGATGGTGCCCGGGTCCTGACCCGGACCCCACGTGACGCCGCACGAGTTGCCGGTGGTGCGGCCCTGTTTGCAGGCGACCTGACCGAACGCCGGATCGGGCCCGATGCCGGTGATCACGAAGCCGGCGACATTGGCGACGGGCGCCACCTTGGCCCGATCGAATTGGATGACGGCGTAGTCGAGGCCGTCGTTGCCCGACACCATGGTGCCCAGGACCCCGCGCTCTTTGGCCGCCTCGGCCGCCACCTGGGCCCCCGGGCCGCCGCAGTGCGCCGAGGTGAAGCCGATCAACTCGCCTTTGGGGTCGGTGCCGATGGTGGTCAGCGTGCACAGGGAGTCGCCGTTGACGACGATGCCGGAGCCGCCGCCGAGCGGGACCCGGTCGTCGGCGCTCGCGGGCGCAGCGGACAGGCCCGCCGAAACCACCGTGACCATGGCCGCCGAGACGCACCGGAGCCAGCGGTTCAAGGTCGGCAACGCGATACCCCCGTCGGCAGATGGTCACACACCAAAATGGCGGCGCCAGTCTAGCCTGACCAGCGCCCAATGGGGCCGATCCTCAAACGAGGTCGTCGGTGTCGAGTTGGCCTCGTCTGGCATCGGACTGCATGGCAACATGAACCGGACAATCAAGATCCGCCCGGGAGGACGTCTGTGAGCAAGCACGAGCGCAAGAGCGCCGACCGTCAGGACGGGGTTCCTCGCACGCTGACCACGATCCCGTTGACCGACCCACACGCACTGTCCGGCGAGCCCTCGATCGGCGCTCTGGTCAAGGAGGCCACGTCGCAGATGTCGACGCTGGTGCGCGCGGAGGTCGAGCTGGCTCGCGCGGAGATCACCCGTGACGTCAAGAAGGGCCTGACCGGCAGCGTCTTCTTCATCGCGGCCATGGTGGTCCTGTTCTACTCGACGTTTTTCTTCTTCTTTTTCCTGGCCGAACTGCTCGACAACTGGCTGTGGCGCTGGGCGGCATTCCTGATCGTGTTCGGGATCATGGTGGTGGTCACCGCGGCGCTGGCCCTGTTCGGCTACCTGAAGGTCCGCCGTATCCGCGGGCCGCAGCAGACCATCGAATCGGTCAAGGAGACCCGGTCGGCGTTCACGCCCGGCCACGACAAACCCTCGGCTCCGGCGCTGCACGCCTCGCCGGGCGCGACGCCTAACGATCCCTCGGGTTGGTGAATGGGGCCACCAGATCCGTCGGTGACCCGTATCGACGGGCCGTGGCGGCATCTGGATGTGCACGCCAACGGCATTCGGTTCCACGTCGTCGAAGCGACGCAGGGCGCGTCCACCCCGTCGACCGCGCAGCCGCTGGTGATCATGCTGCACGGCTTCGGCTCGTTCTGGTGGTCGTGGCGTCACCAACTCCGCGGTTTGACCGGCGCGCGGGTGGTCGCGGTGGATCTGCGCGGCTACGGCGGCAGCGACAAACCGCCTCGCGGGTATGACGGCTGGACGCTGGCCGGTGACACCGCCGGGCTGATCCGGGCGCTGGGGCACACGTCGGCGACACTGGTCGGCCACGCCGACGGCGGGCTGGTCTGCTGGGCCACCTCGGTGCTGCACTCGCGCCTGGTGCGGGCCATCGCAGTGGTCAGCTCGCCGCATCCGGCCGCGTTGCGCAGGTCGGTGCTGACCCGCCGCGACCAACGCCGCGCGCTGCTTCCGTCGCTGCTGCGCTACCAGGTGCCGATCTGGCCGGAACGCATCTTGACCCGGCACAACGGCGACGAGATCGAACGTCTTGTGCGCAGCCGATCCAGCGCCAAATGGGTTGCTTCCGAAGACTTTTCCGAGACGGCTGGCCACTTGCGACAGGCGATCCAAATTCGGTCGGCGGCGCACTGCGCGCTGGAGTATCAGCGATGGGCGATGCGCAGTCAGCTACGCGAAGAGGGCAGACGCTTCATGCGCACCATGAGCCGGCCATTCGGCATTCCGATGTTGCACGTCCACGGCGACGCCGATCCCTACGTGCTGGCCGACCCGGTCGAACGAACGCAGCGTTACGCACCGCACGGCCGCTACGTATCAGTATCGGGGGCAGGGCATTTCAGCCACGAAGAGAAGCCCGACGAGGTCAACGGTCACTTGTCGCGATTCCTCGACCGGGTGTACCGGACTCCGCTCAGCTGACACATGCCCCGGTGGACACCGCTGCTGTGTCGCCGATGTGCGCCAGCTGCGCGGCCACCTCTTTGGCGGTCAGCACGAAGCCGGTGTCGTTGTCGTCGACGGCCGCACCGAAGACCACACCGATCACCTGGCCGCTGAGGTCGATCAGCGGTCCACCTGAATTGCCTTGTTCCACATTGGCTCTGACCGTGTAGACCTCGCGGTTGATGGTCGCATTCCGGTAGATGTCAGGCCCGTTGAGTTCGATGAGCTCGCGGATTCTGGCCGGGGTAGCCATGAAGCCACCGCCACCCGGGTAGCCCATCACGATCGCTTCGGTGCCCGACGTCACCGGCGCGTTGGCGAAAGCCAGTGGCCCCGCGGGCAGATGCGGCACCGAGAGGATCGCGACATCGGTGGTCGGGTCATAGGACACCACCGTCGCATCGTAGGGGTTACCGCTGGCTTCCACAGTGACGCTGTTCGCCCCGGCCACCACGTGCGCGTTGGTCATCACCCGGTCCGGTGACAAGACAAATCCGCTGCCCTCCAACACTTTCTGGCAGCTGGGCGCGATGGCACGGATCTTCACCACGCTCGGTTCGGTGTTGGCGACCACCGGGTTGTTGGCCAGTGCCGAGTCGGGCGCCGCGACCGCGACCACCGGTGTGCGACTGAACGGCTCCAACACCTGCGGCAGGCCCGAGGTGTCCAGCAGCGCCGACAACCGCTTGGGCACCGTCTTCAGCCACTCCGGCGCATAGTCGTTGACTTGGGCGAGCACCCGCGAACCACGCACTGCGGCAGCCAAACTCGGCTGACCTGCCGACGACGTCAGCGGGGTCGCCAGCAGCCACGCCGCCACCAGGACGACCACCAGTTGCACCGCCACCCCGATCAGCGAGTCGAAGAAACGGACCGAGTTGCTGTGGATCGCACCGCGCACCGCGCGACCGAGCACCACGCCGGCGACCTCGCCGACCACGACCAGCGCCAGGATCAGGAACAGCGCGGCGAACAGCTTGGCCCGGGGCGCGGTGACGTGCGCGACGAGGTGAGGGGCCAGCAGCACGCCGGCGATCGCGCCCAGCAGGACGCCGACGAACGACAGCAGCGAGCCGAGCGCGCCCGACCGCCATCCCGATATCGCCGCGATGAACGCGACCGCCAACACGGCGATGTCTAACCATTGTGAGCTGGTCATCAAGCGTCATCCTTGTCGTCGACCATGGCCATCGCTTCGTCCAGTTCGCGTAGATCACTGGTGTCCCAGGGCTCTGCCCACCCGGCGACATCCAGCATCGCCGAAATCACCTGCCCGGTGAAACCCCACACCAGCATCTCGTTCAACAGGAACGCGGGTCCGGCGAAGCGGCGGCTGAGGGTGCGGCGGTACACCATCAGCCGGTTCGCGGGATTGATGAAGGCCCGGACCGGCACCCGCGCCACCACTGCTGTCTCAGCCTGATCCATGACGGCCACCGGCCCGGGATCCGGCGAGTACGCCAGCACCGGGACGACGTGAAAACCCGACGGCGCGATGAACGTTCGATCCATCGTGACCAGCGGATGCAGTCTGGCGGTGTCGATGCCGGTCTCTTCGCGCGCCTCGCGCAGCGCCGTGGCCACCGGACCGTCGTCGCCGGGATCGGATGCGCCACCCGGGAAAGCGGCTTGGCCGGCGTGATGACGCAACGTCGCCGCCCGCACGATCACCAATAGATCGGCGTCCTCGGGAAGGGTGTCGGACGACGGACCGGAAAACAGGATCAGCACCGCCGCGTCGCGCCCGTTGTTGCGGGCGGTCGCCGTCGCCTCGGCAGCGGTCACCATCGCCAGGACGTCGGGGGGCAGGCGCTTGCGGAACGCCTCGGGCATCTCGGCGACGTTGTCGACCAGAGGCGACAACCAGGGCGGGGCGTGCTCAGGCGTCAACATCGTCTCGCCGAGCTGTTGGGGAGTGCCGCCGCCATTCACCGGCGCCTCCTTTGTCCATCCCACCGCCCCCGGGCCACTGCGCGTCGCACACCCCCACCGAGTGTCATCGTGGCTGAACTCCGACCGCGGCCGAGATCTCGTCGGCGCTGGCGAAGGCGCGTGGCAGCGTCCTGGCAACGCTACCGTCCGAGTCGAGCACGACGGTCGCGGGCATCACGTTCGGCACTCCCAGCGCCGCCGCGATCCGGCGCCCGCCGTCCTGCAGGGTCGGCAGCCGGACCCCGAGTTCGGCCAACCGCAACAACGCGGCCGTCTCGTTCTCGTCCTGGTGCACCGTCACCACCATCACCTCGGGGCCGACCCGTCGTTGATACTCCGCCATCGCAGGAAGTTCGGTCGCGCAGGGCCCGCACCAATACGCCCAGAGGTTGAGGACGACGCGGTGCCCGGCCAAGGCCGGCCCGACGTCGACATGCGAGCCGTCCGCAGCACATTCGGCAGTCACGCCGCGCAACGCCGCCGAGCCGGGCAGCCCGCCGGGTCGCGGGCACGCGGCCAAGTCGGCACGTCGCCGAGGCCCGGACAGTGCCGCGGGGGTGTCGGCGTCGCGGTGCTCACGAGCCGCACCGGTCTGCGGGGCGGTCGACGAATCCGACGCGTGCCTCAGCTGAACCAGCAGTGCGGCGATCAGAGCCGCAACGACCGCCAGGACCGCGACGGTCCAGCGGGTGGTTCGGGCGGTTGAGGCGGTCAAACTACAAGCCGGCCATCGCCAGAAGGTGTTCGGTTTCCGGGCCCTGCACCAACGCCGCGGCGATCAATGGCTCAGTAGGGCCGGTCCCGAACGACGGGCAGTCCTTGGCCAACACGCACACCCCGCACGCCGGTTTGCGGGCGTGGCACACCCTGCGGCCGTGGAAGATCACCCGGTGGCTGAGCAAGGTCCATTCGCTGCGCTCGATGAGTTCGCCGACGGCGTGCTCGACCTTGACGGGGTCCTCCTCGGCCGTCCAACGCCAGCGCCGAACCAGCCGGCCGAAGTGGGTGTCGACGGTGATTCCCGGGATGTCGAACGCATTGCCCAGAATGACGTTGGCGGTCTTGCGGCCCACGCCGGGCAGCGTGACGAGTTCGTCCATGGTGCGCGGCACTTCGCCGTCGAAACGCTCGACCAATGCCTGACCGAGGCCGATCAATGAGGACGCTTTATTGCGATAGAAACCGGTCGGGCGAATAAGCGTTTCGAGTTCTTCGCGGTCGGCCCGCGCATAGTCCACGGCTGAGTGGTAACGGGCGAAAAGGGCCGGGGTGGTGAGATTTACCCGTTTGTCGGTGCTTTGCGCCGACAAGATCGTGGCCACCGCCAACTCCAGCGGTGAGGTGAAATCCAACTCGCAGTAGACATGCGGAAACGCTTCTGCCAGTTTGCGATTCATGCGGCGAGCGCGGCGCACCAGACCCAGCGGAGTCTCCGAGGCCCAACGCCGGGCCGCAGCGCCGCCGTCCCCGCCGACGGCCTTGGCGGCAGCGCGGGAAGGTTTGCCCATTGTCACCCCGACAGAGTACTGATTCGTGATCCCGCTGAGACCTTAGCCGTGTTTACTTGCTCCTTGTGTCTTGGTTGCTTGTTGCATTCATCCCGGGGTTGCTGATGCTCGCAACTTTCGGGCTTCAGCGGCTGGAATCGGGCTTGGAAAACGACACTCTGACCGCAAGTGATGTCGAGGAATTTCTCGAGCAGGCCGAGCCGACCGATATGCGCACGCTGGCCCGCAACGGAATGCCCGACGCGCTCGACCGCCTGCACCGTCGCATCGCCGACGAGTCGCGGTATTTGCCCAGCGACGCGGAGTGGGCCACGGATGAATTTCGGGCCACCGCTGTTATTGCGCCGCCAAAACACCCAGACAGCCCCCGACAGCCGCATAGGCATTCGCGGGCGAATCGGCAATTTGCGCCGCGTCAGCATGCCAATCGTGTGTAGCGTTGGCTCGTCGAGTTGATGGCTGACCTCCTAGACTCATCTCGCCAGGCTCTTCGAGACTGGTCACCCGCCCGCGGGTGGTGAGTAAGTAGGAGGTCCCCCGCTAGCGGGGACGGCCGGACAACCGGCCGAGCCGGAGTCATTGGGATAACTAAAGGGGCAACGTGGACGAGATCCTGGCGAGGGCCGGAATCTTCCAGGGGGTCGAGCCGAGCGCCGTCGCTGCGCTGACCAAGCAACTGCAGCCCGTCGACTTCCCGCGCGGGCACACGGTTTTCGCGGAGGGTGAGCCGGGCGATCGGCTTTACATCATCATCTCCGGCAAGGTGAAGATCGGCCGCCGTTCGCCGGACGGCAGGGAAAACCTGCTGACCATCATGGGCCCGTCCGACATGTTCGGTGAGTTGTCGATCTTCGACCCCGGACCGCGGACATCCAGCGCCACCACCATTACCGAGGTGCGGGCGGTATCGATGGACCGCGACGCGCTGCGGGCCTGGATCGCCGATCGTCCCGAGATCGCTGAGCAATTGCTGCGGGTCCTGGCCCGCCGACTGCGCCGCACCAACAACAACCTCGCCGACCTGATCTTCACCGACGTGCCCGGCCGGGTCGCCAAGCAGCTGCTGCAACTCGCGCAGCGGTTCGGCACCCAGGAGGGCGGCGCGATGCGGGTGACCCACGACCTGACCCAAGAAGAGATCGCCCAGCTCGTCGGCGCCTCCCGCGAAACCGTGAACAAGGCGCTGGCCGACTTCGCCCACCGCGGCTGGATTCGCTTGGAGGGCAAGAGCGTGCTGATCTCGGACTCCGAACGCCTGGCCAGGCGGGCGCGTTAGTCGTTTGCGTCGAGATCGACGCTAGCGAGACGGTCTCTCGATCTTTCTCGCGCTGGCGTCGATCTCGCTGCGGAGTCAGCGCCGCAGGTAGTCCAGCTGGGCCCGCACCGACCATTCGGCGACATCCCACAGCTCTTCGTCCACGTCGACGTAGACGCGCTCGACGACCTCACGCGTGCTGGCGTCCTCGCCGAGTGTGCGTAATGCCGAGCGGACCTGGTCGAGCCGCTGTTCGCGGTGTTCCAGGTATCCCTGCGCGACCGCTTCGATGTCGGCCAGCTCCGGGCCGTGGCCGGGCAGCACCGTTCGCCGGCCCAGCCCGCGCAGTCGTTGCAGTGAATCCAGATAGTGGGCCAGGCTGCCGTCTTCGTTGTCGATGACGGTCGTTCCGCGGCCCAGCACGGTGTCCGCGGTCAGCACCGCGTCGTCGAGAACGAAGGACAACGAATCAGCGGTGTGACCGGGGGTGGCCCACACCGTGATCCGCAGGCCAGCGGCGTCGATCACCTCGCCGTCGACGAGTTCGCCGGACAAGCCGCGAAGAAACCCGCTGCCCGCCGAGCGCACCGGCGCACCGGTCGCCTCGACCAGCTTGTCGATGGCGTCGGTGTGGTCGCCATGCCGGTGGCTGATCAACACCAACGCGATACGGCCGACACCGGCGACGGCGGCGATGTGCTCGTCGTCATCGGGTCCCGGATCGACGACGACGACTTCGTCGCTGCCGGGGGCCCGCAACACCCAGGTGTTGGTGCCGTCCAGCGTCATCTTGCCCGGGTTGTTGGCCAGCAGCACTGAGGCGGTGTCGGTGACCGGGCGCAGCACGCCGTAAGCGGGATGTGTCACGTCGGTGCCCGTCACGGCCGCTAACCGACCTCGACCACCAGCTCGACCTCGACCGGCGCATCCAGCGGCAGTTCCGCGACGCCGACCGCCGAGCGGGCATGCACGCCGGCGTCGCCGAACACCTCGGCGAGCAGATCCGATGCCCCGTTGACCACGCCCGGCTGGCCGTTGAATCCGGCTGCGGACGCGACGAATCCGACCACCTTGACCACCTTGGTCACCGAGTCGATACCCACCAGCGAGTCGACGGCCGCCAAGGCGTTGAGCGCGCAGATCCGGGCGAGTTCCTTGCCGCGCTCGGGCGCGACCTCGACACCGACCTTGCCCGACTGCACCAACTTGCCGTCCCGCATCGGTAGCTGGCCGGAGGTGTAGATCAGGTTGCCGCTGCGGACCACCGGGACGTAGGAGCCCAACGGCTGCACCACGACCGGCAGCTCAATGCCGAGCTCTTTCAGCCTGGCCGAAGCGGTCACTTCGGGCGTTTCAGATAGGCGACGTGCTGCTCGCCGGTGGGGCCGGGAAGGACGGAAACCAGCTCCCAACCGTCGGCGCCCCATTGGTCGAGGATCTGCTTGGTGGCGTGGGTCAACAGCGGGACTGTTGCGTACTCCCAGGTTGTGGGTTGGCTCATATCCCGAGCTTATCGGCAGGCCGATCGGGCTAACTAGCTAGCATGCAGGGGTGGGGACCACATCGAGCGTGGGCAGCAACGTCAGCTGGCCATCGCGATTGTCAAAGGCTCGTCTGCATTTCGTCACCGGCAAGGGCGGTACCGGCAAGTCGACGGTTGCCGCCGCACTCGCCCTGACGCTGGCATCCGGTGGGCGCAAAGTCCTGCTGGTGGAAGTCGAAGGGCGTCAAGGGATTGCGCAACTCTTCGACGTGCCGCCGCTGCCCTACAAGGAGCTCAAGATCGCCAGTGCCGAGGGCGGCGGTCAGGTCAACGCGCTGGCGATCGACATCGAGGCGGCGTTCCTGGAATACCTCGACATGTTCTACAACCTCGGCATCGCGGGTAAGGCGATGCGCAGGGTCGGGGCGATCGAGTTCGCGACGACGATCGCACCGGGCCTGCGCGATGTGCTGCTCACCGGCAAGATCAAGGAATCCGTGATCCGCGTCGACAAGGGCGCGAAGGACCCGGTGTACGACGCGATCGTCGTCGACGCGCCGCCGACCGGCCGGATCGCCCGCTTCCTGGACGTCACCCGCGCGGTGTCCGACCTGGCCAAAGGCGGCCCGGTGTACTCGCAGGCCGAAGGCGTGGTCAAGATCCTGCACTCCGACCAGACGGCCATTCACCTGGTCACGCTGCTGGAGGCGTTGCCGATGCAGGAGACGATGGAAGCCATCGACGAGTTGAAGGAGCTCGGCTTGCCGATCGGCAGCGTGATCGTCAACCGCAACATCGAGGCCTACCTGCAGCCCGATGATCTCGCGAAGGCCGCCGAGGGCGACGTCGACGCCGACGCGGTGCGGGCGGGGTTGACCGCCGCCGGAATCACGTTGAGCGACGAGGACTTCGCGGGCTTGCTCACCGAGACCATCCAGCACGCCACCCGGATCAGTGCCCGGGCGGCGACCGCCGAACAACTCGACGAGCTCAAAGTTCCGCGGCTGCAGCTGCCGACCATTTCCGACGGCGTGGACCTCGGCAGCCTCTACGAGTTGTCGGAATCGCTTGCACAGCAGGGGGTTCGATGAGCG
Source organism: Mycobacterium cookii (assembly GCF_010727945.1). Lineage (NCBI taxonomy): Bacteria > Bacillati > Actinomycetota > Actinomycetes > Mycobacteriales > Mycobacteriaceae > Mycobacterium > Mycobacterium cookii. The sequence goes on from NZ_AP022569.1 coordinate 3,005,012, forward strand.
CGACCCCGCAAACCCTGGATATCGCCGGGATCCTCGGCGACCCCTCCAACCGCGTGGTGGTGTGCTGCGGCGCCGGTGGAGTCGGTAAGACCACCACCGCTGCGGCGATGGCGCTGCGCGCGGCGGAATACGGCCGGACCGTTGTTGTGCTGACGATCGACCCCGCCAAGCGACTCGCGCAGGCGTTGGGCATCGACGATCTGGGCAACTCGCCGCAACGGGTGCCGCTGGCCCCCGAGGTCCCCGGCGAGCTCTACGCGATGATGCTCGACATGCGTCGCACCTTCGACGAGATGGTGATCCAGTATTCGGGAGGCGATCGCGCACAGGCGATTCTGGACAACCAGTTCTATCAAACGGTTGCCACCTCGCTGGCCGGCACGCAGGAATACATGGCGATGGAAAAGCTCGGCCAGCTGCTCGCCGAAGACCGCTGGGATCTGGTGGTGGTCGACACCCCGCCGTCACGTAACGCGCTGGACTTCCTCGACGCGCCGAAACGGCTGGGCAGCTTCATGGACAGCCGGTTGTGGAAACTGCTGCTGGGACCCGGCCGCGGCATCGGACGGCTGGTCACCGGCGCGGTCGGCTTGGCGATGAAGGCGCTGTCGACGGTGCTTGGTTCGCAAATGCTCTCCGACGCAGCGAGTTTCGTGCAGTCACTGGACGCCACCTTCGGCGGTTTCCGGGAGAAGGCCGACCGCACCTATGCGTTGCTCAAGCGGCGCGGCACGCAGTTCGTCGTCGTGTCGGCGGCCGAGCCGGATGCGCTTCGCGAGGCGTCGTTCTTCGTCGATCGGCTGTCCGAGGAGCAAATGCCGCTGGCCGGGCTGATCCTCAATCGCACCCACCCGATGCTGTGCTCGTTGCCGTTCGAGCGGTCCATCGACGGCGCCAAGAGTCTCGAGAACGGGTCGGAAGCCAATCACGGCAAGGACCTGACGAGAGCCATCCTGGAGATCCACGCCGATCGCGCGTCGACGTCCAAGCGGGAGATTCGGCTGCTGTCCCGCTTCACCGGGGCCAATCCGCACGTCGCCATCGTCGGGGTGCCGTCGCTGCCGTTCGACGTCTCCGATCTGGAGGCGCTGCGTGCGATTGCTGACCAGATGACTTCGGTCGGTTGACGATGCGGGCCGGCAACGGCCCCGCTGAGGAGCCTGCCCATCAGGCCGGTCGGTTGACGATGCGGGCCGGGCAACGGCCCGCTGAGGAGCCTGCCCATCGGGCCGTCTGGCCAATGAAGAGCGGCCGGCTCAGAAGCCGGCCGCTGTTTCGCTCTTACGTCGTTAGCCCACGCTGCGGTGCTTGCGCTGGGCGCTGAAGAACTCCGCCCAGGACACCACCTCGGGGTGCTGCTTGAGCAGCGCCCGGCGCTGACGCTCGGTCATCCCGCCCCAGACACCGAACTCGACGCGGTTGTCCAGTGCATCGGCTCCGCATTCCAGCATCACCGGGCAGTGCCGGCAGATCACTGCGGCCTTACGTTGAGCGGCCCCCCGCACAAAGAGTTCGTCAGGGTCAGCGGCCCTGCACAGCGCCTTGGAAACCCAGGCGATTCTCGACTCCGCGTCGGCCCCGCACAGGGTTGCGTTCAGCGGTGTTGCGGCGGTTTTCTGTGCCGCGATCCCTATTCCTGACACCAGCGATTCCCCTTCGCTCTTGCCACCGGCTCCACCGATGCGACCTACGCCACACTGTCCGTGTCGGTGTTACCTGTATCTCATTGTGTGGCTAAGCTACGTGGTCAGGTACCAATTGCGCAACAGTTCCAGACCCACATTTTTGGGACGACCGTGCAGTCCGATCATGAAATTGCACCAGAAGTCGACGTTCGAAGCGGCTAATAGCGGCCTGAGCTGCGACTGAGAGAAACCTGAGGCAGGTTCGGGGCGGAAACTGTTCCGACCCGCCACTCGCGAAGATTCCAAATCAAGCGCCGCTAGTGTATTAGCCATGTCAGAGCGACCCGCGACCGCGGTCACTATCGCCAAGCTCGCCGGGTGCTGTCTGCTCGCCAGCGTGGTCGTCGCCGCGCTCCTGTTCCCGGTAGCCGGCGGCGTCGGGTTGATGTCCAACCGTGCTTCCGAGGTCGTCGGCAACGCCTCCGCTCAGCTCCTCGAGGGTGAGGTGCCGGCGGTGACGACCATGGTCGACGCCAAGGGCGACACGATCGCGTGGCTCTACGATCAGCGCCGCTTCGAGGTGCCGACCGACAAGATCGCCAACACGATGAAGCTGGCCATCGTCTCGATCGAGGACAAGCGGTTCGCCGAGCACAACGGCGTCGACTGGAAAGGCACCCTGACCGGACTGGCCGGCTACGCGTCCGGCGACGTCGATACCCGCGGCGGTTCGACGATCGAGCAACAGTATGTGAAGAACTACCAACTGCTGGTGATCGCGCAGACCGACGCCGAGAAGCGCGCGGCCATCGAGACCACGCCGGCCCGCAAGCTGCGCGAGATCCGGATGGCGCTCACCCTGGACAAGACCTTCGCCAAGCCGGAGATCCTGACCCGCTACCTGAACCTGGTGTCCTTCGGCAACAACGCGTTCGGTGTGCAGGACGCCGCGCAGACGTACTTCGGCGTCAACGCGTCCGACCTGAACTGGCAACAGGCCGCGCTGCTGGCCGGGTTGGTCCAGTCGACCAGTGCGCTGAACCCCTACGTCAACCCGGACGGCGCGCTGGCCCGCCGAAACCTGGTGCTGGACACCATGATCGAGAACCTGCCCAACGAGGCCGACGCGCTGCGCGCCGCCAAGGCCGAGCCGCTGGGGATCCTGCCGCAGCCCAAGGAACTTCCGCGGGGCTGCATCGCAGCGGGTGACCGCGCCTTCTTTTGCGACTACGTGCAGGCCTACCTGTCCCGCGCCGGGATCAGCAAAGAGCAGCTTGCCCGCGGCGGGTATTTGATCAAGACCAACCTCGACCCCGAGGTGCAGGAGCCGGTCAAGCATGCGATCGACACCTTCGCGAGCCCCACGCTGGAGGGAATCGCCAGTGTGATGAGCGTGATCAGGCCGGGCAAGAACTCGCACAAGGTCGTCGCGATGGCCAGCAACCGCACCTACGGGCTCAACAGCGAGGCCGGCGAGACGATGCGGGCGCAACCGTTCTCTCTGGTCGGCGACGGGGCTGGATCGATCTTCAAGATCTTCACCACCGCGGCCGCGATGCAAATGGGCATGGGGATCAACACGAACCTTGAGGTGCCGGGCAGATTCCAGGCCAAGGGCATGGGAAATGGTGGCGCCAAGGGCTGCCCCAAAGAGCAGTGGTGTGTCATCAACGCCGGTAACTACCGCGGGTCGATGAGCGTGACCGACGCGCTGGCCACCTCCCCCAACACCGCGTTCGCCCGGCTGATCCAGCTGATCGGTGTTCCGCGCGCGGTCGACATGGCCGTCAAGCTCGGCCTGCGGTCATACGCCGAACCGGGCAGCGCGCGCGACTACGACCCGGAGAGCAACGAAAGCCTGGCCGACTTCATCAAGCGGCAGAACCTCGGGTCGTTCACGCTGGGGCCGTTCGCGCTGAACGCGCTGGAACTGTCGAACGTCGCGGCGACGTTGGCCTCCGGCGGCACGTGGTGCCCGCCCAACCCCGTCGACAAGCTCATCGACCGCAACGGCAACGCGGTGTCCGTCACCACCGAGGCATGCGACCAGGTGGTGCCGGAAGGCCTCGCCAACACTCTGGCCAACGCGATGAGCAAGGACGCGCTGGGCAGCGGTACCGCGGCGGGCTCCGCCGGTGCGGCCGGATGGAACCTGCCGGTCTCGGGAAAGACCGGCACCACCGAGGCGCACCGCTCGTCGGGCTTTGTCGGCTTTACCAACCAGTACGCCGCGGCCAACTACATCTACGACGACTCCACGTCGCCGTCGGATCTGTGCTCGTCGCCGTTGCGGCGCTGCGGCGACGGCAACCTCTACGGCGGCAACGAACCCGCGCGCACCTGGTTCACCGCGATGAAGCCGATCGCCACGCTCTTCGGCGATATCCACCTACCGCCGACCTCGCCGGAATATGTCGAAGGCGGCCCCGGTTCCAGGGTGCCCAGCGTCGCCGGTCTCGACGTCGATGCCGCGCGGCAGCGCTTGAAGGATGTCGGGTTCCAGGTCGCCGACCAGCCCATGTCGGTCAACAGCAGTGCGAAGTACGGCGAGGTGGTCGGCACCACACCCAACGGCCAGACGATCCCGGGCGCGGTCATCACGATCCAGACCAGTAACGGCATCCCGCCTGCTCCGCCTCCGCCGCCCGAAGGCATCGGGGCCCCGCCGCCGGTAGGTTCGCAGGTGATCGAGATCCCGGGCCTCCCGCCGATCACCATTCCGATCCTGGCCCCACCACCTCCGTAGCGCGTCGGCTGGTGTGTGACGCGCACCCATTCGGCCGGCCGCAGTATCCTGGCCTTCATGCCTTTCGTCGCCCGATTGTCCGACTTCTCCTCGGACCGTTCCGGCCCGCATCGTCGTCGGACCGCCCGATTGTCCGACTTCTCCTCGGACCGTCCCGACCCGCATCGTCGTCGGACCGCTGCCGTTCGCGCTCTGAAAAGTACCGGCGCCGTCGCACTCGGATCGGCGGTCGCCGGCATCGGTTACGCCTCGATCATCGAGCGCAATGCCTTCGCCTTACGCGAGCTGACCATGCCGGTGCTGACGCCCGGCTCGTCGCCGCTGCGGGTGCTGCACCTCAGCGACCTGCACATGCGCCCCGGGCAGCGCCGCAAGCAGGAGTGGCTGCGTGAACTCGCAGGGCTCGAGCCGGACCTGGTGGTCAACACCGGCGACAACCTGGCCCACCCCAAAGCGGTGCCGTCTGTCGTGCAGAGCCTCGGCGACCTGCTCTCGGTGCCGGGCATTTTCGTGTTCGGCAGCAACGACTACTTCGGGCCACGACCGAAGAACCCGCTGAATTACCTGACCGACCCGGATCACCGAGTGCACGGGAAGCCCCTGCCCTGGCAGGACCTGCGGGCGGCGTTCACCGAGCGCGGTTGGCTGGACCTGACCCACAACCGCCGCGAGTTCGAGGTGGCGGGCCTGCACATCGCCGCCGCCGGTGTCGACGATCCGCACATCGCGCGGGATCGCTACGACGCGATCGCCGGGCCGGCCAGCCCGGCGGCCAACCTGCGGCTGGGCCTGACCCATTCGCCGGAGCCGAGGGTGCTGGACCGCTTCGCCGCCGACGGGTACCAGCTGGTGATGGCGGGTCACACCCACGGCGGGCAGTTGTGCCTTCCGTTCTACGGCGCGCTGGTGACCAACTCCGGTCTGGACCGGTCCCGGGCCAAGGGCCCGTCACGCTGGGGGACGCACATGCAATTGCACGTCTCCGCCGGAATCGGCACGTCGCCGTTCGCTCCGGTGCGTTTCTGCTGCCGGCCCGAAGCCACATTGCTGACGTTGATTGCGGCACCGACCGGTGGTCGCGACCCGCAGCGCATTCAGGGACGGTCGCAGCCCACTTATTCGGCGCGCTGAGCGCGGGCTAGCTGTACGACGACTGGGTCAAAACCCGGGAATCGGTCACGCCGTCGGGCGCACCGAATGACGGTTCCGCCCACGCCTGATCGACCTCGCCACCAGAGGCGGTCACCAGCAACCACAGCACCCCGAGAGCCAGGAATCCGCCGAACACCACGGCGCCTAACACCGTCATGATTTGCTCGCTTCCCTTGCAGAGTTGCTTGTTGATCAGCATATTTAATGGCGCGAAGATCCCGGTTATTCCACGCCGGTTGACGGCACAAACGTCGCAGCAGGTGTGATCTGCGCAGCACGGCAGTGCCGTTTCGCCGCTTACCGGGTCGGTGCGATACGCTGTCGTGGCTTCACGCGGGGTGTGGCGCAGCTTGGTAGCGCGCTTCGTTCGGGACGAAGAGGTCGTGGGTTCGAATCCCGCCACCCCGACTCATGTTGCAGCAGTACGAAATCCAGCCGTAAGGCTGGCGACGCAGGTTTACGGAACCACCAGGCTGCCCGACGACAGCGGCGTACCGAAGTAGGTGGCCTGCGGATCCACCACGACGACTTTGGATTCACCCTGCCTGGCCAGGGACTCGCCGGCCATCTGCTCGAACGAGATCTTCTCGGGCCCGCCGATGTTGACGATGCCGTTGATCGGCTGCGCCTCGGCCACCAGGGCGACCTCGTCGGCAAGGTCCTGGGTTGCGATGGGCTGGATCAGCGCGTCCGGCACGCGCACCTCGTTGCCGACGGTCAGCGACGCGGTGATCGCATCGGTGAATTCCGCGAACTGCGTCGCGCGCACGATCGTGTACGGAATCGTCCCTTGCTCGACGAGTTTCTCCTGAGCGACCTTCGCCCGCAGGTAGCCGCTTTCCGGCAACTGATCGCAGCCCACGATCGACATCGCGACGTAGTGGCCGATGTCGGACGCCTTGGCGGCGACGATCAAGTTCATCGTCGAGTTCGTGAAGAACGCCATCGCCGGGTCGTCGTCGAACGAGGGCGCGTTGGATGCATCGACGAGGACGTCGGCACCGGACAGGGCTTCCAGAAGGCCTTCGCCAGTAACGGAGTTGACGCCGGATCTCGGTGAGGCCGGCACTGCCTCATGCCCGCCGTCTTTGAGCCTCTGCACGACTTTCGACCCGAGCAGACCCGAGCCGCCGATCACCACGATCTTCATGGCTGTTCCTCTGGGGACTAACCGACACCAGCGCCTGAGATCCTAGTTCCGACGGCGGCCCCGCGACAGCCGCCGAATTCCGGTCAGGGAATCAAACTGCTCGCCGCGCCCGCGGCGGCTCCGGGATCGAACAGGCTGCCCAGTTCGGTGACGACACTGGCCGCCGCGGAAGCGCCCAAGTCGGCGTTACCCAACGGGAACCAGTCGTCCGGGGGCAGGACGTTCTGAAACAGGTCGGTGATGTACGTCGTCGGGAACTCGGAGCTGGGCAGCGAATCCCACACCATGTGCGGAGTCGACGAGCCCGCGTAGACGATCCAGTCGCCCGTGGCATGCCCATCGCCGATCAGGTAGTTCGTGTATGAGCCTGACACGGTGGTGATCTCGGTGTGTGCACCGTTGCCGTAGAAGATGTTCAGGTTATTGAAGCCGTAGGTCGGGTCGCCCGCGGCGTCTGTGCCGAACGGCCCGGTCCAGAAGTCGTACACCTGCGTCCCGGCCAAGTTGTCGGAATTGATGCCGGTGAGGTTGTCCGCGGCCGGGGTGAAGTTGCCGAATTTGTAGATCGCCTGGTCGAGGAATTGGTTCTCGTAGTCCTGCTCGCTGACGTTGTAACTTCCCGCAATGGTCGTCACACCATTCTGGGTCACGTCGACGTTGACCGGTTGGGTGTCCTTCCAGTCCGCGAAGAACGGCCGAAAGCCCTGGTACAGCACGTCGGTCGGGTGTCCGCCGGACACCAGCGTGCATTCGTAGTGGCTGCAGTCATCCGCGTGGGCGAAGGCGACGGGGAGGTATGCGGCGGCGGCCAGTCCGCCGACGGCCGCTGCAACCGTTGAAAGAAGACGACGCTGTGTCACCATGTGAGCCCCCTAACTGTTGTGCTACGCACGTCCAACAGCTGCTGAATCACGGAAGCGTACACCGGCCGTGATCTTGAAGTTTCCAAAATGCCAAAGATTTGCTCATCGTTCGGATACAGCGCCCCGTGAGTCGGTCGACATATGCTGTTCACGCGCGCTTCAACCCCCTGATTTGCACAAACGTGACTAACTGAAAAGCCCCCACCGAACGCATCATTATGGCGCGCACGTTCGCTGTCGCGCGTGAAAATGAGTGAAATTCGCTCACATCGACTCGCTCACAGCTGACCGGTCGCTAGGTAAAAACCCTCTGCGCGACGAAGCGAAACATCGGATGATCACCGAGTGGAAATCATCGTCACGGGCGGCAACAGCGGCGTCGGGGAAGCGACCGCCGCCGCATTGGCGGCCGACGGCCATAGCGTCGTGATCGCTTGCCGCACGATTCCGAAAGCCGAACGGGCCGCCGCAGCGATGTCCGGCGACGTGGCGGTCGCACACCTCGACCTGGCCGATCTCTCCAGCGTCCGCAAGTTCGCCGACTCGGTAAAAAGCGTCGACGTGCTGATCAACAACGCCGGCGTGCTGGGCTTGCCGCTGACCCGTACGGCTGATGGCTTCGAGTCCCACATGGGCATCAACTACCTCGGGCACTTCGCGTTGACGTGTCTGCTCGGCGACCGCATCAGGAACCGGGTGATCTCCGTCGTCAGCGCGGCCTATGCGATGAGCCACCTGCACATCGACGACTTGAATTGGCACCATCGCACTTACTCGAAGTGGGCGGCGTACGGCGAGTCCAAATTGGCCGTCATGCTGTTCAACCACTCATTGGTCCGCCGCAGCGTGCGGGCCTACATGACTGATCCCGGCGCCACGAACACCGACATCACCCGAGACGCCACCGGCGTGGTGCCGTGGATCCGCGACCACACCTTCCGCGGTTGGCCGGCGCACGGCGCACAGGCCGGTGCGCGAGCCAGCATTCAAGCGGTCACCACCGAACTGCCGAACGGCACATACCTGGCACCACGGTTCAGCCAGTGGGGCAAGCCGAAGGTGACCACGCCGCGCAAGAAAGCCCGCGATGCCGCAATGGCTCGCCGGCTGTGGGACGTCTCCGTCGAGCTGACCGGGTGCGACTGGCCCGTTTGACGGGTACTGATTCGTGGGTACACATCCGCGTGCTTGAACTGGGAACGACGATCGAACCGCGGCTGCCCGCAGCGCACGGGCCGCTATCGATGGCCGTTCGACGCAGCCTCACCGAGCCGGCGCCGCGCGATCAGCTCAACCGCATCGGCGCCTCGGTTCGCGACTCCGATCCGTACGGACTCGACCTGCATCTTGCCCTCTACATGTGCTACGAGTTGCATTATCGCGGCTTCGCCGGCGTTGACCCGACCTGGGAGTGGAATCCCGGATTGCTGTATCTGCGTGGGCAATTGGAGCGTACATTTCTCGCCGGAGTTCGCCGCGACGTCGGCCCGATCGAGCCGAGCGACACTGCGGAAGCCGAAATGGCCAGCCTGTCAATCGAATCCGGCGACGGTGCAGGACCGTCTTATTGGTTGCGTGACAACGGGACGTGGGAGCAGATGCGCGAATACTTCGTGCACCGATCGCTATATCACCTCAAGGAGGGCGACCCGCACGCCTGGGCGATCCCACGGTTGGTCGGACAGGCCAAAGCATCTTTCGTCGCGGTCGAATTCGACGAGTACGGCGCCGGACACGGACCGAAGGTTCATCAGCAGTTGTTCGCCGACCTGTTGACCGCCGCCGGCCTGGACGCGACCTACCTGGCGTACCTCGAAGTGGTTCCCGCCGAGTCGTTGGCGGTGGTCAATTTGATGTCACTGTTCGGCTTGCACCGCCAGTTCCGCGGTTCTGCCATAGGGCATTTCGCGTCGACAGAGATCACCTCGTCGCCAGGATCGCGCAGACTGGTCGAGGCACTACAACGGCTGGGCGCACCGCCGGAATGTGTTGCGTTCTACCGCGAGCACGTCGAGGCCGACGCGGTGCATGAGCAGGTGGTACGCATCGACGTGGTCGGCGATCTTGTCAGACGAGAGCCTCACCTGGACCGCGATGTGGTGTTCGGCATCCGCGCTCATGCATCGGTGGAAGATCGTCTTGCCGATGCGCTGATGGCGTCCTGGAAGGCCGGCGAGTCGTCCTTAAGGCGGCCGCTCAGTTGAATTCTGTTTACTTGCAGTATCATCGGTCAAGCGAGCGCGGACCGGGCGACAGCGTCGGTGGCTGGTGTCGCACAGCGGGTAGTTCTTGCTGCGTCGGCAGGTGCAGACGGCAACCATGAACCGGTCGGATTCGACGACGTCACCATTGGGTGTATCGATGCGCACCGGGCCCGCTATCAGTATCGGACCATTGGGTATGACCTGCACCCGCGTCCGGGTGGTCACGGCTTATCCGCCCGGATGACCACCAGTTCCTCTGTGCGGCAGCCGCGTTCGATCTGCCCGGTACGCTCCAGCCAGTCGGCCCGCGCCGACAACACTGGCCCGAAGGGAATCCGCTGCGAGGCAACGACATCTGCGTCAAAGCCGCTGGACCGCAAGAGATGAACCGACCGCCCGACGCCGGCCAGCGCCGAGTGCACCATCAGCAACGAGCCGCCGTCGGCCAACAAGCTTGCCGCCGAGGCACATAGCGGATCCAACACGGTCCGGCCGTCGAGACCGGCATTCCAGGCCCATGCCGGGCCCGCCGATCGAGGGATCGACATCACGTCACCCCCGCCCGATGGCGTCGGTACGTAAGGTGGATTGGACACGATCAGATCGAAAGGGCCGTGGTCCGAAGCACCCGTCCACGAGCCTTCCCGCACATCGACGTGGACGCCGGCGTCGAATGCGTTTCCGCGCGAACACCGCACCGCGTGCGGGCAGATATCGAATGCCGTCACGCTGGCCGCCCCCATCGCGGCTGCGGCGATCGCGACGACGCCGCTGCCGGTACACAAGTCCAATACCCGTCGGCCCGCGGCTAATCCAGTCCACTCCAGCGTCTCGATCAACATCATCGAATCGTGTTGCGGGGGGTAGACACCTTCGACATTCAGCGAAGCCGACGGTGGGGTGTATGCGATCGTCACGTCGACCTTCCGAGCTCGTGATCGCCGTGGCGGTCACGGCCTTCAGCTCATTCATGCCCAGAATGCAAGGCAGCGAAACCGGATTTGCCAGCGAAGTGTTCAGGCGTCGAGGGACGCTTGCTCGAGTTGCGCGACAAGCGCGGCGCAGAACGCTGGAAGGTCGGACGGCGATCGGCTGGTGATCACGTTGTGATCGATGGCGACTTCTTCGTCGACGACGTTGGCGCCGGCGTTTCGCAGATCGGTGCGGATACTCGGATACGACGTGACGGTCCGTCCCACCACCACGTCCGCCTCCACCAAGGTCCACGGGCCGTGACAGATCGCGGCAACCGGCTTACCGGAGTTCACGAAGTCACGCACGAAGGAGACCGCGGCGTCGTCCAGGCGCAGCTTGTCCGGATTGACGGTGCCGCCGGGAAGCACGAGCGCGTCGTAATCGTCGACCGACGCCTCCGAAACGACCCGATCGACGTCGATAGTTCCGGCCGGATCCAGATCGTGGTTACGTGCCTGGATCTCACCGGCTTTCAGCGAGAGCACCGATACGCGCGCACCCTTGTCGGTGACGGCCGCGCGGGGTTGTTCGAGTTCGACCTTCTCCACCCCGTCGGCAGCGAGGATCGCAACTCGTCTGCCCTGCAATGAATTCGACATGCTCTCGTCCAATCACGTGGTGATGTCGCCCGGCGCCGCTGACCGCAGTGCGTCCAACAACGGTTCGGCGGCTTCCTTGAGAAATTGTTCCTGGCTGTCGCCGCCGACCTGCACCAGCGCGATGTCGGTGAAGCCCGCTTCCCAGTACGGGCGCACCGCGTCGACGATCGCGTCGAGGTCCGGTCCGCACGGAATGCTTTCGGCGACATCCTCGGGACGGATGAACTGGGTCGCGCCCGCAAAACCCGCCGGCGTGGGCAGGTCGGCGTTGACACTCCAGCCGCCGCCGAACCAGCGGAACTGATCGTGGGCGCGCGCGATCGCCGCATCGCGGTCGGGGTCCCAGCAGATCGGGAGCTGCCCGACAACCCGGCCACCGCCGGCGATGCCGTTGCCCTGCCGCACGGTGTGCCAGTCGCGCACCAGCTCGCCGTCCGGCTCCACCGCGATCAGGTGGTCGGCCAGAACGCCGAGCTTGTCGATCGCCTTCTTCCCGCCAACTGCGATTCCGATGCCAACGGGAACATCCGGGACGTCCCACAGCCTCGCGGAATCCACCTGGTAGTAGTCGCCGCGCCAGTCGACCAGGTCGCCGGTGAACAGGGCGCGAATGATGTCGATGGCTTCGCGCAGCATGTCCTGCCGCTGCGCGATGGCCGGCCAGCCTCTGCCGACCACGTGCTCGTTGAGGTTCTCGCCGCTGCCCAGGCCCAAGGTGAAACGCCCGTCGGCCAGGATCTGCAAGGTCGCCGCCTGCTGAGCCACGATCGCGGGGTGATAGCGCATGGTCGGACAGGTCACGTAGGTATAGAGGTCGACATGGTCGGTGACCTGCGCGACCGCACCCAGCATGGTCCAGGCGTTGGGCGCATGCCCTTGCGATGTCAGCCAGGGCGAGAAGTGGTCGCTGCTGACCTCGAAGTCGAATCCCCGACGCTCAGCCGAAATCGCATACTGGACAAGGTCTTTGGGATTGCTCTGCTCGGTCATCAGGGTATATCCAAAGCGTGTCATCCACTTCGGATACCCGTGCTTGGCTCAGGCAAACAATGCTTTAGAGCCGCGCTTTGACCGCCGCCGACAGCCGCGCGCCGTCCGCCTTGCCTGCCGCTATCGCGGTGGCCGCCTTCATCACCTGGCCCATCTGCTTCATGCCCGGACTCTCCCCCAACTCCTCGGCCACCTGCGCGATCGCGGTGTCGACGACGTCGGCGACCTCCGCCTCGGTGAGCGGAGTCGGCAGGTACTCGTCGATCACCCGTGCTTCGGCGTGCTCCTCGGCCGCCAACTCTCCACGGCCGTTCTGGGTGTAGATCTCCGCGGCCTCACTGCGCTTTCGGGCCTCCCTGGCCAGCACCTTGAGCACGTCGTCGTCGGTTAGCTCGCGCGCCTCCTTACCGGAGACCTCCTCGGTCTGGATCGCGGCCAGCAGCAGCCGCAGCGTCGCGGTACGAAGCTTGTCCTTCGCCTTCATCGCATCGGTCAAATCTGCCCGCAACCGGGATTTCAGTTCCGCCATGGGGAAGACGCTACGCGCCACACCCCGGTCAGACGCCGAAGCCCGCAAACACCGCGGCACGTTGAGAAATGCCCGGGTGCTCGACAGTATGGAAGCCATGGTCCACACCGGCGACAATGGCCCCACCTGGTGAGCACGCCGCCGCACGACTACCCGAACTATCCGGAGTGGGGCTACCCGCCACCCCGTTACGGCCCTCCCGCATATCCACCACCGGCCGCGTATCCACCGCCCAGCTACCCCGGCCCCGCATATGCCTATCCGTATCCGAGTTATCCGCAGTACCCGCCTCAGCAGCGCTACGGCGCACCGCCGCCACCGGTTCGCCCAACTTTCGCGCCGGGCATCATCCCGCTGCGGCCGCTGAGCCTCAGCGACATCTTCAACGGCGCTGCCGTCTACATCCGGGCCAACCCGAAAGCCACGCTGGGGCTGACCGCCGTCATCGTCGTCATCACCCAGATCATCACGCTGGTCGCCGCAATCGGACCGTTGGCGGCGGCCAACCGCATGACCACCGCCCCATCCGACGAGCTCACCGGCGGCGATGTCGGCGCCTGGATGCTCTCGGCCGCGCTCACCGGCGTGGTCGGCTGGCTGGCCGGGGTCATGCTGACGGGCATGCTCACGGTGGTTGCCGGCCGCGCGATATTCGGCTCGACGATCACCGCCGGCGAGACGTGGGCGAGGCTCCGCGGGCGGCTGCCCGCGCTGATCGGGTTGGTGGCTCTGGAATGCGCCGGGCTGGTACTGCTGGCCGGGGTGGTGGGGCTGATTGTCGGGGCGATCGCCGCCGCAGGCAACGCTGCCGCCGCGGTGATCATCGGCCTTCCGCTGGTGCTGGTGTCGGCCGCGGGGGTGGTGTACCTGTACACGGCGCTGTCGTTCGCTCCGGTAATCATTGTGCTCGAGCGGCTGCCGGTGATCGACTCGATGACCAGGTCAGTCACCCTGGTACGCAACAGTTTTTGGCGAGTGCTCGGCATCCGGATGCTGACCTGGCTGGTGGTTGCATTGGTTGCCGGCGCAATCGCCACCCCGTTCAACTTCCTCGGCCACGTTGCCGGCGGTTCGGAGATCGTCGCCGCGACGGTCGCGGCCGTCGGAGCGGCGATCGGCCGGATCGTCACCGCCCCGTTCAGCGCGGGAGTGGTCGTCCTGCTCTACACCGACCGCCGGATCCGTTCTGAAGCTTTCGATCTGGTCCTTCAGTCCGGTGCCGCCGCAGGCCCGGCCGCGGCCGGGTCGATCGATTACCTCTGGCTGACGCGGCCGGTTTAGGCACACGCCGCGATGCCCACCATCGATGTCGACCGCGACACCGCGCACGACGCCGCGCAGCGTGAACTCGACAAACCGATCTATCCCAAAGGGTCGATCCCGCAACGCATCCACGAATGGATTCACGAGTTGCTCTATCGGATCGTGGAACAGGGCGCCGCGCTTCCGGGTGGGTGGTTCACGGCCGGTGTGCTGCTGACCCTGCTGATCGTCGCGGTCGTCGTCACGGTCCGCATCGTGCGACGCACCATCCGCACCCGCCAGGGCAGCGACTATCAGCTCTTCGATACCGGTCAACTCAGCGCCGCCGAGCATCGTGCCGTCGCGAAACGCTTTGCCGACGAGGGCAATTGGACCGCGGCGATCCGGCACCGGTTGCGTGCGGTCGCCCGCGCGCTTGAGGAGAGCCAGATCTTGGACCCCGCACCCGGCCGGACCGCCAATGAGTTGGCCCGTGACGCCGCCGAACACCTACCCCAACTGGGCGCTGAGTTGGCCGCAGCGGCCAACTCGTTCAACGACGTGACGTACGGCGAAAGCCCCGGCACGCCCGCCGCTTACCAGACGATCGCCGACCTCGATGACCATCTGCGGTTCCGTTGGGCGCCGAGTCAATTCGGCGCCGCCCGGCAACCGTCAGCCGACCCGTGGGCCGCGGTCCGATGACGGTGGCAAACGCGCCGACAACGGTGCGACGACGACCGTGGGCGTCGATAGTGCTGGCGCTGATCGCGATCTGCGCTGTCGCCGCCGTGGGCACGTATTTCACCGCGCCGCGCCAGGGCGGGCAGATGGATCCGGAGTCGACCGGTCCGCAGGGCGCGCATGCGTTGGTCGCGCTGCTGCGCGACCGCGGGGTCACCGTCGTCGTCGCGCACAACCTCGACGACGTGCAGAGCGCCGCCCGCCCGGGCGCGCTGCTACTGTTCGCCCAGACCCAACGCGTCACCGATCAGTCGCTGCTCGAACGACTGGCCGACAGCCCAGGTGATCTCCTTCTGGTGGAACCGACGTCACATGCCCGCGCCGCCCTCGCCCCGGGCATTCGCAATTCCGGCACGCGCACGCAGAATGCCGATCCGGATTGCACGCTGCATGAGGCGAACCAGGCGGGGTCAGTGGATTTCGGTCCCGCCAACACTTTTCGCGCCGTCGACGACAGGGCGATCAGCAGTTGCTATGGCGGAGCCCTGGTCCGCTACCGGGACGGTGAGCGGCTGGTAACCGTGGTCGGCAGCGCCGAGTTCATGACCAACGGGGGCTTGTTGCGGGCCGGCAATGCCGCACTGGCGATGAATCTGGCCGGCCAGCATCCCCGGCTGGTGTGGTACGCGCCGCAGCGTCTTGAGGGTCAATCATCCAGCTCGGCAACGCTTTACGACCTGATTCCGGACAATGTCACCTGGATCGTGCTGCAACTGGCGCTGACGGTGCTGTTGCTCGCGCTGTGGAAGGGTCGCCGGATCGGTCCGCTTGTCGCCGAGCAATTGCCCGTCGTCGTTCGGGCATCGGAAACGGTCGAAGGGCATGGGCGGCTGTACCGGTCGCGCCGAGCCCGCGACCGGGCCGCGCAGGCGTTGCGGGCCGCAGCACTGCAACGGATGTTGCCCAGGCTCGGACTCGGCACGGACGCGCCGGCCCATACCATAGCGACTGCCGTCGCTCAGCGCTGCGGCATGGGCCCAGAGATGCCGCAGCACATACTTTTTGGTCCGCCGCCGAACACCGACACCGACTTGACACAGCTCGCCCGCGCGCTCGATGACATTGAAAGGCAGGTCGCACATCCATGACCCAACCGACAGAGCAGTCGGCCCGCAATGCGCTCCTGGCGCTGCGGGGCGAGATCGGCAAGGCCGTCGTCGGCCAAGAGGCGGCGATCACCGGACTGGTGGTCGCGCTGCTGTGCCGTGGTCACGTCCTGCTCGAAGGCGTTCCGGGCGTGGCGAAGACGCTGCTGGTTCGGTCGCTGGCCGCGGCACTGCGGCTGGAGTTCAAACGAGTTCAGTTCACCCCGGACCTGATGCCCGGCGACGTCACCGGATCGCTGGTCTATGACACCCGCACCGCCGCGTTCGTCTTCCGCAACGGCCCGGTGTTCACCAATCTGCTGCTGGCCGACGAGATCAACCGCACGCCCCCGAAGACCCAGGCCGCCCTGCTGGAGGCGATGGAGGAACGTCAAGTCAGCGTCGACGGCGAAGCCAGATTGCTGCCAGACCCGTTCATCGTCGCGGCCACCCAGAACCCGATCGAATACGAGGGCACGTACCAGCTGCCCGAAGCACAGCTCGACCGTTTTCTGCTGAAGCTGACGGTGCCGCTGCCGCCCCGGGACGCCGAGATCGCGATCCTGAGCCGGCACGCGCACGGTTTCGACCCGCGCGACCTGTCGGCGATCCGCCAGGTCGCCGGAACCGCCGAGTTGGCCGCGGGCCGTGACGCGGTCCGTCGGGTGCTGGTGGCCGACGAGGTGCTCGGCTACATCGTCGACATCGTCGGCGCCACCCGGCACTCGCCTGCGCTGCAGCTCGGCGTGTCTCCGCGCGGCGCAACCGCTTTGCTGGCCACGGCGCGGGCGTGGTCATGGCTGTCGGGCCGCAACTACGTCACGCCCGACGACGTCAAAGCCATGGCCCGTCCGACGCTGCGGCACCGCGTTATGCTTCGCCCGGAAGCCGAGCTGGAAGGCGCCACCACCGATGCCGTGCTCGATGGCATCCTCGCGTCGGTTCCGGTGCCACGGTAGTGGTGCTGACCGGGCGCACCGGTGTGCTCGCCCTGTTGTGCGTGCTGCCCATTGCGTTATCACCAACGCCGGCAGAGTCTTTCGTGACATTGCTGGCCGTGTTGGCGGTGGCGGTGCTCGTCGACATCGGGTTGGCGGCCAACCCGGCCCAGCTGCGATACGACCGGTTACCGAACGACTCCGTTCGCCTCGGTGAGCCGGTCAGTCTCGGTCTGCTGATCCACAACGCCGGCTGGCGCCGATTTCGCGGACTCATCCGCGATGCCTGGGCACCCAGCGCGCAGGCCGAGCCGGCGGCACATGCCGTCGACATCGCTGCCGGTCGAATGCACCGGGCCGACACCGGGTTGCGACCGGTCCGCCGCGGCGATCAGCGGTCGGCGGCCGTCACCGCCCGCTCGATCGGTCCGCTCGGGCTGGCGGGTCGGCAACGTTCGCGCCCAGTGCCCGGCCTGGTGCGGGTGCTGCCGCCGTTCCTGTCCCGTAAGCACCTGCCGTCCCGGCTGGCCAGGCTCCGCGAAATCGACGGCGTTTCACCGACTTTGACGCGAGGCCAGGGCACCGAATTCGACTCGCTGCGCGATTACGTGGTCGGCGACGACGTCCGCTCGATCGACTGGCGTGCGACGGCGCGCCGATCCGATGTGGTGGTCCGGACGTGGCGGCCGGAACGCGACCGTCGGGTCGTCATCGTGCTCGACACCGGGCGCACCGCCGCCGGGCGTGTCGGGGTGGATCCGACGGTCAGCGACCCGGGCGGTTGGCCGCGGCTGGACTGGTCGATGGACGCCGCCCTGCTGCTGGCCGCACTGGCGTCGCGGGCAGGCGACCACGTCGACTTCCTCGCCCACGACCGCGTCACCCGGGCCGGGGTATTCGGCGCTTCCCGCACCGAATTGCTGAGCCGGCTGGTGGCGGCGATGGCGCCGCTGACGCCGTCGATCATCGAATCTGATTTCACGGCAATGGTTTCCGCGATTCTTCGGCGGACCCGACGCCGAGCGCTGGTCGTCCTGATGACCGAACTGAACCCCAGCGCACTCGACGAGGGCCTACTGCCGGTGCTCCCCCAGCTGTCGGCCAAGCACCGGGTGGTCGTCGCCGCGGTCACCGATCCGCGCGTCGACCAAATGGCCGCAGGTCGTTCCGATGCGGCCGCGGTATATGACGCGGCGGCGGCCGAGCGATCCCGAAACGACCGGTGGGCCATCGCGTCCCGGCTGCGCCACAGCGGGGTTGAGGTGATCGACGCGGCGCCCACCGAGCTCGCGCCGGCGTTGGCGGACCGCTACCTCGCCATGAAAGCCAGCGGGCGGTTGTAGCTCACCGGGTCGGCACGACGTCGGGTGCGTCGGCGATGTCCCCAGTGTCGCCCGCCCGGACGGCACGGCGGCCGAAGTATCCGACGTAGGCCAAGAAGCCGGCCTCAGCCAAGATTCCGATACCGATCCGCAGAAACGTCGGTAGCGGTGACGGCGTGACGAACGCCTCGATGACACCGGACACCAGCAGCACCACGATCAAACCCACGGCGACCGAGACGACCGCGCGACCCTGCTCGGCCAGCACCTGCCCGCGCGGGCGGTCACCCGGTGCGACCACCGCCCAGCCCAGCCGCATCCCGACAGCGCCCGCCAGGAACACCGCAGTCATCTCCAGGAGGCCGTGCGGAATAAGCAGACCCAGCAGCACATCACTTTTGCCGACCGAGATCATCAGACCGGACACCACGCCGAGGTTGGCGGCATTCGCGAACAACACGAACGGAATCGGGACACCCAGCAGCACCGAGAAGGCGATGCACTTGGCAGCAACCCAGGAATTGTTCACCCACACGTGCAACCCGAACGCGGCCGCCGAATGCTCGCTGTAATACGAGGCGAAGTCGTGGTTGACCAATTCGCTTAGCTCGCTTGGTGTTCCGATGCTGGACTGCACTTCCGGGCTGCCCGCGACCCACATCGCGACCACGGCCGTGACGGCGAAGAACACCACCGCCGTCGCCAGCCACCACCGCCAGGCCCGGTAGGCCACAACCGGGAAGGACACCGTCCAGAACCGGGTGAACTCCTTCGACAGCGGCGCGTGGGCACCGGTGACCGCGGCTCGGGCGCGAGCGACCAGGCTCGAGAGGCGGCCGACCAGCGCGGAGTCGGAGGACCCGGAGCGCAGCGTCGACAGGTGCGTCGATACCCGTTGGTAGAGCTCGACGAGTTCGTCGACCTCGGCGCCGGTCAGCCGACGGCGATTTTTCACCAATTGATCGAGGCGATCCCAGGTGTCGCGGTGGGTGAGCACGAACGCGTCGACATCCACCCCCGCAAGGCTAGCCGGGTAGCGTTCGGATCATGTCGGAGGTGGTGACCGGGGACGCCGTGCTGCTCGACGTGCGCATCGCCCAGTTGCCGGTCCGCGCCGTCAGTGCCCTGATCGACATCGCCGTGATCCTCGTCGGCTACGTGATCTCGCTGGTGTTGTGGGCCGCCACACTGAGCCAGTTCGATTCGGCCGCAAGCGCGGCGATCATGGTCATCTTCACCGTGCTGGTGCTGGTCGGATACCCGTTGATTTTCGAGACGGCCACCCGCGGCCGGACACTGGGAAAGATGGCGATGGGCTTGCGCGTGGTGTCGGACGACGGCGGTCCGGAGCGCTTCCGCCAGGCGCTGTTTCGCGCGCTGGCGTCCGTCGTGGAGATCTGGTCGCTATTGGGCAGCCCGGCGGTCATCTGCAGCATGCTCTCGCCGAGAGCGAAACGGCTCGGCGACATCTTCGCCGGCACAGTGGTGATCAGCGAACGTGGCCCGAAGCTGGGTCCGCCGCCGATCATGCCGCCACACCTGGCCTGGTGGGCGGCCTCGCTTCAGCTGTCCGGGCTCAGTGCCGACCAGGCTGAGGTTGCGCGCCAGTTCCTCTCGCGGGCAAGGCAACTCGACCCCAGGGTGCGCGAGCAGATGGCGTATCGGATCGCCGGCGACGTGCTGAGCAGGGTGGCTCCGCCACCACCACCCGGCACTCCGCCGCAACTCGCGCTCGCCGCGGTGCTGGCTGAACGACACCGCCGAGAACTCGCCCGATTGCGACCGTGGCCCAACGCGTTTCCGCCGCGCTGACTATTGCTCGACGGTGACGCCAATGATCGCGATATCGGCGATCATCAGCGCCAGCGACCACACCGGAATGGCAAAACCCCATCGGCGCTTCGCGGTGAAGAACGAGACCACGACCGTAAGGGCGGCCAGCACCGGCGCGCCGTAGAACAGCACGCCGAAGCTGAGTCCCGCCGGCCCGAGGTTCGGGCACGCCTTGTCACTGCACGCTGCCGTGCTCATGACGGCGCCCAACGCCAGGACCATGACGACTCCCGCACCGACGACCGTGAGCAGGGCCATCGCCCAGTTCACCCACAACCGGAATCGAACGCCTCGATCGGGGTCGGTGGGCCCGGCGGATTCCAGGTGGCGGTCTGGAACCGCATCGACTTTCACGTCACTGTTTTCAAAGCTCATCACCCGTGTGCTACCCCGGCGACAACGGCGGCAAACCGCGCCGACAGAGATCAGCCTTGCATAACGATAGGTTCCGATATATCGTCAGACTATCGGCTGCGCACACGGCGTTGCCTTTCCAGAAACGAGAACAACCCATGAACACCCCATTTTTTGACGCGGGCAGGCCCCATGTGGGCGGCCCCTTCGCCGCCGGGCACGGACCCGTGAACTTCGGCTTCGGTCCGCACGAGCGCCACGCACTACGCGAACAGCGCCGGCAAGCCCGTCGCGAATTCCGGGACCACGTCCGTGCCCACGAGGCCGGCCATGACGGTCCGTTCGGACCCGGTTTCGGACCCGGTTTCGGGCGCGGCTTCGGTAGGGGCTTCGGTCCCGGCGGTTTCGGCCCAGGCTTCGGACCGGGCCCGCGCGGTGGACGCCGCGGCGGTCAGAGCCGGCGCGGTCGCCGCGGCGATGTCCGCGCGGCCATCCTGGTCCTGCTGGCCGAGCGCCCGATGCATGGCTACGAGATCATCCAGGAGGTTGCCGAGCGCAGCCAGGACCTGTGGAAGCCCAGCCCCGGCTCGGTCTACCCAACCCTGCAGCTGCTGGTCGACGAGGGATTGATCGTCGGCACCGAAACCGAAGGCAGCAAGAAGCTCTTCGAGTTGACCGACGCCGGCAGAGACGCCGCGGACAAGGTCGAGACCCCGCCGTGGGACGAGATCACCGACGGCGCCGACCCCGCGCATATGAACCTGCGCGCCGCGATCGGCCAGCTGTTCGGCGCAGTGGCGCAGTCCGCCCACGCCGCCAGCGCTGAGCAGCAGCAGCGCATCCTCGACATCGTCAACAATGCTCGCCGCGAGATCTACACGATCCTGGCCGAGGACGACTGATCGAACCCTTCAGCGATGGGGCCGGCACCCGTCGGCCCATCGTCTGCGTCAGGACACGTCGACCCAATCCAGCGTGCGCTGCACCGCTTTTCGCCAACCCGCGTACCCGCTCGCGCGTTCGTCGTCGCTCCACGACGGCGTCCACCGCCGTCCTTCCTGCCAGTTGGCCCGCAATTCGTCGGGGCCCGACCAGAAGCCGACCGCCAAGCCCGCGGCGTAGGCCGCACCCAGTGCCGTCGTCTCGGCCACCACCGGTCGCACCACGTCGACGCCCAGCACGTCCGCCTGGATCTGCATGCACAGGTCGTTGGCGGTGATGCCGCCGTCGACCTTCAGCACCTCGAGGCGCACGCCCGAATCGGCCTGCATCGCATCGACCACATCACGGCTCTGATAGCAGATGGACTCCAACGTCGCGCGCGCCAGATGGGCGTTGGTGTTGTACCGCGACAGCCCGACGATCGCGCCGCGGGCATCCGAACGCCAGTACGGCGCAAACAAACCCGAGAACGCCGGAACGAAGTACACCCCGCCGTTGTCGTCGACCTGGCGGGCCAGTGCTTCGCTCTGCGCCGCCCCGCTGATGATGCCGAGCTGGTCGCGCAGCCACTGCACCGCGGAACCCGTGACGGCGATCGAACCTTCAAGGGCGTACACCGGTTTGGCGTCGCCGAACTGGTAGCACACCGTGGTCAGCAGGCCGTTGCGTGACTTGACGATCTGTTCACCGGTGTTCAGCAGCAGGAAATTGCCTGTGCCGTAAGTGTTTTTGGCCTCGCCGGGTCGCAGGCAGACCTGGCCGACCATGGCCGCATGCTGGTCGCCGAGGATCCCGGTGATCGGCACCTCGCCACCGAGTGGTCCGGCCTGCGTCGTGATGCCGTAGGGCTGAGTCGGCGACGACGCCGCGATGGACGGCAGCATCTGCCGCGGGATACCGAAGAACGACAACAGCTCGTCGTCCCAGTCCAGGGTTTCCAGATCCATCAGCATGGTCCGGCTGGCGTTGGTGACGTCGGTGACGTGGACTCCGCCACGGGGTCCGCCGGTCAGGTTCCACAGCAGCCAGGTGTCCGCGGTGCCGAACACCGCGTTGCCACGTTCGGCGGCGGCCCGCACACCGTCGACGTTGTCCAGGATCCACTGCAGCTTTCCGCCGGAGAAATACGTCGCCGGCGGCAGGCCCGCCTTGTCGCGGATCACCTCGCCGCGGCCGTCGCGGTCCAGCGCCGACGCGATGCGGTCGGTGCGGGTGTCCTGCCAGACGATTGCGTTGTAGTACGGCCGGCCGGTGTGCCGGTCCCACACCAGGGTCGTCTCGCGTTGGTTGGTGATACCTAGTGCGACAACGTCTTTCGCTGAAAGATCAGTTGCGTTGAGCGCCGACATCAGCACCGCGGTGGTGCGCTCCCAGATTTCGATCGGGTTGTGCTCGACCCAGCCGGCCTGCGGCATGATCTGCTCGTGCTCCAACTGGTGGCGGCCCACCTCAGACCCGTGGCCGTCAAAAATCATGCATCGGGTGCTGGTGGTGCCCTGGTCGATCGACGCGACGAATTCCGCCAACTGCTTACCTCCCGCGATTGCGTCCAATCATGGACCACGCGGGAGGTCGCCGGTTAGAGACCGGCGAGACCGATATCGGGGGTGATGAAGTCAGCCGGGTTGAGGGAGAAGATCGGAGTCAGCGTGCCACCGACATCGTCCAGGCCGACCTGGAACAGCAACGGAACCGTGAGCAACAACTCCGACGAACCTGAACCCGGTGCGCCTGCGAACAAGTCGAGGGCGAACGGCAACGAGTTGGATGTTCCGGTGACGAAGTTGTCGATCGCGAACGTGCCGGAGTTGATGCTGAACGTGTCCGCGTAGCCGCCGATCGTGAACGGTCCCAGGGACACGATGTCGCCCGGGGCGGGGGTGCCGCCGAGGTGGCCCAACCCGATGTCCGGGCTGACGAAGTCGGCGGCATTGAACGTGTCGATTGGCGTGATCGTGCCGCCAACGTCCTGATAGCCGATTTGGGCGAGCAACGGGATCGTCAGCAGGACTTCCGAGTCGCCCGAACCCGGGGCGCCCGAATAGATGTCGACATTGAACGGATATGAGTCGAAGGACCCGGTGAGGAAATTGTCGAATCCCGACGTGGTCGTGTCGTAGGTGAAGGTGTCGGTGTACCCGTCGAGCGTGTACGGCCCGATAGTCGACAAGTCGTCGGCGTTTGCGACGGGGCTCGCGAGAAGCGCGATGAGCGGAGACACCAGGAGCGAACCCAGGGCGAGGCCGGCGGTGAGGCGGCGGCTGCTTGTCATTCGCAATCCCCTGACTCTGCTGTGAATTCCGTAAGACTAGGCTGAGATTGTTTCAGTACGGCTGCGGATGCGTCAATCCCACGTTCCGTGCCGGCACGCAAAGTCCACCCGGGTGTTGGTGCCGGGAATCTCTTGCGCGGGCGGACTCGAAGAGGTTGCATCGGCGTAGTGGGCGAAGACGTCAAGCGGACTACCTACGAACGCGTCGACCGGCAGGAGTACCGGCGCAAGGTGCAACTGTGCCTGGACGTCTTCGAGACGATGCTCGCGCAGTCCAGCTTCGATTTCGATCGCCCGCTGACCGGGATGGAGATCGAATGCAACCTGGTTGACGACGATTACCAGCCGGCGATGGCCAATCAGGACGTGCTGGCCGCTATCGCCGACCCCGCCTATCAGACCGAATTAGGCGCGTACAACATCGAATTCAACGTCCCGCCGCGGGCGTTGGGCGGCCACACCAGCGTGCAGTTGGAAGACGAGGTGCGGGCCAGCCTGAACGCCGCCGAGAGCCAGGCCAATGCCGACGGCGCCCACATCGTGATGATCGGGATCCTGCCGACGCTGATGCCCGAACATCTGGCCAGCGACTGGATGAGCCAGTCGGCCCGATACGCCGCACTCAACGAATCCATCTTCAACGCGCGCGGCGAAGACATTCACATCGACATCGACGGGCCCGAGCCGCTGGCGATGACTTCGGCGGACATCGCCCCCGAATCCGCTTGTACGAGTATGCAGTTGCACCTGCAGGTGTCACCCGACGATTTCGCCGCCAACTGGAACGCCGCGCAGGTGCTGGCCGGTCCGCAGCTGGCGCTCGGCGCCAACTCGCCGTTCTTCTTCGGCCATCAGCTGTGGGCCGAAACCCGCATCGAGTTGTTCGCGCAGTCCACGGACACCCGGCCAGACGAGTTGATCACCCAGGGCGTGCGGCCGCGGGTGTGGTTCGGCGAGCGTTGGATCACATCGATTTTCGACCTCTTCGAAGAGAACGTGCGGTACTTTCCGTCGTTGCTTCCGGAGGTGTCCGACGAGGACCCCGCCGCCGAGCTTGCGGCAGACCGTACACCGCACCTCGCCGAGCTGCGCCTGCACAATGGCACGGTGTACCGGTGGAACCGGCCGGTGTACGACGTCGTCGCCGGCAAGCCGCATCTGCGGGTGGAGAACCGCGTACTGCCGGCCGGTCCGACGGTGATCGACATGCTGGCCAACTCGGCGTTCTACTACGGCATGCTGCGCACGCTGTCTGAAGACGACCGCCCGGTCTGGACGAAAATGGAGTTCGCTGCCGCGCAACGCAATTTCATCGAGTCCGCGCGCCATGGCATGCGAGCACACCTCTATTGGCCCGGCCTGGGCACCGTGAGCACCGAGGCCTTGGTGATCGACGAACTGCTGCCGATGGCGTATGCGGGGCTGGACCGCTGGGGCGTCGCCGCCGAGGTCCGCGACCGATTGCTCGGCGTGATCGAAGGCCGTGCCCGCGCCGGCCGCAACGGCGCGGAGTGGCAGGTCTCTACCGTGCGGGCGTTGGAAAAACGCGGTCTGACCCGGCCCGCGGCGCTGGCCGAGATGCTCCGGCGGTACTGCGGCCACATGCACAGCAACGAGCCCGTCCACGGTTGGGAAGTGCCGGAGTAGGTTGGAGCACATGGCAAATGAAGTGATGGACTGGGACGGCGCATACCGCCAGGAAGCCGGCTTTGATGGCCCGCCGCCGTGGAACATCGGTGAGCCGCAGCCCGAGCTGGCCGCGCTGGCCGCAGCAGGGAAGTTCCGCAGCGACGTGCTGGACGCCGGCTGTGGTTACGCCGAACTATCGCTTGCCCTGGCCGCCGACGGCTACACCGTGCACGGCGTCGACCTCACGCCCACCGCGATCGCGGCCGCCACCAAGGCGGCCGCGGACCGCGGGCTGAGCAACGCCACCTACGAGCAGGCCGACATCACCACGTTCGGCGGTCACGACGGCCGCTTCAACACAATCGTCGACAGCACGCTGTTCCACTCGCTGCCGATCGAAGGCCGGGACGACTACCTGCGCACGGTGCACCGCGCGGCCGCCGACGGTGCCGGCTATTTCGTGCTGGTGTTCGCCAAGGGCGCGTTTCCCGCCGAATGGGAGCAGAAGCCCAACGAGGTCGACGAGGACGAGTTACGCACCGCGGTGAGCAAGCACTGGCAGGTCGACGAGATCCGCCCGGCCTTCATTCATGCCTTCATCCCGCCGGCGCCAGCAGATTCAGACGTTCCGATGCCGGAACACGACCGTGACGAGAAGGGTCGGATGAAGCTGCCGGCCTATCTGCTCAGCGCGCACAAGGCCGGCTAGACCGCGTCGGTCGCGTCGGCCAGCGCCGCGGCGAAGACCGTCAGATCTTCGGCCGTGGTGTCGACGTGCGGCGAAATGCGCAGCACCGGCCCGGTCAACTCCAGCGGAGCCCGCTCGATGCCGGCCGATGTCGTCACGATGCGGCGTTCTGCGATCAGCCAATCGCGGACTTTCCGCGGGTCGGCGCCGTCGGTTGGCGCGAGCGTGGTGATGGCGCTCGGTTCGTCGACCGGCTCGACCACCCGCCAGCCCGGCACATCGGCGAGGACAGTCCGGCTGCGGCGACCGAGCTCCGCCAGCTGAGCGCGTATCGCAGCCGGGCCCGCCGCGATGTATTCGCCGACAGCAACCGAAAACCCCACGCGTGCAGCGATATTCGCTTCGCCGAGTTCGAGTCGCTCGGCCACCGACAGCGATCCCGCCCACTCCGGCGGCGGCAGTCGCGGTTGCAGCCGCTGCACAAGGCTCGGGCGCACCGCGAGAACACCAACGCCCCGCGGGCCGGCCAACCATTTTCGCGACGACGCATAGATCGCGTCGAAGCCGCCGGCCGCGCAGTCCACCTGCCCGAGCGCCTGAGCCGCGTCGACGACGAGCGGCAGTCCCAATTCGGCACAGAGGGTTGCGATTTCGGCCAACGGCTGCACCAGCCCGCGATGGCTGGCCACCGGCGTCAGGTGCACCAGGTCCGGCGGGTCGGCCTTCAAAGCGGCCGCCGCCTCGTCGACCGCGACTCGGCCACGACTATCAGTCGGCAGCGTCCGGTGGGTGAAGCCATGCGCGGCCATCCGCGCCAGGTTCGGCCCGTATTCACCGGGCAGGCAGGCCAGCGTTCGCTCGCCGGACGGCCAACTGGACAGCAGCAGTTCCAGGGCGTGCTGCGATCCAGTGGTGAACACCACCTCGGCGTCGGGCATCCCGGCGAGCGCGGCGACGGCGGCGCGTCCGGCGTCGAGGGCAGGTGTGGCCGCTTCCGCAGCGACATATCCGCCGACCTCGGCCTCGTGCCGGGCGTGCCGCGCCGCGGCCTCCTGCGCAGCGATGCTCTGCCGCGAACACGCCGCGCTGTCCAGGTGTAGCCCGGCGACCTGCGGCCTGGCGGCCCGCCAGGCCGCAGCCAGGCTTGCGGTCATTTGACCGACAACGACAACCCGAAGTCGCCCGCGGCGTCGGTCCACCACCGGCTGTCGCGCAGCCCGGCCTGCGCCAGTTCGGCGGCCACCTTCTCGGCCCGGAACTTGCAGGACACCTCGGTCAGCATCTGTTCACCGGCGGCGAATTCGACGGCCAGGTCCAACGCCCTGATGTAAACCTTCTGAGCCTCGTCGACCTGCAGCGACATCTCCATGCGTTCTTCGTCGCTGTTCCAGATGGCGACGTGCCGGAAGGCGTCGACGTCGAAGTCGGCGTCAAGTTCACGGTTGACGACCGCCAGGACGTTGCGGTTGAACTGCGCCGTGACTCCGGCGGCGTCGTCATACGCCCGCACCAGCCTGCCGACGTCCTTGACCAGGTCGGTGCCGAGCAGCAGGCTGTCGCCCGGCCGGAGCGCCGATGCCAACGCCGCGAGAAACTCCGCCCGCACGCCGGGCTCCAGGTTGCCGATCGTCGAGCCCAGGAACACGAACAGCCGCCGTCCGCCGCCCGGGATCTCGGCCAGGTGCTTCTCGAAATCACCGCAGACAGCGGCTATTTCGATGCCGGGATACTCATCCTGAATAGCGACTGCGGCCTGCGACAAGATGCTCTCGTCGACGTCGAACGGCACGAACCTGCGCAGCGAACCGGCCTGCCGCAACGCATCCAGCAACAGCCTGGTCTTTTCCGAGGTGCCGCTGCCCAGTTCGACCAGAGTGTCGGCGCCGGTGACGGCGGCGATCTCCGCGGACCGCTCGCGCAGGATCTCCGCTTCGGCGCGGGTCGGATAGTACTCGGGCAGCCGGGTGATCTGGTCGAACAGCTCGCTGCCGACCGAATCGTAGAACCACTTGGGCGGCAATGACTTCGGCGAGCTCGTCAGACCGTCGCGCACATCGCGGCACAGCGCCTCGTACGCCGAGTCGGCGGCCAGGTGGTTCGACAACGTCAGTGTCATCAATGTCCCTTCGTTGAATTCAGTTCGGTCAACGTGACGTGTTCGGCGGTCACTTCGACGAGATGACGGTCGGGGACGTCCTGCCAACCGGGCTGGTCGTCGTAGGGCTCGCTGGCCAGCACCACGCCGTCATCGCGGCGCAGTATCGACAGGGTGTCACCCCAAGTGGTCGCAAGTAGCCGGGATCCGTTGGCGGCCATGATGTTCAGCCGGGCGTCGGGATCCTCGGCTCCGACTTCGACGATCGTCTCGCCCAGAGCGTCGAGTCCGCGGTCGAAGATCAGCGCAGCGAGAAGCGCACTGTCGCAAATCGATTCGGCTGCTGAAACGGACGGCAGCGCGTCGCGGTCGACGACACCGTTGTGCGACAGCAGCCATTGCCCGTCGGTGAACGGCGCAGTCGCGCTGGCCTCGATCGGCATTCCGACCGTCGCCGAGCGCACCGCGGCCACCACGCAGTGGCTGCGCAGCGCCGGTGCCACGGACTCGAAGGAGACGTCCCCCCATAGCGGCGAGGCGCTGCGCCATCGCCGGGGGGTGGCGCCGTCGAAGAATCCGACGCCCCAACCGTCGGCGTTCATCAACCCGTGCTTCTGCCGGCGCGGGGCGTACGACTGCACCCGAAGACCGTGCGGCGGGTCGAGCACCAATGCGGAAGCCGAGGTTTCGCGACCCAACCAGCCGAGGTGTCGGCACATCAGCGGCGGCCCTCGTCGACGGACCACGCCAACCGGACACCGGAGAAGATCTGCCGCCGATACGGGTGGTCCCAGTTGCGGAAACTGGGCCGAAGGATGGCCGATTCCACTGCCCACGAGCCGCCGCGCAGCACCCGGTAGTCGCCGCCGAAGAACGGCTGGGAGTAGCGCTGGTAGATCATCGGCGCGAAGCCCGGCCACGGCTCCAGCTCCGAGCTGGTCCATTCCCAGACGTCGCCGAGCATCTGCTCAACGCCGTAGGCTGACGCACCCTGCGGGTAGGCACCGACCGGCGCGGGCCGCAGCGCGTCCCCGCCGAGATTGGCCCGCCCCGACGACGGCTGGTCGGCTCCCCATGGATAGCGGCGCCGGGCATGTAGCTGCGGGTCCCACGCGCACGCCTTCTCCCATTCGCGTTCGGTGGGTAGCCGCGCGCCGGCCCACGCCGCATAGGCCTCGGCCTCGAAGTAGCTGACGTGCTGGACCGGCTCGTCGGCGGGGATGTCCTCGGTGTGGCCGAAACGGGTGCGGGTCTGCCCGTCGGCGTGCCAGAACTGCGGCGCGGTCAGGTCCTCGCGTCGGCGGTGCTCCCAGCCCCGGGCCGACCACCACCGCGGCCGGGCGTAGCCGCCGTCGTCGATGAACTGCCGCCATTCGCCGTTGGTGACCGGGACCCGCCCGATGCGGAACGCGGGGACATCGACGACATGCGCCGGGCGCTCGTTGTCCAACGAGAACGGCTCGTCGGTCGGGTCGACGCCCAGGACGAACGGGCCGCCGGGCACCAGAACCGACGTGCCGGCCAGGGCCGCCCGACCCGTCGGCAGCATGCGGATGTCCGGCAGCAACGCTGGGCCGTTGCGCAGATTCAGCGCCTGCAGCATCGTCTCGTCGTGCTGGTTCTCGTGGCTGACCACCAACCCGTAGACGAAGTTGCGGTCCGGTTTGTCCGGCAGCGTGTCCAGCGCGTCCAGCGCGGCCGACCGCACGGTCCGGCAGTAGGTTCGCGCCTGCTCCGGCGACAGCAGCGGCAGGTCGGCGCGGCTGGCGCGGGAGTGCACAAACGCGTCATAGAGGCTCTCGACGGCGCCGTCCAGAATCCCCGGGCGGTCCGGGTCGCCGCCGCGCAACAGCCACAGTTCTTCCTGCTGACCGATGTGCGCCAGGTCCCAGACCAGCGGACTCATCAGCGGGTCGTACTGGCGGTGCAATTCGGCGTCGTCGAAATCCACCAGTCGCAGGGTTCGCTCTCGCGCCCGGTGCAGATCTCTGACCAGCGTCTCGCGTGACGTCACGGCTCCCCTAGCGCCAACTGGCTCACCGTGGCCGCGATGCCGTTCTCGACCACCAGGTCGGCAACGTCGTCGGCGGGACAGCGACCCTGCGCCACCGCGTCGACAAGTCGCTGCATCGCCTCGGCGAGGGCTTTCGGCGCCCGCTCGGCGGCGATGGCCACGCAGCGGTTGGCCGCCGAGCGGATCCGCGGATCGTCGAGCCCGATCCGGGCTGCGGCATCCCATGCGGTGGCGACCGGTTCGACGGCTTCGGCTGCGAGCGCGGCGGCGACCGGGTCGTCGAGCAGCGTCACCAAGGTGAAGACCACCGCGGGCCAGATCGCGTTGGGGACGCTGTCCAGGTAGCGGATCTCCAGCCACTGCCGTGGCCGGACCGGCGGGAACAGCGTGGTCAGGTGGTAGTCGAGGTCGCGGCGGGTGGGCGGCCGACCGCCGAGCAACTCGCGGCCGTCGGCCCAGTCGGCAAACGGGACGCGGCGCGTGACCGGGACCGCCTCAGGGTTGTTGACCAGCATCACCGGCGCCTTGAGCGCGTAGCGGGCCCAGTCGATTCCGGGATCCTCGCCGCTCGCGGTCAGCACCGGCCCGCACCGGGCCGAGTCGAGTTGGCTCCAGACCCGTTGGCGCGTCGAACGCCAGCCGGAGAAGTTTCCGCTCAGCAACGGCGAATTGGCTGCGATCGCCACCATGGTCGGCCCCAGGGCGTGCGC
This sequence comes from Mycobacterium cookii, assembly GCF_010727945.1. Lineage (NCBI taxonomy): Bacteria > Bacillati > Actinomycetota > Actinomycetes > Mycobacteriales > Mycobacteriaceae > Mycobacterium > Mycobacterium cookii. The sequence continues at coordinate 3,035,713 of NZ_AP022569.1, forward strand.
CAGCCGGACTCGGTCGATCCATCCTGCGCGCGGCCCGGCGTCGAGGTTGACCTGAACCGACGCGGTCGACGTCATCATCGCCGCACCGGCGACGCCGGTGTTGCTGGCTCTGAAGAACTGTTCCATGGCCTGATACCGGTCGCCCGGGTTGATCCGCTTGGCCGGTCGCAGCGGATCAGCACCCAGCAACACCAGACCGAGGCCGGCTTCCGCGAAGGCGCTGCGGAGGACGACCTGGTCGTCGGTGATCGCGGTGATCGCCGACGTGACGCCGGACGCCGGCGGCCCGGAGAGCTCGACCGCGCCGCCGGGTTCGACGGTGACGACGCTGCCGCCCGGCATCGGCGGAAGCGATGCCAGGACGTCGGAGATCTCGTTCCACGCCGGTCGGCGGAGCGGATCACGGGGGTCGTAGCAATGCGCTTCGATCTCCAGCCCGACCCGGCCGACCGGGCCGTCGGACAGGCAGTGCTCGCTGATGCTCTGTGCTGCGGCCGATGCGCTGGTGAGTTCGCCGTCCGCCAGACACGCGGAATCCGACTGCGACGCGACGGCAAACGCCATATTCCGATCCCTTCGAGGTCGGACCGTCGGTTAGCCGCCTGGTGATTGCGCACGGCTACCCAACGATAGTCACAACGTTCCATCTTCCAGACGGCACCGACATATTCCCGAAGGTCCCGAGTGTCTATTGCCCCAGTGCGTTCTGCATGGCACCGGCCAGCACATTCACCGCCGGACCACCGTTGCCGGACTGACAGACTTTGGCTTGCAGCAGCACGTTTTCCCGCAGACGGGTCTGGGTGAAACATCGGCGGTCGGTCCCGGCCTCCTGCTTGGTCCACGCGGCGTCGGCGGCGCCCGCGGGGCCGCCGTCGAATGTCCACACCTGCGTCGCCCCGGTGTCCAGGTGCATGGCGGTCGTCTGCCCGGAGCAGCCCACGGTGCGGTCGACGACGCGGTGAAACGCGGCGCCGGCGGCCTGCGGAGTGGCGAAGACGCCGACCGCTTGCTTGACGAAGTGCGTCTGGTCGGTCGGCGACGTCTGCGAACTCGCGCCGTTGAACGACGCCAGGTCGGGATCGTTGTAGACCTCCGGCAACCCGATGTCGGCCCAGTTGTTGCAGACCGGATTGTCGACGAAGTAGTTCTGCGCGGGCTGGGCGAACGTCGACTCCTCGCGCATCGGCCCGCCGACGATGTTGCCCACCGATCCCTTGGCCTGCACCGCGTAGCTCACCACGCCGGGGTCCGATGGCTGGGCCGCCGCCGGCGGAGCGACGAAAACGGCCACCACGGCGCCGATGACCCCCGCGCCGATCCGACTATGCACCGGACTACGGGCTCGGCGGTGGTGGCGGCTCTTCCGGCCCGCCGTGATCACCGTGACCCCCGTGACCACCCGGACCACCGGGGCCCATCCCGGGACCCCACGGCCCCGGCCATCCCGGACCACCCGGCGGACCCCACGGCCCCGGCCAGCCGGGCGGACCGTCGGGTCCGCCCGGACCATCCGGACCGAACATGCCGTGATGGTGGTGATTGCCAAAATGACGACCTTCGCCGGCGAGCATGGCGCCGGAGAAGAAGACGACCGCGATCACGAACACGATTCCGGCGACGATCACGACCCACGCCGCAACCTGGTAGAGCCTGGTGTGATGTGCCGTTGGCCGTGGCGGCGGAGGTGGCGGGCCGGGAGGCAACGGGGGTTCGGGTGCTTGGGTCATGACTTGATCATGCCGAGGCGCACGCCGGCCATCAACCAAATGCGCTCGCGAGTCGCCGGCCGACTAGGACCAGAACACCCAGGCGAACTTCAGCAGGACCACCAGAATGAGCGTGATGCCGGCGATGATCGCCACCCAGGCGGCTGCCTGGTAGAGCCGCTCGGAATTAGGTGCCGGTGCGACGACGGGTGGCGGCGTGCCCGGCGACGTCGGGGTCGACGGCTCGTGAGTCTCGCTCATACCTCGCATAATGCCTCAGGTCGGCACCGACCGCGAGGGGTCCGTCGCGGGCGCACTGACCCGATACCCACGAGCGGAAGCCCGGCGCCCCCCTCGAGACGCCGGGCTGATGGTGGTAATACCGTTCCGCGGCTTACGCTTTGGTGAAATGCGCTGCCTCAGAACAGCTTACGGGCTCGCCGGTGCCGGCGACGGAGTGACGGACTCCGGCAGGTGTGACGGTCCGGGACCGCCGAAACCACCGTGTAAGGCGGCACCTTCACCGTGGTGATGCGGGCCTCCCGGCCCGCCCGGGCCGCCTGGGCCACCCGGTCCCATGAAGTGCTGCCCGTGCATACCGTGGTGATGGCAATGGTGGTGCTGGCCGATGTGCGCGATCTTGAAGCCGGCGAAGAAGACAGTCGTGACGATGAACACGATGCCCGCCACGATCACGACCCAGGCCGCGAATCGGTAGAGCCAGTACGGTTTGACCGCCACGGTCGCCGGCTCTGTGGCAACCGTGGTCGGTGTGGTTGGGGTTTCTGGTGTTTCGCTCATACCTGAGATGATCCGACCCCCGCAGCTAGATTCCGCTGGGTACAACTTATGAAACGGCTATGAACGGGGCTGCGATCGGCCTGTAGCCGGACCGTCTGAAATAACGATCGCCGATGCCTGGGTCAGCGGCTGGTGATGTGGCAAACAGTTGTGCGAGATCGGTGCTTCGGGACGCTGCTATCAAGGATGGATTCCGCTGATGTACCAGAGAAGACCGTGTTAGTTGTGGAATTCTGCGTGAGTGTCCGCTGATCACGCGGTTCCGCGGCGGCAGATCCTGCTGGCCGAGTCGACGGCCGCTCTATTGAGCGGAGTCGACCAGATCGAGCGGGCCCGAGCGGAACTGAATGCTGACGCGAAGTAGACGGATGACAACGCGAATCCAGCCGGCAATGCCACCGTGCCATCAACCTGGCTGTAGCAGAAGAGAATCGAGTTGACTATGGCTGGGCGGGTCGAAGGCAAGGTCGCGTTCATCACTGGGGCGGCCCGCGGTCAAGGCCGAGCGCATGCGGTGCGTTTGGCCCAAGAGGGTGCCGACATTATTGCCATCGACATCTGCCAGCCGATCGAGGGATTCTTGAACCCGCCGGCTACGCCGGAGAACTTGGCCGAGACCGCGGATATGGTGCGAGGCCACAACCGACGCATTGTCACAGCCGAAATCGACGTACGTGACTACGACGCCGTCAAAGCCGCAGTGGACAGCGGGGTGCAGCAGCTGGGCCGACTGGATGTCATCGTGGCCAATGCCGGTATCAGCAACGCCGGCAGCGATGACGGCGACACACTCGACAAAGTCAGCGAAAAAGACTGGCAGGACATCATCGATGTGAACCTGTCGGGCGTGTGGAAGACCGTGAAAGCCGCTGTGCCGCACATCTTGGCGGGCGGCCGCGGGGGTTCGATCGTGCTGACGAGCTCGGTCAACGGGTTCAAGGCCTACAGCAATCTCCATCTTGGTCATTACGTGGCCTCCAAACATGGTGTCGTTGGCCTCATGCGGGCGTTCGCGGTCGAACTCGGCCAGCACATGATCCGCGTCAACTCGGTGCACCCCACGTTCGTGAACACTCCGATGGTGTTAAACGAGGGACTGTACAAGCTGGTCCGTCCCGACCTGATGAATCCCGGCCCCGACGATTTGGCCCCGTTCTGCCAGACGTTCCACACGCTGCCGATCCCATGGGTGGAGGCGCACGACATCAGCAACGCGGTGCTCTTCCTCGCGTCGGACGAATCCCGCTACATCACCGGTGTCACACTGCCGATCGATGCGGGCAGCTGCCTCAAGTAATTGCGCCTCCAATGCGCCGTAATCTGCGTCGGTTGTTAACTGGGCCTTGGGAGCTCATCGGAGGGCGAGGGCTGCCGCCGTAGCCACATCACCTCGCAAGTACGCGATTGGCGGATCCTCTCGCGGATCGATCGCGCTCGTGAGCAAAACGACGTAGGTATCCGAGCGTGGGTCCATCCACAGCGAGGTTCCGGTAAAGCCGGTGTGGCCGAAGCTGCCGATAGGAAAGATCATGCCTCGCGTACCGGAATAGGCGGTGTCGATATCCCAGCCGAAGCCACGTAGGTTTTGTCCCCTGATCGCCGGATAGTGCGGGGCGAGTAGCGGATCGTATGTGTTCGGTGTTTTCGCGATGGCTTCTTGGGCGGCGTTGTTGGCTGCCTCAATTTGCCCAGCGGTATGTCCGGGCTGCTCAGGAGTCGTCATCAACTCCAGCGTTGCCTGCTTCAGCGGAAACTTGCTCGGGCGGCCCGCCAGCCGATCAAGCAGCGCCTGCGCATAGATGCTGACGTCGTGCACCGTCGAGAACACACCGGCATGCCCGGCCACCCCACCCATGCGGCGCGTCGACGGGTCAAACACAACGCCCCGAAGCAAGAAATCGAAATCGGGATTCTTGCCTGGATCGTTCCTGCTTTCGTCGTCATGTGTCGTCGGTGCGATGCGCGACAACAGACTCGTGCTCCACGTGCCCGCAGGACAATCCCCTGACATGCCCCCTAGTGGCGCGGGGGCCCAGCCAATCGCAGCTCCCCGCAGCACATGTGGGCCACATGCTTTAGCCGGGGGAAGATAGCGGGTTTCTTCCATACCAAGCGGCGCAAAGACATTCTGTTGAACGTAAACATCTTCCGGCTCGCCAGTGACTTTCTCGATCAGCGCGCCAAGCAGAATGAAGTTGATGTCGGCGTAGTTGAAAACCTCGCCGGGCTCCGACTGCAGCGGCATCGTGAGGGCACGGAAAATGCCTTCTCGCTTGTCGGCTCCGCCCAGTCCCCATGGATCGTCGAGGCGTACGTCTTCCGGTTCGCCTGAAGTGTGCGTCAGCAACATGCGAACCGTCACCATTGCACGTTGTGGATCGTTGCCCGTGTTGAAGTCAGGCAAATACGTCTGCACGGGGTCGTCGAATACAACCTTGCCTTGTTCGTAAAGCTGCATGACCGCGGTCGCGGTTGCGAGCGGCTTCGTCAACGATGCGATGTCGAAAATCGTGTCCTCGGTCATCGGCTCCGCGGGCGCAGGCGATCCATCCAGCCCCGATTCGCCGGCAAGCTTGCGCAAGCCGTACGCCTGTTGGAAATCGACATTGCCGCCATGGCCGATCGCCACCACGCCACCTGGCACCGTCCGTGCCGCAATCGCATCGTTCATCAGCTTGGAGACCGTTACGAAATCCGGTGCGGCAGCCGCATTGGGCGCCGGTGGCGCAGGCGGGGGCACCGCTGCGGGCGCCGGCATCGGCGCAGGTACCGCAACTGGCACCGGCATTGCCTGCGGGCTGTCCTTCAGGGCTGTGCGCGCTGCACCGCCGCACGAGGCGACCGCCGCGAGAGTAAGCGAGACAATTGCAACAGCAACTGCCTTTCGCAGCGATGGCCCCGTGCTCGTAGTCCGCCTGCCGTCATGAGCATCGCTCACGCCAACATCGTGTCACCACTAGCCGGCCAGCGTGCGCCAATCGGCGGCCGCACAGCTCGCTGTTCGGCACGGATTCTTGCGATGTCCCCCCGACCGTCCTCACCGCGCTGTTGGACCGGCTCGGACGCTACGACCCGGCGGCGGTCATCGCGGGTTTCGCCGTCGATCCCCTCAGCACGGCGGGCTTTCCCGAGATCACCACGACCATCAGCCACCTGCGTGACGTCCTCGGCGACCCGACCTACGAATCGTTGGCCCGCAAGGGGGAGACGATGACCATCGCCGAGATTGTGATGCACGCCTACGACCAAATCGACCAGGCCCGAGCAGAACTCAAGGCCGTATCGACATAGCCGCTACGGCTCCGACCAAGGTTTGAACGGGTTGACCGCGAATTGGATCACCCGGTACGGAGCCCGCGCCTGCGGGTCACTGTTGTGCCACTGGCTGACGAACACCCGCAGCTCGTCCAGCGTCGAACCCGGCGAAATGTAGCCGCCGTACGGCTGGGCCAGTCGGTTGTCGTGCGGCGACGGCAGGCTTTCGGCGGGTTCGGGCCACTCGTCGTGCTGGACGACCGTGGTGACCGGTGCGCTGCCCAGCGAGGTCGGGTCGTCAGCCACCCGCACTTCCATGTTGCCGGTGCTGGAATTGAAATACGACAACACCGACTTGCCATCGATCTGGGTGAAGCTGATCTCACCAATCGTGTCGCCCCACAACGGTGTTGGCGTCCTACCCCAGCCCCCGCCGGGTCCCGACGCCCAGCCTTGCCACCGGGAGCGGTCGCCGAAATTGTGCGGCGCGACCCGGTAGAGCACCGCCGGCTGGCTGCGGTCGAAGTTGTCGGCGACGATGTAAACCCAGCCGGTCTGCGACTCGGGTGTCGGTATCGGGTCGTAGTAGCCGCTGACCTGCGACTGCTGCCCGTCCGCGTAACCGCCGTCGCGAACCGACCCCGGGACGGTCTGCCAAAGACCATGTGTCGGTTCGGCTTTGACCAGACGTGAGCTCTGTGGCACCAGGTCTTTGGTGGTGGTCACCAGCAAGTAGTTCTGCCGGTTGATCTGTACGACACCGGCCGGTAGCTGCGAATCGCCCGGCGGCGTCGGGTCGGCCAGCAGCGGCTCGGTGACGCCGGTGACCCCGGTATATTTCACGCCGTCCGGGTCGTCGACCGACGACGTGTCGACCCGTAACGCGATCGGCGAATAGTAGCCACCGAAGCCGACGCCCTGGCCAGCAAAGCTGTCGCCGCAGACCTGTTCGACCTGGGTCGGAAATTCGATGAACACGCACAGGTCGGTGGCCCCGATGCCGTATTCGCCGGTGGGTGTGCCGGTTCCGGCGGTCGGGCCGATCCGGATCACCTCGCCGGGCGCCAGCGGTGGCAGCACCGGCTGAGGCATCGGCGCGGGCGGGTCGGCGTGCGCGAACGAGACCCCTTGGCAGACAAGCAGGACGGCGATCAGCGACGATCGCGCCAGGTTCACCCGCGAGTCAGAGCTCGGCGGCGAGGAGCTCGGCAATCTGAATAGTGTTCAACGCCGCGCCTTTGCGCAGGTTGTCGCCCGAGACGAACAATGCCAGACCCCGCCCGTCCGGCACGCCCGGGTCGCGGCGAATCCGCCCCACCAGGGAATCGTCGACGCCGGCGGCTGCCAGTGGCGTCGGGACATCGACCACCGTGACTCCCGGTGCACGAGAAAGAATTTCGCGAGCTCGCTGCGGCGACAGCGGTTGGGCGAACTCGGCGTTGATCGACAGCGAGTGACCGGTGAACACCGGAACCCGCACACAGGTACCGCTGACCAGCAAGTCCGGAATGCCCAGAATCTTGCGGCTTTCGGAGCGCAGCTTCTGGTCCTCGTCGGTCTCACCGGAGTCGTCGTCGACCAGCTTTCCGGCCAGCGGTACGACGTTGAACGCGATCGGCGCGACGTAGGCCTTCGGCTCCGGGAAGGTCACCGCGCTGCCGTCATGCACCAGCTGTTCGGCGTCGTCGATGACGGCGCGGGCCTGCTCGGCGAGCTCGGCAACGCCGGCCAGCCCGGTGCCGGACACGGCCTGGTAGCTCGACACAATCAGGCGCACCAGCTGAGCCTCGTCGTGCAGCACCTTGAGCACCGGCATCGCGGCCATCGTCGTGCAGTTCGGGTTGGCGATGATGCCCTTGGGACGCCGGTGTGCGTCGCGCGCGAAGTTCACCTCGGACACCACCAGCGGCACGTCGGGGTCCTTGCGCCAGGCCGACGAGTTGTCGATCACCGTCACACCCGCCGCGGCGAACCGCGGCGCCTGCACCCGCGACATCGCCCCACCGGCGGAGAACAACGCGATGTCCAGGCCGGTCGGGTCGGCCGTCTCGGCGTCCTCGACCTCGATCTCCTGGCCACGGAACGGCAGCTTGCGGCCCTGCGAGCGAGACGACGCGAAGAACCGCACGCTGCTTGCCGGGAAGTCACGCTCGTCGAGCAGCCTTCGCATCACCTGGCCCACCTGGCCGGTGGCGCCCACTACGCCAATGGCAACCATCTCTAACGTCCCGTCCCCGCGTACACCGTGGCCTCCTCGGCACCGCCGAGGCCGAATGCTTCGTGTAACGCGACAACGGCCTTGTCTAGTTCGGTGTCGCGGCACAGCACCGATATCCGGATCTCCGACGTGGAGATCAGGTCGATGTTGACGCCGACTTCGGCCAGCGCCTCGCAGAAGGTGGCGGTGACCCCGGGGTGGCTGCGCATCCCGGCGCCGATCAGCGACACCTTGCCGATGTGGTCGTCGTAAAGCACTTGGCTGAACCCGATTTCGTCTTTGAGCGAATCCAGCTTCTCCACCGCGGCCGGCCCGCTGTCACGGGGGCAGGTGAAGGTGATGTCGGTCTTGCCGTTCTCGACCTTGGAGACGTTCTGCAACACCATGTCGATGTTGACGTCGGCGTCGGCGACCGCGCGAAACACCTTGGCGGCGTAGCCCGGATAGTCGGGGATGCCGACCACCGTCACCTTGGCCTCGCTGCGGTCGTGTGCGACGCCGGTCAGAATGGGCTCTTCCATGGGTATGTCCTCAATCGATCCGGTGACGAGGGTGCCCGGCTTGTCCGAGTACGACGAACGGACGTGAACCGGAATGTTGTAGCGGCGGGCGTACTCCACGCAGCGCAGCATCAGCACCTTGGCGCCGCAGGCGGCCATCTCGAGCATCTCCTCGAAAGTGACCGTGTCCAGGCGGCGGGCGTTGGGCACGATCCGCGGGTCGGCGCTGAAGATCCCATCCACGTCGGTGTAGATCTCGCAGACGTCGGCTTTCAGGGCGGCGGCCAGCGCCACCGCGGTGGTGTCCGAGCCGCCGCGGCCCAGCGTGGTGACGTCGCGGGTGTCCTGGCTGACCCCCTGGAATCCAGCCACCAGGACGATCCGCCCCTCGTCGAGCGCGGACTGCAGTCGGGTCGGGGTGACGTCGATGATCTTGGCCTTGCCATGCGCGCCTGTCGTGATGACGCCGGCCTGAGATCCGGTGAAGGAGCGCGCCTGCGCACCCAGCGATTCGATGGCCATCGCGACCAGCGCGTTGGAGATCCGCTCGCCGGCGGTCAACAGCATGTCCAGTTCGCGGGCCGGCGGCGCCGGGCAGACCTGCTGGGCCAGATCGAGCAGGTTGTCGGTGGTGTCGCCCATCGCCGAGACCACGACGACCACGTCGTTGCCCTGCTTCTTGGCGGCGACGATGCGTTCGGCGACCCGGCGGATCCGCTCGGCGTCGGCCACCGAGGATCCGCCGTACTTCTGCACGACGAGCGCCACTGTTGCTCTTTCAGGTCAGGAGGGTACTGGTGAGTAATAGTCGACAAACAGAATACTTGCGCCGGCGTCGGGCGTTCACCGCCGTCTTAGTCGCCGCGGCCCCGGCGGATGACCAGCGCCAGTCCCTCGCGATCGGTGACGTCGAGCTTGATGCAGGCCCGGTAGATGTGGCCTTCCACGGTGCGGGTCGAGACGACCAGCCGGTCCGCGATGTCACGGTTGCTCAGCCCCTGCGAGACGAAGCTGGCGATCTCACGCTCGCGGGGGCTCAACGGCAACGGCTGCGACGCCATCTCCAGGGCCGGTGTGTGCACACCGCCGCAGGCCGCCGCGAGCCGGTCCGCGGTGGCGGCGCAGTCTTGGGCATGGCGGCGATCGTCGGCCGCCCGGAACAACGCCGCTGCTTGGGCGGCCGCGTCCGCGGCCGACAGCAGCGCCCCAATCGATTCGAATTGCTCTGCAGCCGAACACAATTCATCGGCATCAGACGAAAGCAGGGCGGCCCCGTAGGTGGCCAGCGGCGCGGCCAGCCGCCCGCCGATGGTGTGCGCGATGTCGACCAGACGCTGCAGCGAGGTGAGGTCGCCGAATCGGGCCGCGTCATGCAGGGCGACCATCTCCACGGCCCGTTGGCCCGAATCCCGGGCCAGGTCGGCTGCTTCCAGGGCACGCGATATCGCCCCGCTGACGTGGCCTTCTGCGGCGGCGAGCCACGCCTCGACGAGGCGGAACTGCGGTTCGAACACCGCCACGTGGCGGCCGACCTTGCCGCGCAGTTCGTTGACCGTCTTCGCTGCGGCGTCGACATTGCCCAGTACGCAATGGGATTGCGCCAGCAGCATCGCGGCCGGGAAGCTCCACGACGCCGCGGACTCCGCCGCCAACGCCGCGACGGTTTCCTCCATCCGGGGCGCGGCCAGATCGAATCGGCCCCGGGCGACTTCCACGGCGCCCAACAGGATGTTGGACATGCCCCAGGCGAGGTACTGACCGGGCGAGGAGATCTGGCCGATGTGCCCGGAGCGTGCCTCGGCGTCGTCGAACTCCCCGGCCAGTGTCAACGCGCGAATCTCGCCGAACATCGTGGGGTAGCGCAGCAGGCTGTCGAGCTCGTTCTCGATCTGGCGCCCGCGTTCGACGATCGCTGCCGCATCGTCCACCCGGCCGGCCAGCGCCGCCGCCAGCGTCCCGCCGAACACCGCCCAGATGAGCGCCCACGGTGATGCCGTCGCGTCGTCCAGCACTCGCTGCGACGCGACCGCGGCCTCGTCGAGCAGGTTCTCAAAGGCCCGGGTCGCCGACGCGACCCCCTCGACGACAAGCCGCAGCGCCGGGTGGCTGACTCGTCGCTGCAGCAGGTGCAGCACTTCGTCAGCCCGTGCGGCGTCGCCCATCGACCAGTGCAGGTTCGCGATTCGCGCCATGCCCCAGCGCACCAGCTCCAGCTCGTTCATGCTGTCCGGGTCGAACGCGTTCAGGACGTCTTCCGCCTCGGCCGCCCGGCCCTGCCACAGCAGTGACCGCGCCAGCAGTTCGCTGGCCACCAGCCCGCCGCCGCGCTCCACCGAGGCGCGCGCGAGGCGTTCACCCAGGGTGATGTTCGTCAGTGCGATGGCGTCGTGCGCGGCGGCGGCGAACAGCTCGCTGTCGGCGGTCGAGTCGCTGTCCAGGGCCAATTCCGCCAGCCGAATGCGTTGTGCCGGTGCGTGAACCGGCTGCTGATGCATCGCGGAGAAGAGTTCGCCCTTGAGGCGACGGGTGGCAGCGCGGCCGAGTCCACGCCGAATCACTTCGCCGTAGAGGGGATGGGTGAATCGGACGTCCAGTGTGTGCGAGTCCTCCACGACGCGGATCAAGCCGCGCCGCTCGACGCCCTCGACGGTGTCGGGCCCGACCAGGGTCGACAGGGTGTCCAGGGACAGCGGTTCCGCGAAGGCCAGTAGCTGCAGGGTGTGCGCCTCGTCCTCGGGCAGCTGCTCGATACGCGCGTCGAGCAGCGAGGCGAGCTCGGACGTCACCGCGGTGCGCCCGCGCAGCTGCCAGACACCGCGCACCTGCCGAAGGGTGCCCGCTTCCAGCGCACCCTCGACGAGATGCCGGATGTACAGTGCGTTGCCGCACGATGCCGTCCACATCAAATCGCCGGACAGGCCCTCCAGCCGACCGCCGAGCGCCTCCTCGACGAGGGCCAGGCACTGCGTCTTGCTGAACGGTGTCAGCCTCAGCCGTTTGAGGTACCCGTCCTTCCACAACGATGTGATCGCATCGGGAACGGTTTCCCCGTCGCGGACCGCCGCCACGATTCGCACGGATCCTTCCAGCGCCAGCTGGTGCACCAGCGTCGCCGAGAGGTGGTCGAGCAGGTGCGCGTCGTCGACGCCGATGATCGAATGCTCGGCGCTGCGGATTGTTTCGCGCGCAGCGGCCAACCCGGCGATCGGATCCCGCGACGCCGCCGGGCCGACCAGATGCGCGAAGACGCCCAACGGAATCGACCGGGCCGACTCGGTCCCCGCCACCCAGTGCACCGGCGTCGGCAGCGACTGGGTGACCGCCCGCGCCAAGGTGGTCTTGCCCACCCCGGCGTCCCCGAACAGCACGATTCCGGCGAAGTCCTGCGTCCCGGCCAGAGCCGAGCGAATAGTGCCGAATTCGTCTTCCCGGCGCACGATCGGCCAGGACCGAGTGTCCACGACCAGCGATGATACCGCTATTCCGGACATCGAGTCCGGAATAGCGGTCCTCGTCACAAGCGGTGCGCCGCAGGGTCGCCGGTCACGACGACACCGCCTGGATCGCCCAGAAGTCACTGGCCAAGTGCGCGTGGCTGATCGGTGAGCTGTCGGCGCTCGCCTTGGACCCGGTCAGGTACTGGTAGGGCATGTAGAAGTAGCCGTGGTCACCCCACGACTGGCCCCACGAGTTGCGAACGATGACGTGGCGCTCGGGATCCGAATAGCCGACGGCAAGGACTGCGTGGCCGCCGACAACGGACTCACCCGCCTTGGGCAGCGGCATCACGCCGGTGCGCGCGACGGCCTGGGATTCGAAACTCTCGTACACGGTGAAACCGAACACGACCGACAGATTCGACGCGATCGCGTCTTTGAGGTCGCCCAGCGATTGGATCGACTCGTATTGAACCGCTTTATCTTTCGTCGCGGCGACGTAGCAGCGCCGCGGCGGCTTCACCGCGAACATCCCGGTGTCGTAGGGCCACAGGGTCTCCGGGCACACCCCTTCGGTGTTCACGACCTTGATGCCGTCCCTGATGACCGCGCCCGAGTCGCTGGACACCGTGCCTTCCAGCGCACGTTCGTTGTAGTAGACGAACAACCGAGACGGCACGAAATCGGGCAACCCCTGACGGTCCCGCTCGTACTCCATCGCGCCGGCGATCGCGTTACCGGTGCATGAGCCGAGCTGGCCCTGGTCGTAGACCGGCGGCATCGACGGCCGCAGGTCGTGCTCGGGGGGCAGGCTCGTGAGCCTCGGCGCATACATCCTGTCCCGGGCGTCCGGCAGCTGCGGCCGCCAGCCATAGCCGCGCACATGGCTCCAATCCTGCTCCTGCTCAACAGTTTTGATGGGACGAGCCTCTCGTAGAACGGTCATTGCATCCTCCTATTGTTGTGATGATCCATTGACCGTAAAAACATCGGCTACCCAGCGGCTTGCGTACCCGACTACCCGACTTCTGGGCCGGTCGGGGACATCGCCACGAGTAGTACGCGGTCGACAGGTACCGGCGTTTTCCCGGCCCAACAACGAGTAGGGCGCTACGCGTGCCTTCGTTCGCCGGCCCGAGCAGCGTTGTCCGCACCAAGACGGCCGATGAGTTAAGGCGACGAAGGAAAGCACCTGGCCACCGGACGCGGCGGTCCGCCAACCCGGCGGTCGTCGACCAAAGATGCTGTAGCAGAACACGAAACAGGATAGGAGTATCGAAATGGCAACCATCAATCTGGACAAGAAGGTCAAGATCAAGACCTTCAGCCCTGCGCCCGAACTCGACCCGCTTACCGCCTCGGCGAAAAGCCTGGCGCAAGCCGGACTACCGCCCCGACCCACCGACCCGCATCTACTGGAGCGCTACACGCGTTTCTTCACACAGACGAAAGACAAGTTCCACTACATCGAGCCCACATTCCGGGTGGATCCGACCAAGTCGACACACCCCAACAGGGCGGCAAAGAACGGCGCCGGCACCGAAACGTCCGGCAATTGGTCGGGCGGCATCGTGTATGCGCCGAGTGGCCAGTCGTTCAAATGGATCGAGGGCGACTGGGTGGTGCCCAACGTGTACCCCACGGCGCAGAACGAATGGCAATACTGCGTGAACTGGATCGGCATCGACGGCGATGGTTCGGGCGACGTATGTCAGGCCGGCATGGCCTGCGCCGTCTACCAGAGCGGCAGTTCGATCACGCGAACCATTTATCCGTGGCACGAGTGGTACCCGTCGAGCTGGGTTGAGATCACGAATCTGCCGATCAACCCGGGCGATCTGGTCTCCGTGCTGATCTGCACCGCCCAGGGCGCCGGATCCACCACCGCGACGGTCTATTTCGGCAACCACAGTAGTGGCGCCTCGACGTCCTACCAGATCACGGCTCCGTCGGGGACGACCCTCGCGGGGAACAGCGCGGAGTGGGTTGTCGAGACGCCCACGGTGAACGGCTCGGTCACTTCGATGCCGGACTACGGCGAGGTCTTCTTCTCGGTCTGCGAAGCAAGCCTGACGAATGGCTCGTTGGTCAACGGTGGCACTGGCAACAACATCAACCTGGTACAGAACGGCAAGACGCTGTCAACGGGTGCACTGATAACGCCCACGGTCGTCGAATGCCAATACGCGGGCTCGGCTCCCTGACCCGCCGACCCTCAAGGATCACGCCGCCGAAACCCGGCGGCGTGACTCCTGGCCCGGGCACCGCACGCACCCCTCACGCCAGCGCCGCTACTTGCCGAACCCCAAATGCCGGAGCCGAGTTTGAGTAGCGCTCTACGCGTGCCCCGGCGCACATCGAACGGGGACGCTCAGCCTCGGACAGCACAACGTAAACCCCGACTTCGGGACACCGACCTAGAAAGAAGTACCGACATGTCGAGCGCCACACACCACAACACGGCCGCTGCAGACGGCCCACCCGGAAGCGCCACCTTGGGCAGAACGTTCCCGGTCAACGACTACGCACTGGAGCGGATCATCTACCGCGCGCCACATGAGGCGCTGGCACCGATTCCGTGGCCAGACGGACTCGCTCCGCACGGCGTCGCCTACGACCGCCCAGCCGATCAGCCGTTGCCCCTTGCGGATGTCGTCGTCGTGACGTGGACGGTGGCCGAGGGTCAGGCCTTGGCCGACGTGCTGACGCCTGGGATTCCGAGCATGTCCTGGAAGCCCTACGCTCACCACTGGAGTGCTTATGAACCGCAGTTGACCGGTCGCTCGCCGGCTCGGCAGGCCGGCTGCCTGGGCTACGTCGCGACGACCAAGATCGGCAACGTCAATGTGTTGTTGATCAAGTCGGAGCTACACCTTGCCACCGACGGGATTTCGGCGCCGATCGTGGCGTTCTGGCAGCAGATCGTCGCCGAGGCACGGCCACACCTGGTTATCACCACCGGAACCGCCGGCGGCATCGGCGCCGCCACCCAGCTCGGCGATGTCTTCGTCGTCACCAATGCCAAGTTCAACTGCGCCAGGGATTTCAAATCCAAGCCGTGGGCTCAGCAGCTCTTCACTGGAGCCGCAATCCACGCCGACGGCCATGCGTCGAGCTTCGGTGCGCTGACGGCACCGAACGCCGGGCACTTGCGGCCGGTGGCCTCCCGTCCCCCGGTGCTGAGCTTCGGCGCAGCGGCCGGCGGCGTGGAAACCGTCGACTATTTCGGCTTCGCCGACACCGCCGACTCCTTCGGCATCGTGCGCAACTACCCCGACGCCCGGACCGAGGAGATGGACGACGCCACCCTGCCGCTCGCCCTGTCGCAGCTGCCCAGCCCGCCACTCTGGTGCTCGATCCGCAACGCCAGCGACCCGCAGGTGTCGTCGGACCTCGGCGACCTCGATGCCCAACGGCGCTGGGCCAACCAGATTTACAAGCGATACGGCTACTGGACCTCGATCGGGTCGGCGATCGGCACCTGGGCGGTCATCGCCAACGTAAGCTGAGCCGGAACGACGAGTCTGCGAGGCACCCCATGAGCCAGGTACGACAGCGGCGCGAAAAGACCTCCACCGCAAAGAAATCCGTCGCGGCCAAGAAGACCACGAAACGCGCGGCGGCGATACCGGCAGCGCCCGTCCAGGGCTATCTCGGTGACATCACCGGCCCGGGCATCACCGACTCGTGGGGGGTCACCGGCACCGACCTCGGCGTCAGCGCCGTCGCACCGAACGGCAAGCTGGTGTCGGTGTTCGGAGACACCTTCTCCGGCGACAGCGTCGGTCAGGGTGACTGGCGCGCCCCGGTCGCGCTGATCGGGACCGGGGACGCGAATACCAAGATCCAGTACGCGGCCGCGGCCGGCGAAGACGCCGATTATGCGCAGCAGTTGTGGGCCTATGTCCATGACAGCCCACCCTGGAACCGCGGTGGGATCAGCACCGTCATTCCCTCCGACCTGTTGGTCATCGGGCAGACGATGTACCTGCACGCCATCGTCAACCGCGGCTTCGGCAATGTCATCTGGACCGGCATCTGGGCCTCGACCGACAACGGCGCCACGTGGCAGGAGATGGGCGCCCGGGCCACCTTCCCCGCGTCGCTGCACAACGGTTACGCGCAGCTGTGGTCGTGGGACTACAACCCCGACGACGGTTGGGTCTACGTCGTCTCCACCGGGTTTCAGCGCGACAAGGGCATCATTCTTCGACGGGTGCGCCCCGACGACATCGGTGACATGTCGAAGTACTCGGGCTGGGGTTGGGCCGACAACCAGTGGGCTTGGGACAACGCGCCGACCCCGATCACGCCGCCCGCCGAGACCTGGGGCGAGCTGACCCTGCGCCGATTGGACTGCGGCACATGGATATTGGGCGGCTTCCTGTCGTCGCAGTACGCGCTGAGTTACCGCACGATCGACAGCCCGACGGCCAACCTCTACGAGGCTGAGCTGCAGACCCCGTTGGTCGGGTCGACCTGGGACGCCCAAGACCTGGCGAACAACCAGGTTGCGCAGCTCTACGGCGGCTATGTGCTGCCCGGGTCGACGCTGGATGCTCCCGGCGGTGTCGGGCTGATCGTGTCGCAGTGGGATACCGCAACCGGCTGGCCGTACCGGGCGATGCAGTTCAAGGTGACGCTGACCGACACGACCAAGGTCGCAGCGGTCCAGCGCCCCGCTGCCCGCGCCCGTCCACGCAAACGCCCGCAGCGACGGGGCGTCTGATATCCAATAGTGGCCCGCGGATGCGCTCTGCAGAGAGGTGGTCACGATGGCCAGCAGCAATGAGGTGTTGTGGGGCGACGAGCCCGACGAGCACGATTACCCGGCGGCGGCCGACTATCTCGCCCTGCTCGCCACCGCCGAGCAGATCAGCGAGATCGTGGCGGCGCTCAAGCAAGCCCCAATCGTGCGCAAGAAGGCCAAGGACCTGCTGCGGGCGTCGTGCCTGCAGCTGTTGCCGGTAGACAACCCGCACGTGAGCCGAGACCTGAAGAAGATCAAGAAGGGTCAGCGCCTGTCGCCCATCCTGGCCGTCCGCGGCGACCTCAACACCGGGGTGGCGATGCAGATCGCCGACGGCTACCACCGGGTCTGCGCGAGCTACTGGACCGACGAGAACACCGACATACCCGTGCGGATCGTCCCGGCCACCAAGTAGCGAGCAGGGGTTTTGGGCAAACCCGCGGGCGGGGTACAGTACACAGCGTGCAGCGGGTGCTCCTTCTCGGACGCCGCGACAGGGCCTGATCCAGACCGGCTTCCTGTCGCGGGTGTTCGCGATGCGCCGGTCTAAGCCTCTAATGGGCGCCCTTCTGAAAATCCGGAGCAATGACCGTGACGACTTTTAGCAAAACGTCGGACGACTCCCCCGACGCATTCACCTCACACAGGACGATCACCAAACCCGCAGGCCCACCAAACGCCGGCCAGCAGGCGTGGAACACCCAGCGCGGATCGTCGATGCCGGTCAGCCGGTATCGATCGTTCGCCGATGAGGTCGAGCCCGTCCGCTTGGCCGACCGCACCTGGCCCGACCACGTCATCGACAAAGCACCGCTGTGGTGCGCGGTGGATCTGCGCGACGGCAACCAGGCGCTCATCGACCCGATGAGCCCGGCCCGCAAGCGGCGCATGTTCGACCTGCTGGTGCGTATGGGCTACAAGGAGATCGAGGTCGGCTTCCCGTCGGCCAGTCAGACCGACTTCGACTTCGTTCGCGAGATCATCACCGAGGGTGCGATCCCCGAGGACGTCACCATCCAGGTGCTGACCCAGTGCCGGCCCGAACTGATCGAGCGGACCTTCCTGGCCTGCGAGGGCGTCCACCGTGCGATCGTGCACTTCTACAACTCGACGTCAATCCTGCAGCGGCGCGTCGTCTTTCGCGCCGACCGGGCTGCGGTGCAGGCGATCGCGACCGACGGCGCGCGCAAGTGTGTCGAGGAGGCCGCGAAATACCCGGGCACCCAGTGGCGCTTCGAATACTCGCCGGAGTCCTACACCGGGACCGAGCTCGAGTACGCCAAGCAGGTGTGCGACGCCGTCGGCGACGTCATCAAGCCCACCCCGGACAACCCGATCATCTTCAACCTGCCGGCCACCGTCGAGATGGCCACACCCAACGTCTACGCCGATTCGATCGAGTGGATGAGCCGCAACTTGAAACGGCGCGATTCGGTCATCCTGAGCTTGCACCCGCACAACGATCGCGGAACCGCGGTCGCCGCAGCCGAATTGGGTTATCAGGCCGGAGCTGACCGGATCGAGGGCTGCCTGTTCGGCAACGGCGAACGGACCGGCAACGTATGCCTGGTGACCTTGGGCCTGAATCAATTCTCCCGCGGCATCGACCCGCAGATCGACTTCTCCAACATCGACGAGATCCGTCGCACCGTCGAGTACTGCAACCAGTTGCCGGTGCCCGAACGTCACCCCTACGGCGGCGATCTGGTGTACACCGCGTTCTCCGGCAGCCACCAGGACGCGATCAACAAGGGCTTGGACGCGATGAAAGTCGCTGCGGACGAAGCGGATTCGGACGTCGACGACATGCTCTGGCAGGTCCCGTATCTGCCGATCGACCCACGCGACGTGGGCCGCACCTACGAGGCGGTGATCCGGGTCAACTCGCAGTCCGGCAAGGGCGGGGTGGCCTACATCATGAAGTCCGACCACGGCCTGGCGCTGCCGCGGCGGCTGCAGATCGAGTTCTCCCAGGTGATCCAGAAGATCGCCGAGGGCTCAGGCGGCGAGGGCGGCGAGGTCACCCCGAAGGAGATGTGGGACGCGTTCAACGAGGAGTACCTGGCCCCGATCCGGCCGCTGGAACGGATGAAGCAGCGGGTCGACGCCTCCGAAGAGGACCACGGCGTCACCCGGATCGTCGCGACGGTCAAGGTCGACGGCGCCGAGACCGAGATCAGCGGATCGGGCAACGGCCCGCTGGCCGCGTTCGTCGACGCGCTGGCGCACATCGGGTTCGATGTGGCCGTGCTGGATTACTCCGAGCACGCGATGAGCGGCGGCGAGGACGCTCAGGCCGCCGCCTATGTCGAGGCGTCGGTGGGCGGTCGAACCGTATGGGGTGCCGGCATCGCGCCGTCGATCACCACCGCCTCACTGCGCGCCGTCGTGTCGGCGGTGAACCGGGCCGCCCGGAAATAAGGCGTCAGGCCTCGACCTTGGCCAGCACCATGCCAGCCAGGGTCTGGGCCTGAGCGCAGTTGTCGGCGCTGACGATCAGATAGATCCAGCCCTTGAGCACGTCGAGGGTTGCTGGCGGCGCGACGAAGCAGAAGGCCCGATCGCCCAGGCCGGAGACGTCCTGAACCTTGCCGGCGGTCTGCTTGTTGGCGAGGAATCCCTTGGACTGCGCGTTGAGGCACTGCCCGTCGGCGGGCTTGCCCTCGACGCAGTACAGGTTGTTCCAGTACAGCTTGAAGGTGACGTCGTTGCCCGCGGTCGGTATCGCGGCGCACTGCGCTTCGCTGGGCGATTGGCTGCCCTCCGGCGCGGGAAACGCCCGGCCTACCACGCGACTGATTTCGGATCCGCTGAGCAGACCGCAGAAGTTCTCCGGGACGTGCACGCCCGCTGTTTTCGATGCCGTACCGACGTTGCCGGGCGAACCGCAGGCCGCCAACGCGGCAACCACCGCTGCCAGCGCAGCCCACGTCCGCCGACGGCTTCGTGTGATCGGCATAGAGCTGACGACTCCTAGTGCTGGTTGTGCCACGCGGCGATGGCGTCGGCGAATTCGGTTGGAGCGTCTGACTGTAGGTAGTGGCCCGCCCCGGACAGTACGACGGTGTGGTGCCGGGGCAGCAGCGCCTCCCAACGCCGTCGTTCGTTGTCGCGGAACGCGATGTCCGCGTCCCCCCACACGATCAGGGTAGGCAGGTCTGCGAGCGTCGGCAGCCCGTGCTCGAGGTCGGCCAGAAAAGCCTGCGCCGCGAGGATGTCTTTGGGAAAGATCGCGCTCGGCATCCGCCGCTGCGGCGTCGGCAAGGCCTGCCGGTAATGGTCCATCTCCGCTGCAGTCGGCCGGCGGCGCCGATGCCCGGCCGGAATCATGGCGTTGACGAAGAAATTGAACCGCCTGATCAGCAGGCGCCCGATCGGACCGCCCATGAACCGGGAGAACATCTCGAAGTGAAGATCGCCGTTGACCGGCCACGCCCAGGTGTTACCCACCACCAGCGCCGAGAAACGCTCACGGCGCGCGACGGCAGCGGTCAGGCCGATGGGCCCGCCCCAGTCCTGGACGACCAAGGTGACATCGCGCAGGTCCAGACGGTCCACGAATTCGCCCACCACCCGGGCGTGGTCGGCGGGATGGAATCGGTAGCCGGGGGCCGGGCTCGACAGCCCGAACCCCGGATAGTCCAGCGCGATGCACCGAAACGTCGCCGACAGCTGCGAGATGACGTCGCGGTAGACGAACGACCAGGTCGGATTCCCGTGCAGCATGAGCAGAATGGGGCCGCGACCTTCGTCGACGTAGTGCACGGTGTTGCCGTCGATTTCGAGGAATCGGCTGGTGAACGGAAACAGGGTGTCGTCAACCCATGCCGGCCGCATACCTGCCATCAAAACCGCCTGGTGACGATGCGCGCCGCGCAGCGGCGGGAGGAGGAGTCGGGCATCAAAACCGCCCGATGACGATGCGCGCCGCGCAGCGGCGGGAGGAGGAGTCGGGCATCAAAACCGCCCGATGACGATGCGCGCCGCTGCGCGGAGGAGGAGTCGGGCATCAAAACCGCCCGATGACGATGCGCGCCGCGCAGCGGCGGGAGGAGGAGTCGGGCATCAAAACAGCGCGAACTGCTCGCCCGCATGTGCTTCGCCGACACCGGCGCGGCCCGCGACCGCGCCGACGCAGTCCATGAACTTCGCGTCGGACACCAGCGGTACCCCGAGCTCGTGGGCCAGATAGCCCTTGCCGCGGGCCGGCCGGCGTTCATTGCAGATCACCAGCGAGGTGTCCAAGTCGACGGCTTCGGCGTAGGCCAGGCCGGTGTGCAGGATCCGCTCGACCAGCTCCTCGTGGGTTCGCTGAACCTCGGCGGCCAGCGCGACCCGCATGCCCTGAATCAGCGGCCCACCGCTGACATAGGGGCCAGGGTTCGGATACGGGCACGGCATCCGGGACGCCAGCACCTTCAACGGCCGAAGCTCGTCATGGGTGACCCGGCCGCTGGGCCAGCGCCGCCGGGTGACGGGCCGCACCGGCAGCCACACATCGCGTTCGCGGGCCCGCCGCAGCGAGGCCGCGAGCACGTCGGTCAGCACCACGGCGTCGTCAAACGCATCGTGCGCCCGTCGCTGGGTCACCCCCCAGTGCGCGGCCAGCGTCTCCAGTCGCAGGTTGTCGGTGCCCAGCTCCAGCCGACGGGCCAGCTCGACCGTGCACATGACGCTGTCGATCGGCAGCTCGACGTCGGCCAGCTCGGCCTCCGCGGTCAGGAAGCCGTAGTCGAAGGCGACGTTGTGCGCGACCAGCGTTCGTCCGCGCACCAGCTCCACGACATCGCCGACGATGTCGCTGAACTGCGGCTGGTCTTCGAGCATCTCTGCGGTCAAGCCGTGGATGTGGGTCGGCCCGGGATCCACACCCGGATTGAGCAGGCTGACCACGGATTGCTCGACCCGCCCGTCGGCGTCGAGGGCGAGCACGGCGAGGCTGATCACGCGGGCGTCGCCGGGCTTGAAGCCGGAGGTCTCGACGTCGATGACGGCCCAGCCGGCTCCGGGCTCGGTCACCGGCCTGCCCCAGGACGTCGTGAACATGAATGGAGGATTTCACGCCGAGCCGACATCATCGGGTCGCTCGGCTTCGTGTCGCGCGGTTAACCTCTCCGAGTGATCACCGCCCGCGGACGCCTCGCTCTTGCCGCCGGAGCCGGCGCGCGATGGGCGTCCCGGGTGACCGGTCGGGGGGCCGGCGCCATGATCGGCGGCCTGGTCGCGATGACCCTGGACTCCTCGATCCTGCGCCAACTCGGCACCGGCCGACGATCGGTCATCGTGACCGGCACCAACGGTAAATCGACGACCACCCGGATGACCGCCGCCGCCCTGCGGACCATCGGCGCCGTCGCCACCAACGCCGAAGGCGCCAACATGGACGCCGGCCTGGTGGCCGCGCTGGCCGCCGACCGTACCGCCGGGCTCGCGGCGCTCGAGGTCGACGAGATGCACGTGCCGCATGTCTTAGATGCCGTCGAGGCCGCAGTCGTCGTGTTGCTCAACCTGTCCCGTGACCAACTGGACCGGGTCGGCGAGATCAACGTGATCGAGCGCCGGCTGCGGGCCGGCCTGGCCGCACATCCGCAGGCCGTCGTCGTCGCCAACTGCGACGACGTGTTGATGACCTCGGCCGCGTACGACCACACAAGAGTGGTTTGGGTGGCCGCGGGCGGCAGCTGGGCGGCCGACTCGGTCAGTTGCCCGCGCAGTGGTGAGGTGATCGTCCGCGACCAAGGCCACTGGTATTCGACCGGCGCCGACTTCAAACGCCCCAGCCCGCAGTGGTGGTTCGACGACGAAAACCTTTACGGCCCAGACGGATTGGCGCTGCCGATGCGACTGGCGCTGCCCGGCACGGTGAACCGGGGCAACGCCGCCCAGGCGGTGGCGGCCGCCGTCACGCTCGGCGCCGATCCGGTGGCCGCGGTGGCCGCCGTCTCCGGTGTCGACGAGGTGGCCGGCCGCTATCGCACCATCCAGGTCGGCTCGCACAACGTGCGCATGTTGTTGGCGAAGAACCCGGCCGGCTGGCAGGAAGCGTTGTCGATGGTGGACAAGGACGCCGCCGGGGTGGTGATCGCGGTTAACGGTCAGGTGCCCGACGGCGAAGACCTGTCCTGGCTGTGGGATGTGCGCTTCGAGCACTTCGAGAACACGGCCGTGGTCGCAGCCGGCGAACGCGGCACCGACCTGGCCGTCCGGCTGGGCTACGCCGACGTCAAGCACACCCTGGTGCACGACACCGTGGCGGCCATCGCGACGTGTCCCCCCGGGCCCGTCGAGGTGGTGGCCAACTACACGGCGTTCCTGCAGTTGCAGCGCAGATTGGCCCGTCATGACTGATTCGACGGTTCGGATCGGCCTGGTGCTGCCCGACGTGATGGGCACCTACGGCGACGGCGGCAACGCGGCGGTGCTGCGACAACGGCTGCGTCTGCGCGGCATCACCGCCGAGATCGTCGAGATCACGCTGGCCGACCCGGTGCCCGACAGCCTCGACCTGTACACGCTGGGCGGAGCCGAGGACTACGCGCAGCGGCTGGCCACCAAGCACCTGATCCAGTACCCGGGACTGCAGCGAGCTGCCGCGCGCGGCGCGCCGGTGCTGGCGATCTGCGCGGCCATCCAGGTGCTCGGCCACTGGTACGAGACCTCGGCGGGCGAACGGGTCGAAGGCGTGGGCCTGCTGGATCTGACCACCGCACCGCAGCCGGCGCGCACCATCGGCGAACTGGTCAGCGCACCGCTGCTGAGCGGGCTGACCGCGCCGTTGACCGGTTTCGAAAACCACCGCGGCGGAACGGTTCTCGGCGATGCCGCGGCGCCGCTGGGCGCGGTGAAGAAGGGCGCGGGCAACCGGTTGGGCGATGGCATCGACGGCGCGGTGCAGGGCAGTGTGTTCGCCACCTACATGCACGGTCCATGCTTGGCCCGCAACCCCGAGTTCGCCGATCTGCTGCTGGGCAAGGTGGTCGGTGCGTTGACGCCGCTGGAGTTACCGGAAGTGGAACTGCTTCGCCGCGAACGGCTTCGAGCCTAAGGGTCAGTCACATCAGCCTCGTGGGTCACTTGACCTCGGGATGATGCGCTTTTCATTTCGAGCGCGCATGCGAAATCTCCCGGCGAGGTGATATCGCCGGTGGTGCTCACTTAAAACATCGCCTATTGGGTCAGGCTCGGTGCTGGAGTTGCCCGTGTGACTCACACCATGGCGCGGCGGCCGGTCAGCGCACGTCCCAGCGTCAGCTCGTCGGCGAACTCCAGGTCACCGCCCATCGGCAGCCCGGACGCAATCCGGCTCACGGTCAGGCCGGGAATGTCACGCAGCATCCGCACCAGATAGGTCGCCGTCGCCTCACCCTCGGTGTTGGGATCGGTCGCGATGATCACCTCGGTGATGTCGACGCCGTCCACCTGCTCGCCGATCCGGGTCAGCAACTCGCGGATGCGCAACTGCTCCGGACCGACGCCGGACAGCGGGTCCAACGCCCCACCCAGGACGTGGTAGCGGCCGCGGAATTCACGGGTGCGCTCGACGGCCTGGACGTCCTTGGGCTCCTCGACGACGCACACCAGCGAACCGTCACGGCGGGGATCGGCGCAGATGCGACAGCGCTCGTCGTCGGAGACGTTGCCGCAGACCGCGCAGAACCGCACGCCGTTGCGGACCTTGGCCAGCACCGCCGTGAGCCGGTCGATGTCCGGCGGTTCGACAGACAGCAGATGGAAGGCGATGCGCTGCGCGCTCTTCGGCCCGATACCCGGCAATTTGCCGAGCTCGTCGATCAGATCCTGGACCGGTCCTTCGAACATCGCTGGTCGATCACATACCCAGCGAGCCCATGCCGCCGGCCAGCGGACCCAGCTGCTCCTGCGCCATGGTGGTGACCTGCTTGGAGGCGTCGGCCAGCGCGCCGACGATCAGATCCTGCAGGGTCTCAACGTCTTCGGGGTCGACGACCTTGGGATCGATGTTCACCGACACCACCTCACCGCTGCCTTTCACGGTCACCTTCACCAGACCGCCACCGGCCGCGCCGTGCACCTCGGTGTTGATGAGTCGCTGCTGGGCAGCCATCAGTTGTGCCTGCATCTGCTGCGCCTGGGCAAGCAGCGCCGACATGTCGGGCTGGCCTCCGGGTTGCATGACGGTCCCCTTGCGTCTTGGTCTCGACTTGGTGTCGCCTGCGCTGTGCGGGCGGTTCGAAGTTCCCAGCGTAGACGCCACCGGGCTAACGTGGCGGCGTGCGCACACCTCATCGCCTGCGTGTCGGGACCGCCGCCGCGTTGGCGGCCGTCGGCGTCCTCACTGTCGGCAACGTCGCGCCGACCACTCCGATCGCGAAGGCCGTCCCGGGCAACATCGCCGGGATGATCGTGTTCCTCGATCCCGGTCACAACGGTGCCAACGACGCGTCGATCAGCCGTCAGGTGCCCACCGGTCGCGGCGGCACCAAGGACTGCCAGGCCAGCGGCACCACCACCAACGACGGCTACCCGGAGCACACCTTCACCTGGGACACCACGCTGCGCATCCGTGCCGCGCTCAACGCGCTGGGCGCGCGGACGGCCATGTCCCGCGGCAACGACAACGCGATCGGCCCATGCGTCGACGAGCGCGCCGCGATGGCCAACGCCCTGCACCCCAACGCCGTCGTCAGCATCCACGCCGACGGCGGGCCGGCGGGCGGCCGGGGCTTCCACGTCAACTACTCAGCGCCGCCGCTCAATGCCGCGCAATCCGGCCCCTCGGTGCAGTTCGCCCGTGTCATGCGCGACCAGATGCAGGCTTCGGGCATCCCGCCGGCCAGCTACATCGGCCAGGACGGCCTGTACGGGCGCTCGGACCTCGCCGGTTTGAACCTGGCGCAGTATCCGTCCGTGCTGGTCGAGTGCGGAAACATGAAGAACGCGACCGACGCGGCGCTGATGGAAAGCCCGCAGGGCCGTCAGCAATACGCCGACGCGGTGGTCAAGGGCATCTCCGCGTTCCTGGGCGGCCAGCCCGCCGCGGGCTAGTCTTCGATTTCCTTTTTAAGGTTCTCCAGCACCTCGGCCTGAATCTTCTTCAGTCCCAACGGCGCGAACGTCTTCTCGAAGAATCCCTTCACGCCGCCGGCACCTGTCCACGTAGTGGTCAGGGTGACGCTGGATCCCGCCGGTCCGGCGGGCGCCACCGTCCAGTTGTTCACCATGCTCGAGTTGGCGTCCTTCTCGATCACGGCGTGGCCGGCGACGTCGACGTCGGCCTGCACATCGCGCACGCGGGACTTGGTGGCTTGCAGCTTCCAGCGGGCGACGGTTCCCTGCCCCTGGCCGCCCTGGAGCACCTGGTAGTCGCGGTAGTGCGACGACAGGATCTTGGGCCGCACATTCCGGTAGTCACCGACGGCGGACAGCACGGTTGCTGGCTCAGCGTTGATCAGGATCGTGCTGGCTGCACTGACGTGTCCCATTAGGCGAAGCTCCTCTACGCGGGCGATTATCGGCAACCAGCGTATCGCCCGCCTATGCGCTGCGGCGGATCAGCTCGGTATCGACGTCCTGCAACCGGGACGATGCCGCCCGCTTACCCAGGCTCAGCCGAAATCCTCTGGGCTTCAGTGTGATTGATTCGGAGATCCGCAACCGGTAGTCCTTCTCTGGTGTCAGGTCGTAGCGGTGCAGGATCATCCCCAGCGCCAACACTGCCTCGTGCAGGGCGAACTGGCGACCGATGCAGGCCCGCTGCCCGGTCCCGAACGGCTTGTAGGCATGCGCGCGGTTCTTGGCCCGACCGGGCGCGAACCGGTCGGGATCGAAGCGCTCCGGGTCAGCCCAGACCTGCGGGTCGCGCTGGACCAGGGGCAGTACCACCAAGACCCACTGGCCTTTCCTGATCCGGTACCGACCGCCCAGCACGGTGTCTTTGCGGGCGACCCGCAGATAGCCGGGAGCCGTCGGCCACAGTCGTAACGACTCGTCGAGTACCGCCCGCACATAGCGCAGCTTTGCGATGTCGGCGTAGGCCGGTTCGGGGTTGTCGGCGTCACCCCATACCGCATCGACTTCCGCTTTGGCCCGCGCCAGTACGTCCGGGTTCTGGGTGAGGTAATGCAGCGCGAAAGCCATTGCACCCGAGGTGGTCTCGTGGCCGGCGACGATAAAAGTGATGACCTGCTGGCGAATGTTGTCGGGATCCAGTCGGTGTCCGGTCTTGGGATGCGTGGCATTGAGCATCAGGTCGAGAAGGTCGTTGGCCCCGGTTCGGGCGCCGTCCTGGCGTGCGCGGATGACGTCATCGACGATGCGCGTCATCACGGCTCCGGACCGCAGCAGCAGTGGACGGACCAGCCGTGCCAGCGGTGGGACCGTCGACCAGTTGGCGTATTGCAACGTCCGGTTCATCGCGGAGACGAAGGGATGCGGCATGCGGCGGTCGAACGAACCGAACCGGTAGCCGAACCCGGCACGCCCGATGGTTTCCAACGCGAGCCGAGTGGTGTCGTCGGTGACATTCACCGTCCGCCCGCTGTCGGCCGCGCCGTCCCAGCGGTCCAGCAGTTCGCGGATAACGGTGAGCATGACGGAGTGATAGCCCTGCATCGCCTCGCGGGTGAACCCCGGCATGAGGATGTCGTGCGCCAGGCGCCAGTTGGGATGGTCGGTCTCGACGGTGATCAAGCCGTCTCCGATGATCGGGCGCAGCGGCGCGAGATGATGACCGACGTATTTGCCGAAGCGGGTTTCGTCGTGCACTTCGGTGACCAGATCGATCCCGCTCACCGCGATCATCTCGGTTCCGAAGATCTTCCGGACCGAGATCGGGCCCAGTTTCCGGGTCTGTGTCAGCGACGACTGGAACGGGGTGCGGGGGTTCAAACCGAGGACATCACCCAGGAAAGGTAGTCGACGGGGTGGATGCGGGAGATCCGAGCTCTCGAAGTATCTGCGGCTATCCAGCACAATTGCGTTCCGTAGGCCCACCGATGATTCGGGTGCCCACATACCCGAAATGGTCATAACACGAGCTTCACATACTTTTTGACTGTATTAGTAGGTCCATGGCTACTTGTGGTCTATCTGACAGTCAAAAATAAGGAATTTCAGCCATTACGTCTGGCTTGCCAGACGTATGGTCTGACGATCTCGACGCGAGCTTGGTCAGCCGTTGTCGATGCGGCGCGCGCCCAACTCGCTCTGCAGTAGCTCCAACGCGGCCTCTTCGGGGTCGCGGCGGGGGGCCGACGGGTCGTCGTGGCCGGCCTCGGCGAGCATGCTCTCCTCCTCGGCCCGCTGCGCGGACTCCGCGTCGGCAGGTGCCTCCTCCGGCGCAGGTGGCGGCGGAACCACCCTGCGGGCCGGACGCTCGACCGGGCGCGACGGCGCAATCGGTGCCTCGGGCACTGGGCTCGGGTCGCCTGCCTCACACCGCACCCGCCAGTCGACACCGAGCGCATCCTTGAGCGCCTCGGCGATGACGTCCGCGTTGCGCTGTTCCGACAACCGCTTGGCCAGCGGCGCCGACTCGTGAACCAGCACCAAGGTGTTGCCTTCGACCGCGCGGACCGTGGCACCGGCCAGCATCACCTCGGTGGTTCTGCTGCGTTGGCGCACCTTGTCGCGCACCGTCGGCCACAGGGTGCGGACCGCGGCCGCATTCGGTTCGGCCGAGCCAGCGGTCGGGGCCTCGTCGGCCGGTCTGGGCTCGGCGGGGAGCTCCGGTGACGGCTCGGGGACCGGCACCGGTGTAGGTGCGGGCGCGGCCACGTCGGCGGGCGGCGCCGCGGGCTCCGAACGCCGTGCCGGCGCCGGCCGCTCTGGCATCTCGGCGTTCGGAATGGACATGTCCAGCCGGGTTTCTATCCGCTCGACACGTTGCAGCAGAGCCGATTCGGCATCGCTGGCCGACGGCAGCAGTAACCGCGCGCAGATCACCTCGAGCAGCAGACGCGGCGCTGTTGCGCCGCGCATCTCGGTCAGTCCGGCGTGCACGACTTCGGCGTAGCGGGTCAGCGTGGCGCGGCCGATCCGGGCCGCTTGCTCACGCATCCGCTCCAGGACGTCTTCGGGCGCGTCGACCACACCACGGGAGGTGGCATCCGGAACTGCTTGCAGCACAAGCAGATCGCGGAACCGCTCGAGCAGATCGGTGGCGAATCGCCGGGGATCGTGACCGGCGTCGATCACCGATTCCACCGCCCCGAACAACGCCGCCGCATCCGCGGCGCCCAGCGCGTCGACAGCCTCGTCGATCAGGGCCACGTCGGTGGCACCCAGCAAGCCGAGGGCGCGTTGGTAATGCACCCTGTTGCCGTCGGCGCCCGCGAGCAGCTGATCGAGCACCGACAACGTGTCACGTGGCGAACCACCACCGGCCCGGATCACCAGCGGGTAGACGGCGTCGTCGACGACCACGTCCTCCTGGGCGCAGATCCGTTCGATCAATCCGCGCATGGTCCGCGGCGGCAGCAGCCGAAACGGGTAATGGTGCGTGCGCGAGCGGATCGTCGGCAGCACCTTCTCCGGCTCAGTCGTGGCGAACACGAAGATGAGGTGCTCGGGTGGCTCCTCGACGATTTTGAGCAGCGCATTGAATCCCGCCGTGGTGACCATGTGCGCCTCGTCGACGATGAACACCCGGTAGCGCGACTGAGCCGGCGCGTAGAACGCGCGGTCGCGCAATTCACGGGTGTCGTCCACACCGCCATGGCTGGCCGCGTCGAGTTCGACGACGTCGATGCTGCCGGGCCCGTTGGGCGCCAAGCCGACGCAGGAGTCGCACACCCCGCAGGGCGTGGCCGTCGGCCCCTGCTCGCAGTTCAACGAGCGGGCCAGAATACGCGCCGACGATGTCTTGCCGCAGCCCCGCGGACCGGAGAACAGGTACGCATGGTTGATTCGGCCCGCCGTCAGGGCGGTGGACAGTGGCTCGGTGACGTGTTCCTGTCCCACCACTTCGGCGAAGGTCGCAGGGCGGTACTTGCGGTAGAGAGCCACGGCTGCCAAGGCTACCCAGCCCGACCGACGATGCGAACCCGCGAGGGTTCGTTGAGGAGGCGGGCAATCGGCCCAGTCGCCGACGCCGGCCTAGGCGCGGTTCAGCAGCGACTCGGTCGCGGCGAGCAATGTGCACGTCGCCAAGCCGTCGATCGCATCCCGCAGATCGGACTCCGGCGGGAACGTCGGAGCGATCCGGATGTTCTTGTCATCCGGGTCTTTGCGGTACGGGAACGACGCGCCGGCCTCGGTGACGGCGATGCCGGCGTCCTTGGCCAGCGCGACGGTGCGCTTCGCGGTGCCCGGCAGCACGTCGAGGCTGATGAAGTAGCCGCCCTCCGGCTCGTTCCAGGAGGCGACCTTCGACTCACTCAGCCGCTTGTCCAAAATCTCCAGTGCCAGCGCGAATTTGGGCGCCAGCAGCTGCTGGTGCCGCAGCATCTGTAATCGCACACCGTCGGCGTCGCCGAAGAAGCGCAGATGCCGCAGCTGGTTGATCTTGTCGGGGCCGATCGACTTCTTGCCGGCGTACTGCAGGTACCAGGCGATGTTGCCCAGCGATCCGCCGAAGAAGCTGACGCCGGCGCCGGCGAAGGTGATCTTCGACGTCGACGCGAAGACGTACGGGCGGTTCGGGTTACCCGCGGCGGCCGCCAAGCCCAGTACATCGATCGGACGGGGGAAGTCCAGCGTCAGGGTGTGCACGGCGTAAGCGTTGTCCCAGAACAACCGGAAATCGTTTGCGGCTGTTTGCATTTGAACAAGCCGGCGGACCGTCTCCCACGAGTAGCTCAAGCCGGTGGGGTTGGCGAACACCGGGACCGCCCACAGGCCTCTGATGGCCGGATCGACGGCGACCAGTTCCTCGATCATGTCGACGTCCGGACCGTCCTCATGCATCGGGACCGGGATCATCTCGATGCCCATGGTCTCGGTGATGGCGAAGTGGCGGTCGTAGCCCGGCACCGGGCACAAGAACTTGACCCCGTCGGGCTCCTGCACCCAGGGCCGCGGCGAATCCACGCCGCCGTAGAGCATCGAGAACGCGACGACGTCGTGCATCAACTCGAGGCTGGCGTTGTTGCCGGCGATCAGATTGGCCACCGGGATGCCGAGCAACTCGCCGAAGATGGCCCGCAGTTCGGGCAGCCCGTGCTGCCCGCCGTAGTTACGGGTGTCGGTGCCCTCGCCGTCGCGGTAGTCGGACCCCGGCAGACTCAGCAACGCGTTGGACAAATCCAACTGCTCGCTGCACGGCTTGCCGCGGGTCAGGTCGAGGGACAGTTTTTTGGCCTGCAGGTCGGAGTAGTCCTGCTGGTGGCGTTCATGCAACGCCGTGAGGTCGGTACGGCCTAGGGAGCTGAACGAGCCGTACGACACTGTCCGCCTTTCACTTCTGACGTGTGATTGGGGACCCCGCGCACCCGTCAGAGCCCATTGACCCTTGCTGCCTTCCGGCCCTGGGGGAGTTCACAGGATGGACGCCGCGCGGGGTCCACCGAGAGTCTAGTACCCGAGGTGACGCTGATCGCTCGACCGTCGCCAACTGGGGCTCGGCTACCATTACCGACGGAGGATTCGCCTAGTGGCCTATGGCGCTCGCCTGGAACGCGGGTTGGGTTAATAGCCCTCGCGGGTTCAAATCCCGCATCCTCCGCGCAAAGTCCGGGGGATGACCAGGCTCTATTGATAGGGTCTGGTCGCTTCCGGATCACGAAGCTCGAGGAGGAGCATGGGACGCAGAGTCGCCACACTCTGGCACGCGGCGTTGTCGCTTGCCGCCGGCGTCCTCTACTTCTTCTTCGTGCTGCCACGCTGGCCCGAGCTGATGGGCGACACCTCGCATGCGGTCGGTACCGCGGCCCGGATTGCGGCGGGCGTGCTGATCGCCCTGGCCGCCCTGCCGGTGGTGTTCACCCTGCTGCGATCGCGTAAGCCGGAATTTGGTACACCGGCGCTGGCTTTGACGCTGCTTACCGCGTCGGTCGTGGCCCACGTATTGGCAGGTGTGCTGATTGTCGGCACCGCGATCAGCGAGATCTGGTTGAGCCTGGACAACGTCGGGCAGTGGCTATTCGGCATCTACGGCGCAGCGGCCGCGATCGCGGTGCTGGGCATCTTCGGGTTCTACCTGTCCTCGGTCGCCGAGCTGCCGCCCCCGCCGCCAAAGCCGATCAAGCCGAAGAAGGACAAGAAGGAACGGCGTCGCCGCAAGAAGGACAGCGAAGCCGAAGCCGCCGACGAGATCGCCGCAGCGGACGACGAAGAAACCGAAGCCGCTGACGGGGACGCCGAGACAGCCGACGACAGCCCCGAAGTGGAGTCGACGGCAGTGGAGCCCGAGCCGACCGCTGACGAGGTCCCGGCTACCGAAGCTGCCGACGCTGCCGAAGCCGATGCCGCTACCGCTACCGATGCCGATGCCGATGCCGATGCCGATGAGACCGACGACGACACCGAATCGTCCAGCGGTCTGCGCAACCGGCGCCCGACCGGCAAGGGGTCAGGGACCCACCGGCGACGGCGTTCTCGCCGCGGTGTCGCGGTCGAAGACTGATTCGGTCACATCCAGCCACGACTCGATGAGTCGGCTGACCGCTCCGATGTTGCCGAGCTGACAGTGGTTGCTCGCCTGCTCTGCCGCGGTGAAAACCCGGGTAGTCACCGAGCGCGCGTTGACCAAAGCGTCCGCCTGGCGCCGCAGCTGCCTCAGCGGCACATAGTGGTCGTCGGCGCCGGCCAGTAACAGCACGTCGCCGCGCACGCGCCCGGAGATCTTCCGAGTGCTCATCGCAACCGTCGACTGCAGAAAGTCGTACGGCGTCGCCGTGCCGGTCACGTGCATGCCCTGCTGCAATCCCCACTCCGATACCGGCCTACGGGCAGCCGCGCGGCCGGCGATCGCGTTGACGATGCGGCGTGCCCGCACGGCGAGCAACGCGCGCAACGGAATTCGGACACCGCGACCGATCTGCCGGGCAATCACCTCGAATTCGTCGTCGAGAATGTCGAACGCCACGGCACGGCCGATCCGCGGCTCGAATGCGGCCGCGCGGATCACCAGGCCGCCACCCAATGAGATCCCCACGGCAGCAACATCTTCCAGCCGATAGTGGTCGAGAACAGCGGCCACCGGCCGCTCCCATTCCGGGATCATCGTGAGGCCGTAGTCCTCGAGTGGGGTCCCCTGTCCCGGGCCCTCGAACACGACGATTCGCCGGCCCGCATCGACCAGGCTGGCGATCATCGGAAAGAACTCTTCGACGTAGCTGTCGAATCCACCGAACATCACCACCGTGGAACCGGTTTGATGCTCCGGCCGAAGGTCATAGGCAGGCATGCAGCCCGATCCGAAGGGGATGAGTTCGGGCGTGACATCGTAGGCGGTCCGTATGGCATCAAGGAATCGGGCACGGGTTGCCGGGCGACGCGAATCGGTTGCCAACATGAAGAATTCGGCCGCTCGGTCGTAGTAGGCGGCCGCGATGAGACGGTCAGCTGCACGCGCCCGATCCGCCATTGCCAGGAAGCCGTCGATCAATTCCGGGTAGGCGTGGGCGCGGGCGGCCAACTCGGCCACCTCGTCGATCGCCGACGGGCCGATCCACTGCACCCAGCGGTTGCACTGGAAGTTGATGCTGACGTCGGCGTGGAAGCGATGATAACCGACCGGCGGCGTGGCGCCGGTGCAGTCGATACGGGGTGCGGACGCGTCCATCGCGGGCTCCTATCGCAAGTTGTCTTGCAATAGCATGCACCCGGCCACCGCGTATTGCAAGTGAAGTTGCGATAGTCTTGACGGCGTGACCTCCGGCGTATCGCACCGGCGCGGCGAACATGTCCGCCAGACCGTCTTAGCTTCAGCGCTAGAAGAGTTGGCCGCCAACGGATTTCACGGTGCCACCATCGCCGGGGTCGCCGGCCGGTCCGGGGTGCACGAGACGACGATCTACCGGCGATGGCTGACCCGGGAGAACCTGTTCGTGGCGGCCCTTCTCGAGGGCAGCGCCGACGCGATCCCCGCTCCCGACACCGGCTCGACCCGGGGCGATCTGCTCGCGATCGTCCGTGAAGTCCTCGGCTACGTCGGCTCGCCCACCGGTACGGCACTGTTGCGCGCGGCTCTATTGCCGGCCGACGACACGTATGCCGATGCGCGCAAGGAGTTTTGGACGCAACGACTCGACGCTTTGTCGCCGGTGGTCCAGCGCGGCGTCGAGCGAGGCGACCTGCGAGCCGACACCGACGCCCGGGTGCTGCTGGAGATGCTGATCGCGCCCATCCACGGCCGGCTGCTGCTCACCGGCGAACCCGTCGACGACGACCTCGCCGAACGGCTGGTCGAGTTGGCGCTCAACGGCGCCGCCGCGCCGCCCGGCCAGCGCTGAGAATCCCGTTTCCGGTTTGGCGAATCCCGTTTCCAGTTCGGCCGGGCTTCCCTATGCTGAGCGGGTGCCCAACACATATCGAGTGGTCCAATGGAACACCGGAAACGTCGGCAAGAGCAGCCTGAAGTCGATCGTGACGAACCCGCAACTCGAGTTGGTCGGGTGCTACGCCTGGTCGCCGGAGAAGGTCGGTCGTGACGCCGGCGAACTGGTCGGCATCGCGCCGATCGGAGTCGCCGCGACCAACGACGTGGACGCCCTGCTCGCGTTGAAGCCCGACTGCGTGGTCTACAACCCGATGTGGCTCGACGTCGACGAGTTGGTCCGCATCCTGTCGGCGGGTGTCAACGTGGTCACCACGGCGTCGTTCATCACCGGAGGCAACCTCGGCGACGGCCGCGACCGGATCGTCGAGGCCTGCGAAAAGGGCGGCTCGACGATGTTCGGCTCGGGCGTCAGTCCGGGCTTCGCCGAACTGCTGGCCATCGTCTCGGCGATGGTGTGCAACCGCGTCGACAAAGTCACCGTCAACGAAGCCGCCGACACCACCTTCTACGACTCACCGGAGACCGAGAAGCCGGTGGGCTTCGGCCAGCCGATCGACCACCCGGACCTGCAGGCGATGGCCGCCAAGGGCACCGCCATCTTCGGCGAGGCGGTGCGGCTGGTGGCAGACGCGCTCGGCGTCGAACTCGACGACGTGCGATGCGAGGCCGAATTCGCCCAGACCACAGTGGATCTGGAGATGGCATCGTGGACCATCCCCGCTGGATGCGTCGCCGGCGTTTACATCAGCTGGCAGGGCATCGTCGGCGATCGGACCGTGATCGACCTCAACGTGCGGTGGCGCAAAGGGCAGACGCTCGACCCGGACTGGAAGATCGACGGCGACGGCTGGGTGATTCAGATCGACGGACAGCCCACCGTCACCACCAAGGTCGGCTTCCTGCCGCCGCCGTATTTCGAAGCCACCACCATCGAAGAGTTCATGGATCTCGGCCACATCATGACGTCGCTGCCGACGCTGCACGCGATTCCGGCAGTCGTCGCCGCAGCGCCGGGAATCGCGACCTACACCGATCTGCCGCTGACGTTGCCGCGCGGCGTGGTGTCGATCTAGGTTCGACTGCCCGACTCCTCCTCCCGCCGCACCGCGGCGGGCATCGTCGTCGACCTAGCGCGCCGGGATGTTCTGCAGCTTGCCCTGAAGGTCCGGGCAGTACTGGGCGATGGCGCTACCCAGGAACTGGTACGTCTGCACCTGAGTCGTGCCCCGGGGCAGGTTGTTGGAGAGGAAATGCGCAGCCGCGGCGGCGTCGGGGTCGACTCCCACTCCCAGTCGGTGACAGACGATCTTGGCCAAGTACGGGTTGTAGTCGTGCGGCCCGTAAATACCGAAGTGTCCGATCTGGTTGTCGAAGTCGGTGTCCGGGTCAGCGAACGCCGGCGCAGACATGCCGATCACGGCGGCGACAGCGGCGAGCGCAAAGCCCGCGGACCGCAGTACGTTCATGGCCTTCATGCGGCGAATCGTACCGCTGTAGGTTTCGCGTCCGCTCATCGTCACCGATCCTCCTCGCCTCGCTGAGCCACCA
The DNA here is from genome assembly GCF_010727945.1 of Mycobacterium cookii. NCBI lineage: Bacteria > Bacillati > Actinomycetota > Actinomycetes > Mycobacteriales > Mycobacteriaceae > Mycobacterium > Mycobacterium cookii. The sequence goes on from NZ_AP022569.1 coordinate 3,071,350, forward strand.
GTGCGAGCTCGCGCTACGGTCGTAACAACCTCCGCGCCCGGTTTCTTCTGGTCGCCTATTCAGATTAGAGTAGCTAAGGTTACCCATAGGCTAATTAGTTGAGCCCCCTTCGCCCCTGGTTAAGGAATTGAAGCACCGATGACGACCACCGAGCCGAGGACCGAGCCGTTGAAGACCCAGGGTTCCGCAGGCACTGAGGGCAAAATGGTGGCCCCTCAGCCGGCGAAACGGAAGAGTTTGCTGAGCCGGTTCTGGCTGATTTTGGTCATCGCAGCCGTGGTCGCGATCTCCGGATCTGTCGTGTACCGACTGCATGGCGTCTTCGGTGTGCACAGCGGCTCGTTCGGCGGCGGCATGGGGGCCGGGGTGCTCGACGAGTTCAACGCCAAGACGATCACCCTGCAGGTCTGGGGCTCACCCGGCAGCACGGCAACCATCAATTACCTCGACGAAAACTCCCATCCGCAGCAGGCTCTCAACGTGCCCTTGCCCTGGAGCACAGTATTGAGCTCGACGAAGCCCGGTATCCCGGCAAATCTGGTGGCGCAAGGAGACGGCAGTTGGATCGCCTGCCAGTTCGTGGTGAACAAACACGACGGAAGCGGTGACGTCATCAAGGCTCCGAATCGCTCGCCCGCTAACGAAAACGTCAACGCGTTCGTCTACTGCCTGGACAAGTCCGCATGAGCGAGCCCACCCAAGCGGCGCCACCACCTGTATCGCAGCCGCTGATACCGCCCTTCCTGCCGCGGATGATCCACAAGCTTGCGCTGCCGATCGTCCTGGTGTGGCTGGGAATTGTTTTCGTCACCAACACCGTGGCGCCTCAACTCGAGGTCGTTTCCAAGAACCACGCGGTGTCGCAAAGCCCCAGAGACGCCGCGTCGTTCCAGTCGATGATGAAAGTCGGATCGACGTTCAAGGAATTCAACTCCGACGCCTCGGCGATGATCTTGCTGGAAGGCGACAAGCCGCTCGGCGCTGAGGCGCACCGTTACTACGACGAAATCGTCAAGCGGGTCGAGGCCGACACGAAGCACGTCCAGCACGTCCAGGACTTCTGGAGTGATCCGCTCACCGCCGCGGGCTCCCAGAGCCACGACCAGAAAGCGGCCTACGTCCAGGTCTATCTTGCCGGCAACATGGGTGGCAGCCTTGCCACCGAATCCTCCGCGGCCGTCCGGAAAATCGTGGATTCGGTGCCCGCGCCGCCCGGAATCAAGGCTTATGTCACGGGGGCCGGTCCGCTGATCGCCGATCAGTCCCATGCCGGCGAGAAAGGCGTCGCGAAAGTCACGTTGGTGACCATTTTGGTGATCATCGTGATGCTGCTGTTCGTCTACCGCTCGATCAGCACCGTGATGATCATGCTGTTCATGGTGTTCGTCGAGTTGCTCGCCGCCCGAGGTGTCGTCGCGACCCTCGGTAACTACGGGATCATGGGCCTGTCCACCTTCGCCAACAACATGTTGGTGCTGTTGGCGATCGCCGCCGGCACCGACTACGCGATCTTCATCATGGGTCGATATCACGAGGCCCGCAGCCTGGGTGAAGACAGGGAGCAAGCCTTTTACACCATGTTCCACGGCACCGCGCATGTCGTGCTGGGTTCGGGCCTGACCATCGCCGGCGCGATGTACTGCCTGAGCTTCTGCCGGTTGCCGTACTTCCAGACCATGGGTGTGCCCTGCGCGGTCGGCATGCTCGTCGCGGTCTTCGCGGCGTTGACCCTCGGACCGGCGGTGCTGACGGTCGCCACATTCTTCAAGCTGCTCGACCCGAAGCGGGTATTGCAGACCAGGGGCTGGCGCCGGATCGGCACCGCCGTCGTCCGCTGGCCTGCCCCCATCCTGGCGGTGACGATCGGCGTCGCCCTCGTGGGTCTGCTTGCTCTGCCCGGCTACAAGACGGACTACGACACCCGCCACTTCCTGCCGCCGGAGACCCCTGCCAACGTCGGCTACGCCGCCGCCGATCGGCACTTCGACCAGGCCCGGCTGAACCCCGAGTTGCTGATGATCGAGACCGATCACGACCTGCGCAATCCGGCCGACTTCATCGTGCTGGACAAGGTCGCCAAAGCGGTCTTCCACATTCCCGGTATCGGCCGCGTGCAGACGATCACCAGGCCGCTGGGCACACCACTCGACCACAGCACCCTCGGCTTCCAGATGGGCGCTCAGGCCGCGGGCCGGATTCAAACCCAGCACTACCAAGAAGAGCAGGCGAAGAACCTGCTGAAGCAAGCCGACGAGCTCCACAAGACGATGGCCACCCTGCATGAGCAGATGGAAACCACCCAAGAGCTCAGCAACACCACCCACGAAACCACCAAGCTCACCAAAGAAACCGTCAAGATCACCGAGGAATTGCGCGACAACATCGCCAACTTCGACGACTTCTTCCGGCCCATCCGCAGCTACTTCTACTGGGAGAAGCACTGCTTCGACATCCCGGCGTGCTGGACGCTGCGATCGATCTTCAACGCGCTCGACGGCATCGACCAGGTGGCCGAGAACATCGAGAATCTGAGTGCGAATCTGGACAAGCTGGACCAGATTCAGCCGAGGCTGGTGGCGCTGATACCGCCTCAGATCGAGAGCCAGCAGCACAACCTCGACACCATCATGTCGAACTACGCGACCACGAAGGGTCTCAACGACCAGGCGAAGGCGCAGTCCGACAACGCCACAGCCCAGGGCGATGCCTTCGACAAGGCCAAGAACGACGACACGTTCTACCTGCCGCCAGAGGCATTCAAGAGCCCGGACTTCGCGCGAGGTCTCAAGCAGTTCATCTCGCCCGACGGCCACGCCGTGCGGCTGATCATCTCGCACGAAGGCGACCCGGCGACCCCCGAAGGCGTCTCCCATATCGGGCCGATCAAGCAGGCCGTGCACGAGGCGATCAAGGGAACCCCGTGGGAAGGCGCCAAGGTTTACCTCGGCGGCACCGCCGCGACGTACCTGGACATGCACAACGGCTCGAACATCGACCTGTTGATCGCCGGAATCGCTGCCGCCACTTTGATTTTCGTGATCATGCTGGTGATCACCCGGAGCGTGGTCGCGGCCTTCGTGATCGTCGGTACGGTGCTGCTCTCGCTCGGCGCATCGTTCGGCATGTCCGTGCTGCTATGGCAGTACATCCTCGGTGTCAAACTGCACTGGATGGTGCTGGCGATGGCGGTCATCCTGCTGTTGGCGGTCGGGTCGGACTACAACCTGCTGTTGATATCCCGGTTCAAAGAAGAGATCCACGCCGGCCTCAAGACGGGCACCATCCGCGCCGTGGCCGGCTCGGGTTCGGTGGTGACCTCGGCCGGGTTGGTGTTCGCCGCCACGATGGCAACGTTCGCCTTCAGTCCCCTCAAGGTCATGGCCCAGGTGGGAACCACGATCGCACTGGGTCTGTTGTTCGACACCCTGATCGTCCGGTCGTTCATGACACCGTCACTGGCGACGCTGCTCGGACGCTGGTTCTGGTGGCCGCAACACGTGCGCCCGCGCCCGGCCAGCGTCATGCTCCGGCCGTACGGCTCGCGTCCTGCGGTGCGCGAGCTGCTCCACCGCGACGTTCAAGATGAAACCGAGGCCGGAGTAGTCGAGACGGTCTAGTTACCTTGCGCGGCAAGCTGTTACCGTAGCCGTCCATGGGATCTTTGGATGGACGGGTCGCGTTGATCACCGGTGCGGCTCGCGGGCAGGGTCGTGCGCACGCGCTCGCGCTGGCCGCCGAGGGAGCCGACATCGTCGCGGCGGATGCGCCCGGTCCGATGAAGGATCTGACCTATCCGCTAGGCACCGAAAGCGATCTGGCCGAGACGGCCGCGCTGGTGGAAAAGCTCGGCCGCCGCTGCACTCCGATCGCCGTCGACGTGCGCGACCCGGCTCAGGTCGGCGCCGCAGTCAAGCAGACGGTCAAGGACTACGGCAGCCTCGACATCGTGTTGGCCAACGCCGGCGTCGTCAGCACCGGGCCGTTGGAAGATGTCAGCGACGTCGTCTGGCAGCAACTCGTCGACACCAACCTGACCGGCGCGTTCAACACCCTGCGCGCGGCCATTCCGGTGATGCGGCGACAGCGTTTCGGGCGGATCGTGGTGACGTCGTCGATGGGCGGGCGGATGGGCATCCCGGAGCTCTCGGCCTACAACGCCACCAAGTGGGGTGTGATCGGGCTGGCGAAATCCGCCGCGCTGGAGGTCGCCAGGGACGGCATCACGATCAACGTCATCTGTCCGACGACCACCCAGACGCCGATGGTCCAGCCCGAAGGCGGTGACGACATTCCCGACGAACTGGTGCGCCGCATGATGAAGGCCAACCCGATACCGCAGCCGTGGATTCAGCCCGAGGACGTCAGCCGCGGAATCGTCTATCTGGTCACCGATCCCGGGGTGATCTCCGGCAGCGTGCTCGAGATCGGGTTGGGCGGCAGCGCCCGCATTCACTAGGCCTTGGGCAACGGCGCGGTGTTAGCGTCGCGCTCGTCGCCCAGCAGCTCGCGCACCGCGGGGCGTGACCCGTACGGCTGGAGCATGGTGCTCGCCGGCCGGGGCCGCACCTGGATCGGCCACCAGAACCACCGGCCCAGCAACGCGGCGATCGACGGTGTCATGAACGACCGCACGATCAACGTGTCGAACATCAGGCCCAGGCCGATGGTCGTGCCCACCTGCCCGATGATCCGCAGATCGCTGACCACCATCGAGGCCATCGTGAACGCGAACACCAGACCCGCGGACGTGACCACCTTGCCGGTGCCGCCCATGGCGCGGATGATGCCGGTCCGCAGCCCGGCGTGGATCTCCTCTTTGAACCGGGACACCAGCAGCAGGTTGTAGTCCGAACCGACGGCCAGCAGCACGATCACCGACATGGCCAGCACCATCCAGTGCAGTTTGATGCCGAGAAGGTACTGCCATACCAGCACGGACATGCCGAAAGACGCACCCAACGAGATCGCCACCGTGCCCACGATGACCCCGGCAGCGACGAGGCTGCGGGTGATGATCAGCATGATGATGAAAATCAAACAGAGCGAACCGATTCCGGCGATCCACAGGTCGTACTTCGAGCCGTCCTTCCAGTCCTTGAAGGTGGCGGCGGTGCCGGCGAGGTAGATCTTGGAGTTTTCCAGCGGCGTGCCCTTGAGCGATTCCTCCGCGGCCTGCTGGATCGAGTCGACCCGCGCGATGCCTTCGGGTGTCGCCGGATCGCCGCGGTGCGAAATGATCAACCGCACAGACTTGCCGTCCGGCGAGAAGAAGTTGTTCAGCGCGCGCTTGAAGTCCTTGTTCTGGAACACTTCTGGCGGCAGATAGAACGAGTCGTCGTTCTTCGCCTGGTCAAAAGCCTTGCCCATGGCGTTGCCGTTGCTGCTCATGTCGTCCATCTGATTGAAGATCCCGGACATGGTGCTGTGCATGGTCAGCATCATCGTCCGCATGGACTCCATGCTGTCGATCATCGGCGGGAACTCCGCGATCAGCTGCGGCATCAGCGCATCGAGCTGACTGAAATCGCTTGTCAGGACCCGGAATTTCTCACTGATCTCGTCAACACCATCGATGGCGTCGAATGCCGATCGCAAAGCGAAACATACCGGGATGTCGTAACAATGCTTTTCCCAATAGAAGTAGCTGCGAATGGGCCGAAAGAAGTCCTCGAAATTCGCGATGTCGTCGCGCAATTCTTCGGTGACGGCCTGCATTTCCTTTGTCTCGCCGATCATCTTGTGGGTGATGTTGTTGAGCTCGACCATATGGCCGTACATGCGCCGCATCCGATTCATGGTGTCTTCGAGCTCGTCGGCCTGCTTGAGCATGTCGTCCATCCGGGCTTTCTGGAATTTCATCGTCTGTACCTGCCCGGCGTTCTGCATGCTGAGCTGGAACGGAATCGAGGTGTGCTCCATCGCCGTGCCTTCGGGCCGCGTGATGGCTTGCACGCGCGAGATTCCCGGCACCCGGAAAATGCCCTTGGCCAGTTTGTCCAACACCAAGAAGTCCGCCGGATCGCGCAGATCGTGGTCGGCTTCGATCATCATGACCTCGGGCATCAGCCGGGCCTGGGAGAAGTGCCGCTCGGCGGCGTCGTATCCCTGGTTGGCGGCGATGTTGTGCGGGATGTAAAGCCGATCGTTGTAGCTGGTCCGGTATCCCGGCAGCGTCAGCAGGCCGATCAAGGCAACCCCGCATGCGGCGGCAAGGATGGGCAGCGGCCAGCGAACGATGGCGGTGCCGACGCGGCGCCAGCCCTGAGTCCGCATCCGGCGCTTGGGGTCGAAGAATCCGAAGCGGCCGCCGACGACGATCACCGCCGGCGTCAGCGTCAGCGCGACAGCGACCGCGACGATCATGCCCACGGCGCATGGCACGCCGATGGTTTGGAAGTACGGCATCCGGCAAAAGCTCAGGCAGGCAGTGGCGCCCGCGATCGTCAGCCCGGACGCAAGCACGACGTGCGCCACCCCGCGATACGTCGTGAAGAACGCTGTCTCCCGATCGTCGCCGAGCTGACGCTGCTCCTGATAGCGGCCGAAGAAGAAGATGCCGTAATCGGTCCCCGCCGCAATTCCCAGGGATACCAATAGATTAACGGCGAACGTGGATAACCCGATCACGTGGTAGTACCCGAGAAACGAGACGATCCCCCTGGCCGCAGTCAATTCGACGAACACCATGATCAGCAGCACCACGACCGTGAACACCGACCGGTAGACCAGCAGCAGCATGGTGAAGATGACCAGCATCGTCACCACAGTGATTTTGACGATGCTGGTGTTCCCGCTGTGGTGCATGTCGGTGACCAGCGCGGCTGGTCCGGTGACGTACGTCGTCACACCCTTGGGCGCGGGCGTGCGGTTCACGATGTCGCGGACCGCTTTCATCGATGCGTCCGCCAGCGTGGTGCCCTGGTTTCCGGCGAGGTTGATCTGGGTGTAGACGGCTTTTCCGTCGGGACTCTGTGCGCCCGGCGCCGTGATCGGATCGCCCCAGAAATCCTGGATATGCTGGATGTGCGTCGGATCGGCCCGGAGCTGCTTGATCACGTTGTTGTAGTAGATGTGGGCGTCGTCGCCGAGCTTCTGGTCACTTTCCAGGACGAGCATCGCGAAGCTGTCGGAGTCAGATTCCTTGAAGTTCTGACCCATCCGCTGCATCGCCACCACCGACGGCGCCTCGCTGGGGCTCAGCGATACCTGACGTTGCTCAGCGACCTGCTCCAACGGCGGAACAGCGACGCTGACCAGGAAGACGATCGCAATCCAGATCAGGATCACGGCGACCGCGAACCGACGGATCGTGCGTGGCACGAACGGCGGCTTCGCGTGTTCGGTGCTCGACTGCTCGCTGATGGTGCGCCCCCGAGACCGCAGCTCGCTGATCATGCGCCTTTGAGAACGCAGTAGGTGAAGGCGTTCACCTCATTCGAGATCTTCTCGGCCTTCACCACGTCGTCGACGATGATGCGGCAACCGATGCTATTGCTATTTCCTTGAGCAACAAGGTTTCCCATGACTGCTGCCGCTTTTGTCGTCAGCTTGATCGACCACGGGAGCTTCGCCCCGTCGACGCGCTGCGGATCGGCATTCACGTCGAAGTAGCTGATGTCGGCAACCGTGCCGGGCGGGCCGAATACTTCGTAGGTCAGGCGCTTGGGATTGAACGGCTTGCTGTCGTCGGTCGCGCTGTCGGAGTAGGACGGCCGCTTCTCAGAGCCGAAGATGCCGTGGATCCGCCACACGGTGAACCCGCCGAGGGCGACCACTATCGCAATCACGAGCGGTATCCACGCCCGCTCCAGCACCCTGAAAATCGAAATCCCCTTCACCCGTTGCCGTGGTCGGCGACATCGCACCTACTCGAAGACACTTACCTACCGATCGGCGAATCACGCTACCCGTCGGCACTCCGGACGCTGTGTGACAGTCACCTCGACTGGGCGACGGCGGTGAGAAACCGCCGAACGCATACGAGTCAACCATGCACACGCCCCGCGTTGTCGGCTCCCTTCCGGCGGCGCCCTCCCCGCTGAACGCAGGAATTAATTTAACGCACTTGATGTGCGTAAACGGACGGTACCGGGTTCGACGGCGGCCCGCAATCAGTTCGTCTGCGTTATCCTCGCGCGGTGCCGCAGCTCACATTCCAGCGCGCCCGCACCGAAGACAAGAAGCGCCAGCGCGCAGCGGCGCTGGTCGAGGCCGCGCGGTCGCTGGCAACGGAGTCCGGTGTCGCCTCGGTGACGTTGACCGACGTGTCCCGGCACGCCGGGGTGCACTACTCGGCGGTGCGCCGCTACTTCACCTCGCTCGAAGAGGTGCTGCTGCACCTGGCCGCCGAGGGCTGGACGCGCTTCTCGGACAATGTGTGCGCAAGCCTGCGCGAGCCCGGCCCAAAGTCACCGGCGCGAGTCGCCGAGGCACTGGCCCAGGGCCTGGCGGCCGACCCGCTGTTCTGCGATCTGCTCGCGAATCTGCACGTTCACCTCGAGCAGGAAGTCGAGCTCGAGCGAGTGCTCGGGTTCAAACAGGTCAGCACAGCTGCCGTGCTGGCGCTCACCGAAGCCATCGAGAACGCGCTGCCGGGGCTGGGTCGCGCGGGCGCCTTCGACGTCCTTCTTGCCGCCTATTCACTCGCCGCGCCGCTGTGGCAGATGGCCAACCCGCCGAAGAAGCTCGCCGAAGCCTACGCGGAGCGAACAGACGTCCCGCCGGACTGGAACATCGACTTCACCGCCGCGATGACGCGGCTGCTCACCGCCACGTGTGTTGGTCTACTGAGTCAGAACGCCGGGAGCTAGGACCAGTTCCACACGGACATGTCGCCGCGCGGGTAGTTCTGGCAGTTCTCGGTTTCCTTGGCGACGACGCCCTTGTTGTTGAAAAAGATCTTCATGTGGTTGGGCCAGGCCAGATTCAGGGGATTGATCTGGGGAGCATAGAAGTTCGCGGAATAAGCCCGGCGGTCCGCTGGCGACAGCCCGTAGAACCAGTGCACCTTGTTTTGGACGTCCTGCGCGACGTTCTGGTGATTGTTGTAGTCGATCATGTAGCGCTGGTAGTACACCGGTTCGAAGTCCCGCGCGGCAGCGAGAATCTGCTCGGCGTCGCAGGTCGTCGAGATCATCCGGCGCGGAATCGGGAAATCATCGGTGGAGTCGTTGGACGAGCAGCCATCGCACGGCGTGAACCCCGGCCCCGGGTCCGCCTTCGCGACCTGCGGGAAAAAGGTTGCGGCAGCACCGAGGGCGAGCACCGCAGCGCCGGCGCGGATCACAGGGCTCAGGCGGGAAAGACGCATGCGGCTACTATAACGCTCTCATAACACGTGCGCACAAGCGCTGGGAAGCCTGGCTAACCAACAGGCTCGATCTCGAGGCCGACGTGTACTTTGTCGATTCCGCCGCGCACGATCGAGTGCACATAGAACCACGGCGCGTGGTACCAGTACCGCTTCAACACGGCGTTGTAGACGCGTCGGGTCTCCGATTTGGGCAGGATCCTGGCGACGCCTTCGACCTGGTCGCTCTTCTGCTTGCCCAGCGATCCGCTCTTGGCGATCGTCACCCGCGGGGTGTTCTTGATTCGCTTGGTCTTCCAGGAACCGTCGTCGGTGATCACCAGGAGTTTGCCGTCTTCGGGCACACCCCAGATCGCCGTCGGCTTGGGCCGACCGTCCTTGGTAAAGGTGGTCAGGAGCAAATACTTGGACCGGATCACGTCCGCAAAGGTGGTTGCCACGCCTTATTTATAACCAAATACTGAACGATCTGCTGAATGCATGACTTCGCTACCGGGTCGGCTTACTGTGTGGTCAAAGCGAAACCCCAGTGCAGACAGAGCCCAGATGCGAACTGACGACGAGTCCGTCACCACGTTGGAAGACCTTCGCAGCGATCTCGCGCTGCGATACAAGTGGACGCCCAGCGGCGGCAACTCGGTCGACCCCGCGATCGTCGAGGCCGATATGGCGGCGCTCGACCGCGACGGCTACCTCATCTGGGAGAACCTGCTCACCCCGGATGACTGCGGTCAGATCCGTGACGTGGTGAAGCCCTGGCTCGGGCACACCGGCCGAAACTCGTTCGAGGGCCGGCGGACCCAGCGCATCTACAGCGTGCTGAGCAGGACACGGGTGTGCGACCGGATCGTCGACCATCCCCGGGTGCTGGCCGTCCTGGACCGGTTGCTGATGCCGAACTACCTGCTGTCGGCGTTGCAGGCGATCAACATCCAGCCCGGCGAGTCCGCGCAGTTGGCCCATCACGACGACGGCTTCTACCCGATTCCGCGGCCCCGCGACCCGCTGGCCGCCGCGACGATCTGGGCGATCGACGACTTCACCGCCGACAACGGTGCCACGGTGCTGTATCCGGGCAGCCACCGCTGGGGCAAGCGCCGGCCGGAGCCGAGCGACCAGGCGATGCCCGTCGTCATGCCGGCCGGGTCGTGCGTGTTCTTCGTCGGCACGCTCTGGCACGGCGGGGGTGCCAACACCACCGCGCAGGACCGTCTCGCCGTCACGGCGCAGTACTGCCAACCGTGGCTGCGACCGATGGAAGCGTTCACGCTGTCGGTGTCACGCGAGATCGCCCGGACGGTGTCCGGCGACATCCAGCGCATGCTGGGCTACAGCATCCACCCGCCGTTCGTCGGCGCGGTCGACGGCCTGCATCCGCTGCGGTTGCTCGAGGATGGCAACATCTAGCCATGACTAAAAGCTTCGTCGGTCGCGGCATCGCCAGCGCGCCGCTCCTGGTTGTGACTCTGCTCAGCTTTCCGGTCGGTATGGCCACTGCCGTCGCCGATGGATGCCCGGACGCCGAGGTGGTGTTCGCCCGCGGCACCGGTGAGCCGGTCGGCCCCGGCGGACCCGGCCAGGCATTCTTCGACGCGCTGACCGCGCAATTGCCCGGCAAGGCGATCAACCTCTACCCGGTCAACTACCCGTCGACCACCGACTACGCCAACAGCGCCAAGGCCGGCGCCGCCGACGAGGTCGCTCACGTGCAGAGCACCGTTGCCAGCTGCCCGAACACCAAAGTGGTGATCGGCGGGTATTCGCAGGGCGCCGGCGTGGCCGACCTGACCAGCCACGAGCTGTCCCCGCAGGTCGCCAATCACGTTGCCGCCGTTGCCCTGTTCGGAAACCCGCAGAGCAGCTACGCAAAGCAGTTAGGGGACAACCAGATTCCGCCGATCAATCCGAGTTACAGTTCGAAGACCATCGACATCTGCCTACCGAATGACAACATCTGCGCCGAGGGCGGCAGCATCATCGCGCATCTGGGCTATGTCCCCGATTCGACCAACCAGGCCGCAACCTTCGTCGCGCAGAAGCTCTAGCTCTCCTTCTTGCGATCGGTATCTTTGCTCGGCTGAACACGTTTCGGCTCGCCGGGCATCTTGGGATAGTTGGGCGGATACGGCAGATCGCCCAGCCCGCGGTCTTCGTCGGCGGCTGCCATCTCCAGCAGCGGTTGGATCGACTGGTGGACTGAGTCGATGTCGGCCCACGGGTCGTCGCCGCTGGCAACCAGATCGGGGACCGTCGCGATCGTGTAGTCGTCCGGATTGGCGGTGGCCAGCTCGTCCCAGGTCAGCGGTGTCGAGACAGTCGCGATAGGGGTGCGCCGCGCCGAGTAGGCCGAGGCGAACGTCCGGTCGCGGGCGTTCTGGTTGAAATCGATGAAGATCCGCTCTCCTCGCTCTTCTTTCCACCACGACGTCGTCACCGCATCCGGTGCGCGGCGCTCGACCTCGCGGGCCAGCGCGATACCCGCCCGGCGCACCGCGATGAAGTCCCAGTCGGTCTTGATACGCAGGAACACGTGAATGCCGCGACCGCCGGAGGTCTTCGGATAGCCCACCAACCCGAGTTCGTCGAGTAACGGCCGCAATACGTCGACGGCGACCGACGCCGCTTCGGCGAAGCCGGTACCCGGCTGCGGATCCAGGTCGACGCGCAACTCGTCGGGGTGTTCTGTGTCCGGGCAGCGGACCTGCCACGGGTGCAGCGTGATGGTGCCCATCTGTGCGGCCCACACGATCGCGGACGGGTGAGTCACCCGCAGCGCGTCCGCGGTCCGTCCGGACGGAAACGTGATCCGGCAGGTCTCCAGGTAGTCGGGATGGTGCTTCGGGACGCGTTTCTGGTAGATCTCTTCGCCGTCGACGCCGTCGGGAAAGCGCTGCAGATGGCACGGACGGTCCCGCAGCGAGGCCAGCATCGGACCACTCGCGACGGTGCGGTAGTAGTCGACGAGGTGACGCTTGGTTCCGCCCTTGGTGCCCAGCTTGGGGAAGTACACCTTGTCGGGATTGGTCAGCCGGACGGCAATCCCGTCGACGTCGATTTCCTCCGCTGGCGTGGCCATGTATCGATTCCAGCACAATGAGTCCATGGACTTGCCTGTCATGCCGCCGATTTCGCCGATGTTGGCCAAGTCGGTGAAAGCGATCCCGCCGGACGCGTCGTATGAACCCAAATGGGACGGCTTCCGGTCGATTCTTTTTCGCGACGGCGATCAGGTGGAGGTCGGTAGCCGCAACGAGAAGCCGATGACCCGCTACTTCCCCGAGTTGGTCGCGGCCGCGCAGGCCGAGCTGCCGAAGCGCTGCGTGATCGACGGCGAGATCGTCATCGCCACCGACCATGGATTGGACTTCGAGGCGTTGCAGCAGCGCATCCATCCGGCCGATTCGCGGGTGCGGATGCTCGCCGAGAAGACGCCGGCGTCGTTCATCGCGTTCGACGTGCTGGCGCTCGGCGACGACGACTTCACCGGCCGGCCGTTCTCCGAGCGTCGCGCGGCATTGGTCGACGCACTCGGCGGCTGCGGCCCGTCGTTTCACGTCACGCCGGCGACGACCGATCCGGAGACCGCGCGGCGCTGGTTCGACGAGTTCGAGGGCGCCGGGCTCGACGGCGTCATCGCCAAGCCGCTGACAATCACCTACCAGCCGGACAAACGCATCATGTTCAAGATCAAGCACGAGCGCACCGCGGACTGCGTGGTCGCCGGATACCGCGTACACAAATCCGGCGCCGACGCGATCGGCTCGCTGCTGCTCGGGTTGTACAAGGATGACGGCACCCTGGCCTCGGTCGGCGTGATCGGCGCGTTCCCGATGGCCGAACGCCGGCGACTCTTCACCGAATTACAGCCATTGGTCACCGATTTCGATGACCACCCGTGGAACTGGGCGGCGCATGAGGCCGGTGAGCGGACGCCGCGGAAGAACGAGTTCTCCCGCTGGAACGCCGGCAAAGACCTGTCGTTCGTGCCGCTGCGGCCGCAGCGCGTGGTCGAGGTGCGCTACGACCACATGGAGGGTGAGCGGTTCCGGCACACCGCGCAGTTCAACCGTTGGCGGCCCGACCGGGAGCCAGCATCGTGCACGTATGAGCAACTGGAAAGCCCGCTGACATTCAGCCTCGGCGATATCGTCCCGGGGCTCGGTGATTTTAGGAAGACTGGCGTAAATGAGTGACGATTTCAACGAACGCAATATCGCCGAGTTCCGGGCGAATCACGGACGCGTCGGTGGCCAGTTCGAGGGTGCCCCGCTGGTCGTCCTGCACACCGTCGGCGCGAAAAGCGGTGAGCCGCGGACCAACATCATGATGTATCAGGCCGACGGCGAGCGGTACTTGATCTTCGCCTCCTACGCCGGTGCCGACAAGAACCCCGCCTGGTACTGGAATCTCAAAGCCAACCCGGACGCCCGCATCGAGGTCGGCGACGAGATCGTGGACGTGCACGCCACCGAGTTGGAAGGCGCAGAACGCGACCAGAAGTACGCGCTGCAGGCCGAGCGCTACCCCGGTTTCGCCGACTACGAAAGCAAAACGTCGCGGACCATCCCGGTTGTCGCGCTCACCCCGACAGGTCCGGCGCAACACCGCAAGTGAGCATCACAACGCGACCTCGAGTGTGGCCAGCCCGCGCAGCGTGACGTTCGGCTTGTAGACCGGCTCACTGTCGAGCCGCGCGTCCGGGAAACGGGCGGTCACCGCCGACAGCGCGATCGCGGCCTCCAACCGGGCCAGTGGCGCGCCCAGACAATAGTGCGGACCCTTTCCGAAGGCCAAGTGCCGGAACGTTTCTCGGTCGGGATCGAAAACGTCCGGTCGGTCGAATTCGCTCGCATCGCGTTGAGCCCCCGCCAGCAGCAACATCATGGTGTCGCCCTTGACGACCTCGGTGTCACCGACTGTCATGTCGTCGGCGGCGATGCGCACCACCAACTGCACCGGCGGGTCGAAGCGCAGCGTCTCCTCGACGACCGCCGACGCCCGATTCGACTCAGCACCCAGCGCACCCCACTGGCCAGGCTGACGCAGCATCGCCAGGATCGCGTTGGCGATCAGGTTGACGGTGGTCTCGTGACCGGCGATCAGCAACAGGTTGCACGTCGAGACGATCTCGCCTTCGGTCAGCTGATCGCCGGACTCCTCGACGGCGATCAGGCGCGACATCAGATCGTCGCCGGGTTTCAGGCGGCGCTCGGCGATCAGGCCGTGCAGGTAGTCCCGTAGCCACTGGCCGGCCGCGATGCGCTCATCCATGCCCGCCGCCGGTTCGCCGGTGATCGCGAAGAAGGGGTCCAGCGCCTGTGCCAGCAACGCCGAGGCGCGGCCGAACTCCGTCTCGTCCGCCAGCGGAACGCCCAGCAGCCGGCAGATCACGGCCACCGGCAGCGGATACGCCAGATCGCTGACGACGTCGAACCGGCCGCGTTCGGCGATTCGGTCCAGCAATCCGCCAACCAGGTCGGTGATGTGCGGCGCCAACTCGTTGACCACCTTGGGCACGAAGGCCTTGCTGACCAGCCCGCGCAACCGGGTGTGGTCGGGCGGGTCGAGAAACAGGAATCCCTGCGATCCCATCGGACGCGTCGGCATACCGTCGGCGAACATCCGTTGAGCCGCAGTCGACTTGAACCGGTCGACCGATGACGACGGGTGCCGCAACACCTCGTCGCAGTCGCGGAAGCGCGAGAACACCATCAGGTTGGCGTCCGGCATGAGCACCGGGCCGCGATCCCGGAACTGCGCGTACACGGGATACGGATGGGCCCGGTTGGCCGGGTCCAGCAGTTGCAACAACAGCTCCTGCGGCCCGGCGACGCTCGGCGTGGCGGTCATATTTGCATTGTGCAGGCATCGAAGAAATTGCAGGTAGCTACGTCGGGCCGGAGATCCGACAGCAGCCCCGCCGACCAGGCGTTAGGTTTCGATCTGTGCGCACCACACTTCCCGTCGTCGCCGCGGCGCTGCTGATGACCGTCGCCGGCTGTTCGGACAAGGCCGCCACGCTGCGGCCCGGGGTGTTGCCGCCCGGCACCGCGGTACTCAGCGTCGACGGCAAAGACGTCGGCACCACCTACTCGGTGCGTTGCGAGACAATCGACTGGATGACCAGGATCCACACCGGGATCGACGGGGCCGGCGTCAACGCGATGCTGTCCAACGCCGACAACCTGACCGCCGAATTCGTCCGCTTGCACGACCTCAACGGCTTCACCGGGTCCTACGAGCATCGGCTTCAGGGCGAGGCGTCAGTCACGATGACCGGTCCGACCTACCGCATCACCGGGGCGGCGCTCGGGTTCAACAAGTCAGAGCCGACCCGGTTGCGGGCCGAGACTTTCAGCGTCAAGGTGTCGTGCTGACGGGGTCAGCCGCCTAGGAAGTCGACGATGTAGCCGGCGAGTTCTTCACCGGCGTCTTCTTGCAGGAAATGCCCGGCGTTGTGCACGACCGGATGTTGGATTCCCTTCGCGCCCGCCATCTCCCGCTGAAAGATCGGCGCCATGCCCCCGGTGATCGGGTCGCCGTCGCTGAAGGCGACCAGCATCGGCGTCGGACTCGCGCACAGCGCGGCCCACGCCGACCGGTTGGCCGACGCCGCGGGATCGTCCGGCGACGTCGGCACCAACCCGGGCATCGCCCGCGGGCCCGCGCAGAACGTGTCGTCGGGGAACGGCGCGTCGTAGCCCGCGCGGGTGTCGTCGCTCATCGGCCTGCGGCAGCCGCCCTGGACGAACCGGCCGACGTCGACGGTCGGCGCGCTCTGCATCGCCTTGCGGAACTGCCACCAGATCTCCGGCATCGGAATGTCTCCGGTCGGCAGGCCGGTGTTGGCGACGACGATCTTGCTGAAGCGATCGGGATGCTCGGCGGCGAGCCGCAACCCGATCAGCCCGCCCCAGTCCTGGCCGACCAGGGTCACCCGCTGCAGGTCCAAGTGGTCGAAGACCAAGGCCCGCACCCATTCGACGTGCCGCGCATAGCTGTGGTCTTCGATGCGCGTCGGCTTGTCGGACCGACCGAAACCAACCAGGTCCGGGCAGACCACGCGATGGCCGGCCGCGGTCAGTGGCGGCATCATCTTGCGGTAGAGAAAGGACCACGACGGCTCACCGTGCAGCATCAGCACCGGGTCGGCGTCTGCCGGGCCGTCTTCGACCCAGGCCATGCGCAGCGTCCCGCCGTCGTCGTCGGATACGTCGCAATAGTTTGGGGTGTAAGGGAATTCGGATATCGCGGTGAATCGCTCGTCGGGTGTGCGCAGCGTCTGCATGAGTGTGAAGATACGCCTGTTCGATCACCTTTCGGCCAGATGTACCGCCAATTGATCGAGGAAGCCCTGCTGACCCTTCAGAAGCTTTCCCCTGGCGCGCGCCAACGGGAACCAGTCCACCCGGTCGACTTCGGGAAAGCTCCGCAGTTGCCCTGAGCCCCTTGGCCATTCGAGTTCGAAGGTATTGCTGTGCGCATTCGCGACGTCGAGATCACCCTGCACGGCGAACACGGTGACGATCTTGCCGCCCGGTTGCTTGACCGACCCGAGGTCGACCCGTGGGCCGGGCGGCGGGGCTAGGCCGACCTCCTCGGTGAATTCACGCTGTGCGGCCGCCCACGGGTCATCACTCTGCGAGTACTCCCCTTTGGGTATCGACCAGGCGCCGTCGTCCTTGCGGGCCCAGAACGGGCCTCCGGGATGCGCGATCAGAACGTCGACCGTGGCGATCGCAAGCGCGGCGGAGCCGGGCGCAGCGGGTCGCCGCACGAGCCTTGGGCCGTCGCGCACCCGGTACAGCAGCAGGCCCGCGCTGAGCTTGGGCACGGGAGTCAGTGCCCTACCGCGCGTTCCAGATCCTTCAGCGAGGTCTCCAGGTGGCCGAGCAGCCGCTGCAGGTGCGGCACGCTGCGCCGGCATCCGACCAGTCCGAAATCGAGGTTGCCAGCGTTGTTGACGACGGTCATGTTCAACGCCTGGCCGTCCAGGGCGATCGACAGCGGGTAGTTGCCGTCGAGCCGGGCGCCTTGCAGGTACATCGGCTCGGTCGGACCGGGCACGTTGGAGATCACGATGTTGAACGGCGGCGGAGCCGTCGAGACGAAGCCCGGGAACGCGGCCAGTCCCAGCGGTGCGATGAGGAACGCGGACAACGCATACGCTTGCAGCCGAGGCAATTCGGAGAAGATCTGCTTGTTGCCCCGCATCGATTCGTTGATGGTCTCGAGCCGCTCGACGGGATCGTCGAGGTGGGTCGCCAGGTTGCACAACAGGGCGCCGACCTGGTTGCCACCGCTGTCGGCCTGCTCTGGCGAACGCATACTCACCGGGACCATCGCGATCAGCGGGGTGTCAGGCAGCGCGTGCTCATCCAGCAGGTAGTAGCGCAGCGCGCCGGCGCACATCGCGAGTACCACGTCGTTGAAGCTCACGCCGGCGGCGGCCTTGACCCCTTTGAGCCGGTCCAGCGCCCACGACTGGGCGGCCACTCGTCGCGCGCCGCCGATTGGCACGTTGAGCATGGTGCGCGGCGCGGCGAACGGCAACGTCAGCTGTTGTTCCAACAGCGCCGCCCTGGCCAGCGACCACGTCGAAGGGCCATATGCCGCAATGGATCCCGCCAGCTGGGTCAGGCCGGGCCGTTTTGACGGCCCGCTTTCCCGCTTGCGTCGCGGCAAGCTCCAAATCGCTTGCAGCTCAGTGTCATCGGGGTCGGTCGACAGTGTCCGCTGCATGAGCCGCAATGCGGACACGCCGTCGATCAGCGAGTGGTGGAACTTGCTGTAGAGGGCGAACCGGCCGTCGTTGAGTCCCTCGACGAAGTGCGCTTCCCACAGCGGACGGTGCCGGTCCAGCAGACCACTGTGCCAGCGTGAGGCCAGCTCGAGGAGCTCGCGGACCCGCCCCGGCGTGGGCAGCGCCGAGCGCCGCACGTGGTAATCCATCTCGACGTCATCGGCGTCGTCGTAGGTCCACGCGACGGTCGGGAGTCCGCCGAACGTCAACGCGGGCCGCTTGCGGAAGGTGGGTTGGAAGTCGTGATTGGCGACCATGGCGTCGTGGATGTCGCGCACGAAATCCGGGCCCGCGCCCTCCGGCGGCTCGAACAGCTGCAGCCCGCCGACGTGCATGGGGTGCTCACGCGATTCGGTCATCAGAAACACCGAGTCGAGGGGGCTCATCAATTCCATCAGCTCATTTAAGTCGCGCCATGCGGCCACTTTCGCCGAATGCGCGAATTACCTCAGCTGGTGACCAGACCGCCCAGGGTTCCGACGAGTCCGAGCACCGGGTCGAGCAGATCCTGCTGTATGCCAGTGACTTCCAACAGGTTTTGAATGTCGGCGCCCAGCGGCCCCTCGAGGGCGATGAACGCGGTGAGAGGATTGAAGTCGGTGTTGAGTTGAGCGACGACCTGGTCGTAGGGCACGCCGATCGTCTGCTCGGACCACGCCTCGGCCGACGTGAAGATGCGTTCGATTTCGGTGAAATCGGGGAGCTGGGAGGGCGCTCTGCGAGAAACCCTCGACGAGGTAGGGCTGGTTCTCCGGCTGCTGGCCCATCGCAGCCTGCAAGTCGGCCAGGCCGACCTGCAGCGACGTGCGGGCAGACGATTCGGGCGTGGGGACCAACACCGGCGTGTAATCGGCACCGGTCGCGGGGTCGATGTAGTCGGTGATGATCGTGTTCTGCCAGAACTCGCTGGGCGTCGGCACCACCGTGCGGCCCATCATCAGCGCGTTGAGCGGGTCGGCCGGGTCGTCTGCCCGCGCGGTCGGCGCCGACGACATCGACAGCAGGGTGATCGATGCGCCGACGTAAAGGGCGCTGAGAAGTGGGCGAGTAATAATCGGAACACCCTGCGTGACGCGTGTGGAATTGGGCAACATTGCCGATGCCGTGAGCCCCGCACGGCGACTGGTCTTAAGCTCTTGAACATGCGCGATCGCGAGACGATCGACTCCGAACTACGGCGCCTGGCCATGGAGCGCCGTCTCATCCGCGAGCACGGCGGCGAGCTGTCCAGCCGACAGCTCGACGACCTGCTCGACGAGCGCCTGGGGCATCGCCCGGAGCCGCGCGCAGTCACGGCGGTGCAGACACGGCCCAGGGTGCTGGTCGCCGACCGGCGCAGGACTTACCGTCGTCCCGGTGCGCTGCGTCGCTTCGCTCTTCGCACGGCGATCCCGCTGTCTATTGCCGCGATTGCCACCGTGCTCGTGGTGACGGTCGCGTTCCATTACCGCCACCGGGTGGCGCAGCCGGCGGAGACGCCGCAATCCGACGTGCAACCCCACATGGCTGCCGCACAACCGCCTGCTCCGCCGGTCAATCACCCAGCGCCACAAGACATTGCCGACAAGGCCCTGATCGATGTGCTGCAGCACGAGGGTGTGCCTGCTCCCAGCCACGACTACGTCACGACCCAGGCACACGCGGTCTGCGACTTCCTGGCCCGCGAACCCGACCTCGTGGAGGCCGCGCACTTCGTCCAGCGCTCGACGATCTGGGATGCGGACCAAAGTGCCGAGTTCGCCTCCGCCGCCGTCGTCACCTACTGTCCGCAGTTCGCGACGGCAGGCTCGGACAAGATGCAGCAGACGCTACAGACGTCACAATCCACGCTGCAAAAGATCGAGGGCGACCTGCACGGCATCAACAACGATCTACAAGGAATCCGCGACGGCCTGCACGGCGACAACTGAACGGGCTCAGCGAACAACCCGGTAGCGCAGATGCGCTACACCTGGCGCTTCGAGCACCCGGACGAGTTCCATGATCGTTGCACCCATACCGTCGAGCATCTCGGAGACCACCTGACGATTGACCGGATGATCTTTAGCGGCGCCTAGGTGCCACCCGTGCAGCTTCTCGCCACCGACACCCAGCGGATGCTCGTCGCTCTGCGACGGCCCCGCGACGTACCCGTCGGCGGAGATGGACATCGAAAGATTCGTTCTGCTCACCCCGGAACAGACTTCAGCGCCCCACGAAACTCATCGCGGGGCGCTGACGGTGTGGCGGTGGCGGAGGGATTTGAACCCTCGGACGGGGGTTACCCGTCACACGCTTTCGAGGCGTGCTCCTTAGGCCGCTCGGACACGCCACCGCCGCAGAGCTTACCCAACGGGGGCCTGGCTATCCCAATCGCTGCCGGGCGAAGAACGCCTCCAGCAGCCCGGCGCACTCATCGGCCAGCACCCCGCCGCGCACCTCAGGCCGGTGGTTGAGCCTGCGGTCGCGGACCACGTCCCACAGCGAACCCACCGCGCCGGTCTTGGGCTCGAAGGCCCCGAACACCAGCCGGTCGACCCGGGCCATCACCAGCGCACCCGCGCACATTGTGCACGGCTCGACGGTCACCGCCAGCGTCGCTCCGGTCAGCCGCCAGCCGTCGCCGAGCACGCGCGCGGCCGCCCGCATCGCCAGGATCTCGGCGTGCGCGGTCGGATCCCCGAGTTCCTCACGGGCGTTGGCGGCGCTGGCCAATTCAGTTCCGTCGGCGGCCACCACCACCGCGCCGATCGGCACGTCGCGCTGACCAGCGGTCCCAGCGACCGCCAGCGCGGCGCGGATCAGGTCTTCGTCGGATCTCAATTTCCGCTTGCGATCACCGATTGAGCTTGTCGAGCACCGCCGACAGCTCGTCGGCGAAGCCCATCTCGCGGGCTATCCGGCCGAGCTGCTCGTCGGCGTAGAGGTCGGTCTCGTCGAGGATGACGCTGAGCACGGCCTCGGGCAGCCCCACGTCGGACAGCAACCCGAGGTCGCCCTCTTCGAACGGGTCGGCGTCCTCGAGATCCTCGGGGGTGATGTCGGCGTCCAGGTTGTCCAGCACTTCGGCGGCGATGTCGTAGTCCAGCGCCGCGGTCGCATCGGACAGCAGCAGCCGGGTTCCCGCCGGAGCGGGCCGCACGATCACGAAGAACTCATCGTCGATGTCCAGCAGCCCGAAAACGGCCCCGGCGCTGCGTAATTCACGGAGCTCGGTTTCGGCGGCGGTCAAACTCGACAGCGCTTTCGGCGGCATCGCCGAGCAACGCCACTTTCCCTCTTCGCGCACGACGGCCACACCGAATCCGTCCGTCGTGTCCGCCTGCGCGGAGGCCCGTTGTGCGCTCATGGCCGACACGCTAGTCGCGCCGGAGTCCCTTGACCAGCACTGGCCCAGCAAATCGGCGTCGCGTCTAATGCGATAGAACACCGGCTCTTCATGCGGATATGCCAACCTTGTGGGGTGGCTCGTCCTGAATTCAAGACACCGGTGTGCGTACTGGGCCTGGGGTTGATCGGCGGGTCCCTGTTGCGCGCGGCGGTCGCCTCCGGCCGCGATGCCTTCGGCTACAACCGGTCAGTCGAGGGAGCGCAGGCCGCGCGTTTCGACGGCTTTGACGCCACCACCGATCTCACCGAGGCACTGACCCGGGCCGCCGCCCTCGAGGCGTTGATCGTCCTCGCCGTGCCGATGCCGGCGTTGCCCGCCCTGCTCACACATATCGGCCAGACCGCTCCCGAGTGTCCACTGACCGACGTCACCAGCGTCAAAGGCGCAGTGCTCGACGAAGTCACCGCGGCGGGCCTGCAGACCCGTTTCGTCGGAGGGCACCCGATGACCGGTACCGCGCACTCGGGCTGGGCAGCCGGAGACGCCCGGCTGTTCGTCGGCGCACCCTGGGTGATCAGCGTGGACGACCACGTCGACCCCACGGTGTGGTCGACGGTGCTGCAACTCGCCCTGGACTGCGGTTCGGTTGTGGTGCCCGCCAGGTCAGACGAACACGACGCCGCCGCGGCCGCCATCTCGCATCTGCCGCATCTGCTCGCCGAAGCCCTGGCGGTGACGGCCGCCGAGGTGCCACTGGCGTTCGCCCTGGCTGCCGGGTCATTCCGGGACGGCACCAGAGTCGCCGGCAGTGCGCCGGATCTGGTACGTGCCATGTGCCAAGCGAACGCCGACCAGCTGCTGCCGCGCGTGGATCGGGCCATCGAGTTGCTCGCCGAAGCACGAGAGTCGTTGGCGAACAACGACTCTGTTGCTGACCTTGTCGAGAGTGGGCACGCCGCCCGCACCCGCTACGACAGCTTCTCGCGGCCGGAGATCGTCACGGTGTTCGTCGGCGCCGAGAATTGGCGACGTGAGCTGGCGGCCGCCGGTCGCGCCGGCGGTGTGATCAGATCCGCTCTGCCAAGGTTGGATACTCCACGATGAACCCGTAGTCGTCGATCGTCAGAATGGTCTCGGAAACCGGTGAGTGCACCTTAATTCCCTCGCCGGCCCCCGCCGCCCGGCTGCTGTAACTCACCGGTGCCGAGGTGATCGATATCTCCGGCAAACTGATGTAGATCGTCGGCACCGTGACGGTGTCGGCCCGCTCGTGCAGGCCGAGCCGGCGGATCGGCAGCGCGTTGAAGAATGGGCTGAACACCACGTCGACGTCCAGCGCGCCGTCGTAGGCCGCCCGGGAATCGCCTTGGTGGTCGGTGACCAGCCACATGTTCTCGTTGTCGCGGGCGACGACGAGCTGGCGTTCCCGCTCAGCCGACGTCACGGTCATGCCGAGCCGCTTGGTCGCACCGGTCTCGTCGGTCAGCAGGTCGTAATAGGCCGCGAAGGCCGGATTGCTGTCGGTGTCGGCGGCCACGATACGACCGTTGGCCTTGATCCGCTTGCCGGACAACTGGACTCGCACCGACTCCATGCGCCTGGCGTCCTGTGAGCGCCAGGTCAGCATCACTGACCAGGAACCGCTCGTCGCATCTTTAGGGGCAGGGCTCACGCGTCTACGTTAGGCGACGGCTCCGCAGATATCGACGTCTGAGGGTGTGGCCTTCGGCGCAGTCGCCCGGTCCCCGGTGCCGACGCCCACACCGCAAACGCCAGCGCACCGTCGAGGATCAACGCCAGCGCGGCCACCATCAGCGCACCGACCAGCGCGATGTGAAACTGGCGCACCTTGATGCCGTCGATCAGGTAGCGCCCCAGCCCGCCGAGGCTGGCGTAGGCCGCCACCGTCGCGGTGGCGACTACCTGCAGCGTCGCGGTCCGCAGCCCGCCCACGATCAGCGGAAGCGCGTTGGGCACCTCGACCCGCAGCAGCACCCGCAACTCGGTCATGCCCATCGAGCGCGCCGCGTCGACCACTGTCCGGTCGACGGCCGCGATCCCCGCGTACGTTCCGGCCAGCAACGGTGGGATGCCGAGCAGCGTCAGCGCGACGATCGGCGGCAGCAGGCCGAGCCCCCACAGCAGCACGGCCAGCAGCAGCACGCCCAGCGTCGGCAGTGCGCGCAGAGCGTTGACCAGACTCACCACCACCAGTGTGCCGCGTCCGGTGTGACCCACAATCAAGCCGACCGGGACCGCGATCAACGCCGAGACCAGGACCGCCGCCGCGGTGTATTCCAGATGTTCCAGGGTCCGGACGCCCAGCCCGACCGGGCCCGACCAGTTGCTCGCGGTGGTCAGGTAGGTCAGCGCCTGCCCCAGGAAATTCATCGCGAACCTCCGACCACCGGCGCGGTCAGCAACCGGCGGCCGGGTCGTGACACCCGCGCCCAAGGCGTGGCGCATCGCCCGACCAGCATGAGCGCGACGTCGACGACAACGGCCACCAGGAAGATCGCGATGATCCCGCCGACGATCTGATCGCTCTTGTTCGCCTGGTAGCCCTCGGTGAACCAGGTGCCCAGACCGCCGATGCCGATTACCGCACCGACCGAGACCATCGAGATGTTGGTCACCACCACCACCCGCAGCCCGGCGACCAGCACCGGAATCGACAGCGGCAGTTCGACTTTCAGTATCCGGGTGATCGGCCGATAACCGACCGCGCTGGCGGCGTCGCGCACCTGGGCCGGGACGGCGTCGAGCGCTTCCAGGACAACCCGCACCAGCAGCGCCGAGGTGTACAGCGTCAGCGCAACGACGACATTGGCCTCGTCGAGAATTCTGGTCGGAATGATCAACGGCAGCACCACGAACAGCGCCAGCGACGGAATGGTGAACACCACGCTGGCGGCCACCGTGGTCAGCCGACGCAGCGCCGCCACGCGCCATGCCACCACCCCCCACGGCAGCGCGATGGCCAAGCCGGCCAGCACCGGCAGCAGCGACAGCCGCAGGTGGATCACGGTCAGCGTCCAAGCCGTCGGGAGGTGGGTGAGCAGATAGTGCACTGCTAGTGCCGCCGGTGAGAATCCAAGGCGGCCAACACATCTCCGGCACGCACTCCCCCGGTGACCTTGCCCTCCTTGTCGACGGCCACGCCCATCGCTGCCGGCGACGACAACGCGGCATCCAGCGCTTGGCTCAGGTTCCCGTTCGGGCGGAACAGCGCGCCGACCGAGGTGATGCTGTCGGGCAACGGGGCGCCGTCGCGGTGCTGTGCGACCCCGGCCTCATCGATCCAGCCGAGCGGGGTGCCATCGGATTTCACCACCAGCGCCCAGTCGTCGTGCAGCTGCGCCCCGGCCACCTCGGACGCGGTGAGCCGCGGTAGGTCGTGTACCGGCAGCTGCGTCGCGTCCAGGAACTGCAACCAGCGGTAGCCGCGGCCGGCGCCGATCATTCTGGCCACGAAATCGTTTGCCGGATGGGACAGCAACCGCGCAGGCTCCTCGTACTGCTGCAGCGACCCGCCCGGACCGAACACAGCGACGCGGTCCGCCAACCGCACCGCCTCGTCGATGTCGTGGGTGACGAAGACGATGGTCTTGCGCAATTCCGCCTGCAGTCGCAGTATTTCGCGCTGCAGCTCGTGGCGGACGATCGGGTCCACGGCCGAAAACGGCTCGTCCATCAACAGAATCGGCGGGTCGGCGGCCAACGCCCGCGCCACGCCGACGCGCTGCTGCTCGCCGCCGGACAGCTGTGCGGGATAGCGGGTGGCGAGCTTCGCGCTCAATCCCACCCGTTCCAAGACGGCGTAGGCGGCCTTGCGAGCCGCGCGCCGCGACATGCCTTTGAGCACCGGCACGGTGGCGACGTTGTCGATCACGCGTTGGTGCGGCATCAGGCCCCCACCCTGGATCACGTAGCCGATGCCCAGCCGCAGCCGCACCGGGTCGACGGTCGCGACGTCGGCGCCGTTGACGACGACGTTGCCCGACGTCGGTTCGGCCATCCGGTTGATCATCCGCATCGAGGTGGTTTTGCCGCAGCCCGACGGGCCGACGAACACGGTCAGCGTGCCCTGCGGCACTTCCAGGTTCAGCCGGTTGACAGCGATGGTGCCGTCGTCGTAGACCTTGTGCACGTCGTGAAAGCTGATCAACTTCTCAGCCCTTGATCGGGCGGTCGAAGTTGTTGTCGTGCAACCAGTTCCGGGCGGCCTGGTCAGGATCGATACCGGAGTTCCCGGCCACTGAGGCATTGAGGTCGGCCAGTGCGCGGCTGGTCAACTTGGCCGATACCGCGTCCAGCACATCTTTGAGACGATCGGACTTCTTCTGCGAGTTCACCAGCGGGACGATGTTGCCTGCCGGAAAGTTGTGCGCAGGATCTTCGAGGGCGACCAGACGGTGCTGCAGGATCGCAGGTGACGTGCTGAAGATGTTGGCCGCATTCACCTTTCCCTCGGTGAGAGTGCGCACGGTGACTGCGCCGCCGTCGTCGCTGATGGCGACGAAGTTTCCGGGTGCGATGTCGAGGCCGTATCGCTGCCGAAGTCCGATCAGACCCTCCGGACGGACTTGGAAATCCGACGGTGCGGCGAAACGCACTTCCGGCGAATGCGGGGCGAGGTCGCCGATTGCCTTGAGGTTCCATCTGGCAGCGGTGTCAGCGGTGACCGTGACGGTGTCGGTGTTGCAGGCGGGCGATGGCGTCAGGATCGACAGGTCCCCCGGCAGCCGCCGGAACAGTTCCAACTCGATATCGTCGAGCATGGTGACCGTCGAGTTGGGTTCCAAATAGGACAGCAGGTTGCCGATGTACTCGGGCACCAAGTCGATCGAATGATCCTTCAGCGCAGGGATATACGTCTCCCGGCTGCCGATGCCCATCTGCCGCCCCACATTGAAGCCGTTGGCCTGCAACGCTTGTGCGTAGATCTCGGCGAGAATCTTCGATTCCGGGAACCCTGCCGACCCCACCACGATCGAATTCACGTTGGTCGACACTCCGCCGAGCGGGTTTGAACTGCCACAGGCTGTCGCGGTCAGGCACAGCACGATCAGCCAGATCGCCGCCCGACGCCACCTCCCGCTCATACCGACCGACACTAGCGTTGTACGCCTTTCCCGGTGGTTGGGTTCACTTCGGCCTGTAAAAGGGTAAAGATGGCAGCATGAGCAGCGATCCGTCGGTCTCACCCGACCAGCCGCCAACCACTCCGGCTGTCCCCGATACAGCGCCGCCACCCGAATCGGCGGTGAAATTCACCCGGACCGCCGGCCTGTGGTCATTTCTGGCGGCAGGATTCCTGATCCTGATCGTTCTGCTGGTCTTCATCACGCAGAACACCGCTTCGGGTGATTTCGCCTTCCTGGGCTGGCACTGGAGCCTGCCTTTGGGGGTCGCCATTCTGCTGGCGGCCGTATGCGGCGGCCTGATCACCTTTCTCGCCGGCACCGCGCGGATCTACCAGTTGCGGCGTGCGGCGAAGAAGAACCTCGCCGCCGGTCGCTGAGTCAGGCGCGCTGTAGCTCGGTGAGTCCGCGGGCGATCAGCGGCGCGACGGTCTCACCGACCCGATCGGATGCGACTTCAGCTTCAGCGTCGTTCGCGCCACGTGACATCCGCCTGCGGAAGTCGATGCCCGCGGCGATGATGGCCAGCTTGAAGTAGGCCAGCCCCATGTAGAAGTTCCAGTGCGCCAACGCACTCTCGGAGACGACCGAATACTTGTGCGCGAGTTCGTCGGCCACCGGCAACTGCGGCGACGTCCACGCGGCGTGCGCGTTGATGATCAGGTCCAGCGACGGGTCGCGGTAGACGCACATCAGCGCCGCGTCGCTGAGCGGATCACCTAGCGTCGAGAGCTCCCAGTCGACGACGGCTCGCACCCGGGCCGGATCGTCGGCGTCCAGGATGGTGTTGTCGATGCGGTAGTCGCCGTGCACGATCGAGCTTCGGCTCTGCTGCGGAATCGACTCCTGCAGCGCCGCACGGAGACGCCCGACGTCGGCGTCGCGGTCGTCATCGTCGCGTCGTACCAACTCCCACTGCGACCCCCATCGCCGGACCTGGCGTTCCAGGTACCCGTCGGGCTTGCCGAAGTCGGCCAGACCGACCGCGGCCGGGTCGACCGCGTGCAGGTCGGCCAGCACCTGGATCAGCCCGTCGACGCAGCCGTCGATGACCTGCTGATCGCCCAGCGCCTCGAGCTCGGCGCGGGTTCGCACCACCTGCCCGGCAACGTATTCGACCATCTGGAACGGCGCGCCGAGCACCGAGTCGTCATTGCACAGCGTGACGGCACGGGCCACCGGAACCGCGGTGTCGCCCAGCGCGGCGACCACGGTGTACTCGCGCGCCATGTCGTGCGCCGACGGCGTCAGGCCGTGCAGCGGCGGCCGGCGCAGCACCCACTTCGACGAGTCGTCGGCGATCAGGAAGGTCAGGTTGGAGCGGCCGCCGGAGATCAGCTGCGCGGTCAGCTCCCCGTCGCGGCCGATGCCGTGGGAGCGGAGATAGCCGTCCAGCTGACCGAGGTCGAGCCCGTCAAGCGTCACGGGATCTGTCTATCACCGGCCGACCGGCGATTTCTCGGCAGCAGGTCCCATACGTGTTCGGTGCCGTTGACCGCCACCACGCTGGCCTGACCGGACCGGGAGAACAGCAGCCGGGTCACCGACACGTAGTCGATCGGAAACGACAAGATCCGCCTGGTGCCGAGGATCTCGTGCAGCACCACGTTGATCACCCCGCCGTGGCTGAACACCGCGACGGTGTCGTCGTGGTCGGCGGTGACGGCGACGTGGTCGACGGCGGCGCGCACCCGCGCCCGGAACGCGTCCTCGTCGACTGAGCTCGGCAGGTGCCCCTCGGCCATCCGGGCCCACTCCTGCGGATTCTCCGCCCGGATCTGCTCGATCGGGATGTAGACCGGTAGCTCCCGGTCGTATTCGGCGAAGCGGTCGTCGATCTCGACGGTCAGCCCGCGCGCGGCCGCGACCGGCTCCGCGGTCTGGACCGCGCGGCGCTGCGGGCTGCTGATCACCCGGGAGATCGGATATCTGGCCAGCGCGTCCGGTAGCCGCGCGACCTGGGCTCGCCCTTCGTCGGAGAGAACAGGGTCGGCCCCTTCGCCGGGTTCGCTGCGGTGCGGCAACGCATGCCGGACCAGGAGCAACTGCATGGCCCAAGCCTCGCATGCACGCTGACGGCCTTGCCATCTCGGCGGAGAATGCTATTCTCCCGACAGAGAGTGGGGTGTGCCAATGGCGGCGACTCAGTTGGATCCGGCAGTACTCGGACGTTGGCTCGATGAACACGACGCTCCCGGCGACGGCGAGCTACCGGTCCTCGAGCAGTTGTCCGGCGGCTCGCAAAACACTCTCTACCTGATTCACCGCGGCGGCCACCGGATGGTGTTGCGCATGCCCGGCGCCCGCGCCGACGCGGCCCGCATCGACGGGCTGCTCCGCGAGATCCGACTGGTCCGCGCGTTACGCGGTACCGACGTGCCCCATGCCGAGCTGATCGCCGCCAACGACGCCGGCGATCTGCTCGGCATGCCGTTCTACGTGATGCAGGCCATCGACGGCTGGAGTCCGATGGACGGCGGCTGGGAGGCGCCGTTCGACGACGACCTGACCGCGCGGCGCGGCCTGGCGTTCGAGCTCGTCGAGGGCGCGGCCAAGCTGGGCCGGGTCGACTGGCGCGCGCAGCGATTGGACGGCTTCGGCCGACCCGACGGGTTTCATGAACGCCAAGTTGACCGGTGGCTGGCCTTCCTGGACAGCTACAAGGTGCGCGACCTGCCCGGGATCGACGACGCCGCCGACTGGTTACGCCGCAACAGGCCCGCACACTATCGGCCCGGCATCATGCACGGCGACTACCAGTTCGCCAACGTGATGTTCGCGCACGGTGCACCGGCCCGGCTCGCCGCGATCGTCGACTGGGAGATGACCACCGTCGGCGATCCGCTGCTCGATCTGGCTTGGTGTCTGCTGGGCTACGACGGCGAAAACCCACGCGAGGACGGGTTTTATCTCGACATGAAAGGCATGCCGACCCGCAGCGAACTACTCGAGCGCTACGAGAAAGTCAGCGGCCTCTCCACCGAGAACATCGACTACTACCTGGTGTTGGCGAACTGGAAACTCGGCATCGTGCTCGAGAAGACCTACGCCGCCGGGGTGCGCAGCGGAAAGGTCGACCCCAAGATCCAGGGCGCCTTCGGAGCGATGGTTCCACAGCTGATCGCGACGGCGGCGGGTTTGGCTGGGTCGCTGAAATGAGTTATGCCGAGCAGCTTTTCGACCTGACCGGTCACGTCGTGCTGATCACCGGTGGCAGCCGCGGGCTGGGCAAGGAGATGGCGTACGGTGTGGCGCGGTGCGGCGCCGACGTGGTGATCGCCAGCCGCAAGATGGAGAACTGCGTCGCCATCGCCGAGGACATCGAGCGCGAAACGGGCCGCACGGCAATGCCGTATCAGGTGCACGTCGGCCGATGGGATCAACTCGACGGGCTTGTCGACGCGACCTACGAGCGGTTCGGCAAGATCGACACGCTGATCAACAACGCCGGCATGTCGCCGTTATACGACAAACTGACCGACGTCACCGAGAAGCTGTTCGACGCCGTGGTCAACCTCAACCTCAAAGGCCCATTTCGGTTGTCCGCGTTGGTCGGCGAGCGGATGGTCGCGGCCGGCCGCGGGTCGATCATCAACGTCAGCACCGCCGGATCGCTGCGGCCGTCGCCCGACATCATTCCGTATGCGTCGTCGAAAGCCGGGCTCAACGCGATGACGGAAGGCTTTGCGCGAGCTCTCGGGCCGACGGTCCGGGTCAACACGCTGATGGCCGGGCCGTTCCTCACCGACGTCAGCAAGTCGTGGGGTATCGACCAGGCCGCGCACAACCCGTTCGGCAGCCTGTCGCTGCAGCGGGCCGGTGACCCCCGTGAAATCGTCGGCGCCGCATTGTTTTTGGCGTCCGACGCGTCCAGCTTCACCACCGGCTCGATTGTGCGGGCCGACGGTGGGATTCCTTAATCAAGCAAGGAGTATTCGATATGGCGTGGGACTTCTCTACCGAACCCGAATTCGAGAAGAAGCTGCAATGGATCCGCGAGTTCGTCCGCGAAGAGGTCGAGCCGCTGGAGGTATTGTTCCCGGGCTGCGAGTTCCTGCCACTCAACGACGAGCGGCGCAAGATCGTCGACCCGCTCAAACAGCAGGTCCGGAACCAAGGCCTGTGGGCGCCGCACCTCGGCCCTGAACTCGGCGGCCAGGGTTTCGGCGCGGTCAAGCTGACGCTGATCAACGAAATTCTGGGTCGCAGCCCGTGGGCGCCGATCGTCTTCGGCACCCAGGCACCGGACACCGGAAACGCCGAGATCATCGCCCGCTTCGGCACCCAGGACCAGAAGGACCGCTACCTGGCCGGCTTGCTGTCGGGCGAGATCTTCTCCTGCTTCTCGATGACCGAGCCGCAGGGCGGCGCCGATCCGCGGGTCTTCACCACCCGTGCTGTGAAGGACGGTGACGACTGGGTGATCACCGGACGAAAGTACTTCTCCAGCAACGCATCCGTCGCATCGTTCTTCATCGTCGTCGCGATCACCAACCCGGACGTAGCCGTGCATCACGGCGCGTCGACGTTCCTGATCCCGGCGGACACCCCGGGTCTCAAGGTCGAGGCAAACCACCACCTGGTCGGCGCGGACCCGCACGAGCCGGGACATTCGCTGGTGCACTACAACGACGTGCGAGTCTCGTCGGACGCCTTGCTCGGCGAGCCCGGGCAGGGCTTCCTGATCCTGCAGACACGGTTGGCGGGCGGCCGACTGCATCACGCGATGCGGTCGATCGGCATGGCGCAGCGCGCCGTCGAGATGATGTCCAAGCGCGCGAAAAGCCGTTTCACTCAAGGATCGCTGCTCGCCGACAAGCAGTTGGTGCAGGAGTTCATCGCCGACTCGTACACCGAGTTGACACCGTTCCGGCTCACCGTGCTGCATGCCGCGTGGCTGATCGACAGCGGGGATGAGCACGCCGCCCGCGCCGAAATCGCCACTTGCAAGATCCTGGCATCGCAGGTGCTGAAATCGATTGCGCTGCGGGCTATTCAGGTGCACGGTGCGATCGGGCTCACCGATCAGCTGCCACTGGTCAACGTCTTGCTCGGCGGGATCGCGCTGGGCCTGGCCGACGGACCGACCGAAGCACACAAGGTCAACCTGGCCCGAATGCTGCTCAAGGGCTACCAGGCCGAAGAAGGCGACTGGCCCAGCGAGATGCTCGACCTCCGCCGCGAGGCCGCCCGCGCCAAATACGGTGAGCTCGTTGGCCAATAGCCGCGTCACTGCGGCCGTCGAGCGCGCCCTCGACGAGCGCCAGCGCGAGGCCACCGAAGAAGTCGAACGGATTCTCGCAGCGGCCGTTCGGGTGATGGAACGGGTGGCGCCGGAACCGCCTCGGGTCAGCGACATCGTGGCCGAGGCCGGTTCGTCGAACAAGGCGTTCTACCGGTACTTCGCCGGCAAGGACGACGTCATACTGGCGGTGATGGAACGCGGCGTGGCGATCGTGGTCTCCTACCTGCAACACCAGATGACGAAAGAACACACCCCACAAGGTCAGGTGCGACGCTGGATCGAGGGTGCCCTGGCGCAGGTCGCCGACCCCCACCTGATCAGCATGAGTCGGGCTGCCGCAGGCCAGGTTTCGGCCGCACCGGACTGGCGGGCCGCCGACGACGAAATCATGCGGCCGATGCGCGATCTGCTGCTCGAACCGGTTGCCGCGTTGGGCAGCAAAGACATTCACCGCGATGCCGACGCCGTATTCCAGTGCACGGTGGCGGCCATGCGCCGCTACCTGGATTCGGCGCAGCGGCCCAGCCCCGACGACGTCGAGCATCTGGTGCAATTCTGCCTACGAGGATTGGGGATCAGTTGATGCGTGCCGTGGTCTGCCGGTCGTACGGCCCGCCGGAGGATCTGGTGGTCGACGACGATGTGGCCGACCCGACCCCGGGGCCGGGTCAGCTGGTGGTTCGGGTGCATGCGGCCGCGGTGAATTTCCCGGATGTGCTGCTGATCGCCGGCAAGTACCAGATCAAGATCCCGGTGCCGTTCACACCGGGCAGCGAACTCGCCGGGGAGGTGCTCGATGTCGGCGAGGGCGTGTCTTTTGTTCCCGGCCAGCGTGTTTCGGGCACCACATTTGTCGGGGCATTCGCCGAGCAGGCGCTGATACATGCCACGGCGGTGACCGAGATTCCCGAGGGTGCGGACTACGCGTCGGCTGCGGCGTTCGGCGTCACCTATCGCACCGCCTACCACGCGCTGCGGTCGGTCGCCGGCGTGGCGCCCGGCGACTGGGTGGTCGTCCTGGGCGCCGCGGGCGGCGTGGGCTTGGCCGCCGTGGATCTGGCCGTCGCCATGAAGGCCCGCGTGTTGGCCGCGGCGTCGAGTCCGGAGAAGCTCGAGCTGTGCCGACAGCGCGGCGCCGAGGCCACGATCGACTACGACCGGGAAGACTTGAAGAGCCGTATCCGTGAACTCACCGGCGACGCCGCCAAGGTGGTGCTCGATCCTGTCGGCGGGAGCTACGCAGAACCGGCGCTGCGAGGTCTCGCGCGGGGCGGTACCTTCGTCACGCTCGGCTACGCCGCGGGCGCCATCCCGTCGATCCCGCTGAACCTGGTGCTACTCAAGGGAATAACGGTCCGAGGCATGGAGATTCGCACCTTCGCCGAGGACCGGCCGGAGGATTCCGAGCGCGACATGCGCGAGCTGACACAGCTGTTCGCCGACGGCGTCGTCCGGCCCTACATCGGCGCCAGGTTTCCGCTGGCCGAGGCCGCTGCGGCGTTGCGGTTTGTTGCCGATCGCAAGGCGATCGGCAAGGTGGTCATCGACGTCACCGGTTGACGGCTCCCCGGGGCGCGGCACATGTTTTGCCCGCCTCTGAGCGACAACTAGGGCGTGACGATGTCGAACGCAGGATCGGGTTTGTCGAGCACGCCCAGAAACTGCTGCAGAACCGCCTGGTCGCCGGCGACCTCCAGACCTGGTGAGCCGACGTCACCCATCGCCGCCACCAGCAGTCGAAATGCGTTGTCCAGCTTGATGGTCACCGCCGCCGTCGAAGCATCGGCGGGGATCTTGCGGTGCACCAGGACCCCGTTGCGCAGGGCGAGGCGGTAGTTGCTCCCGGCGATCGTGACGTCGAGCGCGATGTCCAGGTCCCATGCCCGCGGTCCGTTGACGCTGATGGCCAGGCCGTCGAAAATCTGCTCGGGCGTCAGCTGAGACAAGAGCGTCGGCGACGACGTCTGCGCCGCGGTACCGAAGTTCCCGTCGCGCAATTCGGTGGCGCCGGACAGGAAGAAGTTGCGCCACGTCGCGTTCTCCGCGCCGAACGCCAGCTGTTCCAGGGTGGCCGCCAGCAGCGCGCGGGCCCCGGAATGGGTTTGGTCGGCAAACACCGCGTGATCGAGTAGCGTTGCGGCCCAACGGAGATCACCGGCATCGAGAGCGTGCTGGGCGAGTTCGACAACGCGGTCGATACCACCGATCGCCTCGACGTACCGGCCGGCGAGCGCTTCCGGCGGGTGCGGCCACAACCGGGCCGGGTTGCCGTCGAACCAGCCCATGTAGCGCTGGTAGATGGCCTTCACATTGTGGCTGACCGACCCGTAGTAGCCGTGGGTGTGCCACGCCCGCTCCAGTGCCGGCGGCATCTGCATCATCTCGGCGATCTCGGCGCCGGTGTGCCCCTGGTTGAGCAGCCGCAGCGTCTGGTCGTGCAGGTATGCATACAAATCCCGTTGTAGCGAAAGGAATTCGACGACGCGCTGGCGGCCCCACGTCGGCCAGTGGTGCGAAGCGAACACCACGTCGGCGCGGTCGGCGAACGTGTCGATCGCCTCGGTCAGATATCCCGACCAGGCGTGCGGGTCGCGGACCAGCGCGCCGCGTAGCGTCAGCAGGTTGTGCAGATTGTGGGTGGCGTTCTCGGCCATGCACAAGGCGCGGAATTGCGGGAAAAAGAAATGCATCTCGGCGGGCGCCTCGGTGCCCGGCGCCATCTGGAACTCGATCTCGACTCCGTCGATGGTGTGCGTTTCGCCGGTGCTGCGAATGTCCACCGTGGGAACGATCAGTGCGACCTCGCCGGTCGACGGTACTTGGCCGAGACCGCAGCCGACATGACCCTCTGGCCCGCGTGCGAGCAGGGTGCCGTACATGTAGGTGGCGCGGCGGGTCATCGCCGGTCCGGCATAGACGTTCTCCTGCACGGCGTGCTCGGTGAACCCTTCGGGCGCCAGCACGGCGACCCTGCCGGCATCGACGTCGGCCTGCGACGTGACACCGAGGACGCCGCCGAAATGGTCCACGTGGCTGTGGGTGTAGATGACCGCGACGACGGGACGCTCGTCCCGGTGTGCGCGATACAGCTGCAGCGCCGCAGCCGCCACCTCGGTGGAGACCAGCGGGTCGATGACGATCACGCCGGTGTCGCCCTCGACGAAGCTGATGTTGGACAGATCCAGCCCGCGCACCTGGTAGATGCCGGGCGTGACTTCATACAGACCCTGCTTGGCGGTCAGCTGGCACTGGCGCCACAGGCTGGGATGTACCGATGGCGGCGCATCGCCGGCCAGGAACGCATAGGCGTCGTTGTCCCAGACCACCCGCCCGTCGGCGGCCCTGACGATGCACGGCGTCAGCGCGGCGATGAAGCCCCGGTCGGCATCGGCGAAGTCGGCGGTGTCGTCGAACGGCAGCGATTCCACCGCCTCATCATTTCAGCAGCGCCCGGGCGGGACTGGGCATTCACAAAGCCGACCGGCAAACCTTCGCTGAAGCACGGTCAGGCCGTCTCAACAGGGAGCTTAATTTTTGCCGAATTCACTATCGACGCTCTCAGCAAAGCTGCATACTGCCGAAACGGTCCGTCAACGGCGACGGATCGCCACAACAACGCAAGGAGAACCGGGTGAAACGTTCAGTAACGGTCGCTGCAGCAGCGACGGCGATCGTCGTCGTGGGTCTGTCCGGATGTTCGAGTAAGTCGTCGACGAGCAGTTCGTCGAACGGGACCTCCGCGGCCGCGAGCGCCAATTCAACCGCGAAGGTGACCATCGACGGCAAGGACCAGAATGTGCAAGGCGCCGTCGCATGCACCTCCGCCGCCGGCAACGTCAACATCGCCGTCGGTGGTGCTACGACCGGCATCGGCGTCGTGCTGACCGACGCCAGTCCGCCTTCGGTGAAGTCGGTCGGTCTGGGCAGCGTCAACGGCGTGACCCTCGGCTACACGCCCGGCACCGGCCAGGGCAACGCCACCGCGACCAAAGATGGCAACAAGTACAAGATCAGCGGGACCGCAACCGGGGTGGACATGGCCAACCCGATGCAGCCCGTCAACAAATCCTTCGAAATCGATGTGACCTGCCCCTGACGGTGGGCATGACGAGGTAGTCACACCGCACGACAGCGACGACCCGGCGTCGCTCTCGCGCGGTGGACCCTCAACCGTCGACAGCGAGCGGCAACCGGACGGTGAAGTCCGTGTGCCCCGGCGTGCTGTCCAGCGTGATCGTGCCGTCGTGGGCTTTGACCACGGCCGAGACGATCGCCAGCCCTAGCCCGGTGCTACCGCCTTTGCGGGACCGGGAGGTGTCGCCACGGGCGAACCGCTCGAAAACCTCCGACTGCAACTGCGCGGGAATTCCCGGCCCGTTGTCGACCACACTCAACGCGGCATGCGTCCCGTCGGATTCCAGCCGCGTGGTCACCACGGTCCCCGCGCCGGTGTGCACGCGGGCGTTGGCCAACAAATTCGTCACCACCTGATGCAGTCGGGCCGCGTCGCCGTACACCATCACCGGTTCTTCCGGTAAGTCGAGCTCCCACTGGTGATCCGGACCGGCGACGTGTGCGTCGCTGACCGCGTCGACGGCGACCCTCGACAGGTCCACCGCTTCGCGCTCCAGCGGCCGTCCGGAGTCCAACCGGGCAAGCAGCAGCAGATCTTCGACGAGGTGCGTCATCCGCTCGGTCTCCGAGCGCACCCGGTACATCGCATGCTCGACGGCCTCGGTGTCGTCGCCCATCCGCTGCGCCAACTCGGTGTAGCCGCGGATGGCCGCCAACGGGGTGCGCAACTCGTGGCTGGCGTCGGCAACGAATTGACGCACCCGGGTCTCGCTGGCCTGGCGAGTCGACAGGGCGGCCGCGATGTGGTCCAGCATCCGGTTGAGCGCCGACCCGAGTTGCCCGACTTCGGTGCGCGGGTTGGCATCTGACTCGAGCACCCGCACCGGCAGCGCGACTTCGCCGCGGTCCAGCGGCAGATCGACGACCTCGCTCGCCGTTTGGGCCACCCGCCGCAGCGGCGCCAGCGCTCGACGGATGATCACGATGCCGGCTGTGGTGGCCGCCGCGAGGGCAATGGCGGTGACGACCGCGAAGATCATCAGGACCCGGATCATCGTCGCGTCCACGGTCGACATCGGCAGTCCGGTGATCACGACGTCGCCGCTGCCGCGCCGGGCCGGTGCGGCGACCAGGCGGTAACGGCCCAGGCCGTCGAGATCCCGGGTCACCGGCCTGCGGTCGACGGGCACCGCTGCCAGCTCGGCCTTGGCTGCGTCGCTCAACGCGGCGCGGCCGCCCGCGGTGGTCAGGTAGCCCGCTTCGGTGCCCCGGTCCTGGCCGCGCACGGCGCCGACCATGCCCACCGGCTGGGCGGGAGCGTCCAGGAAGACCGGCCCCGGACCCGGCCGCGGGAAAGTGCGCGAATGGTGCCAGTGCGCCGTCGGCGGTTCGCTGAATATCCGCACCGACCGCTGCGAGGCGTCGTGCACGTTGACGTCCAACTGCCCCACCAGATATCGGTACAACGCAAGCTCGGTGACCGCGCCGATGCCGACACACACGATGGCCAGCACGATGACCTGTCCGACCAGCAGCCGAAGCCGCAGCGACCAAGTCCGGCCCATGCTAGCGAGCCGGTTTGAGAACGTAACCGGCGCCGCGCAGGGTATGGATCATGGGCTCACGCCCGCTGTCGATCTTCTTTCGCAGATACGAGATGTACAGCTCGACGATGTTGGAACGGCCGCCGAAGTCGTAACTCCATACCCGGTCCAGGATCTGGGCCTTGCTCAGCACCCGCTTGGCGTTGCGCATCATGAAGCGCAGGAGCTCGAATTCGGTGGACGTCAACGAGATCGGCTCCCCGGCACGGGTCACGTCGTGGCTGTCTTCGTTGAGCACCAGATCGCCGACGACGAGTTGCGCGCCGCTGTCCTCGGTCGTCACCCCGGTGCGTCGCAGCAGTGCGCGCAACCGCAGCACTACCTCCTCGAGACTGAACGGCTTGGTGACGTAGTCATCACCGCCGGCGGTCAGACCGGCAATGCGGTCTTCGACCGCGTCCTTGGCCGTCAGCAGCAGTACCGGCAACTGCGGGGTCTCTTCGCGCAGTTTCCGCAGTACCTCGAGTCCGCTCATGTCCGGCAGCATCACGTCGAGAACGACGACGTCCGGCCGTTGCGACCTGGCCGACTCCAGCGCCGATGCGCCGTCGCCGGCGGTGGCGATGTTCCAGCCCTCGTAGCGCAACGCCATCGAGACCATCTCGGCAAGGACGGCTTCGTCGTCGACCACCAAAACGTTGATCGGATTCCCGTCGGCACGGCGCATGACAACACGTTCGACGGGTGCGTGGGGTTGGCTCACAGCTTCAAGTATGCGCAGCGTGATGAGGCGTTGCTATGGCAAACCTATGCGCCCGCTGTGAGCCGACCCCGCCGCAGATCAGCGGTTAGAACCAGACTTTTCGGCCGCCGACCGGACGTCCCACGGCGCCGAGGACGAACAAGACGACTCCGATGACGACCAGAATCCACCCGAGGGTGATCAGAAGCGGCACCGGCAGCACATAACCAAGGACGAGCAGGATAATTCCGAGAACAATCATGACGACTCCATTCCAGATTTTCGTTGTGAGGATTTCGCGATGTTCGCGTTAGTACCAGTAGCGCCTGCCGCCCACCGGGCGGCCGACGGCGCCGAGAACCCACAGCACCGCACCGATAACCAGCAAGATGATGCCGATCGTCTGCAGCACAGCGACTTTGAGGACATATCCCAATATGAGCAAGATGATGCCTAAGCCGATCATGACGCCTTCACTCCAATCAGCTGGTCGACGTCCAACGCGGGCATCGAGCTGGGTTGCGGTAAATGGCAGTCGGCCACCTTCGGATTCACTCCGGCGTAATTCAGGGGACCTGCCAGAACAGTTACTGCGATAGTGCTTAGAGAGGCACAATTCTGATCGGTATTCTTCAGATAATCCCGTTGGAATGCGGCTATTACTCCGATCACCAACCAGACCACCGCGATTGCGCTGATCAAACCTCCGCCACGCATCCTGACCTCCATCAATGTCGGGCAAAGCCGTAGAGCCTAGCTAAGGTACCCACGGCGGTCGGGGTCCAAACATTTGGACACAACATCTGAAATACCGACAGAGGAGTCCGCGGAGCGGCCGACTTTGTTCAGCGGATTTGCCAAATTGGTTGTGCCAGATCGGTACTCAGGTACTAAAAATTTTGGCCGGTGTCGAACGGAGCCCTCGACTGGGCTCGCCGTGTCAGCAAATCAGGATCGCCGCGCCGACACGAAATCCACCGGCGGCAGTTCGACGTCACTCGGGACTGCGCGCCCGTACCGGGTCAGCAGATCGGCCATCCCGATCGCCGACGCGTCCCAGCCGTGTTCGCCCAGCCACGCGGTCAGATCGGTGCGCTCCTCGGGGTACCACAGCTCTTCCATGTCGGGGATCTCCGCGTCGAGTACCTGCGCGGCAGCGGCATGGAACCGTTGCGACAGCTCACGCCGACTGGAAAGCAGTCCCGGGTCGACCGCATTCTTGTCGGGCAGATTGGTGGCCAGCCAGGTGCCGGAAGGGCTCAACGAATCAATCCGCTCGAACAGCAGATCTTGCGCGGCCGCGGGCAGATACCGCAGAAGTCCTTCAGCCGACCACATCGTCGGCTTGGATGCGTCAAAACCCGCTTCCCGCAATGCCGTTGGCCAATCGTGGCGCAGGTCCGCGGCGACGTTGACCAGCTTCGCCCGTGGCTGTGCTCCGCTGCCCTGCAGCGTCACCGACTTGAAATTCAGCACTTTCGCCTGATCGACCTCATACACCGTGGTCCCGTCGGGCCACGGCAGCCGCCAGGTCCGGGCATCCAGCCCGGCCGCCAGTATCACCACCTGCCGGACGCCGGCTGCGACCGCGTCGAGGAAGATCTGGTCGTACCAGGCGGTCCGCACCGCCATGAAGTCGACCATCACGCGCCGGTACGCCTGCGCGTCCGGAGCGATGTCGGCCAGCTTCGACGCCAGCCCGGGATCCGACGTCAGGCTCCACACGCCGTTGCCGACGGCATCGAGGAACACCCGCGCGAACGGATCGCGGATCAGCGGGTCAGCGCTCTCGGTCTCAGCCGCGCGGGCCGCGGCCACCCCCAGCGCCGTCGAGCCCACGCTCTCGGTGATTTCCCAGGAGTCATTGTCGGTCCGCGGCATCGTCTCTCCTCCGGTCGGCAGCCAGCATCGGACAGTACGCCCGCCCGCTGTGAAGACACTGGCCGGTCATTGCGAGATCGGTCGATTCGCTTGCAGCCATTGGTCTGCGCGACGTTTGGAAGCGCGCGACAACCATCCGTCTTGGATGAGTTCGGCCAGCTCGGTTCGGCTCACCTCGGCAAGATGGCAGGCCCGGATCAACACCGACGGATGGTCGTCGAACCGGGCGGTGGTGAAAAACGGCGATCGAGGGTCCTGCACGAGCGCCAGCTTCTCGCTTTCGGATTCGACCCAGATCATGATCACGTCGGCGAACCGCTCGCCGGTCTCGGGGTCGGCGGCGTCAGGTTGCGGGGTGCGGAAGAAAACGAACGATTTGCCGCCGACCTGATAGACGGCGTTGCCCTTGGGTCCCTCGATGCGCTTGGTGTGCGGCATCGCGGCGGCGATCTGGTGGACGTCGCTCAGTCGGGCTGGTCGATCTGCCATTTATCTACTGCTGCAACAATTCCGCCATCGGTGCCATGATCGCTTGCAACCCTTTGAACGGCCGCAGCATCACCTTGAAGGACACGATCTGATCGTCGTCGTTCCAGTGGATCATGTCGATCCCGTTGACGTAGACGCCGTTGACGGTGGCTGCGAACTCCAGTATTGCCGAGCGCTCGGAATACCATTGCTCGACGTAGTGAAAGTCTGTGTTGCCGAACACTTTTGCGGCCGCCTTGAGATACTTCGCGGTCAACGCTTTGCCTTGTTGCGGCCTGAAGACGGCCGGGGAGTAGAAGACGGCGTCGTCAGCGAGTAGAGTGTCAAGGCCGTCGGTGCGGCCGGTCTCGATGACCGAAATCCAGCGGTCGATCAGGGGTGGCGTCATACCACGATCCTTGCAGATCCGGCCCTGCGGTAGCTTCACCTTCGTGGAGGAGCTCACCGCCCCGGACGGCCTGGCCGAGTGGATGTCACAGCAGGGGCTGGGCGACGGCCCGCTGGAGAACGTGTCGAAGCTCGCCGGCGGCACGCAGAACATCATGTTGCGGTTCACCCGATCAGGCCGACCGTATGTGTTTCGACGCGGGCCCAAGCATCTGCGACCGCGCACCAACACGGTGATCATGCGAGAGACCGAGATGCTCGCCGCGTTGGCCGGCACCGACGTCCCGCACCCGCATCTGATCGCCAGCTGCGCCGATCCCGCCGTACTCGGCGACGCGGTCTTCTATCTCATGGAGCCAATCGACGGGTTCAACGCCGGCGC
Source organism: Mycobacterium cookii (assembly GCF_010727945.1). Classification (NCBI taxonomy): domain Bacteria; kingdom Bacillati; phylum Actinomycetota; class Actinomycetes; order Mycobacteriales; family Mycobacteriaceae; genus Mycobacterium; species Mycobacterium cookii. The sequence continues at coordinate 3,112,661 of NZ_AP022569.1, forward strand.
GGAGTTGCCCGCGTTGCATGCCGGCGACGCGTCGGTGCGGTTCGGGATGGGGCTGTCGATGGCCGACGCCCTGGCGAAGCTCGCCGCGGTCGACTACAAGGCCGTCGGCCTGAAGGACTTCGGGAAACCTGAAGGGTTTCTGGAACGCCAAGTGCCACGGTGGCTTTCGGAGCTGGAATCCTATAAGGAGTTCGAAAACTATTCCGGTCCCGACATTCCCGGTGTCGATGACGTCGCCGCCTGGCTGGACGAAGGCCGGCCGTCATCGTGGACGCCGGGCATCATGCACGGCGACTACCACGCGGCGAACGTGATGTTCTCCCGCACTGGTCCTGAGGTCGTCGCGATCGTCGACTGGGAGATGTGCACCATCGGCGACCCGTTGCTCGATCTGGGCTGGATGCTGGCCACCTGGGGACAGTCACCGGCGTTCGGCGGCAACCTGTTCGAGCTGGGCGGGATGGCCGGCACCGACGACCTGGTGCAGCAGTACGCGCAAAACACCACCCGCGACCTGTCCAACATCACCTGGTACACCGTGCTCGCATGCTTCAAGCTCGGCATCGTGCTGGAGGGCACGCTGGCCCGCGCCAGTGCCGGCAAGGCCCCGATGGAAGTCGGCGAACTACTGCACGCCGCGACCGTCGGCCTGTTCGAGCAGGCGCAGACCTTGATGGCCACCGCATGATCGACTTCGATATCCCCGCGGACCTCGCGGCGCTGCGCGACGAAATCCGGGCGTTCGTCAACGACAAGGTCGTTCCGTACGAAAGCGATCCCCGGCTCACCCGGCACGGCCCCGACGACGGGCTTCGCGCCGAGCTGGTCGAGCTGGCCCGCGAAGCGGGTTTACTGACCTTCCAGGCGCCCAAGCGATTTGGCGGCCGCGAGCCTTCGCACCGTGAACAGGCGGTGTTGTTCGAGGCGGCCGGCTGGTCGACGCTGGGACCGGTCGCGCTCAACTGCGCCGCGCCCGACGAGGGCAACATGTTTCTGCTCGGCAAGGTCGCCAACACCGAGCAGGTCGAGCAGTTCCTGCTGCCGGTGATCGACGGACATCAGCGCTCGGTGTTCGCGATGACCGAACCCGGCGGCGCCGGTTCGGATCCCAACCAGCTGAACACGACCGCGGAGTTCGACGGCACCGATTACGTGATCAACGGGCACAAGTGGTTGATCACCGGGGCACACGGCGCCAGGACGTGGATCATCATGGCCCGCATCGCACCCAACCCGCACGGCGGTGACGGGCCGACGCTGTTCCTCTGCGAGGGCGACACTGCGGGAATCGAACTCGAGCGCGTGATGAACACCATGGACCGCAACTACGTCGAAGGGCACGGCGTCGTGCGCTTGACCGACCTGCGGCTACCGGCGTCGGCGGTGCTCGGCGAGGTGGGTCAGGCGTTGCGCTACGCGCAATTGCGGTTGGCGCCGGCGCGGCTGACGCACTGCATGCGCTGGCTGGGCGCCGCCTCACGGGCGCAGTCGATCGCGATCAAGCATGCCCGCGAGCGCACCGCATTCGGCAAGCCGATCGGCGAGCATCAGGGCGTGAGCTTCATGATCGCCGACAACGAAATCGCCTTGCAGCAATGCCGACTGGCGATCTGGTGGGCGTGCTGGACATTGGACATGGGCGATCGGGGTACCGGTCGGCACGAGAGCTCGATGGTCAAGGCCTACGTGTCCGAGGAGCTGTTCAAGGTCGCCGACCGCTGCGTTCAAATCCTCGGCGGCATAGGCATTTCCGACGAGACACCGGTCGGGATGATCTTCTCCGACATGCGGGCGTTCCGGCTCTACGACGGCCCGACCGAGGTGCACAAGTACGCGATAGCGCGGCAGGTGCTGCGCTAGTCGCGAGCGGTTGACTCCGTCGCAGACAGCGCCTCGTCCAGCGTCGGGTACAACGAGATGATTTCGTCCAAGCCGGTCATCTGGATCGGTCGGGCCGTCGCCGAACTGTTCGCGACAATTGCGACCCGAACAGCGTCGCGGTTCTCGTCTTGGGTGGCCACCAGGATTCGCAGGCCCACCGATGCCATGAACGTCACGTCGGACAGGTCGATGACGAGAACTGGCGGCTGTTCTTCGAGCGCTGTCGTGATCGCCGCTTCGAACGCGGGGGCGGTGCTGAGATCGACTTCGCCGCCGATGCTCACCACAGCGGTCCGTCCTTGATGAGCGACGGATGTGGTGATTGGATCCGCAGCTGACAACGGCCGCCCTTCGTCTTGAGTGCTACTGTCCCTGGCGGGCCCGGTGCCGACCCTTTCCGCCGTCGGAAACTGGCACAAATACTACTTCAACGCTGGGCGTCTGGAGGCTCGGATAGTCTGTTGCGCGGGACTTATGCCCGCCGCGGAAAGCCGGGAGGTTCAGTGTCGGATCAGACGACAGACTTCTCTGTCGCGGACGCATGCCCGGGCCCACTCTGATGACCGCCCCCACGACGGACACCGGAATGAGCCACGACTTCTATGCGGACTACGCCGCGGCGCTGCGGCGCTACCTCGAGTCGCGCCGCGAGGAGGACCTGGCCGTGGGCCCCGAGCTCGGGCGCCGCGCCTTGCACAGCGAGATCAGCATGCTGGTGATTATCGAGAAGCATTTCCAGCTGATCGAGGAGCGGGACGGGCAGCCGGGCTTCGACGGCGCGGCGGCGATGGCATTTCTGCTGCATACCCTGGCTCCTCTTGATGTCGCGTCGCGTGGGTTCCTTGATCGCACAAAGCGTTACGAGGAACAGCTCGCCCGCGCCGACGACCTCGCCGATCGCGATGCATTCCGCAACGCCGTGGTGAATTCGCTGCAGGAGGGCTTTTTCGTCTCCGACAAGGGCGGCGTGATCACCGAACTCAACGAGGCGTTCACCAAACTCACCGGCTATCCCGCACACGGTCTGCCCTACCGCTGGCCGTATCCGTGGCTGGTCGACGAAAAGGCGGCGTCGCAACAACAGTCCAGGCTCGACCAGGAGCACCAGGTCCAGTACGAGACCCCGATCCGGCATCGTGACGGCCGCCTGGTGTGGGTTGCCGCGAACATCAACCGGGTCAACGCCGATCCCGCTGCCGGCGATGTGTACGTAGGCACGATTCGCGACATCACCGCGGAACGGGCCTTCGCCGCGCGGGAAAGTGCGGTGCTACGGCTGGCGACGGCGGTCAGTGTGGCCAAGAGCCTGTCCGAAGTACTCGAGATCACTCTCGACGAGTGTCGGCTCGCCCTCGACGTCCACCGGGTGGTGGCCGCGGTGTGGCCGACCAGCGGCGCCGAGCCGGCCATTCAGGTTGCGGGACAACGGGCCGAGTCGAAATGGCGTCAACTCGATCCGGTCCTCCGGGAGATCTTTCAGCAGGCGCGACGTCAACTGCCGTTGACCGTTCAGCCGGTCGAATATCCGGACGCCCCAGGCCAATCCAGCGGTATCGTCGCCGTGCTCACCGGTAGCGGAGATGTCGCGCTCTGGCTTGAGCTTCGGGTCCCCCGCCGGGTCAGCGCCGAGGACCGGCTGCTGGTGACCGTACTGGTCGGCCACCTCGGCCTGGCGATCCAGCACGTGCGGCAATTCGAGGCCGCCCGGGAGACTTCGCTGACCCTGCAGCACGCGATGCTGGCTCCCACCGAATTGCCGACCGGCTTCGCGGTGCGCTACGAGCCTGCTGTTCCGCCGCTGGAAATCGGCGGCGACTGGTACGACGTCCTGCGCGTCGGCGATCGCCGGATCGGCATCATCGTCGGAGACTGTGTCGGGCGCGGCCTCGCCGCCGCCGCGGTGATGGGTCAACTGCGCAGTTCCGCGCGGGCACTGCTGCTCACCGGGGCCGAGCCCGCGATGCTGCTCGAAGAGCTCGACGCGGTAGCCGAGCTGATCCCGGATGCGTTCTGCACCACGGTGTTTCTGGCCGTCCTCGACACCGAATCCGGCGAGTTCTCCTACAGCTGCGCCGGCCACCTGCCCGCTGTTCTGGCGACGCCGCAATCCGCGCCGGTGCTGCTGTCCGATGCTCGGTCGACGCCGTTAGCGGTGCACCGCAAAGCTTCTCGCCCGCAGTCGTCGGTGATGCTGCCACCCGGTTCGACGCTGATGCTCTACACCGACGGGCTGGTGGAACGCCGCGACGTGGCGCTCGACAGCGGCATCGCCCGGTTGAGCGCGACGGTCGCCGACGGCATGAACTTGACCGTGGACGAGGTCGCCGATGCGGCGCTGAGTGACATGGCGCCCCCTGGTGGATACGACGACGACATCGCGATCGTCGTCTACCGGCGACCGTATCCTCGGCTGTTGATCGACGGCGTCGCGACGGCAGAACAACTCAGCGATATCCGGCACGAGCTCGCGGCGTGGATGCATGCCGCGGCGATACCCGACGAACGAATCGCCGACATCGTGCTCGCTGTCAACGAGGCATGCGCCAACAGCATCGAGCACGGTTACCGCGGAAGCGAATCCGGCCGGGTTCGGGTCGAAGGCGAAAATGACGGCGCACGAGTGCATCTCAGAGTCATCGACAACGGCTCATGGAAGGCCGCGCCGGCCGACCCGGGTGTGCGCGGACGGGGACTGCTGCTGATTCGCGCAGTGAGCGACTGGCTCGAGATGGAATGCACGCCGTCGGGCACCACCGTGGACATGAACTTCAATCTGTCGGCCTGATCACGGCAGCACGGTGTGCATCAACATCACGTCGTATGCCGACCACAGCGACAGGTTGAAGTACAGGTCCTTGCCGGACGACCAGGGATGGATCATCGGGGCGTAGATGCCACCGGGCATCTGGAACGACGACACCAGCGGTTGCTCAGGACTCCACGGCCCCTCCGGTGACGGCGCGGTGCGCGCGATGACGTCGTTGTTGCCACCGTTGGTGTAGAGCACCAGGTACTGCTTGAGGTAGTCGTTGTACTGCGCTGACATTTCGCCGACCGGACCCGGGAAGATCGGCGTCGCCGCGCCCGGATCCACTGGGACCCAACCTTTCCCGTCCCCGTTCCAGTACTGATACTTGGTGAGGTCGGGTATGGCGTTCGGTGGGACACGCGACAGGAACGCCGGTCCGCCGCGGCCGGACGGAGTTCCGAACGAGTAGAGGTACCCGTCCTTGCCCCGCATGAACGCACCCATCTGGAAGTTCTGGTTGCCCGGGAAGAACCGCCCGCCGGGCACGGTGTCCGCGGCGGCCAGGCGGATGGTGCCCGGGAAAACGCCCCACGTCTGGCCGTTGTCGTTGGAGCGCGCGATGCCCGAGTAGTTCGTCGACCATTCGCCGTCGCGGCCCCAGTTCTTGATCGACATGAAGTTCATGTACTGGGTTCGCCCGACGGAAATGGCCGCGGTCGGAATGATTCCGGTCTCGTGACCGGCCTTGTGAATGCTGTTGAGCACCTGCTTGGAAAGTCCCGGCGCCCACACCGCCGAGCCGGAGTAGGGGTTGTTCGGCACCCCGTCCGCGACGTGGATCCCGTGCGCCAGATCCCGGTCCTGGCTGCGGAAAAGCGTGTTGTACCGCCATTGCTGGCCATGGACTTTGCAGTACCCGAAAGTGTCTCCGAAAGCCATCAGAACCTGCGGGTTCCCGGGATCACCGTTGTCCCAGGGGATTCCGAGGTCGGTGCCGGAGATGCCAAACCGTTCCAGGGTTCTGTTCGGGCTGGTCGGTCCGGTGACGAAGTCGACGAGGGAGGTCGGTGCGCCGGCGATCCCGGCCGGTGGAGGTGGCGGCGTCGCGGCGCCCTCCGGCGCGATCTGATTGGCGTTCGGGGGCACCTGGTTTGCGGCGCCTGGCGGACCGGGCGCCGGGGTCACTGCCGCCTGCAGCTGTGCCGGTCTCTGTTGGGGTATCGCCTTCAACAGCGACGAGATCAGCGGCCCCAGTTTCGGCAGCGGGGCATTGTCATTGGTACCCCGTGGTCGGCGCCCTGTCGGCGGCGCGACCGGCCCAGGCGATGGGATCGCCGGCATTCCGGCAGGGGGCTCGACGTTGGCTTCCGGGGATGAGCACGCCACTGCGGCTGCAGGCGGCGCGGAGCCGATCGGCACGATGATTCCGAGAACGGTCGCCGAAGCGACCGCTGTCGACACGATTCGACGAATCGCCAACGAAAGCCACCTTTCGCCCGGGCGAGCCGTCCATTGACGTCCGCGGTTGGCCCATGTGACGATAGTGGCGAATGGGGTTGGTGGGACTAGTGAGTTATTGATAGGTACTCATCCGTGACCGTGTCGCAATCGACAGGCCCGCCGACGTGGTTGATCGGCGAGGCGCTGGCCCACGGCCGGCTACAGGAGCCGGATGGCCGAGTCGCGATGTGGCAGCTGCAGGCTGAATCCGAGGGCAAGATTCGGGCCGACGAACAGGACCATGCGGCCCATCTGGTTGCGCACTGAGGCGAAAACCGCGCCGGCTCAGTAGTTATTGCAGGTCGCGGCGACCTGCTGGATCAGCCCGAAGTACTGCTGCGCGCCGGGCGAGCTCTGCATCTGCTGGGCCATCGTCATGCGTCGATTCGGCGGCGAGCCGAGGAACTGCCGCAACGCGGACTGCGCAATCGGCGACGCGTTGAATTGCCCGGCTGCGGCCGGATCTTGGGCGTTGAGCGCCGCCATAACCTGCGGGTAACTGCAGGTGGTGTTGATGATCGGACCCAGATCGGGATCCGCGGACGCCGTTCCGGCGCCGAGCGTGCATGAGAGTGCGAGACCGCCAACCGCGAGTGCGCTCTTGGCCGACAACGAAGTGAGCATGTGTCGATTCCTTCCACTGATCGGCATGGCTAACCCGCAGCGCCGCTCGGGGCCTGCCCTATACCGCTGTAGCCGCCGGCACCGCCCAAGCCGCCGGCCCCGCCGTTGCCACCGGCACCGCCGGCGCCACCGGTACCGCCATAACCGATCAACAACGAACCATCACCCCCCGCACCGCCGTTGCCACCGGCATAGCCGCCAGCACCTCCGGCATAGCCCGCACCGCCGGTCCCGCCATCGCCGCCGTTGCCAAGTGCGCTGACGTTGGTGGGGTTTTGGCCGATGCTGCCGCCGGCGCCGCCATTTCCGGCGGCTATACCGGCCCCGCCGGCCCCGCCGGCGCCACCGATGCCGCCGTTGCCCATGACCTCGCCGCCGGCGCCGCCGCTTCCACCGTCGGCGCCGAGCCCGCCGTCACCTCCAACACCGCCGTTGCCGATTCCCAGGGCATCCCCGCCGTTACCACCGACCATGCCGGGGGTCGCGGTGGCGTCATAGCCGGCCCCACCGTCACCAGCCAAGAGCCCGCCATCCTGGCCGGTGGGGTCTGCCAACGTCCCGGGGGCGCCGTCACAAATCACGCCACAGATGTTGCTCGGTGTCTGGAAAAAACTATTGATCTCGTTGTCGACAACTTGGCCAGCTGGACTGCTGATCCAGTTTTCGATGAACGTGTGCACCGGCTGATAGAAGGCCTGCTGGAAGGTCTCCGCGAGAGCGGTGTTGTCGGTTGTCCCATTGCCAATCAAGCCCAGCTCGGCCAGCAGACCGCTCAAGTCGAAACTGCCGGCGGGGTTGGCGGCAGCCGCGGCCGCGCTGCCGGTGTCGACACCCACACTCCCGATACCTGCAGCGGCGGCGGGATCAAGACCGGCAACGCTGTCCGACACGGCGGTCACATCCATGACAGCGGTGGGATCAAGACTCGCCGACGCGTCGACTATGCCCGTCAGAGTCTCCTGCAGCGGATTGATGAGCGGATCGATGACCAGGTCAACGATGTCGGCGTGGGCCGGCGGCGCGGCAACTACCGGGGCGATCGCGGCCGCCAGAAAGGCCCCGGCGGTCGTGGACAGACCGACTGCGGACAGACCGATCGCCGTATGACGGCATCGCCTGACGTTACGTGAGCGTGTTCGCCGTTTTGCGTGCCGACCTGCCACCGTCCAGCCTTCTGCTCGAAGTCGACGCCGACATCGGCGCCCCGCCCCCGACTACGCAAGCTAATCGACGCATGTCTAATAACAAAATCGGTTGGCGAGATTTTCGGTAACTTCTCAGGTTTTTCAGTGGCCGTCGCCGAACTGCCGGTGAGCACCAGCAAACCGACTAGGCACCCTGACCTGCCGGCGATGGCCGTTTCCGGGGAGCTGGAGCGGCTGTGTGTCGTCGTCGCGGGGTGCGGTCGTGTCCTGGACCGAGGATCCGCCTCCTACTTCCCGCTGACTCGACAGCAAGGCGCGGACCACCGGACGCGGCCCCTCGGATCGAAGCATGTAACTCGCCGGTCGTGGACGAACTATCAGCGGCCACCAGAACCAACGTCCGAGCAGCGCGGCGATGGTCGGCGTCATGAACGAGCGCACAACCAATGTGTCGAACAACAGGCCGAGGCCGATCGTGGTGCCGACCTGACCGATAATTCGAAGATCGCTCGCCGCCATTGAGGCCATGGTGAAAGCGAACACCAGCCCCGCATTTGTCACTACCTTCCCGGTGCCGCCCATTGCGCGGATGATACCGGTATTTATACCCGCGGCTATCTCCTCTTTCATGCGAGATACCAAAAGCAAATTGTAGTCCGACCCGACTGCCAAAAGGACGATCACGGACATCGGAAGCACCATCCAGTGCAATTTCATGCCAAGAATGTATTGCCAGATCAGCACCGAAAGCCCAAACGAAGCGCCCAATGAAAGCGCGACCGTGCCCACGATAACCAGAGCGGCCACAAAACTTCGCGTGATGACGAGCATTATGATGAAAATAAGGCAGAGCGCACCGACGAGTGCGATCCGTAGATCGTATCGGGAGCCGTCACGGAAGTCTTTGAAAGTCGACGCGGTGCCGGAGATATAAATCCCGGAGTCCGCCAGGGGCGTCGTCTTGAGCGCCTCCGCCGCCGCCGTTTTTATCTGATTGATCCGCGCTATGCCCTCGGGAGTCGCGGGATCGCCCCGATGCGAAATGATGAATCGAGCCGCTTTCCCGTCCGGAGACAGGAAGGAATTCATCGCGTGCTGGAAGTCCGGATTCTGGAAAATCTCCGGGGGTAGGTAGAAGGAATCATCGTTCTTGGCGGCATCGAAAGCCTGCCCCATGGCGTTGGCATCCTCGTTCGATTTGTCCATCTCGCCGAAGGACCCAGCCATGCTGCTATGCATCGTCAGCAGCATGCTCCTGATGGATTCCATGTTGGCGATCATCATTGGCAACTGCTGAAGTAGCTGCGGCAGCAGCGCGTCCATCTTGTCCAGATCCTTCATGAGGTCCAGCAACTTATCGCCAAGCTCATCGATCCCGCTGACGACGTCAAATATCGACCTGATCGACCAGCATATCGGTATATCGTAACAGTGTTTTTCCCAGTAGAAATAACTCCGAATTGGTCTCCAGAAGTCCTCGAAATCGGACACGTAATCTCTTAAATCATCGACAACGACGGTCAACTCTTTTGTCTCGGCGAATGTCTGGTGAGTAATCTCGGTCATCTTCTTCTGAATTTCATACATGCGCTTCATCAACACGATTTGTCTAGCCAGCATATCCGCCTGCTTGAGCAGGTCGTTTATGCTGGCTTTCATATACTTCATGTCTTGCATTTGGCCTGCGTTTTGCATGCTGATCAGGAAAGGTATCGAAGTGTGCTCAATCGGCGTCCCCTCGGGGCGGGTTATACCCTGCACTCGAGAAATCCCTTTGACTTTGAAAATGGCTTTGGCTAGTTTGTGCAGCACGAGAAAATCTGCCGGATTGCGCATATCGTGATCGGATTCGATCATCAAAATCTCTGGCATCATTCGCGCCTGAGAGAAATGCCGATCAGCGGCCGCATATCCCAAATTGGCGGGAATGTCTTGGGGTACATAGAGCCGGTCGTTGTAGCTCGTTTTGTAGCCCGGTAGCGTGACCAGACCGATCAACGCGATTGTCAATGTCGCGACGAGGATAGGCGCGGGCCAGCGGACAATCGCCGTGCCGACCCGTCGCCATCGATAGGCCGCGATGCTGCGTTTGGGATCGAATAACCCGAAACGACCGCCGACGGTCAGAACAGCGGGAACCAGCGTGACCGCGACCGCGACAGCGACGAGCATGCCTACCGCGCACGGCACACCTATGGTCTGGAACATGGGCATGCGGGTAAAGCTCAGACACAACATTGCGCCGGCGATCGTCAAACCGGAACCCAAGACAACGGGAGTGACCCCGCGGAAAGTCGTGTAATAGGCCGTTTCTGGATCCTGGCCAGCCTGACGGGCCTCTTGATACCGGCCGAAAAAGAATATCCCATAATCAGTCCCGGCCGCCATCGCGAGCGCCACCAGCAGATTAATGGCAAACATTGACAGTACGACGATATCCTTATCGCCGAGAAAAGCGACGATACCCCGAGCCGAAAATAACTCGATCGCGACCGTGATCAACAAAATTATCACGGTGGTAATCGAACGATAGACGAGGAGCAGTACCGCGAAAATAATCACCGCGCCTATGACGGTCATTTTCAGAATGGATCTGTCGCTAGCACCCTGCATATCCGTAACGAGCGACGACGGCCCGGTGACGTACACCTTGACGCCGGGCGGCGGCGTCATCGGCTCTACTATGTTCCTGACCGCCGCGACGGATTCCTGCCCTAAAGTTGTGCCCTGGTTACCGGCTAGGTACAACTGCGCGTAAACAGCCTTGCCATCGGGGCTTTGCGCGCCGGTCGCGGTGAGTCGATCTCCCCAAAGATCCTGCACGTGCTCGATATGCCGGGGGTCGGCTCTCAGCTTGCGGACCAAATCGTCGTAATAAGTGTGGGCATCGTCTCCGAGCTTTTGCTGTCCCTCCAGGACGATCATTGCGAAACTGTCCGAATCGGATTCTTTGAAGACCTTCCCCATCCGGGTCATGGCCTGTACCGATGGCGCGTCTCGGGGACTCAGCGGTACCGAATGCTCTCGGCCGACCTGCTCCAGCCATGGGACTGCCAGAGTCACAACCAAAGTCACCGCCACCCAGGCCAAGATGATCAGCAGCGAAAGCTTGCGGATCGTCCGCGCGATGAATGGAACTCGAGGGTGTTCGCTGCTCACTGAATCCGCCGATTACCGCTGCTGTGTCAGCAGTAAGGCACGTACCACCGGCCGGGGTCCTGTCGGCCGAAGTAATGAACTGGCGGGGCGGGGCCGCACCTGCAGCGGCCACCAGAACCAGCGCCCCAGCAGCGCAGCGATGGATGGCGTCATGAACGCGCGCACCACCAGCGTGTCGAATAGCAGACCCAGACCGATCGTCGTCCCTATCTGACCGATAGTGCGCAGATCGCTGACCACCATGGATCCCATCGTGAACGCGAACACCAGCCCCGCGTTCGTCACGACCTTGCCCGTACCACCCATTGCACGAATGATGCCGGTGTTGATGCCGGCGCCTATTTCTTCTTTCATCCGGGCGACCAATAGCAAGTTATAGTCCGACCCCACCGCCAAAAGCATGATCACGGACATGACGAGCACCGCCCAGTGAATTTGGATGCCGGCCAGATACTGCCAGACGAACACGGACAGCCCGAAAGACGCGCCCAGCGAGACCAATACGGTGCCCACGATAACTAGCGCGGCAACAAAACTTCGCGTGATGATCAGCATGACGGTGAAAATCAGGCAGAGCGCGGCGATTCCCGCGATCACAAGGTCATATGTAGAACCCTGCACCACGTCCTTCACCGCCGCCGCGGTGCCGGCGAGGTAGATCTTGGAGTCTTCCAGCGGAGTTCCCTTGAGCGCCTCCTCGGCCGCGCTTTGTATCGGTTCGACCCGCGAGATGCCCTCGGGCGAGGCGGGATCGCCCTTTTGGGAAATGAGCATTCGGACTGCCTTCCCATCCGGCGAGAGGAATATGTTCATGACCCGTTTGAAGTCTTTGGTCTTGAACACGTCCGGCGGCAGGTAGAAGGAATCGTCGTTTTTCGCTGCGTCGAATGCCTTTCCCATGGCGGTCGTGTTGCCGCCATTGTCGTCCATTTGGTCGAAGACCCCGGACATGGTGCTGTGCATGGTCAGCATCATGGTCCGCATGCCCTGCATGATCGAGATCATCTCCGGGAACTGCGCGATCAGCTGCGGCATAACTATATCTAATTGATCGAGATTTGCGACCAGGTCCTGAAGCCTATCGGTAACCTCGTCGACACCGTCGAGCGTATCGAAGACGCTTCTTATCGAGTAGCAGATAGGGATGTCGTGACAATGCTTTTCCCAGTAGAAGTAACTGCGGATCGGCCTCCAGAAATCCTCGAAATCCGAAATGTGATCCCGCAGCTCATTGGTGACTTCTTGCATTTCATGCGTTTCGCCGACCATGTGATGAGTCGTCGCGACCAACTGTTGCATCAGGCCAGACATACGCTGCATGATGTTGATCGTTTCCGTCATAATCTCGGCCTGCTTGAGCATGTCGTTCATGCGTTGTTTCTGAAAGTGCATGGATTGCTGCATACCGGCGTTTTGCATGCTTAGCATCCACGGAATTGTCGTGTGCGCGATCGGGGTTCCCTCGGGACGAGTTACGGCCTGCACCTTGGAAATGCCCGGAACAGCGAGGACGGCCTTGGCCAATTTGTCCAATACCAGAAAGTCTGCCGGATTGCGCAGATCGTGATTGGCCTCGACCAACAAAATCTCGGGAGTCATCATTGCCGACTGAGGAAAATGTCGCGCTGCGGCCTCGAACCCTTCATTGGCTGGGATGTTCTTGGGGAGGAATTTTTGGTCGTTGTAGCTCGGTTTGTATCCCGGTAACGTCAACAGCCCAACCAACGCGACCGCTAATGTGGCAACAAGAATCGGCGCGGGCCACCGAACGGTCGCCGTGCCTATCCGGCGCCATCCGCGAACCTTGATTCTCCGCTTTGGCTCGAATAGATGGAAACGGCTTCCGACAGTAAGAACTGCCGGAATCAACGTAAGCGCCACCGCGACCGCGACTGTTATGCCCACCGCGCAAGGGACGCCTAGAGCCTGAAAAAAGGGCAGCCGAGTAAAGGTCAGGCAGAAACAGGCCCCGGCGATCGTCAAACCAGAGGCCAAGACAACCCTGGCGACTCCGTGGTAAGCCGCGAAATACGCCGCCTCCCGACTATCGCCGGCCTGACGCGCCTCTTGGTACCGCCCGATGAAAAATATCCCGTAGTCGGTTCCAGCCGCCAGGCACACCGACACCAGCAGATTAACGGCGAAGGTGGTAAGTCCAATAACGTCGTGATAGCCAAGGAATGCGACTATTCCTCGGGCCACCTGCAATTCCATCCCGACTACCAGCAATAAGAGAATTACGGTCACAATCGAGCGGTAGACAAAAAACAACGTAATGAAGATTACCGCGAGGCTTACCGCCGTAATTGTGAGGATCGTCCGGTCGCCGCTGTTGCCTATATCCGCAGCGATGGCCGACGGACCGGTGACATACGCTTTGACGCCCGGTGGCGCCGGCGTCTGTTCGACGATGTGCTGAATGGCTGCGATCGATTCGGCAGCCAAGCTTGAGCCCTGCATGCCGGCGAGATTCAATTGCACATATGCGGCCTTACCATCGGCGCTTTGCGCGGCGCCGGCCGTGAGTGGATCGCCCCAGAAGTTCTGGATGTGCCGCACATGCTGCGTGTCTTCGTTAAACTGACGAATCAAATGGTCGTAGTATTTGTGGGCATCGGCGCCGAGGGGTTGCTGACCTTCCAAGACGATCATCGCGATACCGCCGCCGGAACTGGCTTCCTTGAAGTCCTCGTTCATACGCGTTACGGCCTTGAACGTCGGTGAATCGGTGGAATTCAGCGGTATTGAATGCTCTTTCTCGACCTGTTCCAGCGGGGGGACGCCGACCCCCAACCCCACCATCACCGCCAACCAGCCCAAAATGATGGGGACCGAAAATCGACGAATCGTCCGGGCTAAGAATGGCGCGCTGTCGCGCAGCTGATGGTTACTCATCGGCCTTCAGCAGACAGGAGGCGAAGGCGCTCGGGCCATGCGTAATTTTCTCGGTTTTGACCACACCGTCCACCATGATGCGGCAGCCGATGCTGTCGCTATCGCCCTGCGCAGCGATATCTCCGGCGGACGTTTGCGGGGTCATCGCGAACTCCAATGACCACGGCAGACGGACTCCGTCAGCATGCGCGGGGTCACCATTGGCGTCGAAATAGCTGATGTCGCCGACGGTCCCCGGGGGTCCGAAGATCTCGTATCTCAGGTGTTTGGGGTTGAAGGGCTTGGCCTCGACTTTGGTGTCGCCATACGAGAGAAGTTTCTCGGAGCCGAAGATGCCGTGCAGCCGCGCCACCGTCAATCCTCCGGCGCCGACAACCACCAGGATGACCAGCGGGATCCACAGCCGCCGCATGGCCTTAACAATCGCATATCCCGGAAGCCGACGACTCTTTCGAGATTTAGCCTGGGGTCGAGGTGCTGGCGAAGGTTGCCAAGTAGCCGGCAGAGGGGCGACTTCGCGGCCAAGGCGTCGGCCGACGTCTCGGAGGTCCTCTGCAGCGACATCGGACCAGGCTTCCGCGACGTCGACGTCGCGCACACCGGGTTCGATCACCGCGCCCAACCTTTCACCCGTCGACCCAAACCAAAATCGCCGCCAACGGATTGATGCTCATCGGTTCTGCAGACCGCACAGTTCGACACGAGTCGAACAGCTCCAAACCATACCCACGGCCAACAATATTGATCCAGTCTTTCAGTAAAATCAGCTGCCGGACCGGTCAGATCGTCCGAACGTCTGGCGCAGCTCGGCAGGTTTCCACGGCCCGTGAGGCGCGGGCTTACTGTACACATGTGCGGTAGGGTGTCGCGCTATGGCGGCTCTTGACGACACGGAGCGGGCGCTACCTCCCTGGACGACGCACAGCGCGGGATGCGCGACGCCGACCTCCGCCGAGCCGACTCGGCTGTCGTCTCGTCAATTCATCAGCGTCCTTATCGCCCTCGGCGGCATTCAGCTGATGGCGTCGATGGATGGCCCCGTCGTGGTCTTCGCGCTTCCGAAGATCCAAAACGAGCTCGGCCTGTCGGACGCCGCGCGCAGCTGGGTGATCACCGCTTATGCGCTGACCTTTGGCGGCCTGATCCTGCTGGGCGGCCGTCTCGGTGACGCCATCGGTCGCAAGCGCACCTTGATCGCCGGGGTCGCGCTGTTCACCTCCGCGTCGACGATCTGCGGCGTCGCCTGGGATGGCGGCGCTCTCGTTGTGGCCCGGCTGCTGCACGGCGCGGCGGCGGCGATCGTCGTTCCGACCTGTGTGGCACTGGTAGCCACCACGTTCCCGAAGGGACCGGCACGCAACACGGCGACCGGGGTGTTCGGCGCGATGGGCGCGATCGGCGCGGTGGTGGGCCTGGTGGTGGGCGGGGCGCTCACCGGGGTGTCCTGGCGACTGGCGTTTCTGGTGAACGTGCCGCTCGGGCTGCTGGTGATCTACCTGGTCCGCACCATGCTGCCGGAAACCCTGCGAAAGCCAACCAGGCTCGACGCCCGTGGCGCGCTGCTGGCGACGTTGATCTGTACCGCTACGGTCTTCGGCTTGTCGATGGGGCCGGAGAGGGGCTGGCTGTCGGCCGCGACGATCGGTCCGGGCCTGGTCGCCATCACCGCTTTCGTGGTGTTTCTCGTGTTGGAACGCACGGCTCAGGACCCCATCGTGCCGTTCAGCCTGTTCTCCGACCGCAACCGGCTGGCTATGTTCGCCGCCATGTTCTTCTCCAGGGGGATCGGCTTCACCGTGACCGTGCTGCTCGCCATGTATGTGCAGAACATCATGGGCTACAGTCCGCTGCGCGCAGCTGTTGGTTTCATCCCGTTCGCTGTCGCGATGGCCATCGCGACAGCTGTGTCGTCGCGGCTGGTGATGCGGTTCTCGCCGCGGGCGATGGTGATTGCCGGGAGCATCCTGCTGCTCGGCTCGACACTGTACGTCTCGACGCTCAACGCCGGCGTCCCGTACTTCCCGAACCTGGTGTTGCCTCTGGTCGTCGGCGCTATCGGTCTCGGCGTGATCAACGTGCCGCTCGGGCTATCGTTGTACGCCAGCGTCGGTATCGACCGCATCGGGCCCGCCTCGGCGATCGCGGTGATGCTGCAGAGCCTCGGCGGGCCGTTCGTGCTGGTCGTCATCGAGGTGGTCATCACGTCGCGCACGCTGCAATTGGGCGGCACCGGCGGGCCCGTGAAGGCAATGAACGCTGCCCAGTTGCATGCGCTGGAGCATGGCTACACCTACGGCCTGCAGTGGCTGGCCGGGGTGGTCATCCTGCTCTGCGGGGTGGGGCTGCTGATCGGCTACACCGCACAGCAGGTGGCGCACGCACAGAAAGTCAAGGGCGCCATCGACGCTGCGGAGGATTCGTCAGTCGATCTGCCCAGTCAGATCGAACTCAGCTAGCACTCGCGCAGCCAGCTCCCGCAAAGCGGATTTCGTGTTCTCGGCGCCCGGTCGGTAAGCAAGGACGTGGATGACCATCCTGCCAGGGATGCGAAAAGACAGTAGGTGCATTTGCCCGCCGATTCGCTCAAGCCGCTGTCGAGTCACGTGTTGCCTCATCCCCCGCGCGTAGGCGAATTCGGCGTCGGTGCCATCGAGACGGTTCACCATGGCGCCCACGTCGCCGAGGTTCGAACAAACCACCGGGCGATCCGGGTCGGCGAACGACCGATCGACCGCCCATTTCCAGATCCG
Organism: Mycobacterium cookii; assembly: GCF_010727945.1. NCBI lineage: Bacteria > Bacillati > Actinomycetota > Actinomycetes > Mycobacteriales > Mycobacteriaceae > Mycobacterium > Mycobacterium cookii. The sequence continues at coordinate 3,129,364 of NZ_AP022569.1, forward strand.
TTTCGGCATGAACGGGGTCAGCGATTCGAGATGCGATGACACATGCGGGGTTTCCCGCCAGTTGTTCAGCGCCTGCTTGATGGCAGCACGGGCATCACGCAGGTCCGCCGTTACCCGCGTTGGATCTACATGTATACGAGCAAGGGAGGCCGCGACCGCACGCGTGTCGCCTTCGGTGCGGTCGCTCATAACGAGTTGCACTGTGACGGCGCCGTCATCGTCATGTCGGTGGCCCATGCGCTCGCCGAGTTTGGCCGCCAACCCGGCGACCAGCGTGTTACTCGTTCCGCCAAGAGATTCCGCACGTGCATCAAACACGTCGACGTCGATGGCGATCGTGATACCCGGCACGACGACGGGCTCATCGCCGTCGCCTGCTCGGACTGCCACAGGCGGCGACACTCGTGATCGGGGAATATCGGGCCGGCGAAAACTCAACTGTTTCGGCGCCGCGGCGAGTGCCCGGCCAACCCCGGGTACGTCCCGGGCTGTTTGGCGGGCATCCTCGACCACTGCGCGCAGTCGAGTGCGGGAGCGCGGCGGCAAATAGCCAAGATCGCGCGTGTTCCCCGAAAGCGCATCAACCAGAGCGATTGCAAGCCCCATGCCGTCGAGCAGGTAGTGGGAAGCCACCAGGCTGACCGCGGTCGAGCCGTCGGTCAGGGGAAGGACGCCGAGATGCCAGCCGGGGCCTTGTTCCGGATCAGCGGACAGTTGCGACCGTTCATCAGCCCAGTCGCTGAGTTCAGTGCGTGGACGCGCGCACTCAGCGATATCGATCTCCGACGGCCCACGATCCAACACCCAACGGTGCCGGGCGAACGGCAGCGGCGAACGCTCGATGCGCCGCCCCAACAATCCCCGACCGAGGTTGTAGTGAAAACGCCTCAGCCCATCGAAGTCGAGCGCGTGCTCGTACACCCACACGACCTGCATGACATCCTTCTGGCCGGCGGCGCGATGCCCCGCAAAGAAGGCTTGGTCCACCAACGCGAGCCGATCGTCCTGCCGCGCATGGCCGTTGGATGCGCGGCTGTTAGCGGATGCAGTTGTACGTGGTATCCGGATTGGCACTGATCAGCCTCCGACGACGTGGATCGATTAGCCCGTGACGAGGTGGCCGTTGGTAAGGCCGGACCAATTGATCACATGTAGAGTAGCCGACGCCATGACCGCCATCCGCCCTTCTGCCCAGAAGCCCGTCGCTCTGTTCGTGCTGGGCTTTGGCCGGTCGGGAACGTCGGCGCTTACGCGGGTTCTCTCGCTGAGCGGTGCTGCACTCCCAGCCGGGCTGTTGGGCGCCACTGGGGCGAATCCGCGCGGCTATTGGGAGCCGCGCGCGGCCATCCACATCAACCAAGCGATCCTCCACCGCCACGGCAGCTCCGGATACGACGTGACACTGCGGATGCACGAGGTAGATGCGTCCGACGCCAAAGAGAACGCCGCCGACATTGCCAAGATTCAGGCGTATCTGACCACGTTGCCGCCGGCGCCGCTCGTTGTCATCAAAGAAGTGAAGTTGACGCCGGTATCTGGCCTTTGGTTCGAGGCGGCGCGTCGGGCCGGATTCGACATCGCGTCCGTTATTGCTGTGCGCCACCCGCAAGAGGTCATCGGGTCACTGGCAAAACGCACTCGCCGTCAGCCTTACCTTCAAGCCTCGCCGGAGCTCGCCTGTGCCGGGTGGTTGAAGTACACGCTGCTGGCCGAGAGAAACTCGCGCGGCGTGCCGCGCGTCTTTGTTGACTACGCCAACCTGCTTGAGGACTGGCGCCGGGAAGTGAAGCGGGTTTCTGAGGCGCTCGACATCGATCTCAGCATCCGGGATGAGAGCGCAATCGATGGGTTTCTCACGCCGGCGCTTCGGCACCACCGGCACGGCGGTCCGGTGCCGGAGCCCTTCGGCACGGACTGGATGTCGGTGGTCTACGAAGCGCTGCGCGCCGCTGCGCGAGACGAGCCGTGGAACGAGTCGGCGCTGGATCGCGTTTTCGAGGCGTATCGGGCGAGTGAACGTGGCTTCCGGACCGCGTTGAAGGATTCCCAGCGCTACCTCAATCTTGACCGGTTCTTGCTGGCGCCCCTCGTGAAGCTGGCCCTCGAGGGCCTCGCCATGGTTCACCGGCGCCGCGGGACTTGGGCCTAAGGGCCGGGGCCACGCGATGAAATTTGTGTTGGCGTTCTACGGAACCCGCGGCGACGTCGAGCCCGGTGTCGCTGTCGGCCGTGAGCTGCTGCGGCGAGGGCACGACGTGCGCATCGCCGTCCCGCCCGACCTGGTCGGCTTCGCCGAAGCAGCCGGGCTGGCCGCAGCCGCCTACGGACCGGACATCCAGGAATGGCTGGAAGCAACGCGCAACTTCTGGGCGTATTTCTTCCGCAACTTCTGGCGGCTCCGGGATGTCAGGCAGTTTCTGCGGGAAGCCAGGGAACCCGGCACCCAGCGCTGGGCGGAGATGAGCACGATGCTGACAGCGCTGGCGGACGAGGCCGACCTGCTGCTCACCGGCATGAGCTACCAAGAACTCGCCGCCAACGTCGCCGAGTATCGCCACGTTCCATTGGCCACGCTGCTCTGGTTCCCGATACGGGTCAACGGCCACGTCATCCCGACGCTGCCAGCTCCGTTGCTCCGCTCGGCGATGAAGGTCTACGAGTGGCTGGTTTGGCGTGGCGTTAAAAAAGTCGAGGACGCACAGCGTCGTGAACTGGGCCTACCCAAGGCCACCGGGCCCGCGCCGCGGCGAATCGCCGAACGCAGATCGTTGGAAGTTCAGGCGTACGACGAGGTGTGCTTTCCCGGGCTGGCAGCCGAATGGGCCGAGTGGGATGGCCAGCGGCCATTCGTCGGCACGCTGACGATGGAGTCGCCGACGGACGCCGATGACGACGTTGCGTCGTGGATTGCCGCGGGAACACCGCCGATCTGTTTTGGGTTCGGCAGCATTCCGGTCGCATCTCCGGCCGCCATGATCGCCATGATCGCCGGGGCCTGCGAGACGTTGGGCGAGCGCGCGTTGGTGTGCGCCGGCGCAACCGACTTGAGCGACGTCCCCCATTTCGACCACGTCAAGGTCGTAGCGACGATGAATTACGCGACGGTCTTTCCGGCCTGCCGTGCGGTCGTGCACCACGGTGGCGCGGGCACCACGGCAGCGGGCCTGCGCGCTGGCGTACCCACGTTGATCCTCTGGATGGCGGACGTTCAGGTCGTATGGGGAGCTGCGGTCAAACGGCTGAAAGTAGGCACCAGCCGGCGCTTTTCGTCCGCCACCGAGAAATCGCTCGTCTCGGACCTTCGCACCATCCTGGGCTCGCAATACGCCACTCGAGCCCGCGAGGTCGCCGCCCGGATGGCCAAACCCACCGAAAGCGTTACGGCCGCCGCTGATCGTGTGGAAGATTTCGCCCGATTGCGCCGAGTTGGCTGAGTGAGGACGGCGGATGACTGTCGGGTTCCTGTTCAACACCCGTCTAACTGACCGTAGTATCTGACTCGTGATCGAGCTGGATGGCGTGGCCAAGACGTTCGACGGGAATGTACACGCACTGCAGGACGTGACGTTTTCCGTTCCCACGGGTTCGATCTGCGCTCTGCTCGGGCATAACGGCGCCGGTAAGACGACCACGATCAAGATCTTGTCCACGTTGCTGTGCCCCACCTCCGGCCAGGCAATTGTGGCTGGGTACGACGTCGTCCGACACCCCGCCGAGGTGCGCGCGAGCATCGGCACCACCGGACAGCTCGCTGCGCTCGATTGGCAGCTCACCGGGCGGGAGAACCTGGTGCTCTTTGGCCGATTGCGGGGGTTGAGGCGCAAAGATGCGCGACTCCGCGCCGACGCGCTGATCGATCAGTTCGACATGTCGCACGCCGCTGATCGGCGGGTGGGCACCTATTCAGTCGGCATGCGGCGCCGCATCGATATCGCTGCGAGCCTGGTGGTTCCACCGAAAGTCCTCTTTCTCGACGAGCCCACAACCGGGTTGGACCCGCGTAGCCGCCGCGACTTGTGGGATCTGGTGTCGTCGTTGTCAGCCCAGGGCGTCACGGTCCTGCTCACGACGCAGTATCTCGAGGAAGCCGACGTGCTCAGCGATTCGATCGTCGTCATCAACGAAGGTCGCGTTATCGCCAGCGGGACCGCCGAAGACCTCAAGGGACGCGTGAGATTCAGCTACTGCGCGGTGAGTCCTGCCAACCCCGCCGATCTGGGCAGGATCTTCGATGTGGTCGCCGATCTCGAGGGTGCCCAAGTCGATCGCGATGCGAACACAGTCTCGGTGCTGGCGTCCGCCGGAAACGGCGTTGCGACGCTCGGTGAGGTGTTTCGCCGAGTCGACCAGCTCGGCGTTGAGCTAGCCGACATCTCGCTGCGCAAGCCGTCTCTGGACGAGGCATTTCTGCACCTGACGGGGAGTGTCACCGCGTGACGGCGGTTACTGCCCTGACTGAGCGCATGGTGCTCGGCGCGCTACACGACGATCTACCGCTCGCGATACTGGCGCCCGCCGGTTACTTCGTCGTCTTCAACTTCGCGCTGCGCAATGTGATCGACACCGGCCAGATGAGCTATTCCCAGTACGTTCTACCAGTCATCATCGTTCAGACGGTACTGCTCGGCGCGCTGACGACAATGGACCGGGCCGCCCGAGATCAGGTGTCCGACTTCGGGGTTCGGCTCCGCACACTCCCCATATCCGCGGTGGTACCGCTGACGGCTCGGATGTTGTACTGCCTGTTCCGTGGTGCCGTCGCCCTGCTCGCTGCGATCGCAATCGGCTACCTATTCGGCTTCCGAATCATCGGCGGATTCATCTACGCGGTGGCTTTCGCCGTTCTCGTCCTGACGTTGACGTTGGCCCTTTCGCTCGGTGCCGATGCAGCCGGGGCTCGGATCGCCGGGGCTGGGATCGCGGGGGCCGAGATCGGGAGCAGCGGGGCAGCCAGTCAATTGCTGGTAGTTCCCCAACTGCTGTTGGTCATGCTGTCCACCGGGATGGCGCCGGCCGACGCGTTCCCCGACTGGCTGCTCCCATTCGTGCGCTACCAGCCTGTCTCACAGGTAACGGAAACCATGCGTGGGCTCGCCAGCGGCCATGTCAGCAATCTGGCGACCAGCTTGGCATGGTGCCTTGGGCTGCTGGTGGTGTTCGGCGCATTCGCAGTGCGGATGCAGCGGCGGACGCAATGATCGCGAACACACCGGTGCGGAACTCACTGGCCGGCGAAAGTCTGCTATTCGCCGGCCGGCTATTCACCGGTTGGCGGCGCGCGCCGACGGTGCCGATCCAGGCTCTGCTGTTCCCGACCTTTTTCCTGATTACCTACAAACTGGTGGTCGGCAAATCGATAGTGAGAATCACCGGCACGGACAGTCTCTACGGCTTGGTTCCGATGTGCGCGGTGGCCGGTGCGATGTTCGGGGCGCTTGGAGCCGGCCTGACGATCATCGCCGAACGCGATAGCGGTCTGCTCAGTCAGCTGTGGATGTTGCCCGTCAACCGGGCCAGCGCCTTGATCGGCAGGCTGGTCGCCGAGGCTGCGCGTACGTTGGCGGGAACCGTGCTGATCACAGTGGTAGGCGTTGCGCTCGGACTTCGATTCGAAGGCGGCTGGCTCGCCATGATCCCGTTCGTACTGGTTCCGGTTCTGGTAGTTCTCATCTTCTCCACGGCAGTAATAGCGATCGCGGTGCGTTCGAAGAGCAGCGCCCTACTCGCCTGGCTAACGATGCCGTCAATCACCTTGGTGTTCGCCAGCTCTGGTGTCACTCCCGTTCAAATGTTGCCATCGTGGATCCGGCCACTGATACCGCTGCAGCCGATGGCGCCGGCAATTGAGTCCATGCGGGCACTGGCTCAAGGTGCTCCAGCGGCGTGGCCGCTGCTGATGAGTCTTGTGTGGGCTCTAGGCTTGGGCGCTGTGGTCGGGCCACTGGCCGTGCGCGGTTATCGCGCCGCAGCCGAATCCGGGGGCTGAAACCGGGCCAACGAAAGTTGGCCGGCGATCAACGACAACCCGACTCCGGCAATGCGATCCCGGAAGGCAGAGCATCGCCGTTAAGCCAGTTTTCGACGATGCGCGAGAACAGGTCTGGATAACGCAGGGGCCAGTCGTGGCGCATACCGAGTGCGATCCGATCGACTCCGTTGGGCATTTTCTGCGCTAGCGCTGCGGCCCAGCGGCGGACCAAACGCGCCTCCTTGGCGCCGGTGAGAAACAATGTGGGCGAATCCGATTTGTCGAGACTCTCGGGAACAGTGAAGCCCGAGGATGCCACGACGATGCTGGCGAACTGCGCGTCCTTGATGAGACGCAGATCCTCGCGATATTCGTCGACCTTGGCCGCCGCTATCGGCACATGGCGAGCTTTCCGATAGCGGCGGATCACCCAACGATAAATTGTGGTGCGAGAAATCGTCCCCAGCACGAGCTGCGTCAACCGTACACACCGCGTCGTATTGATTACGGTCCCGCACAGAACCGCCCGATCAACGAGTTTTGGCTCGGTCGCCAGCAACTGCACCCCCACCTGGGCCCCGAGGGAGAAGCCCACCACGTGCGCCCGACCGCGGGCCGCCCGCGAGCGGATGAGCTCGGCCACCGCATCGGCAGACCGGCTCATCTCGAATGGACCGTGCTGAAAGCTCTTGCCGTACTGGGGAAGATCGGGAACCAGACAGTGGTATCGCTGCATTCGTTCGACCACGGGCTCCCAGGACCAGCCGCTCATCTTCCCGCCGTGAATGAAGACGATAGCGGGCGCCCCGACCGGACCGTATTCGCGCACGAACAGATCCATGCGAGCGATCCTATCTGCTCACGACGAACACTCCCGAAAAGAACCAGGCGCGCCGCGTCAGCGAAGGCGGCGGGGACGCGAACTGACCAGGTGCGGTTGGTGTGAACAAGCCGCCGGTCAGTCTCACTGGGCGGTAATGGATTTGGCTTCGAGATGTCGGAATTGCCAAGAACACCAACTACATTCGCGCCAATCCGACACGCAGCAGCAGATGATCGGTCGGATCAGGTGGCGAAATGCGCCTGGTTGACATGCGCGGCCACCCGCAAGGCGTTAGCCGCCACCGTCAAACTCGGGTTCAAGCCGGCGCTGGACGGAAAGAACGAGGTGTCCACCACGTAGAGGTTGTCCACTTCGTGGGCCCGATTTTGGGGATCCAGCACACTGGTTTTGGGATCCGTACCGAAGCGGCAGGTGCCGCAGACGTGGCCAAGGTTCGCATTGCCTTTACCGCTGCCAAGGGTGATTTTGCGAAACGGATCCAACACTTCTTTCAGCTGCCGTAAAAACGCCGCACGCCGCTCGATCTCACTGGCATGCAAGCGATATTGAATTCGCAGCCGCTGGCGGCCGTCCAAGCTCGGACTGGCGCTCGGCAGGACGCGGTTGTCCAGATAGGGGAGGTCTTCGGTCATCGCGGCCAGTACCAGCCCGCCGGTGAAGAACCGCTCATATATCCGGCGCACCGCTGGACTCATGAGGCGCAGCGCCTTCCCCCGCCCGCCGGGGCGGTTGGTCAGCCACTCCATAGGCGGTATCGCACCGAACGACTGCACGGTGCCGTATTTCTGACCGTCCCTGAAATAGAAGTCGTTCAGCCCGATCTCCTTATTCGCGGCCGTGATTCTGGAGTCCGGTTGCGGCCAGATCTCGATCGTGTCGAGCAGGTGCCGCATGAAGTTGCGCCCAACCCAGTCCGAGCGATTGGCCAGTCCGCGCGGCCAATCGCCCGAGCGGGAATTGAGCAGAAGCACCGGGGTGGCCAGCGCGCCGGCGGCCAGCACCACCACCTTGGCCTTCAGGGTCACGATGACGGAGTGCTGCTCGCAGATGACCTCGCGGACTTGGGTGCGGCCTGCGTCCAGGCGCACGACCTGACAATCCGCCAACAGGTCGGCGCCGTGCTCGGCAATGGCCGGCAGCACGCCGTTGCGGGCGGCGTCGTTCTTGCACGATTGGGGGCAGAGATAGGTCTGACAGGTGGTACACCCGTCGGCGTAATCACAGGCCATCGGCAGGTGATATGGGTGCAATCCACGACCCGTCAGATAGTCGACCAGCGGCTGGTTGTCCTTCGAAAATGGCGGTGCCGCGGGCAGATTCACGTCGGCGGCTTCCGGCCGCAGCGGATCGGGCTGACCTCGGACTCTCAACAGCTTCTCGGCCTCCGCGTACCAAGGCCGCATCTCGTCATAGCTGATCGGCCAGGCCTCCGGCACGGTGGACTCGCCGGGGTCGCGAAAGTTCTGCCGAGGAGTGAAATCGGCTGCGAAGAATCGCTCGCAGACCATGCCGTAGAGGGCCGACGACCCGCCGGTGCCGCTGCCGATGAACGGCACAAATCGTTTCGGGAAGCGCCCGCTGATGTCTTCGATCTCGTCGGTTGAACGCCCGGCCCGGGCCAACGCGTCGTAGTAGGCCTCCGCGGAACGGGCCGACAGGGGCTCGGCCAGTTCGGGCATCGCAGCGCGAATCGTCCCTGGGGCACCGGGCAGCGTCGAGCGTCCCTTCTCGACGAACAGCACCCTGCGGCCCGACCGAGCCAGCGAATAGCCCAGCATCCCGCCGCCCATGCCGGTGCCCACCACGATCACGTCCCACACAACGTGTTCCGCCTCGCGCGCGGTCAGTTCGCTGCCAGCCAAAATCGAGCTCCTCGGCGGATGATGGCCCAAAGCTTTGCCCGGTTCGGGCGAATCACGAACGTACCATCGGCAGCGCGGGTCTATTGTACGGGTGTTGCATTAGAGATAGGAGCAGTTTTGGCCGTGACCGATCGCGACGCCCCATCGCTGTACCTCGACCGGATCCGACGCGAACTCACCAGGTATGGGATGCGTGAGCGCATGCCCGCTGAGTGGTCACTGCGGCGACGCCTCCTCGTGAAAACCTATGGCACCGTTGCGCCTATCGTCATGCGTATCAACCCGTTCGGTGAGCGCAAACGCGACCTGGGCCTGGACTGGCCTGCGGAAGCCGAGACGATGATTGGCATGCAGCGACTCACCAGTCTGCAGCATTGCGTGGAAACGGTACTGGCCGACGACATCCCGGGTGACCTGGTCGAATGTGGAGTGTGGCGCGGAGGGGCTGCAATCCTGATGCGCGCGGTCCTGTCAGCCTACGAGGATAAGACGCGATGCGTGTGGCTAGCTGATTCGTTCGAGGGCGTGCCACTCCCGGACCCCGCAAACGAAAGCCCTGGCCTGCTCGCCAAAATCAATAAACTGCTGGTGCCGGAGATCTATGCGGGCATACTGGCGGTCCCGGAAACGGAAGTCAGGGCAAACTTCGAGCGTTATGGGCTGCTAGACGACCAGGTCCGCTTTCTTCCCGGCTGGTTCAAAGACACGCTGCCCAATGCCCCGATTGATCGCATTGCCGTGTTGAGGCTTGATGGCGACCTCTACGACTCCACGATGGAATCGCTCGACGCGCTCTACCCGCGACTGTCCCCCAGGGGCTTCTGCATCATTGATGACTACGCGCTTCCGGGGTGTCGGCAAGCTGTCACGGACTACCGCGCAAAACACGATGTATCCGCGGAGATCGTTGACATAGACGGGCTTGGTGCCCTCTGGCGCAAGTAATGCAACCATCGGATCTTGTTGAAGCCTCGCCCGCATCACTGCTGCTCGCCGTTGCCGGCCCAACCTCCGTTGACGACGATGTCCGGTCTCGCAGCCAAACTTCCCGATTCCAGATCATATTAGACGGATGTTGGATTAAACTTCCGCCAAGTTAGCCGGGTGGCGGGGCCCGGTTGCACGTCCAAACACGCTCGGGGGACTGGAGGGTTAGGTTCCGCGATGCGTATAGGCGCGTTCGGGCGCAGCGACGCTGAGATCGACCTCTTGGTGCGCGGCATGCGATCGGGGATCGCAGTGGTCGGCTTCGGCTACATCGGCACGGTGATCGGTGCGGTGCTGGCAGACCGTGGCTGGCCTGTGACGGGGATCGATGTACGCCAGAGCGTCGTCGACGAAATCAACCTCGGCAAGAGCACCGTGGCTGAGCCCGGGCTCAGCGAGCTGGTGGCCAATAACGTGCGCGTCGGCCGGCTTCGCGCCACGACAGATTTCAGTGCCATCGCGGACAACGACTTCGTCATCGTCAACGTCGGTACGCCACTCGGCCCGGACTACGAGCCGATCGTCGACGACATCAAGGCTGCCGCGCGGGCACTGGGTGAACACCTGCAGCCCGGCCACATAGTCATCCTCAAGAGCACGGTGCCGCCGGACACCACCGAAAACCTTGTTCTGCCGATTCTGGAAGAGACTTCAGGGCTACGGGCCGGGGTGGACTTCGGGTTGGCTTTTTGCCCCGAGCGACTCGCCGAAGGCCAAGCCATTCAGGAGCTGTTGTCCATCCCCGTCGTGGTGGGTGCCGTCGATGAGCGCAGCGCTCGCGCCTGCGCGACGCTGTGGCGGCACGCCCTCGGGGTGGAATCGGTGATCGTCGAGAATCCGCGGACCGCCGAGATGGTCAAGCTGGCGGACAACCTCTGGGTGGACCTCAACGTCGCGCTGGCCAACGAGCTGGCCAAAGTGTGCGACCGGCTCGGGATGGATGCCCTTCAGGTCATCGAGGCCGCGAACACGATGCCGAAGGGCGGCCACCCGGTGAACATCTTGCGACCGAGTATGGGCGTCGGCGGCTACTGCTTGACGAAGGATCCCTGGTTCGTCAATCACCTCGGAGAATCCCTCGGGTTGGATCTGGCAATTCCGCGAACCTCGCGGAATGTCAACGACACGATGCCGGCCTACACCTACGGCCTGCTCAAGCAGCTTCTCGCCGATCAGGGCAAGGCAATCGAGACCAGCCGAATTGCGGTGCTGGGCATCGCATTCAAAAACAACACCGGTGACTGCCGACTCACGCCGACAAAATATGTCGTCGCGCTGCTCGAGGAGTCTGGCTGCGAACTCTCGATCCACGATCCGTGGGTGGGCGTCGAAGACGCCGTCACGGTGACGAATGTCCCCCTGACCGCCGACATCGAAACAGCCGCCGAGGGTGCCGACGCCTTGGTGGTCCTTGCGGGCCATCGGCAATTCCACCAAACCCCGCTCTCGCGGCTCGCGGAGCTGGTGTCAGCCGGGTGCGTATTCCTCGACGGACGCAACAGCTTTGACCCAGCGGCAGTGCGCGCCGCCGGTTTTGTATACAAGGGAATCGGCCGGTAACCGGTCGACTGGCGACGTAAACCCAAGAAATGGAAGAGCTTTCATGACAAATGTCGTCGTGACGGGCGGTTACGGCTTCATCGGATCACACTTGGTCTCCGCATTGCTGAACCGCGGAGATTCCGTTACGGTGTTCGATTTCGCAAAGAACGCCCGCGACACCAGCATTGACTTTGACCGTCACCCGAACTTCCGGTTCGTGCAAGGCGACGTCACTGATGTGACCGCACTCGAAGAAGCATTGATTCCCGGCGTCGACACGGTTTTCCATCTAGCCGCGGTCGTCGGCGTCAAGAACTATCTCAACGATCCGCTCCGGGTGCTCGACGTCAACGTGACAGGGACTCGCAACGTGCTCGAGCTGAGCCGTAGGCACGGGACGCGGGTGGTATTTGCCAGCACCTCTGAAGTTTTCGGCAAGAATCCCAACCCGCCTTTCGCCGAGGACGACGATCGCGTAGTCGGTTCAACCAGGACAGCGCGCTGGAGCTACAGCACCAGCAAGGCAATGGCCGAACACCTCGTCTTTGCGATGCACGACGCGTATGGATTGCCGGTGACGGTCGTTCGTTATTTCAATGTGTATGGGCCGCGGCAGAATCCGATATTCGTGATCTCGCAAAGTATTCACCGGATTCTCAACGGCCACCGGCCGTTGCTCTACGACTCGGGCGACCAGTCGCGGTGCTTCACCTACGTCGACGACGCCGTCGCCGGCACCTTGCTCGCGTCCGAAAGCAGCATAGCGATCGGTGAAGCCTTCAACATCGGCAGCATGACCGAGACGACTATGCGTGATGCCGTCGAGCTGGCAATCAAGATCGCTGGTGTCGATTCGGTGCATGAGGCCGAAACCGTTGACACCGCAGCACTTTACGGGGGGCGTTACGAGGACATCCCGCGCCGTATCCCCGACTCGACCAAGGCGCAACGCGAGCTGGGGTGGCAGCTTCGGGTGGATGTCGAGGAAGGGATTCGCCGCACCATCGAGTGGGCGCGCGCCAACCCGTGGTACCTCAAAGGGCCGAAGGAGTGACGACACGATGAAATTCGTGCTGGCCGCCTACGGAACTCGTGGCGATGTCGAGCCTTCCGTCGTTGTCGGCCAGGAGCTGGTGCGCCGAGGGCATGACGTGCGCATTGCCGTCCCACCCGATCACATCGGCTTCGCCGAGGCGGCTGGGCTTGCGGCCGTCGCCTACGGACCGGATTCGCAGGCGATCCTGGACAAGGAGCTCGGAACGAACCTTTTCAAGGATTTCCCGCGACACGTCAAGGATCTGCCCAGGTTGTGGCGCGAAAACTGGGAGCTTTCGACCCAGTGCTGGTCACAGATGAGCAAGACGCTGATGTCGGAGGCGGATGGGGCGGATCTGCTATTCACCGGCCTGGTTTTCGAGGACGGCGCAGCCAACATCGCGGAGTATTACGGCATTCCAATGGCCACGCTGCACTACTTCCCGATGCGGCCCAACGGCCAGCTCCTGCCGTATCTGCCGGCGCCGGTGGGCCGCTCGCTGATGATCGCCTACTGGTGGCTCGCCCTGGGCTTGCTAGGCAGATTCGAGAAGGCGCAGCGACGTGAGTTGGGCCTGCCAAAGGCCGCGGGCCCTGCGGCGTTGAGAGTCACCGAACGCGGAGCGCTCGAGATCCAGGCGTACGACGAGGTGTGCTTTCCGGGACTGGCAGCGGAATGGGCGAAGTGGGGCGCCCAGCGGCCTTTTGTCGGCACGCTGACGATGGAGTTACCGACGGAGGCTGACGAGGAGGTCGCATCGTGGATTGCCGGGGGGACGCCGCCGATTTGCTTCGGATTTGGCAGCATGGAGATCGACGCTGCGTCCGACACGATCGCCATGATCAGTGCGGCTTGCGCGCAGCTGGGTGAGCGGGCGTTGATCTGCGCCGGCTTGAGCGACTTCAGCAATATCCCCTACGGCGATCACGTCAAGGTGGTTGGCCTGATAAATTACGCGGCGATCTTTCCTGCCTGCCGCGCGGTCGTGCACCATGGTGGCGCGGGCACCACTGCTGCGGGGCTGCGTGCCGGTGTCCCCTCGTTGGTCCTCTGGGCTACGCCTGATCGCCAAATGCGGGGAGCTTTCATCAAACGAATGAAAGTGGGTACCATGAGGCGCTTTTCGAGCACCACTCAAGAATCCCTGGTCGCGGACCTGCGACAGATCCTGGCCCCGGAATACGTCGCACGAGCCCGCGAGGCAGCCACCCAGATGACCAAACCAGCCGAAAGTATCTCGGCCACCGCCGATCTCGTGGAAAGCCACGCCCGCCTGCGGTGTGTTGGCTAATCAGCAGCTTCGCGCCGTCAGGATCGGGAACCGGTTATCCAGGCTGACGGTTCCCCGCTGAACCGATGCTTCGGCGCATAAGACGAGATTTGAGAGCGATCGCCGGCTTCTCAACCAGAAACCAGCTCAGCGCTGCTAGCGGCAAGGTGCCGGCAGCTGAAACGAGCGCGAATACAAAAGGATTCAAAATGCGAAGCCCACAGATGACCAGGAACTGCTGCACCGGCCACGCATAGATGTACACGCCGTAGGACAGATCCGTCCGTAGCCTCAAGCGCTTGTTGTGAATGAGGGCACCTGAAACGATGATGGCGTAGGCCAACGGAACGGCCGCGACCATGCGGTAATTCGGTAGAAAGCTGGCCGCCAGAACGATAACCACGCTCAGCGCGACGAGTGACCATCGAGCGGGAATCGCGTTCCGAAACTTATAAAGCAATGCTCCAGCCAGAAACATGACAAGGAAACGCGCGGCGATCGCCTGCACGAGCAACGCCGCGGTCGCAGGGTCTTCGATGCGGCGTTGCGCCTCGATCACGTCAGCGAAGACCCCCCACGGCGGCAGCAGCAGCGACCACAACACCGCCATTGCCAATGCCGTAGGGATGAACCACCGGCGACGCAGCAGCCCGGCTAGACCAAGGCCCGCAATAGCGATGTAGCACAACACCTCCCATGAGAGGGTCCAGACAGGGCCATCCCAAATCCCCGGCACCGGGACCCCGCTCGGTGTTCCGCCGATGTCTTGTTTTAACAGCAAGATTGCGCTGTTTTCGAAGACATACTCGACTGTGGCACGGGAAAACAGCAGCTTCACGGCTGAGCCGCCCTGTATCGCAACGCTGATCGGAGCCATGACGACCGCGGTGATGATCAGGCAGATCCACAACCCAGGGAGAATTCGTAGACCTCGGGCGAGGAAGTAGTCGCGGACCCGGGGGTGTCTGAACCAACTCCACGTGATGAGAAATCCTGAGACTGCGAAGAAGCCATCTACCCATGCGTCTCTAAGTAGCTGGTGAGCCGGCGCGAACGACACCTGGCGGCCCGCGACCGGCCAAGAGTGCCAGAGGATGACACCCATCGCCAGCGTTAACCGCCAGGCGTTGAGCGCGTTGCTTCGGGGATCGAATTCCTCGCCGAGGCTCGTACCTCTCGCCGCAGGCTTCGGCCGGTGATCGTTAGCATTTTCGACGCGAGCGATTTTTGGGTCCGTGGTCATTGCAGGGGACCTCTAGACCTTCACCGGGAGAACTGCATTTTCTCGCTAATGCTCGACACAATTTCGGACCGTCCGCCGATCCAATCTAAGAGAGCACGCAGGCCATCTTCGAGCGTCCACTTCGGGTGCCAGCCGAGTTCCTTTGTTGCCGGACCGATGTCGCATCGTGCGGCACGCACGTCACCGTCGCGGAATTTCCCCACGACGATGGGTTCCGGCGCACCACAAATGGCGGCGATCTGTTGAGCCAGCTCGTGGATGGTCGTCGGGATACCGGACCCGATGTCGACGCAGCGTGGCTGCGCTGCAGGCCTTTCTATCGCAGCGAACAGCGCCTCGACGACGTCGTCGATATAGACGAAATCGCGCACGATCCGTCCGTCTTCATAGACTTCCAACGCGTGCTGCTCGCCTGCCAACCGCGCGAAAAGAGCGACTATTCCGGTGTACGAATTCGTCAGCGACTGGCCAGGCCCGTAGACATTCTGCAGCCGCAACACACTGAGGTTGGTGTCGTGCGCGGCCGTCCAGGCGGCCAAGATGTGCTCTTGGGCGAGTTTGGTCGCTGCGTAGATATTGGTCGGCCGAGGCTCCGTTCGACCGGCACAGCTCGCGAGCGGAACTGCCGAATCCTCCGTGAGCCCTTGCGGATCCCAGATCCCAGCCACAAGCTGCGCATGGCTGCGGGGCTGCGGATAGAAGATCTGAGAGCCGCACTGCCAAGCACCTTCGCCGTACACAGCTCTCGACGATGCCAAGACGAGTTGGTCGGGCACGTGTCCTGCGCGGCTCAGCGCATCAAGGAGTTGAGTCGTTCCCACCACGTTCACCGAACCATGCCGCGTCGCCTCCGAAAGCGACTGCGCCGTTCCGGTTTCGGCTGCCAAATGGACGATCTGTAAAGGTTGAAACAACCGAAGCACAGCGTCCAAATCAGGCCCATGCGTGACGTCACCGGTGAACAACCGCACCGATGGCGGCAGCTCGATCGCCGGATGATCGCCGTGCACTTGCGGGTGCAGCAAATCCATCACGGCGACGTCGTAACCTACATTGACGAGACGGCGCGCAAGGGCCGACCCGATGAACCCTGCCCCGCCAGTGATGAGCACGGATGTTGACATGCCTGAATGCCTCCGGTTCCTCTGGGTCAACCGCGGGCCAGCGCGCGGTCGGCCAGCGCCCCGATGACCGGTGCCAGCAGCCGGGCGTACTCGGTCGTCAGGTGCCCGTTGTCTTGGTAGACGAGAGTGTTTCCGACGATGACCGGGCAGCGGTTGGTGGTGCAGAACAGCCCGGTGAGGTCGGCGTATTGTCCGCCGCCGGCTTTGGTAGCCGCGGACTCGGCCGCGATGCCGCGCTCGTTTACCGCGGTCGACCTTGGCGGCGAGCAGGCCGTCACGTCATCGAGGTGCCCGGACAGACAGATCGGCACCACTGAGTGTGGATCCGGGGTCGGCCCGAGCACCAGAACCTCGGCGCCGGCACTGCGAACCTGGTGCACGAGGCGGGTCAGACTCTCGATCCACGCCGAGTCGTAGGAGGTGAAAGGCTCCGGAAAGCCATTCTCGGTACCGTACGCCCGCGCCATGGTGATCGCGACCAGCCGCGGGTGCTCGGCGCGCAACCGGGCCATGACGTGACCACGCCACTGCTCGCACTCGGTGTACTCCCGGTGAAGTGTGTCGCTGTCAATCGGCAAGTCCATCAACGGACAGCCCGCTTTGGTCAGCATCTCGAGCCGCCAGTGTCGCTTCTCGGCGAGCTTGTGGAACGCCGGATTCCACATCGCGGCATGGGAGTCGCCGACCACCGCCACCGTCGTCGTCGTCGTCGAAGCAATATCGCCCGTCGCGCAATCAGACGCTGTGACTTGCCACGCATTACGCATACAGCCGCCGACGAACATGGTGTTAAGTTCGGCCGCCGCGTCGGCAAGCGGCGGATTCAGGTTCGACGGAACGACTTTCAGGTCGGCGGACGCCGCGACCGCGGCCTGCACCTGAGCGGTCACGTGCTGCAGCGCCGCGTCGTAGGCGCCCATCGTGGACCCGGCAGGGGTCGGCGCCTCGGCCACGGTCGGGGCTGCCGTGGGCGCGCCGCGGCCGACGGGGTTAGGCACCACGACCAGCAGCGCCAGCCCGACGCCGACCGCGGCCGCGGTGGCGACACCGCCCAACGCCAGACTGCGCCCGGGAGAGCGGCGAATCGGATCGGCGAAACGCAACGGGTTCTCGATGTAACGCAGGGTGAGTACTGCCAGCCCGCCAGAGATCATGGCCGCGGCCAGCCTGGCGGCCAGCCCCAACGGGTGGCCGATCAATAGTGGGGCGAGCACCAGCACCGGCCAGTGCCACAGGTACCACGAGTAGGAGATCCGGCCGATCGCGCGCATCGGCGACACCCCCAGGAGGCGGCCGCATCCGTGGACAGGTGCGGCGCAGCCGGCGCCGATCACCAGCGCCGCGCCAACGGTCGGCAACAGCGCAGCGAAACCCGGATACAGTGTGTCCGTGCTGAAGCGGTTGCAGGCCAGCAGGATCAAAGCCAGCCCGGTCCATCCCGCGATCGCGCCCGTCCGTGGCGGGAGTCGTCGCCACTGGTCGGCCGTCAGGACCACCAGGCCGCCGATGGCCAACTGCCAAGCCCGGGTGGGCAGCGAAAAGAACGCAATAAATGGCCCCCAGTAAGACGCCACCAGCGACAGCGTCAAGGACATAGCCGCGACCAGCGCAAGGACCACCACATATGGGCGCTGTGAGGAGGTCGCCTCGGCCCGCGTGCGTCGACGCACCCGCCGGATCAACCACGCCGTCCCGAGGATCAACGCCGGCCACACGAAGTAGAACTGCTCCTCGACGCCCAACGACCAGTAGTGCTGGAACGGGGACAGCGGCATAGAGGGGGCTGAATAGTCGACGCCCTGTAGCAGGAACCGGTAGTTGCTGACATACAACGCGCTGGTGATGCCGTCTCCGAAGGCGGTGCGGGCCCGCAGCGGTGGTAACAGGAGAGCCGAGGCGATCAAGGTGATGACTCCGACCGCGGCCGATGCCGGCAGCAGTCGGCGGGCCCGCGCGCCATAGAAGCGGCGCAGGCCGACGGTTCCCGTGGTGTTCGCTTCGCGCCACAGCAGTCCGGTGATCAGGAATCCCGAGATGACGAAGAACACGTCCACGCCGACGTATCCCCCACCCAGGCCCGGCACCGCGGCGTGGAAGAGGACAACGGCCAACACCGCGACAGCGCGCAAGCCCTCAATGTCCGGCCGAAACCCGGATTGCGCTAAGCGCCGACTTTGCGCCCGCTCGGTCGGGCTGAAGCTTCCGGTCTGGTGCAAGGTCACTCACTAACTGATGGGATGCGTGGCGCGAGTCGACGCATTATCACACGCCTGTTCAATAGGTGTCTCGCAACTCGTCATCCGTGGGCGAGCGCGCGGTCCGCCAGTGCCCCCATGACCGGTGCCAGCAGTCGGGAGTATTCGAACGTCAGGTGACTCGAGTCGACATAGATCAAGGTGTTGCCGACGATCACCGGGCAGCGGTCGGCGGTGCAGAACAGGTCGGTGACGTCCGCATACTGCCCACCGCCGGCTTTGGCCGCGGCGGACTCCGCCGCAATGCCGGACTCGTTCACCGCCTTCGACCTGCGCGGCAAGCAGGCCGTCACGTCATCGAGGTGCGCGGACAGGCACGTCGGCACATCAAAGTGCGGATCCGGCACCGGACCGAGCACCAGCACCTTGGCGCCGATGCTGCGCAGCTGCTGCACGATTCGGGTCAGGCCATCGATCCACGTCGGGTCGTATGCGTTGAAACCCGTCATCGATTCGTCGGCGCCGTAGCCCCGAAACGCGCTCACGACGACCAGCCTCGGGTGCTCGGCGCGCAGCCGGGTCATGATCTCAGCGCGCCACTGCTCACAGTGCTCGAGGAGCTCAACCAAGGGGCGGAAGGAGTTGGTGACGCGCAGGTCCATCAGCGGGCAGGCCGCCTTGGCCAGAGTCTCCAGCCGCCAATGCCGGTCTGCCGCGGCTTGCTTGAACGCCGGATTCCAGATCGCGGCATGTGAATCGCCGACCACGGCCACCGTCGTCGTCGACTCGGTATCACCCGTCGCGCACTCCGGCTGGCCGCCTTGCGTGGGCGTGCGAAGGCAGCCGCTGCCCATGTAGGCCTTCTGTTCGGCTTCCACGTCGGCAAACGACGGGTCCAGATTCGACGGCACGGCTTTGATGTCGACCGACGCCGCAACCGCCGCCTGCACCTGAGCAACCGCGCGCTGTGCCGCGGCGTCGTAAGCGGCCAGTCCAGCGCCGGCAGGCACCGGGGCTGTGGTGACCTTCAGCGCCGCCGCCGGCGTCCCGCGCCCGATCGGCGTAGGCACCACGTGCAGCAGCGCCAAGCCCACACACACCGCGACCGCGGTGGCGGCACCGCCCAACGCAAGACTACGGCCGGGAGAACGACGAATCGGTGCGGCGAACCGCAAGGGGTTCTCGATGAAACGCAGGGTGAGCAGCGCCAGCCCACCGGCGAGCAAGGCGGCCGCGACCCTGGCGGCCAGCCCCAGCGGGTGGCCCAGCAGCGCCGGTACGAGCAGCAGAACAGGCCAGTGCCAGAGATACCACGAGTA
Organism: Mycobacterium cookii; assembly: GCF_010727945.1. Taxonomy (NCBI): domain Bacteria; kingdom Bacillati; phylum Actinomycetota; class Actinomycetes; order Mycobacteriales; family Mycobacteriaceae; genus Mycobacterium; species Mycobacterium cookii. Next base: position 3,148,754 of record NZ_AP022569.1, read on the forward strand.
AGAAATCCGGCCGATCGCGCGCATCGGCGACAACCCGAGCACGCGCCCACAGCCCCCCTCCGGCGAGGCACAGCCCGCGGCGATCACCAGCGCCGCGCCGACAGTGGGCAAGAGCGCAGCGATACCCGGGTACAACGTGGCGCTGCTCAACCCGCCGCAAGCCAGCAGGATCAGCGCCAGCCCCGCCCATCCGGTGATCGCGCCCGCTCGGGGCGAGAGTCGCTGCCATCGGCCCACCGTGAGGGCCACCAGCCCGCCAATAGCCAGCTGCCAGGCTCGGGTGGGCAGCGAAAAAAACGCCACCGGGGGTGCCAGTGGCGTGGCCGCCAAGGACAGCGCGAACGAGACAACCGCAGTCAGGGCAAGCACCACCAGATACGGGCGCTGTGACGAAGTCGCCTCGGCACGGGTGCGCCGACGCACCCGCCGGATCAACCACGCCGTCCCGATGATCAACGCGGGCCATACCAGGTAGAACTGCTCCTCAACGCCCAGCGACCAATAATGCTGAAAAGGCGACAGCGCCTTGTGGCTGGCGAAGTAGTCGACGCCTCGCATGATGAACCAGTAATTGCCGACGTACAGCGCACTGGTGATGCCATCCCAAATGACACTTTTGACCTGCAGCGCCGGCAACAAGACGACCGAGGCGCCCATGGTGACGACGCCGACGGTGGCCGATGCCGGCAGCAGTCGACGGGCCCGGGCCCCGTAGAAACTACGCAACCGGACGGTGCCGGTGGTGTTCGCTTCGCGCCACAGCAACCCGGTGATCAAAAAGCCCGAGATGACGAAGAACACGTCCACGCCGACGTATCCCCCACCCACACCCGGAACCTCGGCGTGGAACAGGACAACGGCCAACACCGCGACCGCGCGCAGACCCTCGATGTCCGGGCGAAACCGCTTCTGTTCCGAGCGCCGGCCCCGCAAATCTTGAGCAGGGCTGATGCTGTCGGCCTGGCGCACGGTCACCTACTCAGGAAGAGGACGCGGTTTCGGATCGAGGGATTATCACACAGCTGTACAACAGGTTGGTATGTTCTCGGCTCGGGAGCTTGTAGCCCTTGGTCTGTCAACGAGCGGACGAAAGGCGGTCCGAAGGTTGTCCTTTTCGAGGCCGGGAACTTGGACGTCGCCCGTGGCTGTGCTGCCAACGCAGGGGCGGGCGAGGCGATGAAATTCGTGCTGGCCAGTTGGGGCAGCCGCGGCGACGTCGAGCCCAACCTCGCCGTCGGCCGCGAGTTGGTTCGGCGCGGTCACGACGTGTGCATGGCCGTCCCGCCCGACCTGGTCGATTTCACGGAGGCAGCGGGGGTCCCGGCAGTCGGCTTCGGACCGGAAGCGCGGTCGATTCTGGACTCGCATCGGGAGTTCTGGACGTGTTTCTTCAGCCACCCCTGGAGGGTTCGGAAGCTGGTCAGGTCGCGACTCGACATCGCGGCACCGCTGCTTCGGGGATGGCAGGAGATGAGCACCACGCTGATGTCGCTGGCAGACGGGGCCGACCTGCTTTTCACCGGCATCAATTTCGAGGACGCCGCCGCCAATGTTGCCGAGCACTACGACATTCCGCTGGCGACGTTGCACTATTTCCCGTTGCGGCCCAACGGCCAGACCCTGCGATTTCTGCCGGCGCCGTTGGCCCGCGCGGCAGTGGCAGCGTTCTGGTGGGTGACCTGGCGCGGAATGAAGAAGGCGGAGGACGCCCAGCGCCGTGAACTCGGCCTGCCGAAAGCAACCGGCTCCGCGCCGCGGCGGATCACCGAACGCGGGTCGCTGGAAATCCAGGCCTACGACGAGGCGTGCTTTCCCGGGCTGGCGGCCGAGTGGGCGAAGTGGGACTGTCAACGACCGTTCGTGGGCACGCTGACGCTCGAGTTGGCGACGGCTGCCGACGACGAAGTCGCGTCGTGGATCGCCGCGGGCACGCCGCCGATCTACTTCGGGTTCGGCAGCATTCCGGTCGAATCTCCGAGCGACACCATTGCGATGATCGCCGCGGCCTGTGCGCGGTTGGGTGAGCGGGCGCTGATCGGTGCAGCCGGCACCGACTTCGGTAACGTCCCCCACTTCGAGCACGTAAAAGTGGTCGGCACGATGAATTACGCCACCGTCTTCCCCGCCTGTCGTGCGGTCGTCCACCACGGCGGCTCGAGCACGACGCCCATCGCGATGCGCGCCGGCGTCCCCCAGCTGATCCTGTTCTGGGACATGGTTCACGCGGTTTACGGAGCTGCTGTCAAACGGTTGAAGGTGGGTAGCGCCCGGCGCTTTTCGACCGCGACCGAGGAGGCGTTGGTCCACGACTTGCGCCTGATCCTCGGGCCGGACTACGTGTCCCGGGCTCGCGAGCTCGCCACCCGGATCACCGAGCCCGCCAAAAGCGCTGCCGCCGCCGCTGACCGGCTGGAGGATTTCGCCCGTCTCGCCCGTACCGGTCGTACGGAACGGAGCGTGTGAGCCGGGTCACATCCAGCTTTCGGATTCTTTTGCCGAAACTCTGGATCGGTTTCAGGGCCTCAAGTATGGTTTGGAACTTGTTCTACTCATGTCAGATAGTCGGTGTGATGGCGCGGTGGGGACAGCCCGTCCGATGCCGACAGCGGCAATGATCTGCCTTCTTCTCAACGACGAGGAGCAACACCGCTCGTGACCGGCCTTCGCCGACGTAGCAACCGACTGGCGGGTGCTTTTCCGTAAAGCAGCCGGCGCGTAAGCCGCACCGCAAATTCGACGGGTCCGGTCACCCAGTGCTGCGCAGCATGCAGCAGCCCCGGCCACCACGCCTACCAGGCCGATTGAATAACCCCAGCTCAGAGAGGACGCCCACTTGACAATCGAGACACCCGCGCGGGCACATGAATCACAGGGGATGGGTGGGGGTTTTGCCGTAGTCGGCTATGCGCTGCGCGTTCCGGGCGCCGCCGATGCAGACGAGTTCTGGGAGGTGCTGCAGCAAGGTCGCGATGCGGTGTCCGAGGTGCCCGCCGACCGGTGGGACGTCGAGGAATTCTTCGACCCGGACCCCGACGCACCCGGGAAGATCGTCAGCCGCCGGGCCGGCTTCATCGATGACGTAGCGGGGTTCGACGCGCCGTTCTTCGGGTTGTCGAAGCGGGAGACGATGCTGATCGACCCGCAGCACCGGCTGTTGCTGGAGACGGCCTGGCGGGCAGTGGAGCATTCGGGCACCGCGCCGTCGGCTCTGGCGAACACCCAGACCGGTGTGTTCATGGGTCTGGGCACCCATGACTACCTGGGATTGATCTCCGAACAGCTGAGCTACGCCGAGATCGAGGCGTACGTGGCGATCGGGACGTCGGCCGCCGCGGGAGCGGGCCGGATCAGTTACGGGCTGGGGTTGCAGGGTCCGGCGGTCACCGTCGACACGGCGTGCAGCTCGTCGTTGGTGGCAGTGCACCAGGCATGCCAGGCGCTGCGGTTCGGCGAATGTGACCTCGCGCTGGCCGGCGGCGTCAACGTGTTGCTCAGCGCGAAGACCGCGATGACGTTCTCGCACGCGCACATGCTGGCCCCGGACGGCAAGTGCAAGACCTTCGACGCCGCCGCCGACGGCTACGTGCGCGGCGAGGGCTGCGGTGTCATCGTCGTGAAACGCCTCGAGGACGCGATCCGCGACGGCGACCGGATTCGGGCGGTGATCCGGGGCAGCGCGGTCAACCAGGACGGCGCATCGGGTGGCTTGACGGTCCCGAACGGCGTCGCCCAGCAACGTGTCATCAACGAGGCGCTGCAGTGCGCCGGTGTCGCGGCCGGCGATGTCAACTATCTGGAGGCGCACGGCACCGGAACATCGCTGGGCGATCCGATCGAAGTCCAAGCCGCCGGCGCCGCACTCGGCAACGGCCGCGACGCCGACCAGCCGCTGCTGATCGGGTCGGTCAAGACCAATATCGGGCACCTGGAGGCAGCCGCCGGGATCGCGGGCCTGATCAAGGTCATCCTGTCGCTCGAGCACGAGGAGTTGCCCAAGCACCTGCACTTCCAGAAGCCGTCGCCGCACATCCCGTGGGATCGGCTTCCGGTGCGCGTTGTGGACCAGACCCTCCCCTGGACCCGCAACGGACGACCTCGCATTGCCGGGGTGAGTTCGTTCGGGTTCTCCGGGACCAACTCGCACATCATCGTCCAGGAAGCACCCGAGGCGGCAGGCCAGCTTGCTGCGGCGCCCTCCGATGACCGGCGGTTCAGCGTGTTGCCGCTCTCCGCGCGCAGCCCGGAAGCTTTGGCGGAGCTCGCGCAGAGCTATCGCGATTGGCTGTCCGACCGCCCCGAAGCCTCGCTGGCCGACGTGTGCTTTACCGCCGGGGTCGGGCGATCGCACCTCGAGCATCGGGCCGCGTTGGTGGTGAATTCGACGGAATCCGCGCGCGAGGCACTCGCCGCGCTGGCCGACGATCGCCCGGCGCCGGGACTGGTGCGGGGAGAGTGCGCCGACAAACCGAGGACCGCGTGGTTGTTCACCGGTCAGGGCAGCCAGTACCCGGGCATGGCGCGGGAGTTGTTCGAGACCGAACCGGTGTTCGCCGAAACCATGGCCCGGTGTGCGGCGGTGGTGGCCGACGTTCTCGAAAGGCCGCTGCTGGACGTCATTTTCGAGACCGACGGCCCCGACAACCAAGACACGTTGCGGCAGACCTCCTACGCCCAGCCCGCGTTGTTCGCGGTGGAGATGGGCCTGGCCCGCCTTTGGCAGTCCTGGGGCTTCGAGCCCGACGTGGTGCTGGGCCACAGCGTCGGCCAGTATTCGGCGGCCTGCGTCGCGGGCGTGTTCAGCCTCGAAGACGGTGCGCTGTTGATGGCCGAGCGTGGCCGCCTGTTCGGCAGCTTGCCCGCAGGCGGACGGATGGTCGCGATCTTCGCCGCCGCCGAGCGCGTGGAGAGCCTGACCGACGAATTCCCGAGTCTGTCGGTGGCCGCCTACAACGGTGCCAACACGGTACTGTCCGGACCTTCGCAGGATCTGGAACAGGCGGTGGCCAGGCTGGAAGCCGACGGTGTCCGGTGCGACTGGCTGGACACCAGCCACGCCTTCCATTCGGCGCTGCTCGATCCCATCCTCGACGAGTTCGAGTCGTACGCGAACCGGTTCGAATTCGGCCCGCCGCAAAGGACTTTGGTGTGCAACCGAACCGGCGCCGCGCTCGGCAGAAACGCGAAGCTGGACGGCGCTTACTGGCGCCGCCACGCCCGGCAGCCGGTCGAGTTCGCCAAGAGTGTGCGCACGTTGGCCGATCTGCACTGCACAATGCTGCTGGAGATCGGTCCGCAACCGGTGCTCACCGCCGCGGCCCTGCGGGCCTGGCCCGACCCGGCCACGGCGCCACGCGCGATCCCGTCGTTGCGCAAAAACACCGCCGACCTACGTCAGATCACCGAAGCCCTCGCCAACGCCTACATCGTCGGCCACGTGCCGGACTTCGGCGCCCTGCAGCAGGCACCGGCGCGCAAGCTCGACCTGCCCACCTACCCGTTCCAGCATCGCCAGTACTGGTTCCGCGAGCAGCGGGTCAAGCACGTTCAGGCCCCCGACGAGACCCACGCGATGCGCACCGATACCGTCCGGCTTCTCGAGGACGGCCGGATCGACGAACTCGCTGCGCTCCTCGACGGCGCAAGCGCCAATGAGCAGGCCCTCGACCTGTTGAAACAGCTTGCCGCTCAACATAACCAGCAGCGTAACGCGCAGTCCATCACCGACTCCCGCTACGAGATTCGCTGGGAGAAATCCGCTGCCACGCCCGCCAAGGCCCCCGCCGCGCAGGGCGACGAGCCCGCCTGGCTGCTCATCAGCGACGACGCCGAGGCAGTCCAGCCGCTGGTCGACGCGCTGACCGCACGCGGCCAGCGCCATCGGATTCTCCGGCTGCCGGCATCCGACGCCGACGAGCAACGCCTCGAAGCCGAGTTGCGCGAGTCGGCATCCGACGATCTACGCATCCTGAATCTCGCGGCCCTCGACTCCGGCGCGGCACCGTCGACGGAATCGCTGGAGCGTATGCAATTCCACGTGCTGAGCGGCACCCGCCGACTCTTCCGCGCCGCGGCCGCCGCCGAACTACGCGCACCGATCTGGCTGATAACCCATGGAGCACAACGGGTTACAGGTGCAGACTCCGTGTCGCCGGTGCAGAGTTGCCTGTGGGGATTCGGTCGCGCCGCCTCGCTGGAACACCCGCGACTGTGGGGCGGACTGGCCGATCTGTCCGGCGGTGGTATCGATGAATGGTCCCGCTTGATAGACCAGCTGGTGTCGGCACCGCGTGGGGAAGATCAAATCGCGCTGCGGGACCAAGCCGTCTACGTTGCGCGGCTGACTCGGCGCACCGGGCAGCCCATCGCCACACCGCTGCAATTGCGCTACGACGCAACATATCTGGTGACCGGTGGGCTGGGTGCGGTCGGAATGGAGATTGCCGGATACCTGGCCACTCACGGCGCCCGGCACCTGGTGTTGACCAGCCGGCGCGCACCCAGCGAGGCTGCGCAGCAGCGCATCGACGCGCTGCAGGAGCAGTCCGGCTGCGCAGTCCGGGTCGTCACCGCCGACGTCGCCAGCCCGCGCGACGTCGCGCGCCTGCTGGCCACCGTGCAGGCCGAGCTACCGCCACTCGCCGGCATCGTGCACGCCGCCGGCGAGATCGGCACCACCCCGTTGCAGGACTTGGACGACGCCGAGATCGACCGGGTGTTCTCCGGAAAGGTCTGGGGCGCTTGGCGTTTGAGTGAAGCCACCGCAGACCTGCCACTCGATTTCTTCCTGAGCACCTCGTCGATCGCCTCGGTGTGGGGCAGCTTCGGCCAGACCGCCTACGGCGCGGCCAACGCCTTCCTCGACGGGCTGGCGTGGCGGCAGCGTGAGCACGGTGTTCCCGGAATCAGCGTCAACTTCGGGCCGTGGGCGGCCGCGGGGATGGCCGACGAGGACGCCCGTGCGCATCTGGACAAGCGCGGGGTCCGGACGCTGTCACCCGCCGACGCGCTGGCGGGGATGGCCGAGCTCATGCAGGCGTCGTCGGGACGGGGCGCCACAAACGGGATCGTCGCAAAGATCGACTGGCCCAGCTTCCTGCCGCTCTACCAATTGACGGGCAAGCGGTCGTTCCTGGAGCAGTTGCAGCGTGAGGTGCCCCAGTCGGCGTCGGCGCCGACGTCGGCGGGGGCCACCCGGCTGGTCGAGCGGCTCACCAATGCTCCGGTGCAGCAGCGCAAGAAGCTGGTCGTGGACTATCTTCGCGACGTCGTCGCGGAGGTGACCCGGATCGATGCGGCGGAGATCCGCGACGAGGCCGGCTTCTTTGCCGTCGGCATGGATTCGCTGATGGCCGTCGAACTGCGGACGCGGGTCGAGCGAGCCGTCGGCAAGGAGTTGCCGGCGACGCTGGCGATGGACTATCCACGCCTGGTCGACGTGGCCGACTACCTGCTCGACGACGTCCTCAGCATCAGCGCACCGGCCGCTGCCACTGCGCCGGCCCAGCCCAATCCGGTGATGACGACACGCAGCGACGAGCCGATCGCGATCGTCGCGTTGGCCTGCCGCTTCCCGGGAGCACCTGACCCAGAGGCGTACTGGGACCTGCTGGCCGGCGGTGTCGATGCCATCCGGGAGATCCCGGACGACCGCTTCGACGTCGACGAGTACTACGACCCCGATCCCGAGGCGCCGGGCAAGATCTACACGCGCTATGGCGGATACCTCGACAGCATCGACGGATTCGATCCGGAGTTCTTCGGCATCTCCCCGCGTGAGGCCGTGTGGATGGACCCGCAGCAGCGGCTGATGCTCGAAATCGCCTGGGAGGGCTTGGAAAGAGCGGGGTATTCACCTGCGTCCCTGCGGGGCAGTCGAACCGGCGTTTTCGTGGGTGTGGCCGCCAACGAGTACTCGCAACTGCTGAACGCCAACTCGGTCGAGACCATCGAGGCACATTTCATCACCGGCAATGCACTGAACGTCATTGCCGGCCGGGTCGCGTTCGCGCTCGGTTTGGAGGGCCCCGCGATGGCGGTGGACACCGCCTGCAGTGCGTCGCTGGTGGCCGTCCATCAGGCCTGCCAGGCGTTGCATTCCGGCGACTGCGACATGGCGCTGGCCGGTGGGGTCAACGTCTTGGTGAGCCCGGCGTCCATCGTGGCGACATCACGCGCCCGCATGCTGGCCGCCGACGGCCGGTGCAAGACCTTCGACGCCGCCGCCAACGGCTACGCGCGCAGTGAAGGCTGCGGGATCCTGGTGCTCAAGAGGCTCAGCGACGCCGAGCGGGAGGGCGATCAGATCTGCGCGATCATCCGGGGCAGCGCGGTCAACCAGGACGGTGCGTCCAGCGGATTGACGGTGCCGAACGGCGGTGCGCAGCAACGGCTTATCGCCGCAACCCTGGCCCGCGCCGGTGTCGAAGGTCGGGATGTCGATTATCTCGAAGCGCACGGTACCGGCACCTCGCTGGGCGACCCGATCGAAGTTCAGGCCGCCGCGGCGGTCTACGGCGCCGGTCGTGACTCGGACCGGCCGCTGCTGATCGGATCGGCGAAGACCAACATCGGGCACCTCGAGTCGGCAGCCGGGATCGCCGGCCTGATCAAGGTCGTGCTGTCGTTGCAGCACGAGATGCTGCCGCAGAACCTGCACTTCGAGAACCCGTCGCCGAACATTCCGTGGGACTCCCTGCCGGTGCGGGTGGTGGACAAGCAGATTCCATGGCACGCCAACGGCAGGCCGCGCCGCGCCGGCACCAGCTCCTTCGGGTTCTCCGGCACCAACGCACACGTGCTGATCGAGGAGGCGCCGCACTCCGACGACGCCGCCGCCGCGCGGGAGCCGGACACCACAGCTGAACCGGTGGGCGTGCTGCCGCTGTCGGCCCGCTCGCCGGAGGCGCTGGTGTCGCTGGCGCAGCGCTACGCGACCTGGCTGGAGGCGCACCCCGACGTCGACATCACCGATATGTGCTTCACCGCCGGGGTCGGGCGTTCGCATTTCGAACACCGGGCCGCGCTGGTGGTGGATTCTGTTCAGGGCGCCCGCGAACTTCTGTCCGGGTTGGCCGAGAACCGGCTGGGCCCGGGTGCGGTACGTGGCGTATGCGGTGACCCGCCGAAGACAGCGTGGTTGTTCACCGGGCAGGGCAGTCAATACCCGGACATGGCGCGCGAATTGTTCGACTCCGAGCCGGTATTCGCCGACACGGTGAAGCAATGCGCCGATGCTGTGGACGGGATGTTGCCGCGTCCGTTGCTGGACGTCCTTTTCGACCTCGACGGCGATACCGGCGAGCCCGGAAAGGGACTGGGGCACACCTCGTTTGCCCAGCCCGCGCTGTTCGCCGTCGAGATGGGCCTGGCGCGGCTGTGGCAGTCGTGGGGCATCGAGCCCGACGTGGTGCTCGGGCACAGCGTGGGTCAGTACGCGGCGGCATGCGTGGCCGGCGTGTTCAGCCTCGAGGACGGGGCACGCCTGATGGCCGAACGCGGCCGCCTATTCGGCGACCTGCCCGAGGGTGGCCGGATGGTGGCGGTGTTCGCCGACCCGCGGCAGGTGGAGCGTGCCGCCGAGGACTTCCCGCAGATTTCGGTCGCCGCATACAACGGCCCCAACACGGTGCTGTCCGGCCCGGCCACGGATCTGGAAAAGATCGTCGCCACCTTGAGCGCCGACGAGATCCGGTGCACCTGGCTGGACACCAGCCACGCCTTCCATTCCGAGTTGCTGGAGCCCGCGCTCGACGAATTCGAATCCTACGCAAAGGGTTTCGAATTCGCGGTGCCGACGCTGCCCTTGGTGTGCAACCGCACCGGCGCAGTTCTCACGGCCGAGACCCCGCTGGACGCCCAATACTGGCGGCGGCATTCCCGGCAGCCGGTGCAGTTCGCCGAAAGCGTGCACGCCGTGGCGAAACTGGGCTGCTCAGTGTTGATGGAGATCGGTCCGCAACCGGTGCTGACCGGCGCGGCGCTGCAAGCCTGGCCGGATTCATCGGCCGCGCCGCGTGCCGTCGTCTCCTTGCGCAAGGGCACTGACGCTCAGCGTCAGATGGCCGAGGCCCTGGCCGCGGTCTACGTCGCCGGGCATCGCCCGAACTTCGCTGCGCTGCAGCATCATCGGCAGCATGCACTTGAGCTGCCCACCTATCCTTTCCAGCGCCGTCGGTTCTGGCCGAAGACGTCGGATTTCCGCGTCGACGGTCCTGCGGTGTCCGGAATTCTCGGCAGCGTCAAGGATCTCGCCTCCGGCGACGCCGTGTACACCAGCCGGTGGTCGATCAAATCGCAACCGTGGCTGTCGCATCACGTCATCTACGGCACCGTCGTCGTTCCCGGTGCGACGTACGCCACGATGGCGCTTGCCGCGGTCGGAACGCCGGCGCAGGTGCGCAACGTCTTCTTCTACGAGCCGATCATCTTGGGCGACAAGACTTCCCGTGAGGTGCAGCTGACCGTGCACCCAGTCGCCGAAGAGGGCGGCTGGACCTTCCAGGTGCACAGCCGGCCCTACGGCGAGCGCGACGCCGAGTGGTCGTTGAACGCCGACGGCCGGGTCGTCTCCGGCCTCGACGACGAGCCGGCGCCGGAGCCGACCGAGTCCATCGACGCCGCATGCGAACGGCTGGGGCGCACCCGTCCACAGCAGTTGTTCGACACCTTCGCCGACATGGAGCTGATGTGGGGTCCCACCTGGTCCACGTCGCTGAAATCGCTGTGGGCCGGTGACGGTGAGGCTGTCGGCGATATCGCCATCGGCGACGAACTCGCCGAACAGCTCGGCACCGAGCCGATCCACCCGGTACTGCTGGACCTGTGCACCGGAATCGCGTTCCCGGCCTTCCCCGCGGTGCTCACGGCAGCCGAAACCGGGGTGCCCGATCTGTTCTTGCCGCTGCGATATGGGCGGGTGGTGCTGCGGGAGAAGTTGCCGAAGCGGTTCTACTGCCGCGCACGGTGGCAGAGCGGCGGCACCGAGAGCGAAACGCAGGTCTTCGACCTCGATTTCGTGGATCGGGACGGTCGCCAGCTCGGCGAGATTCGGGAGTTCACCGTCAAACGCGCGCCGCGGGAGGCGTTGTTGCGCGGACTCGGCGGCGACGCCACCCGCAACCTGTACACCTTCGGCTGGCAGGAGGTGGCGCCGCCGGCGTCGGGCAGCACTGCCGGTATCGCCGACGGCACCTGGCTGATTGCCGGATTCGACGAGCTGGTCGCCAAGCATTCAGGTTTCGTCGCGGTGGACCATGCCACCGATCCGGAGCTATGGAAGCGGCTGTTCACCCAGGCCGAGGAGGGCGGTGCCCCGGTCTCCGGCGTCGTGTGGCGCAGCGCTGCGCGACCCGGCGTGGAAGAGTCGAGCACTGACTTCACCGCGCGGCTGGAGAGCGAGATCGACCAGCTGCTCACCGTCGTACACACGTTGCAGTCGCAGCACGACGTCAAACTCACCGGCGGACTGTGGATCGTCACCGAACGAGCCGTCGCGACCGAACCCGGCGAGCCGGTCGATCCCGTGCAGTCGGCGCTGTGGGGATTCGGGCGCACCGTCATCACCGAGCAGCCGGCGCTGCGTTGCAGGCTGGTCGACTGCGACAGCTTCGAGGATGCCGGGCAACTGCTGGCCGGCCTGCTCGGCACGCCCGCGGAGGAGCCCGAACTCGCACTGCGACAAGGCAAGTACTTGGTGCCGCGGCTACTGCCATGGGCGCGCAGCGGTCACCTCCCGATACCGCGGGCAACGGATTACATTCTGGAGCCGACCGAACGCGGCGCGATCGACAACCTTCATCTGGTCGAGACGGCGGTTGCCCCGCCGAGCGCGGGCCAGGTGCAGATCCGGGTGGAGGCCGCCGGGCTGAACTTTCGGGATGTGCTCAACGTGCTCGGCTTGTATCCGGGCGATCCCGGTCTGATCGGCGGTGACCTTTCCGGCATCGTCACCGAGGTGGGCGAGGGTGTGACCGGCTTCGAGGTCGGCCAGCGCGTCTTCGGCTTCATGCAGGGCTGCTTCACCACCCGGGTCAACGTGCCCGCCCAGTTCCTGTCGCCGTTGCCGAACGGTGTCAGCGCGGTCGGAGCGGCGACGATACCTGCCGGGGCGCTCACCACCCGGCTCGCGTTCGACTGGGCTCAGGTGGGACCTGGTGATCGGGTGCTCATCCACGCCGCCAGCGGTGGCGTTGGTCTGGCCGCGATCCAGATAGCCCAGCAGCGCGGTGCGACCGTCTTCGCCACCGCCAGCACCTACAAGCGCGCAACGTTGCGCAAGATGGGTGTGGAACACGTCTACGACTCGCGCAGTACGGATTTCGCCGACCAGATCCTGGCCGACACCGGGGGCGCCGGCGTCGACGTGGTGCTCAACAGCCTGACCAACGAGGGCTTCATCGCCGCGACGGTGCGGGCGACCGCGCAGGGCGGCCGGTTCGCCGAAATCGCCAAGCGGGACATCTGGACGCCGGATCAGATGGCGGCGGTCCGTCCCGACATCGCCTACGAGATCGTCGCGCTGGACGCGACCATCGAGGAGGAGCCCGAACGGGTCGGGAAGTTGCTGGCCGAACTGGCCGACAGCATGGGCCGCGGCGAGCTGCTGCCGCTGGCGGCCGAGGTCTATCCACTGACCGAGGCGAAGACCGCGTTCCGCCGCATGCAACAGGCGCGGCATATCGGCAAGATCGTCCTGCAGATGCCGAAGCCGTTGCAGCCGAAGGGTGATCGGAGTTACCTGATCACCGGTGGCCTCGGTGCACTGGGCCTGTTCACGGCCGCCCATCTGGCTCAGCTCGGGGCCGGTGACATCGTGTTGACGGGTCGGCACCTGCCCGACGCCGACGCGCAACGCGAGATCGACGACATCACCGAGCGCTACCGGTGCCGGATCCACACCTTTGTGGCCGATGTCGGCGACGAGCAGCAAGTCGCCGGGTTGCTGGAGCGAATCCGGGCGGAGTTGCCGCCGCTGGCAGGGGTGGCGCACCTGGCGGGCGTCCTCGACGACGCGCTGTTGTCGCAGCAGAGCCTGGATCGATTCCAGACGACCTTGGGTCCAAAAGCGTTGGGCGCCTGGCACCTACATCGCTTGACGAAGAACGACGACCTCGAATTCTTCGTCGTGTACTCGTCGGCCTCCAGCGTCCTCGGGTCACCCGGCCAAGCCAACTACGCAACGGCCAACGCGCTGCTCGACGGTCTGGTCGCCGACCGCGAGGCGCAGGGCCTGCCAGCGGCCGGCATCAACTGGGGTCCCTGGGCCAAGGGCGGTATGGCCACTTCGCACGCCGCCCGCGCCAATCTCAGTGCGCAAGGCCTGATTCCGCTGGAACCCTCGGCCGCACTCAACGCGCTCGACGAGGTGCTCGCGCACGGGATCACGCAGGCGACCGTCATCAAAGCCAACTGGCAGCGCGCCGCGAAGGGACTGGGTGGCTCTCGCCCGTCGATTCTGGACCACGTGCTTCCCAGTGCCGGCGCGGCGACGCACGGCGACAGCGAGTTGCTCCGCCAACTGCACGAGGTGCCCGAGATGGAGCGCGGCAGCTTCCTCACCGAGTACCTGCGGCACGAAGTACAGAACTTCCTGCGGCTCGCGCAGCCGCCGGCCGCAACCAGCAGATTCCTGGAGTTGGGTACCGATTCGCTGATGGCGGTCGAATTCAGCAACCGGTTACTCCCCCAGTTCGGTGGCGCGTTCACGATCAGCGCCACGGCGGTGTTCGACTACCCGACGATCGGGTCGCTCGCCGAGTACCTGGCCGGTCAGGTGCCGGAGTCGGCCGGCGCGGAAACCGTCGACGCCTCCGAATCCACTCAGTGATCGACGGAAAAGGACTGTACTGCAACGCTTTCCATGCTCACAGATTAGATTGAGGCGACAAGAAAATGGCTAACGGCAGCGAACCCGCGGTTGCAATGTCGGCACACCTGGCCGACGACCTGTTGTCCACGACCGCCGGAGGATGGCGCAACTTCTATAACTTGCTGAGCCGCCGCCTGGAAGCGGTCGGGGTGGCCGACTCGTCGTTTTTCTTGAACTACGGCTACGTTCCGACGGATTCCGACAACGAGTCCGCGTTCGTCATTCGCGACGGCACCTTCAACGCCAACTCGGTGCGGCTGGTGTTCGAGGTCATCGGTTCGCTTGACCTGAACAATCGCACGGTCGTCGAAATAGGCTGTGGCCGTGGGGGTAACTCCAGGACCGTCGCGGAGAAATTCAGCGCTCACGTCATCGGCATCGACATGTCCTCGGAAGCGATCGCATTCTGCGAAAAAACGCATGTCGGCAGTTCGATCGACTTCAAGGTAGGCGACGCGCTGAACATTCCGCTCGGCGATGCGGTATGCGACGCCGTCTTGAACATCGAGTCCTCACATTCATATGGAAACCTGCCGAAATTCCTGGGTGAAGTTCGCCGGATATGCCGCACCGAGGCATGGTTCCTGCACACCGACTTCCTGAGCCCCGAGGACTGGGACTACGTACGGATGCGCCTGAAGGCGCTGGGCTTCGCCGTCGAAGACGACCGCGACATCACCGCCAACGTGTTGGCCTCGCGTGATCAAGCGAGCAATAACTGGGAGCAGGTCTACGGCGACGGAAATCCCCGAGTGGCGAACTTCCTCGCCCTACCGGGGTCGGCAATCTACGAGCAAATGCGGGCGGGCTTGCTGGAGTACCGCATCCTACGGTCTCAGCTTCGCGCCCCGACGACATCCGCTTCGACCGGTTAGCCGGGATCTCATACCCGGCGCCCCAAATATCCAGCGGCACAGACTTCTACTCCAAACATTTAGACAACCGTAAGAGGCTCCAGTATGGTCAAGAACTTGTTGTACCCATGTCGATTAGACGGTCTGGAGACACGGTGAGCATCAATCCGTTCGACGACGGCGACGGCAGCTTTTTCGTCTTGGTCAACGACGAGGAACAGCACAGCCTGTGGCCGGCGTTCGCGGAGGTTCCGGCTGGCTGGCGGGTGGTGTACGGCGAGGGGGATCGCGCAGCGTGTCTGGACTACATCGAACAGAACTGGACCGATATCCGGCCGAAAAGCCTGCGCGAGGGGTTGGCATCGAGACAGGGGGTTTCGATAGGTACACCGAATGGCTCTTAACAAGAGTGCACTCCCGCTGACGCGTGGACAGCTCGACATCTGGCTTGCGCAGGAAACCGGCCACTCCAGCATCGATTGGCAGCTGGGCGTGCTGGTGCGATTCGACGGCGAGATCCAGCCCGACCTGCTCACGCAGGCGATTCGGCACGTGGTCGCAGAGGCCGAACCAGTCAGGGCCACGATCTTCGAGGACGACGGGCAGGTCTTCCAGCGGGCAGTCGACGACGCCGACGTCGAGGTGGCCTTTCACGATCTGAGCGACACGCGCCATCCGGTCCAGGAAGCCCGCGCCATCGCCGCATCGATCCAGCAGACGCCCATGCCGCCGTCCGGCCCGCTGTTCTCATTCGCCTTGTTCCGGACGTGGGTCGACGAGTTCTATTTGTTCGGGTGCTTCCACCACATTGTCGTCGACGGATCCGGGATCACACTTCTCGCCCATCGCATCGCAACGGTCTACGCCGCGATAGTTTCTGGCGCACCCATTCCTCCTGCCTTCTTCGGTTCGCTGCAGGACCTGGTTCGTTACGAATCCGAATACGAGGGGTCCGCCGAATACCTGGATGACGAGGCCTACTGGGCGCAGAATCTTGCACCGGAAAGCGACCCCAACTATCGGTTGCCGAACGCCGCGGGCAAGGTGGATCCGCATTCGCCGTCTGCGCCGGTTCGCCTGGACCCGGCAGTCCTTCGCCACGTTCAAGAGTTATCCGAGACGTGGAACATGCCTCGCTCGTCGGTCATCACCGCGGCGTGTGCACTGCTGGTGCGTGGTTGGTGCGCCGAGAGTTCGGAGGTCGTGCTCGACTTCCCGGTCAGCAGGCGAGTGCGTCGGGAGTCGAAGACGCTTCCCGGGATGATTTCCGGGGCGGTGCCGCTGGTGTTGAGTGTTTCGCCCGGAGCCACGGTGGCCGAATTCTGTGCACATGTCGACACCCGAGTACGGGAAGCACTGCAGCACCAGCGGTATCCGGTGCACGCCCTGGAACGCAAGGCCCACCCCGGCCGCTCGGACCATCGCGTCAACAGGGTCAGCATCAATTTCATGCCGTCCAAGATGACGATGGACTTCGCCGGCGTGGAGGCATCGGCATCGTTCACCAATCCCGGCCAGGTGGGCGACTTCGGGTTGATTTTCTCCGGCGCCGGTGACCAGCTGTTCCTGAGCACGGCGGGCGCCGAAGGGCCGTTCTCGAATTTCGACGTCGCCGATCTGGCACGACGGCTGAGCCGGTTGCTGGTGGCGATGACCGCCGACCCGAGCCGGCGGCTCTCGTCGATGGATCTGCTCGACGACAGCGAGCACGCCGGGCTGGACGGGTGGGGCAACCGGGCTGCGTTAGACCAGCCGACACCGGCGCCGGTGTCGATCCAGACGGCGTTCGCCGCCCAGGTGGCCCGCGTCCCGGAAGCGGTGGCGATCACCGACGGCGAGCGTTCGTGGACCTACCGTGAAGTCGAGCAGGCGGCCAACCGGTTGGCACATCTGTTGGTCTGCGAGGGGGTGGGCCCCGGGCAACGAGTCGCGCTGCTGTTGGAGCGCTCCGCCGAGGCGGTTGTGGCGATGTTGGCGGTCTCGAAAACCGGGGCCGCGTATGTCCCCATCGACCCGTCGGTGCCGGTGGCGCGGATGGAATTCGTGCTCACGGATGCCGCGCCGATCGCCGCGATCACCACCGCCGAGTTGCGCCCGCGACTGGACGGGCACGATCTGCGGGTCGTCGACGTCAACGACTCCGCCGTCAGCGCTCAACCCGACACCGCGCTGCCTGGACCGGCCCCCGATGACATCGCCTACCTCATATACACATCCGGAACCACCGGAACCCCCAAGGGAGTGGCGATCCCGCACCGCAACGTGACGCGGTTGCTCCAGACACTGGACTCCGATCTGGAGCTGGCGGGCCAGGTGTGGTCGCAGTGTCATTCGTTGGCGTTCGACTTCTCGGTGTGGGAGATCTGGGGGGCGTTGCTCTACGGCGGCCGCGTGGTAGTGGTGCCCGACGCGGTGGTGCGCTCACCCGAGGAACTGCACGCGTTGCTAGTCGCCGAGCAGGTCAGTGTTCTGAGTCAGACTCCGTCTGCGTTCTATGCCCTGCAGACCGCCGATGCACTCCAGCCCGAGCTGGGACGCCAGCTGAAGCTTCAGGCAGTGGTATTCGGTGGTGAGGCGCTGGAACCCCAACGCCTCACCAGCTGGCTACAGGCCCACCCGGGTTTCCCGCGGCTGATCAACATGTACGGCATCACCGAGACGACGGTGCACGCCTCGTTCCGGGAGATCCTCGGCAGCGATGTGGACAACGTGGTGAGCCCGATCGGGGTACCGCTGGCCCATCTCGGCTTCTTCGTTCTCGACGCGTGGTTGCAGCCGGTGCCGGCGGGTGTGGTCGGGGAACTGTACGTGGCCGGCGCCGGCGCGGCGTACGGATACGTGGGCCGAACCGGTCTCACCGGGACACGGTTCGTGGCCTGCCCGTTCGGCGGGCCCGGTGCACGGATGTATCGCACCGGAGACCTGGTCTGGTGGGGCGCTGACGGGCACCTGCGTTACGTGGGCCGCGCCGACCAACAGGTCAAGATCCGCGGTCATCGCATCGAACTCGGCGAGGTCCAGGCCGCGCTGAGTGCGCTGGACGGGGTAGAGCAGGCGGTGGTGATCGCCCGTGAGGACCGACCCGGCGACAAGCGCCTGGTCGGGTATGTCACCGGCACCACCGACCCGGCCGTCGCGCGTACCGAGCTGGCCGAGCGCCTACCCGCCTACATGGTGCCCGCCGTCGTGGTCGCGCTCGACGCACTGCCGCTGACGGTCAACGGCAAGCTGGACACCCGAGCCCTGCCCGCGCCCGAATATCAGGATGCCGATCATTATCGAGCCCCGGCTCACGCGGTTGAGGAGATCCTCGCCGGCATCTACGCCCAAGTACTGGGGCTGGAACGGGTCGGAGTCGACGAATCGTTCTTCGAACTCGGCGGCGACAGCATCCTGTCGATGCAAGTGGTGTCCCGAGCACGCGCCGCCGGTCTGGTGTGCCGGCCGCGCGACGTATTCGTCGAGCAGACCGTGGCCCGGCTGGCCAGAGTGGTCGAAGGTGCGGTGACATCGGTCGATGAAGGCATCGGGCCGGTGGTTGCGACCCCGATCATGCGTTGGCTGGCAAGCGTCGATGGTCCCGTCCAGCACTTCAACCAGACCACGGTGGTGCAGGCCCCCGCGGGCGCGACCGAGGCCGACGTGGTGGTGCTGTTGCAGGCGTTGCTCGATCGGCATGCCATGTTGCGGCTGCGGGCCGAGGACGACGGCGCCGGCGGTTGGTCGTTCCACGTGCCCGAAGCCGGGTCGGTGGATGCCCGCGACTGCCTCCTGACAGTAGAGGCGCTGTCCGATGCGGCGATGCTGACGGCGGGGTCGCGGTTGAACCCGGCCGCCGGGATAATGCTCAGCGCGATATGGGTGACCTCTACCGCCCGTTTGGTGTCGATAGTGCACCACCTCGCCGTCGACGGCGTGTCGTGGCGGATCCTGTTGGAAGACCTCAACATCGCCTGGGCCCAGCACCACCACGGGCAGCAGGTGGAGTTGCCGGCGCCGGGGACCTCGTTTGCCCGGTGGTCGGAGCTGCTGGCCGAGCACGCGAGCCGCCCAGAAGTCGTGCAGCAGGCACCGGCGTGGCGGCAGGTGGCGGCGACGCCGGCGGCGTTGCCGGCGGTACGCCCCGAGGTGGATACCTACGCCAACGTCGGGCAGCTCTCGATGGCGTTGGACGCGGAAGTGACCCGCGTCCTTTTGGGCGAGGTGCCCACGGCGTTTCACACCGGCATACACGAGATTTTGTTGATCGCGTTCGCCTTGGCGTGTGCGGAGTTCTTGGGCACCGGTGCCGCACCGGTCGGCATCGATGTGGAGGGCCACGGGCGCCACAATGAGCTGGCGCCCGATATTGACCTGTCGCGCACCGTCGGTTGGTTTACCACCAAATACCCGGTGGCGTTGGCGGTGGGCGGGCTGTCCTGGACGCAGGTGGTGGACGGTGATGCGGGGTTGGGAGCGCTGATCAAGGACGCGAAAGAGCAGCTGCGCGCCCTGCCGGATCCGCTGACTTACGGGCTGCTGCGGTATCTGAATCCCGAGGTGGACCTCAACGAGTCCGATCCGCCGATCGGGTTCAACTATTTGGGGCGGTTGGGCGCCGGGGCGGGCGAGTCCGGTGATGGATGGCAGATCAGTTGGGACGGCTTGTCCAACATCGACGCCGGCTTGAGGTTGCCAATGCCGTTGGCGCACACCGTCGAGCTCAACGCCGGCATCATCGATACCGATTTCGGTCCGTTCCTGCGCGCCGCCTGGTGGTGGGCGCCTTCGGCGCTGGACCACGCACAGGTCAGCCGGCTGGGCCAGTTGTGGTTTGACGCCCTGACCGGGATCTGCGCAAATGTGCGCCGCGGTGGGGGCGGGTTGACGCCGTCGGATCTTGCGGTTGGTGGATTGAGTCAGCAGCAGATCGACGAGCTTGAGCGGTTGTATGCGGATCGCTGATGTTTTGCCGTTGACTCCGTTGCAGCAGGGGTTGTTGTTTCATGCCAGTACGGCGCGTGGTTCTGGCGATGATGTGTATGCGGTGCAGCTGGTTATCGGGTTGCGTGGTGGGCTGGATGCGCATCGGTTGCGGGATGCGTTGTATGCGGTGGTGATGCGGCATCCGCATTTGGCGGCGCGGTTCTCGGAGCGTTTCGACGAGCCGGTGCAGATCGTTCCGGCTGATCCGTGGGTGCCGTGGCGTTATGTCGATGTCGGCGCCGAGGGCGGTGCTGTCGAGGACCAGATCGAGCAGGTGTGTGCTGCTGAGCGCGCCGCGGTGTGCGAGTTGGGTGATCGGCCGGTGTTTCGGGCGGTGCTGATCCGCACCGGCGACGATGAGCACCGTTTTGTGTTGACCAATCACCACATCGTGATGGATGGCTGGTCGTTGCCGATCCTGGTGGGCGAATTGTTCGCCAGTTACGCCGGCCAGCCGCTGGCACCGGCCGGACCGTATCGCCGGTTTGTCACCTGGCTGGCCGGCCGTGATGCGGCCACCGCCCGGGCGGCCTGGGCTCAGGTGCTGGCCGGTGTGGACACCCCCACCGTGGTGGGCCCGCCGGGCCGCTGCGGGCTGGGCCGGCGCGCGGTGGCGTCGTGTCAGCTGCCCGGCCAGCTCACCGAGGCGGTCACCGAGCTGGCCCGCTCGTGCCACACCACCGTCAACATCGTGTTGCACGCGGCCTATGCGCAGCTGCTGATGGGCTGGACCGGCCAGCATGATGTCG
Organism: Mycobacterium cookii; assembly: GCF_010727945.1. Taxonomy (NCBI): domain Bacteria; kingdom Bacillati; phylum Actinomycetota; class Actinomycetes; order Mycobacteriales; family Mycobacteriaceae; genus Mycobacterium; species Mycobacterium cookii. The sequence goes on from NZ_AP022569.1 coordinate 3,169,189, forward strand.
TCTTCGGCACCACGGTCTCGGGCCGCCCGGTCGAGCTGGCCGGCGCGGAGTCGATGGTGGGCCTGTTGATCAACACCATCGCGGTGCGCGCGACCGCCACCGCGACGACCACCACCGCCGGCCTGCTCGACCAGCTGCACCACGCCCACCACCACACCCTGGACCACCAGCACCTGGCGCTGAGCGACATCCACCGCCTCACCGGCCACGAGCAGCTGTTTGACACCTTGTTCGTCTACGAGAACTATCCGCTGGACACCACCGCCGCGCTGGGCATCGACGGCCTGGCCGTCACCGGGTACAGCACCCGCGAATACAACCACTACCCGCTGGCCATCCAAGCCCTGCCCGGCCCCGCACTGACACTGCGCGCCGAATACGACACCGAGGTGTTCGACCCCGCCACCATCGACACCCTGCTCGCACGCTTCACCGCGCTGCTGGGCGCCATGACCACCAACCCCCACACCGCGCTGTCCTGCATCGATGTGCTCGACCCCGCCGAACACGCCCGCCTGCACCACTGGGGCAACCAGGCGGTGCTCACCGCGCCGGCACCCCCTGCGGCCTCCATCCCGGAACTGTTCGCCACCCAGGTAGCCCGTGTCCCGCACGCGGTCGCGGTCAGCGACGGCCAACTGTCGATGACCTACCGCGAACTCGACCAAGCCGCCAACCGGCTCGCACATCTGCTCATCGCCCACCACGCCGGCCCCGGACAACGCGTCGCGCTGCTCCTACCGCGCACCACCCACGCGATCGTGGCCATCCTGGCGATCCTCAAAACCGGGGCCGCCTACCTGCCCATCGACCCGCACTACCCGACCCCGGATCGGTTTCCTGCTCGATGACGCCACCCCATCACCGTCATCACCACCACCGACCTGCACCGGCGCCTGCACGGACGCACCGGCACCGTCATCGACATCCACGACCCCACCCTCACCCACCACCCCGACACCGCGCCACCCCCACCCGACCCCCACAACATCGCCTACCTGATCTACACCTCAGGCACCACCGGCACCCCCAAAGGCGTCGCCATCACCCACCACAACGTCACCCAACTCATGGACTCACTGCACGCCCCCCTACCCCCTGCAGCAGTCTGGTCACAATGGCACTCCCTAGGCTTCGACGCTTCGGTTCAGGAGATCTTCGGCGCGTTGTTGGATGGCGGACGCCTCGTCGTAATCCCCGAACCCATCACCCGCTCACCCCAAGACCTCCACACCCTCCTCGTCACAGAACACGTCACCGTCCTCAGCCAAACCGCTTCTGCTGCAGGGGCACTGGCGTCAGAGGGGCTGGATTCGGTGGCGTTGGTGGTAGGCGCTGAGCCCTGTCCAGCCGAGGTGGTGGATCGGTGGGCGCCCGGGCGCGTGATGGTCAATGTCTACGGCCCTACCGAGACCACGGTGGACGTGGCGATCAGTGCGCCGTTGAAGGCGAATTCGGGCGAGGTCCCGATCGGTCCGCCGGTGTCGGGGGCCGCCTTTTTTGTGCTGGATGGGTGGTTGCGGCCGGTGCCGGCGGGTGTGGTCGGCGAGTTGTATATCGCCGGTCGCGGTGTCGGCCTGGGATATGTGGGCCGGGCCGGGTTGACCGGCTCGCGGTTTGTCGCCTGCCCATTCGGAGCCCCGGGGATGCGCATGTACCGCACCGGGGATCTGGTCAAGTGGGGTGCCGACGGACAGCTGCGGTATGTGGGGCGCGCCGATGAACAGGTCAAGATCCGCGGCTATCGCATCGAACTCGGCGAGGTCCAGGCCGCACTCAGCGCCCTCGACGGGGTAACGCAGGCGGTGGTGATCGCCCGCGAAGACCACCCGGGTGACAAGCGCCTAATCGGCTACATCACCGGCACCGCCGACCCAGCGGCGACGCGCGCCGCGCTCGCCGATCAGCTCCCGGCGTACATGGTGCCCGCCGCCCTGGTGGTCCTCGACGACATGCCACTGACCGTCAACGGCAAACTCGACAAACGGGCCCTGCCGGCACCCGAATACCAGCACCACGAACACTTCCGAGCCCCCACCGACGACCTCGAACAAACCCTCGCCGACCTCTACACCCACACCCTCGGCGTCGACAAAGTCGGCATCGACGACTCATTCTTCGACCTCGGCGGCCACTCACTACTTGCGATGCGCCTGGCCGCACGTATCAGAGCCGAACTCGACACCGACCTGCGCGTCCAAACCATCTTCGACCACCCCACCGTCGCCGCACTCGCCCAACAGATACGACCCCACACCGCACAACCCACCGCCACACCGCTCACCGCGCAGCAACGGCCGGATGTGGTTCCGCTGTCGTTTGCGCAGAACCGGTTGTGGTTTATCGATCAGTTGCAGGGACCGTCATCTGTTTACAACATGGCAGTGGCGTTGCGGCTGGTCGGCCGGCTGGATGCCAACGCGTTAGCCGCTGCGCTTTCCGACGTGGTGAGCCGCCATGAAAGCCTGCGCACACTGTTCATTGCCACCGACGGCATACCCCGGCAGTGCGTGATGGAGCGCGAAAAGGCCGACTTCGGCTGGCAGATCATCGACGCCACCAGCTGGCCGGAAAGCCGCCTGGGTCAGGCCATCGAAGAAGCGGCGCGGCACAGTTTTGACCTGGCCGCTGAAATCCCGTTGCAGGCAAGGCTTTTCCGCGTTGGCGAGGAAGAGCACGTGTTGGTGGGCGTGGTACACCACATCGCCGCCGATGGCTTGTCGGTCACCCCACTGGTGCGGGATCTCGCAACGGCCTATGCCCGCCGGTCTGCCGGGCAGGCGCCGGACTGGGCGCCGTTGGCGGTGCAATACGTGGATTACACGCTGTGGCAGCGCGCCCAACTTGGCGACATCGACGACGACGGCAGTCCCATCGCCGCGCAGCTGGGTTACTGGCAGCAGGCCCTGGCCGGCATGCCCGAGCGGCTTGCGCTCCCGACGGATCGGCCTTATCCCCTGGTTGCCGATCAACGCGGCGCCACCGTTGCGGTCGACTGGCCGGTTGAGTTGCAGCAGAACGTTATTCGGGTGGCTCGCGAGCACAACGTGACGAACTTCATGGTGCTGCAGACTGCGCTGGCGGTGCTACTGGCCAAGCTCAGCGCGAGTTCCGATGTGGCAGTGGGGTTCCCGATCGCCGGACGACGCGACCCGGCCCTCGATGAGTTGGTGGGTTTCTTCGTCAATACCTTGGTGCTGCGAGTCGACCTGACCGGCGATCCCACCATCGCCGAACTGCTGGACCAGGTCCGGACGCGCAGCCTGGCCGCCTATGAGCACCAAGATGTCCCATTCGAAGTCATCGTCGAACGGCTCAACCCGACTCGATCCTTGACTCACCATCCGCTGGTGCAGGTGATGTTGGACTGGCAACACCTGTCCGGCGATACCGCCGACACCGCCGGCGGATTGACGCTCGGTGACCTGTCGGTCACCCCGATGCCCGTAGACACCCGCACCGCCCGGGTGGACCTCTCGTTTTCGTTGGCCGAACGCTGGAACAAGGCCGGCGAACCCGCGGGCATCGGCGGCGCGGTGGAGTTCCGCACCGATGTATTCGACGCCGCCAGCATCCATACGCTGATCGAGCGGTTGCAGCGGGTGGTGGCGACGATGACCGCCGATCCGGCTCGGCGGCTGTCGTCGGTAGACGTGCTCGATGAGGCTGAGCACGCCCAGTTGGATCGGTGGGGCAACCGGGCGGCGTTGACGCAACTGACACCCGCGCGGGTGTCAGTTCCGGTGCTGTTCGCCGCACAGGTGGCCCGTATACCGGCGGCGGAGGCGCTAACCTCTGGGAACCTGTCGCTTACCTATCGGAAACTCGATGAGGCCGCTAACCGGTTGGCGCACTTGCTGTCCGACCGAGGTGTCCACCAGGGTGCATGCGTCGCATTGCTCTTGGAGCGTTCGGCTCAGGCCGTTGTCGCCATGCTGGCGGTGCTGAAGACCGGAGCGGCATACCTGGCGATCGACCCCGCACTGCCCGACGCGCGGATCGAATTCATGCTCGACGACGCCGCGCCGATCGCCGCGATCACCACCCCAGAGTTGCGCGGCCGGCTGCACGAGCGCGACCTTGTGGTGATCGATATTGATGACCCCGCGATCCACACCCAACCCGGCACGGCGTTGCCGGTGGTGCCGGGCCCCGACGACATCGCCTACCTGATCTACACCTCGGGCACCACCGGTGTGCCCAAGGGGGTGGCCGTCACCCACCACAACGTGAACCATTTGGCGGCGTCGTCGCCGCACGGCCTGCCGGCGGCACAGGTGTGGACGCAATGTCACTCGTATGCTTTCGACTTCTCGGTGTGGGAGATCTGGGCCGCGCTGTTAGGTGGCGGGCGGCTGGTGGTGGTCCCCGATTCAGTGGTTCGCTCACCGGACGACTTCCACGCGCTGCTGGTCGGGGAACGGGTCAATGTGCTTACCCAAACCCCGTCGGCAGTGGCCGCGCTCAGGCCGGCGGGGCTGGAGTCGGTGGCGTTGCTGCTCGGTGGCGAGGCATGTTCGGCCGAGGTGGTGGAGCGGTGGGCGCCCGGCCGGGTGGTGATCAACGCCTACGGCCCAACCGAAGCCACGGTATATGCCTCGCTGAGCGCACCGCTGTCGGCCGGAACCGATGTGGTGCCGATCGGTGCGCCGGTTTCGACTTCGGCGCTGTTCGTACTCGACGAGTCATTGCGGCCGGTACCGCCCGGAGTGGTCGGGGAGTTGTATGTGGCCGGTCGTGGCGTAGGGCTTGGGTATCTGGGTCGGGCGGGGTTGACGGGTTCGCGGTTTGTGGCGTGCCCGTTCGGCGCGCCGGGCACTCGGATGTACCGCACCGGGGATCTGGTGCGATGGCGCGCTGACGGCCAACTGCAATACCTCGGGCGCGCCGACGAGCAGCTGAAGATCCGCGGTTACCGCATCGAGCCGGGTGAAATCGAGGCCGCCATGGCCGCCCTCGACGGCGTCGAGCAGGCGGTGGTGATCGCCCGCGAAGACCACCCCGGCGTAACGCGCTTGGTGGGGTACGTGACCGGGACCGCCGAGGCGGCAACGGTTCGCGCCGCATTGGCCGAACGGCTCCCGGGCTACATGGTTCCGGCGACGTTGGTGGCGTTGACGGCGCTGCCGTTGACGGTCAACGGCAAACTCGACAAACGGGCCTTGCCGGTACCTGAGTACGACGACGCCGATCGTTACCGCGCTCCGAGCACCCCGGCCGAGGAAATCCTGGCCGGCATTTACGCCCATGTGCTCGGGCTCGAGCGGGTCGGGGTGGATGACTCATTTTTCGATTTGGGCGGGGATTCGCTCTCGGCGATGCGCCTGGTCGCTGCGATCAACAACGACATGGGTAGCGGGCTCAAGGTGCGCGCCGTCTTCGAGGCGCCCGCGGTGGCCCAGTTGGCGCTCCGTATTGGGGCGGATGAGGATCTGCTCGAGCCGTTGGTCGCCGTCGAGCGCCCTGCGGTGGTTCCGTTGTCGTTCGCGCAGAGCCGGTTGTGGTTTATCGACCAATTGCAGGGGCCGTCGCCGGTTTACAACCTGGCGGTGGCATTGCGACTGCGTGGACGGCTCGATCCCGATGTATTGGCTACCGCGCTTTCCGACGTGGTGGGCCGCCATGAAAGCCTGCGCACGCTGTTTGCCGCACCCGACGGAGTTCCCCAGCAAAGCGTGATAGAGCGCGAGCAGGCCGACTTCGGTTGGCAGGTTGTCGATGCCACCGGCTGGCCGGCCAGCCGGTTGGAAGAGGCCCTCGGCGAGGCGGCGCGGCACACCTTTGATCTCGCTACCGAAATCCCTTTGCGCGCACAGCTTTTTCAAGTCGCCGACGACGAGCATGTGCTAGTGGCTGTTGCGCACCACATCGCCGCGGACGGCTGGTCGGTCGCTCCGCTGGTGAATGATCTGGGGACGGCTTATGCCTGCCGGTGTGCGGGCCGAGCCCCGGACTGGGCCGAATTGCCGGTGCAGTACATCGATTACACGCTCTGGCAGCGCGCGCAGTTCGGTGATCTCGACGACAGCCACAGCCGCATCGGCGGGCAGCTTGGTTACTGGCAGCAGGCCCTGGCCGGCATGCCCGAGCGGCTTGCGCTCCCGACCGATCGACCCTATCCGCCGGTCGCCGATCAATGCGGCGCCACCGTCGCGGTGGACTGGCCTGTCGAGTTGCAGCAGCAGGTTGTTCGGATGGCGCGCGAACACAACGCGACCAGTTTCATGGTGCTGCAGACCGCGCTGGCGGTGCTGCTGGCCAAGCTCAGCGCGAGTTCCGATGTGGCAGTGGGCTTCCCGATCGCCGGGCGGCGCGACCCCGCGCTGGATGGGCTGGTGGGTTTCTTCGTCAATACCCTGGTGCTGCGACTTGATCTGGCCGGTGATCCGACCGTTGCCGATTTGCTTGCGCAGGCGCGTCAACGCAGCCTGGCCGCCTACGAACACCAAGATGTGCCCTTCGAGGTGCTGGTCGATCGCCTCAACCCCACCCGAAGTCTGACCCATCATCCGCTCGTGCAGGTGATGTTGGCCTGGCAGAACCTACCTGGCGATTCCGGCCACCCGACCGCCGCAGTGCCACTCGGTGACTTGCAGGTCACCCCGATTCCGGTGGACACCCGCGCCGCCCGGGTGGATCTGTCGTTTTCGTTGGCCGAACGCTGGGACATGGCCGGTGAACCCGCCGGGATCGGCGGGGCGGTGGAGTTCCGCACCGACGTGTTCGACGCGGCCAGCATCCAGACGCTGGTCGAGCGGTTGCGGCGGGTGCTCGCGGCAATGACCGCCGACCCGACCCAGCGTTTGTCGGCCGTCGATGTCCTCGATCGAGCTGAGCATGCCCGGCTTGAAGAGTGGGGCAACCGGGCGGCGTTGACCGCGCCGGTTAGCGCGCCGACCTCGATCCCGACGGTATTTGCCGCGCAGGTGAGGCGGGCTCCGCAGCAGGTGGCGGTCCGCTGGGACGGCGGCTCGATGAGCTACCTTGAGCTGGATCAGGCATCGAATCGGTTGGCGCACTGGTTAATCGGCCGAGGTGTGGGCCCGGGGCGCCGGGTGGCGCTGGTGTTGCCGCGGTCAGCTGACGCGATCGTCGCGATTTTCGCGGTGCTCAAGACCGGCGCGGCTTACGTGCCGATCGATCCGGCGGTTCCGGAGGCCCGGATTGCGTTCGTCCTCGATGACGCCGAGCCGATCGCGGCGATCACCACGGCAGGGTTGGCCGATCGGCTGGATGGGCACGGTCTACTGGTCGTCGACGTGGATGATCCCGCCGTCGCCGGCCAACCGTCGACCGCATTGCCGGCGCCGGCTCCTGACGACATCGCTTACCTGATCTACACCTCGGGCACCACGGGAACCCCGAAGGGGGTGGCCATTCCGCACCGCAACGTGACTCGGTTACTGGAGGTCTTGGACGCCGAGTTGGGGATGTCGGCGGGGCAGGTGTGGACGCAGTGTCATTCCCTGGCCTTCGACTTCTCGGTGTGGGAGATCTTCGGCGCGCTGTTGCACGGTGGGCGGCTGCTGATGGTGCCTGACTCGGTGGTGCGCTCACCGGAAGACTTCCACGCCCTGCTGGTTGCCGAACAGGTCAATGTCCTGAGCCAGACCCCGTCAGCGTTCTATGCCTTGCAAACCGCCGACCGGTTGTCGCCCGAGCTGGGCCGTCAGCTCAAGCTCGACGCGGTGGTGTTCGGCGGTGAGGCGCTGGAGCCCCAACGTCTTGGCGCGTGGCTGGACAGTCATCCGGGTTCACCGCGGCTGATCAACATGTACGGCATCACCGAGACGACGGTGCATGCCTCGTTCCGCGAGATCCTCGGCGGCGATGTCGACAGCACGGTGAGCCCGATCGGCGTGCCGCTGGCCCATCTCGGCTTCGTTGTGCTCGATACGTCGTTGCAGCCGGTGCCGGCGGGTGTGGTCGGGGAGTTGTATGTGGCCGGAGCCGGCACCGCGTATGGATATGTCGGCCGGGCGGGATTGACCGCGACGCGCTTCGTGGCGTGCCCGTTCGGCAATGCCGGCTCGCGCATGTATCGCACCGGGGATCTGGTCTGGTGGGGAGCCGATGGGCAGCTGCGCTACGTGGGGCGCGCCGATGAGCAGGTCAAGATCCGCGGCTACCGCATCGAACTCGGTGAGGTCCAAGCCGCTTTGAGTGAGCTCCAAGGTGTTGATCAGGCGGTGGTGATCGCCCGCGAGGACCGCCCCGGCGACAAACGGTTGGTGGGCTACGTCACCGGAACCGCCGACCCGGCGACCGCACGTGCTGTACTGGCCGAGCGGCTGCCCGCCTATATGGTTCCGGCCGCGGTGGTGGTACTGGATGCACTGCCACTGACGGTCAACGGCAAACTCGACACTCGTGCCCTGCCGGCACCGGAATACCAAGAGGGCGAGCAATATCGCGCCCCGGCCGACGCGGTTGAGGAGATCCTCGCCGGCATCTACGCGCAGGTCTTGGGGCTGGAACGGGTCGGGGTCGACGAATCGTTCTTCGAGCTGGGCGGCGACAGCATCTTGTCCATGCAAGTGGTGGCCCGGGCGCGTGCCGCCGGTGTGGTGTGTCGGCCGCGTGATGTCTTTGTGGAGCAGACCGTGGCCCGGCTGGCGCGGGTGGCCGGGGTGGCCAGCGACGCCGGCGAGGTGATCGATGAGGGTGTGGGCCCGCTGCCCGCTACCCCGATAATCTGCTGGCTTGCCGGTGTTGACGGCCCGACGGACCAGTTCAACCAGGCGGTGCTGGTGCAGGCTCCCGTCGGCGTCACCGAAGCCGATGTGACCACCGTGTTGCAGGCGTTACTGGATCGCCATGCCATGCTGCGGCTGCGCGTCGACGATGACGGCGCCGGGGGCTGGTCGCTGACCGTGCCCGAGGCCGGGTCGGTGGATGCGCGAGCCTGCTTACAGACCGTCGACGCGTTGTCCGACGAGGCGGTTGTCGCGGCGCGGTCACGGTTGGACCCGACCGCCGGGGTGATGCTCAGCGCGCTGTGGGTGGTGCCCACGGCGCAGTTGGTGGTGATCATTCACCACTTGGCGGTCGACGGGGTGTCGTGGCGCATCCTGCTGGAAGACCTCAATCTCGCGTGGGCCCAGCACCGCACCGGGCAGCCGGTGGTGTTGCCCACTGGAGGAATGTCGTTTGCCCGGTGGGCGTCGCTGCTGGCCGATCACGCGCGCCGCCCAGAGGTCGTTGCTCGGGCGGATGCCTGGCGGCAGATCGCGGCGGTACCGGCGGCGGCCCTGCCTGCGGTGCAGCCGGCGGTTGATACCTATGCCTGTGCGGGCAACTTGTCGGTGGAGTTGGACACCGACACAACCCGGATGCTGTTGGGTGAGGTGCCGGCGGCATTTCACGCTGGGATCAACGACATTCTGTTGATCGCGTTCGCCTTGGCGTGCGCGGAGTTTTTGGGCACCGGTAGTGCGCCGATCGTTATCGACGCCGAGGGTCACGGGCGCCACGATGAGCTGGCCGCCGACGTCGAGTTGTCGCGCACCGTGGGCTGGTTCACCACCAAATACCCGGTGTCATTGACGGCGGGCGGGCTGTCCTGGGCGCAGGTGGTCGCCGGCGAGGCAGGGTTGGGAGCGCTGATCAAGGACGCCAAAGAGCAGCTGCGCGCCCTGCCGGATCCGCTGACTTACGGGCTGCTGCGCTACCTGAACCCCGATGTCGATCTGGAGGGGTCAGATCCAGCAATCGGGTTCAACTATTTGGGGCGGCTTGGTGCGACGGGGGTCGAGGCATCCGGTGATATCTGGGAGATCCGCGAGGACGGCTATCTGGTCACCGGCGTTGCCCTGGCGATTCCCATGCCGTTGATGCACACCGTGGAGCTCAACGCGGGCACTGTCGACACCGACACCGGCCCGCGGCTGCGCGCCGGCTGGACGTGGGCGCCCTCGGCCCTTTCCCATGCGCAGATCGACCGGCTCAGTCGGCTGTGGTTCGACGCGCTGACCGGCATCTGCGCGCACGTGCGGCGCGGTGGGGGCGGGCTGACGCCGTCGGACATCGCGCCGGCACACCTCAGCCAGCAGCAGATCGACGAGCTGTGCCGCCATCACCAGGTCGCTGATATCTTGGCGCTGACTCCGCTACAGCACGGGTTGCTGTTTCACGCCAGCATCGCCCCGGGTTCCGGCGATGATGTGTACGCGGTCCAACTGGACATCACGTTGAATGGCCGGCTCGACCCGCACCGCCTGCGCGAGGCCCTGAACACCGTAGTGACCCGGCACCCGCACCTGGTGGCCCGCTTCTGCCCGCAGTTTGACGAGCCGGTGCAGGTCGTCCCGGCCAATCCCGTCGCGCCCTGGCGGTATGTCGAGCTGGACCCCGACGGCGTCGATGTCGAAGAACAGATCCAGCAGGTGTGCGCCGCGGAACGTGACGCGGTCTTCAACCTCACCGACCAGCCCGCCTTTCGGGCGGCGTTGATCCGCACCGGCGAGGCTCAGCACCGGTTTGTGCTCACCAATCACCACATCGTGTTGGACGGCTGGTCGCTGCCGATCTTGCAGAGCGAGCTATTCGCCAGCTACTACGGCCAGCGGCTACCCGCAGCGGTCCCCTACCGCCGTTTCATCGCCTGGCTGGCCGGCCGAGACCGCGAGGCTGCCCGCACAGCGTGGCGTGAGGTGCTCGAAGGTTTCGAGACTCCCACCTTGGTCGGCCCGCCAGATCGGTTGGGGCTGGGGCGTCGAGCCGTCACGTCCTCGCTCGTGCCCGAGCAGACCACCCGAGCGATCGGCGAGTTGGCGCGGTCATCCCACACGACGGTCAACACCGTGCTGCAATGCGCCTGGGCGCAGCTCCTGGTGTGGTTGACCGGCCACCACGATGTCGCATTCGGCGCCGTGGTCTCCGGCCGGCCCGCCGAGGTGGCCGGCGCGGACGCGATGATCGGCCTGTTGATCAACACCGTGCCGGTACGGGCGACCATCACCGACGCGACCAGCACCACCGATCTGCTCGACCAACTGCACCGCGCCCACAACCACACCCTGGAACATCAGCACCTGGCGCTCAGCGACATCCACCACCTCACCGGACAGGCGAGACTGTTCGACACCGTTTTCGTCTACGAGAACTACCCGACTGACGCTGCCACGATGTCCGGCGCAGATGGATTGGTTGTCACCGAGCTCACCAACCGCGACTACTACCACTACCCGCTGACGATCCAAGCGGTGCCAGGACGCGAACTAGACCTTCGGGTCCAATTCCGCACCGACGTATTCGATACGGCCGACATCCAGGCAATGATGGAGCGGTTGCAGCAGCTGCTGGTGGCCATGACCGCCGACCCGGCGCAGCCGCTGTCATCGGTCGACCTGCTCGGTGACGGTAAGCGTTGGGCGCTGCAGCCGGCGACGACCACGCCGGAGTCGGCACCCGAAAACCACGACGATGGGGTGGGTGATCGACCCGCGGCTTCGCTGGTCGAACAGATCCTGGCCGGCGTTTACGGTCAAGTCCTGGCCGTAGACCACGTCGGTCTCGACGAGTCATTTTTCGACCTGGGCGGAGATTCGCTCTCCGCGATGCGAGTAATCGCCGCGATCAACACAACCCTCGATATCGATCTCGCGGTGACCACACTCTTCGAGGCGCCGACCATCAGACGCTTGAGCCGGCAACTGGGCCACGCCGACGTTGCGCGACAAGTTCCCACCGCCAACCCGGCCGGCGACCTGTAGACCATCGATGCCGCTGATCCAGGCCGCAGAGCTCAACAAGAGTGCGGTCGACCCCAACACCGTTACCGAGCTTGAGCGGTTGTATGCGGATCGCTGATGTTTTGCCGTTGACTCCGTTGCAGCAGGGGTTGTTGTTTCATGCCAGTACGGCGCGTGGTTCTGGCGATGATGTGTATGCGGTGCAGCTGGTTATCGGGTTGCGTGGTGGGCTGGATGCGCATCGGTTGCGGGATGCGTTGTATGCGGTGGTGATGCGGCATCCGCATTTGGCGGCGCGGTTCTCGGAGCGTTTCGACGAGCCGGTGCAGATCGTTCCGGCTGATCCGTGGGTGCCGTGGCGTTATGTCGATGTCGGCGCCGAGGGCGGTGCTGTCGAGGACCAGATCGAGCGGGTGTGTGCTGCTGAGCGCGCCGCGGTGTGCGAGTTGGGTGATCGGCCGGTGTTTCGGGCGGTGCTGATCCGGACCGGCGACGATGAGCACCGTTTTGTGTTGACCAATCACCACATCGTGATGGATGGCTGGTCGTTGCCGATCCTGGTGGGCGAATTGTTCGCCAGTTACGCCGGCCAGCCGCTGGCACCGGCCGGACCGTATCGCCGGTTTGTCACCTGGCTGGCCGGCCGTGATGCGGCCACCGCCCGGGCGGCCTGGGCTCAGGTGCTGGCCGGTGTGGACACCCCCACCGTGGTGGGCCCGCCGGGCCGCTCCGGGCTGGGCCGGCGCGCGGTGGCGTCGTGTCAGCTGCCCGGCCAGCTCACCGAGGCGGTCACCGAGCTGGCCCGCTCGTGCCACACCACCGTCAACATCGTGTTGCACGCGGCCTATGCGCAGCTGCTGATGGGCTGGACCGGCCAGCATGATGTCGTCTTCGGCACCACGGTCTCGGGCCGCCCGGTCGAGCTGGCCGGCGCGGAGTCGATGGTGGGCCTGTTGATCAACACCATCGCGGTGCGCGCGACCGCCACCGCGACGACCACCACCGCCGGCCTGCTCGACCAGCTGCACCACGCCCACCACCACACCCTGGACCACCAGCACCTGGCGCTGAGCGACATCCACCGCCTCACCGGCCACGAGCAGCTGTTTGACACCTTGTTCGTCTACGAGAACTATCCGCTGGACACCACCGCCGCGCTGGGCATCGACGGCCTGGCCGTCACCGGGTACAGCACCCGCGAATACAACCACTACCCGCTGGCCATCCAAGCCCTGCCCGGCCCCGCACTGACACTGCGCGCCGAATACGACACCGAGGTGTTCGACCCCGCCACCATCGACACCCTGCTCGCACGCTTCACCGCGCTGCTGGGCGCCATGACCACCAACCCCCACACCGCGCTGTCCTGCATCGATGTGCTCGACCCGCCGAACACGCCCGCCTGCACCACTGGGGCAACCAGGCGGTGCTCACCGCGCCGGCACCCCCTGCGGCCTCCATCCCGGAACTGTTCGCCACCCAGGTAGCCCGTGTCCCGCACGCGGTCGCGGTCAGCGACGGCCAACTGTCGATGACCTACCGCGAACTCGACCAAGCCGCCAACCGGCTCGCACATCTGCTCATCGCCCACCACGCCGGCCCCGGACAACGCGTCGCGCTGCTCCTACCGCGCACCACCCACGCGATCGTGGCCATCCTGGCGATCCTCAAAACCGGGGCCGCCTACCTGCCCATCGACCCCGCACTACCCGACCCCCGGATCGGTTTCCTGCTCGATGACGCCACCCCCATCACCGTCATCACCACCACCGACCTGCACCGGCGCCTGCACGGACGCACCGGCACCGTCATCGACATCCACGACCCCACCCTCACCCACCACCCCGACACCGCGCCACCCCCACCCGACCCCCACAACATCGCCTACCTGATCTACACCTCAGGCACCACCGGCACCCCCAAAGGCGTCGCCATCACCCACCACAACGTCACCCAACTCATGGACTCACTGCACGCCCCCCTACCCCCTGCAGCAGTCTGGTCACAATGGCACTCCCTGGCGTTCGACGTGTCGGTGTACGAAATCTGGGGAGGGTTGCTAGCCGGCGGATGCCTCGTCGTAATCCCCGAACCCATCACCCGCTCACCCCAAGACCTCCACACCCTCCTCGTCACAGAACACGTCACCGTCCTCAGCCACACCCCGTCCGCGTTTTATGAGTTACAAATCGCCGATGCGCTTCAGCCCGAGCTGGGACATCAGCTCAAGCTCGAGGCGGTGGTGTTCGCCGGTGAAGCGTTGGAGCCCAAGCGTCTTGGAACATGGCGGCACAATCACCCGGGATCACCGCGCCTGCTCAACCTGTATGGCACCACCGAGACGACGGTGCATGCCTCGTTCCGGGAAATCGTCGACGACGACGTCGACAACTTTGTCAGCCCGATCGGGGTGCCGTTGGCCCATCTGGCCTTTTTTGTGCTGGATGGGTGGTTGCGACCGGTGCCGGCGGGTGTGGTCGGCGAGTTGTATATCGCCGGTCGCGGTGTCGGCCTGGGATATCTGGGCCGGGCCGGGTTGACCGGCTCGCGTTTTGTCGCCTGCCCATTCGGAGCCCCGGGGATGCGCATGTACCGCACCGGGGATCTGGTCAAGTGGGGTGCCGACGGACAGCTGCGGTATGTGGGGCGCGCCGATGAACAGGTCAAGATCCGCGGCTATCGCATCGAACTCGGCGAGGTCCAGGCCGCACTCAGCGCCCTCGACGGGGTAACGCAGGCGGTGGTGATCGCCCGCGAAGACCACCCGGGTGACAAGCGCCTAATCGGCTACATCACCGGCACCGCCGACCCAGCGGCGACGCGCGCCGCGCTCGCCGAGCGGCTCCCGGCGTACATGGTTCCGGCCGCGGTAGTTACCTTGGACGCGCTACCGTTGACGGTTAACGGCAAACTCGACAGACGTGCCCTGCCGGCACCGGAGTATCGGGCCGTCGATCGCTACCGCGCCCCGGGCGACGCGGTGGAGCAGATCTTGGCCGACATCTACGTTCAGCTTCTGGGTGTGCAGCGGGTCGGAATGGATGACTCGTTCTTCGACTTGGGTGGGCATTCGCTGTTGGCCATGCGGCTGGTGGCGCGGGTCGGCGCTGAACTGGGTGTAGAGATCCCGATCCAAGCAGTTTTCGATGAACCCACCGTGGCCGGGCTGGCCCGATGGATAGTGCGGCCGGATGCCGTGAAACCGGCGGCGCCGTCGTTGAACGGCTTTCGTCAGCAAATAACCAGACATGCCACGTGACGTTCTGGAGAGTCAGCCGGAAGCTGCAGAATTAGTTCTACCGATACGTCACCCGCCGACTCGGCTCCGCGGCTGTCACCACACAAGCGGCACCAGGCGGTAGCGAACGGTCTGCGTGTACTCGTGGTATCCCTTCAACTCCTCCTCGAGCAGCTTCTCCTCGTCGCGGAGCCGCAAGGCGAGCACGATCAGGCCGGGTATTACGAAGACAAGTCCCCAGTAGGAACCGAGCGCAAGGGGAATGCCGATCAGCATGATCACATTGCCGGTGTACATGGGATGCCGCACCATCCCGTATAGGCCGGTGGAGATGACCGTCTGCCCCGCCTCCACCCGGACCGTTGAGGCCGCATAGCTGTTCTGAACGATGACCAGCGCTACCACACCCAATCCAAGGGCAACCAAGACATCACCGACCAAGCACAGTGCCGTCGGTACCGGCGACCAGCGGAAGCGATGGTCAAGGACGCTGACCACGACCATTGCCGCCAGTGACGAGTACAGGCCGGCAATAACAACCTTCTGCGCCACGCGGCCCTCCGCTGTCGGCCCCCCACGCATCCGGCGCTGGAGGGCAGCGGGATTGGCGCGCAGCAGATAAATCGGGGGAATCCACACCGAAAGGGCAACCACCACAAGGAAAACCCACGCTTGCCAGTAGTCGAACGTGCCTGCCGGCACGAACAGCATCACGCCGAACACAGCGAACTCGGCAAGACCGAAAACCAACAACTTAGGGATGGTTTTCACCGATCCTCCTTCATCGCTTCGGTACCGCGCGAACAGTGCACCAAGATAGTTCAACTTGTGTCAAACACTCTGCGAGGGTCGCACGGCATGGGAGCGGTGTCGGTCGACTAGGCCTGCTCGCGGGCTGGGAATCGGAGTCGGCCCCCGCTCAACGCGATCGCTAACCGCCCAGAACTTCCTCGTCGACATACCGCCGTCGCTCTCGTCGCTCTAAGGGTCCCGCCGACTGGTCGGGGTTTGGTCCCGAACTGGTCTCGGACATGGCTAGACTGCAACGGCTTGATTATTGAACGTACGCACAATATTGATCGCTCTAGGAGATGCGAAGCTGTGGTCGAGTCTTCCATTCTCGCTGAGCTGCGGGAGCGTGCCAACCTGCAGCCCGGTGAGACAGCCTTCACCTATGTTGACTACGAGCAGGACTGGGCGGGCGTTGCGGAAAGCCTGACGTGGTCGCAGCTGTATCGGCGAACGCAGAACGTCGCGCAGGAGCTCAGAGCCTGCGGGTCAACTGGTGACCGCGCGGTGATATTGGCGCCGCAGGGGCTTGGCTACGTCACTTCGTTTTTGGGCGCATTAGAGGCCGGTCTGATCGCGGTTCCGCTGTCGGTTCCGCTGGGGGGCGCCAGCGACGAGCGCGTCAGTTCGGTTCTGCGCGACGCGTCGCCTGCTGCGATTCTCACGACATCGTCGGTCGCACGCAACAGCGCCGAGTACATCCAGTCGAAGCCCGGTGAATCCGCGCCGTCAGTGATCGAAGTTGATTTGCTGGACCTGGACCGCCAGGTTGGACCGGCTGTCGAGGCCGATAGTCGGCCGGACATCGCGTATTTGCAGTACACCTCCGGGTCAACTCGCACGCCGGCCGGAGCCGTCGTCTCGCACGAAAACATCCTGGCGAACTTTGAGCAGATCAACGTGGGCTTCTTCGGTGGGGCTGCCCCGACGGACACGACAGTCGTGTCCTGGCTGCCGTTCTACCACGACATGGGTCTGTATCTAGGAATCCTCTTTCCGGTGCTGACGGGACATCCCGCCCTGATCACCAGCCCGGTGGCGTTCCTGCAACGACCGGCTCGATGGATGCAAGCGTTGGCGAGCAGTAGTCACGCATTTTCGGGCGCACCAAACTTCGCTTTCGAATTGGCGGCACGAAAGACATCAGATGACGACATGGCCGGGCTCGATCTCGGCGGCGTGTCGAGCATTCTCAATGGCAGCGAGCGAGTACAACCCGCGACGCTGCAACGCTTCGCCGAGCGGTTCGCCGGCTTCAACTTTCATCCCAGGATGTTGCGGCCTGCATATGGAATGGCGGAGGCAACGGTTTACATCGCGACCCGCGAAGTGGGCCAGCCACCAGAAATCGTTCATTTCGAATCCGAGAAGCTGACCGCCGGCCAGGCGCAGCGGTGCTCAAGCGACGACGGGACACCGCTGGTCAGTTATGGCGTACCAAAGTCGCCGATGGTGTGCATCGTCGATCCCGAGACCAGTACCGAGTGTCCGGCGGGAACGGTCGGTGAGATTTGGACGCAAGGCGACAATGTCGCGAAAGGTTATTGGGGGAAACCACCAGGCACAGAAGGCATGTTCGGTGCGACCCTTGTCGGCACGGCCGGCGCATCCGAAGGCCGCTGGCTGAGAACCGGAGATTTGGGCTTCTTCTCCGAGGGTGAGCTGTTCGTCATCGGCCGTATCAAGGATCTCCTGATCGTCTATGGGCGCAACCACTCTCCCGATGACGTCGAGGGGACGATCCAGGAGATCACCAAAGGCCGCTCCGTGGCGATAGCGGTTCCGGATGATGGCGGCGTTGAGAAGCTCGTCGCCATCGTCGAACTCAAGCACCGGGACGAATCCGAAGAGGCTGCGATGCAGCGCATGGGCGTCGTCAGGCGTGAAGTCGCCACAGCGATATCGAAGGTGCACGGTCTGAGCGTGGCGGATCTCGTTCTGGTGCCGCAGGGTTCGATTCCCATCACGACAAGTGGCAAGGTCAGGCGACGCGACTGTGTACAGCTGTATCTGCACGATGAGTTCAACCGCTTAGACGGCCTGATCCGCCGGCCGGGGCAGCACATGGTCGACGACGCTGGCGCGGGCCCCGGCGTCGACTCGGGGTGGACTCAGCGCCTGCACACGCTCCGCAAGCAGCAACATGACCTGCTGGTGGGGTTGGTGTGCTCGCAGGCGGCACTGGTGTTGGGTCATCCCAGCCCCAACGACATCGACCCTGAGTGCGCGTTTGGAGACTTGGGGTTTGACTCGGTGAAAGCTACCGAGTTGCTTGACCGGCTCAACACCGTCACCGAGTTGGCGTTGCCACCTACCTTGGCCTTCGACTGCCCGACCCCGGATGAGTTGGCCACCCACCTGGGTCAACTCCTGAGCGGGTCGGTTTCGGCGGCTCCGACGGTGGCTTCGCGGGTGCAGACAGACGAGCCGGTAGCGGTGGTGGGAATGGCGTGCCGGTTTCCTGGTGGGGTGGATTCGCCGGCAGCGCTGTGGGATCTGGTGGCCAACGGCACCGACGCGGTCGGGGAGTTTCCCGCCGACCGCGGCTGGAACCTGGCGGACTTGTTCGATCCCGACCCCGATGCGGTGGGCAAGACCTACACACGCGCCGGCGGGTTTGTGGCGGATGCCGCCGGATTCGACGCCGACTTTTTCGGGATCTCGGCGCGCGAGGCCCAAACCATGGACCCTCAGCAGCGGCTGCTGTTGGAGGTGTGCTGGGAAGCGCTGGAAACCGCCCGAATTGATCCGGCGGCTCTAGCGGGTTCTGAGACCGGGGTGTTCGTCGGAGCATGGTCACAGTCCTACGGCGCGGGCGGTTCTGATGGTGTGGAGGGCTACGGCCTGACCGGTCTGTCCACCAGTGTGGCCTCCGGCCGTGTTGCTTACGCGCTGGGTTTGCAGGGCCCGGCAATCACCGTCGACACGGCCTGCTCGTCATCGTTGGTAGCCACGCATTTGGCGTGCCAGTCCTTGCGAAACGGCGAGTCGACTCTCGCCCTTGCCGGTGGCGTCACGGTGATGACCACACCGGCGGTGTTCACCGAGTTCGCCCGGCAACGCGGGCTGGCTGCCGATGGGCGCTGTAAAGCCTTCTCCGCCAACGCAGATGGCACCGGCTGGGGCGAAGGGGCCGCGGTGTTGGTGCTGGAACGGCTCAGCGACGCCCGGCGCAACAATCACCCGGTGCTGGCGGTTGTCGCGGGGTCGGCGATCAACCAAGATGGCGCCTCGAATGGTCTGACCGCACCCAACGGGCCCGCTCAGCAACGCGTCATCGCCCAGGCCGTTGCCAACGCCGGCATCGGGCTTGATCAGGTCGATGCTGTCGAGGCCCACGGCACCGGCACCACTCTGGGGGACCCGATCGAGGCCGGCGCCCTGATCGCCACCTACGGCCTCAGCCGTGACCCCGAGCACCCGCTGTGGCTGGGATCGATCAAATCGAACATCGGCCACACCCAAGCCGCCGCCGGTGCCGCAGGGCTCATCAAGATGATCGAGGCCCTCAACCACCAGAGTTTGCCCCCAACCCTCAATGTCGATGGCCCCAGCCCGCACATCGACTGGTCAGCCGGCACTGTCCGGTTACTCACCGAGCCGACGCCCTGGCCGGTCGCCGATCATCCCCGCACCGCGGCAGTGTCCTCGTTCGGGATCAGCGGCACCAACGCGCACATGATCCTGCAACAAGCCCCTACCTCACCGGCCGGGTCGGCTGACGCGGAACCTGCCACTGAGCAAGCCCATCACGGTGCTGAATTCGAGCTGGCGATGTGGCCCGTTTCGGCGCGCACCCCCGCGGCGTTGCGCGCGCAGGCCGACCGGCTGCACCAACACCTGGTCTGCCATCCCGACCTGGATCTCGCCGACGTGGCCTACAGCCTGGGCTCAACCCGCACACATCACTCTTATCGGGCAATGATCACCGCACCGGTGGCAGCTGCCGATCCGCGCGAAGACCTGCTGGACGCCCTACATGCCCTGCGCACCGACCAACCCCACCCACAGCTGACCCAACACCATTACGTGGCCCACCTTCGCGGTAAAACCGTGTTCGTCCTACCCGGCCAAGGCGGCCAGTACCCCGGGATGGGTCGAGAGCTCTACGAACACCACCGCGTCTTCGCTGACATGGTCGATGACTGCGATAAGGCGTTGCGCCCGTTCACGGGTTGGTCGGTGCGCGAGGTGCTGTGTGGGGACGAGGCGGCCCCGTCGCTGGACCGGGTGGATGTGGTTCAGCCGGCGCTGTTCACGATGATGGTTTCACTGGCCGAGGTGTTAAGCCACTACGGCATTGTTCCCGACGCGGTGATCGGCCACTCCCAAGGCGAGATCGCCGCGGCGTATATCGCCGGGGTGCTTTCCTTGCCCGAGGCCGCCGAGGTGGTGGCGCGGCGCAGTCAAGCACTGAGCGCCCTGTGCGGTGCCGGCGGTATGGCGTCGGTCCTACTGGGCGCCGACCAGCTAGCCCCACGCCTGCAACCCTGGGGGGAGGCGTTGAGCATCTCCGCGATCAACGGTCCCTCACACACCATCATCAGCGGCGATCCGGCCGGGTTGGAGGAATTCACCGCAGCGTGTGAACGTGACGGCATCCACGTCCGACCGATCGCCGTCGATTACGCCGCCCACTCTGCTCAGGTCGAACCAGTGCGTGAGCGACTTCTGGCCGAGCTTGCCGACCTGACCCCAGCGCACTCCCGCATCCCGCTGTATTCCACAGTGGCCAGCGCCCTTTCAGCCGATCCGCTCGACACCACGAAGATGGACGGCGACTACTGGTACCGCAACTTGCGCGAGCCGGTCCGGTTCTACGACAGTGTGGTTGAGCGCTTGGCCGCAGGTGAGCACACGTTCGTGGAGTTGTCCCCGCATCCGGTACTGGCCCCAGCGATCACCGACACCCTGGCCCAGTCCGCGGCGGGCCGGACCCAATCAGCGATGGTCATCACATTGCACCGGGACCGGCCCGACCAAGACAACCTGGCCACCGCGCTGGCCCAGTTGCACAATCACGGCCACAGCCCGTCGTGGTCGGCCCTTTATCCGCAGGCTCGCACCGTCGGGCTGCCCACCTACCCCTTCGAGCACCGTCGCTACTGGCTGTCACCCACGTCGACCGACGACGCGTCTGGGCTAGGCCTGGACCGTGCAGAACATCCCTTGTTGGGCGCGGTCGCCACGCTGGCCGACGAAGACCAGGTCATGATCAGTGGGCGGCTGTCACCCAACACCCAGAACTGGCTGGTTGGCCATCAAGTCAACGACACCGTGGTGTTCCCGGCGACAGGGTTCATCGAGGTGATCCTGCGGGCCGGTGAATTGGCCGGCAGCCCGGTGATCGATGAGCTGGTCTTGCATAGTGCCCTGATTTTGTCCGAGCGGATGCCGACCGATCTGCAGATCGTGGTGCGGCCGCTCGACGAGCAAGGGCAGCGACGGTTCAGCGTGCACTCGCGCACCGGTGGCCAGTCCGGCGTGTGGACGTTGCACGCCAGCGGGACGTTAGGCGCTGATCAGCCCACGGCCGAGGTCTCGCTCCCGCCGGCGCCGGGTGTGGAAGCCCTTGACCAGGACGACTTCTACGAACGACTGGCCCACCGGGGTTACCGTTACGGCGGTCTGTTCCGGTCGCTAAGGGGTATCGGCACCGACCCGGCTCAACCCGAGGTCGCCTATGCCGAGGTGGCATTGCCCGCCGGCACCGATGTCACCGGGTACGGCATCCACCCCGCCCTCTTGGACGCCGCCCTGCACCCGTTGGCCTCGTTGTTGGACCGCGCCGGCGAGGCCGACTCGGCGTCGCTGCGGCTTCCGTATGCGTTTAGCGGGATCACCCTGTATGCCACCGCGGCCACCCAGCTGCATGTCCACCTGACCCGCACCGCCGACGACACGTTTGAGCTGCGCGCGACCGACCCCACCGGCACACCGGTAATCACCATCCGTGCGTTGACTTTTCGTGCTGTGTCCGACCAGATCGGCCGGCCCACCTCAATGGCCGGGCTATCCGACAGCCTGTTTGAGTTGTCCTGGCCGCCGGTGCCCGAGCTGCCCGATCCGTCAGCGGCCCGGCCGCCGGCGTGGGCGGTATGCACCGATTCGCCCGAGCAGCTGCCGGCCAACCTGTCCGGCGGCACCATCCACACCGACCTGACCACCGTGACCCCAGGCCCGGACCTGGTGATCTGGCAACTACCCAAGGAGAAGGTGGGCGGGGAAGCTGAACCGCTGGGACGGGTGCATTCGCTGACTCGCAATGTTGTGGCGCAACTTCAGAGCTGGCTGGCCCGGCCGGAAACCGCCGACACCCGCCTGGTGATTGTCACGCGTCACGCAGTCGGCGTCAGCGCTTACGACGGTGTCCCCGATCTGGCGCACGCAGCAGTCTGGGCGCTGATACACACCGCCCAAAACGAGCACCCCGACCGCATCATCTTGCTCGACACCGACGACACCGTCGCCACCGAGGACAACCTGCTGACCGTTGCCGCGGCGCGACCGGCCGGCGAGCCGCAACTGGCCCTGCGCGACGGTGTCATCCACATCCCCCGACTGACTCGCACCAGGAACCTGACCCCACCGGATGCCCCCGACTGGCAGTTGGGCACCACCAGTAAAGGTGACTTGACGAAGCTGACCTTGCTCCCCACCGACCCCACCACAACGTTGGCCCCAGGGCAGATCCGCGTTCAGGTCGGGGCCGCCGGGCTGAACTTCCGTGATGTGGTCGTCGCGTTGGGCGCCATCGACGATGACGGCATGGGTAGCGAAGCCGCCGGGGTCGTCCTCGACGCTGCCCCCGGGACATCGTTGCGTCGCGGTGATGCGGTGATGGGCCTTTTCCCGCACAACGCATTCGCGCCCACCGCGGTCACCGATGAGCACATGGTGGTACCCATCCCGGCCGGATGGTCGCTCACCCAGGCCGCATCCGCGCCGATCGTGTTTTTGACCGCCTACATCGCTTTGGTCGAGATCGCCGGGCTATCGGCCGGGCAGCGGGTGCTCATCCACGGCGGCGCGGGAGGTGTCGGTCAGGCCGCCATCCAGATTGCCCGCCACCTTGGTGCTGAGGTTTTCGCCACCGCCCACCCGAACAAACATCACGTGCTCAGCGATCTGGGGGTCGACCCCGGGCACATCGCCTCGTCGCGCACGCTGGATTTCGTCGACGCGTTCAATGGCACCACCGGTGGGCAGGGCATGGACGTTGTGCTCAACAGCCTCAGCGGAGATTTCGTCGATGCGTCGCTGCGGCTGCTGCCCCGCGGGGGCAGATTCATCGAAATCGGCAAGACCGACATCCGCGTGGCGGGCGATGTCGCCGCCGCCCATCCCGGAGTCGACTATCACGTCTACGACCTGTCCAGCGCATCGGCGGAATCCCTGCAACCCGCATGGACGGCGCTGACCGAGATGTTTGCCGCCGGTGTCCTCAAGCCGCTGCCCACCACCAGCTACGGCCTGCTGAACGCCCCCCAAGCCTTCCGCGACATGAGCCAAGCCCGCCATACCGGAAAGATCGTCCTGATCCCCCCCGCGGTGTTGAACCCCGAGGGCACGGTGCTGATCACCGGTGGTACTGGGATGCTGGGCGCGCTGTTCGCCGAACATCTGGTCACCCGCTACGGCATCAGGCATCTGCTGCTGGTGTCTCGGAGCGGGCCCGACGCTCCCGGGGCCGGCGAACTGAAAGAGCGTCTGGCCCGGCTGGGCGCCCACGTCGCCATCACCGCCTGCGACGCCAGCGACCCAGCTGAGTTGGCAGCGCTGCTCGACTCCATCGACGCCGGCCACCCGTTGACCGCGGTCATCCACACCGCGGGCGTCCTGGATGACGCCATGGTGACCGAACTGACCCCCGGCCAACTCGATGCGGTCTTGGCCGCCAAAGCCGACGCCGCCTGGCATCTGCATCGACTCACCGCCGACCGAGACCTGGCCGCGTTCGTCTTGTTCTCCTCAGCCGCGGGGATACTGGGCAGCCCCGGGCAGGCCAACTATGCGGCCGCCAATGCGGTCCTGGATGCGCTGGCCCGCCAGCGCAACCACACCCAGCGCCAGGCCACCAGCGTGGCCTGGGGCTACTGGCAAACCCCCAGCGGGATGACCGGCCACCTCAACGCAACCGACTTGAGCCGGCTGAGCAGCAGCGGCCTGATTCCCATCACCAGCGAGCACGGCGCGGCCCTCTTCGACGCCGCGCTCACCCGTCAGCGGCCAAATGTGGTGGCCAGCCCGATCAACATCGGCACGTTGACCCGGCACGCACGCCATCACACCTTGGATCCAGTCCTGTCCGCGCTGACCCGTGTCCGCCCCCAAGCCGCCACCGCCAGCCCCCGCACGCTGGCCGCCCGGTTGGCTACCCAAAGACCCCAGCAACGGCTTGAGACGCTGACCGCGATGGTCACCGCCACGACTGCTGCGGTGTTGGCGCACCCCGACCCGGACGCCCTCGATCCCGACCGTCACTTCAAAGACCTCGGCATCGACTCGTTGACCGCCCTGGAACTACGCAACACCCTCAACCAACGCACCGGCCTCGTCTTGCCGGCAACCCTGGCCCTCGACTACCCCACACCCACCACGCTCGCCAGCCACCTCGCCGAGCTGTTGACCGACGCCGTTGAGCCTGCCGTCCCGGCGGCTCAGGTCAGCACACGTAGCGACAAGCCGGCGGACAACGCGCTCGCGCCTGTGGATCAAGCGTCATTTCTCGCGATGCGAGCGACTCACGCCGCGCTGATTCAGGTCATTTGGATATATGACGGTGCCGTCAATGTCGATGGGTTACGGCGTTTTCAACGCAATCTTGGATGCGGATTGCTGGGACGCACGATCGAACGCTCTCCGTTACCGTTCGCGCGTGACCGCTGGGTCAAGGCTGCGGCGTCGGAGGACATCGATATGGCCGCAACGCCGCGGCGGCGCGCCGATGTGGACGCATGGGCCGACGAGCAGGCACGCCGGCCTATCGATCCGGAGTGGGGACCTGGCTGGCATCTCGGGGTACTTCCACTCGAGGGCGGCGGGACCGCGGTAAGCCTGGTGGCGTCACACACAATCGTCGACGCGGTCGGGCTTGGCCAGGCGATAGAAGATGCTGCCGCGGGCAGGACGCGCGATCTGGGCTACCCCCGGCCTAAATCGCGCACCCGTAGGCGGGCGTTGCGTGAGGATCTTCAGCAAACCGTCAAAGAACTACCAGACTTAGCGCAGGCGTTGGCTGCCGTGGTTCGAAGGGCCCGGAGCGACCGCAAAGGGTTCACAGCATCGATCAAAGTGGCACCACCTGCCCCGAGGACCGCTAGCGACGATCAGGCAGTAGAGGTGCCTGCCTTGACCGCATACATCGACCTGGCGGAATGGGATGCTCGCGCGAAAAGTCTTGGCGCGAGCAGTACATCGCTTGTGGCAGGAGTCGCGTCCAGACTCGCTGTGAGGGTGGGCCGTGTTCATGACGACGGAACAGTCATCCTGAGATTTCCGCTGACGCTTCGGACCGAAGACGACACCCGCGGCAATGCGCTCACGATCGTCGACGTTCCAGTCGACCCAAGCCACGCGGCAACGGATCTCGGGGATATGCACGCCAAGATCACGCACGCAATGCTCGCCGCGATCGAGAACTCCGACGACGCGGTTTTGGCGACACTTCCACTGGCGACGCTGGTACCGAGGTGGGTGAACAGGGGACTAGCAGCGATGGCGGCAGGTGGCGCCGGCCTGCCGGTCACTTGCTCCAATCTCGGTGACCTGTCTCCGGCGGCGAACCGGCCAGACGGCACCGATGCCGACTTTGCGTACATGAGAAACCTCTCGCCCGATATCAAGAAAAGCACCCTCGAGCACATGGGTGGACAACTGTTTGTGGGTTCGGGGCGGGCGCGCGGGAAGATGGGTATCAGGATCTCCGCATATATTCTTGGGCGGCCAAACACCAAGGATGATCTGCGGGAGAGCGTGTCACGCACCTTCGCCGAGTTCGATCTGGATGCTGAGATCGACTGCTAGCCTTGGCTTTTCGCGTGTTTTGAAATCAACTCGTTGGATGTCGGCCAGGAGAGCATCATCTCCGGCCACGCTCTTCGTGGCACGGTCCTCCATCTTCACTTCGGCACCATGCGTAAGCAGCGCACCAAGTCAGTTCAACTTGTGTCAAACAGCTGTGCGGGGGTCGGACGAGTAGTAGCGTCCGCGTCATCGGTGGGGCCGCGTCAGATCCGAAACGAGTGCGCACCCTCGGGTGCGCCCGCGGGAAAGGGATACCGATGATGGGACAAGCCGCTCGAATCAGTCAACTGGGCTTGCTGGCAGTCGGGATGAGCATGGGGGCAGCGCTGGCTTCCACCCCGCAGGTCGCCTCGGCCGACCCCTACACCGATCAGTCTTCGTGGATCGATCAACTACTGAGTGGTCTGTCGGTCCCCGCAGCCACGACGTCGCCGCTGGATATCCAGATCTCGATCAGCGGGATGGATTTGTTCTCAACAGTGGACAACACCGCCACCGCCACCTCGGGGCCCGGAGACATCGCGGTCGCGATCGGCAACGGCGCCGTTGCCAACGCCAACGGCGGCATTCTCAACTTCGCGCTCGCCGACGGCACCAATACCTT
Source organism: Mycobacterium cookii (assembly GCF_010727945.1). Taxonomy (NCBI): domain Bacteria; kingdom Bacillati; phylum Actinomycetota; class Actinomycetes; order Mycobacteriales; family Mycobacteriaceae; genus Mycobacterium; species Mycobacterium cookii. Next base: position 3,195,539 of record NZ_AP022569.1, read on the forward strand.
CGCTGAGACCCCGTTGGGAGCGAACTTTGATGTCGCAGTTGCCACCGGCACCGCTAGCTCCGCCAACATCGGGTTGGGCGCGCGCTTTGATTTTGCTTTCGCCGACGGCCCAGGCAGCTCCGCCAATATCGGGTTGGGCGCCAACCTTGACAGGGCGCTAGCCATCGGCACGGGTAATTCCGCACTTGTCGGAGTCGGCAGCAGGATGAGCACCGCACTCTCCGACGGCACCGGTAACAGTGCCGTTGCCGGCGCGGGCAACGGCAACCTCGCCGAGGCCTTCGGCGCGCATAGCAACGCCATCACCGTTCTGGGCAACGGTGACCTCGCCTCCGCCACCGGCGGCGGCACCGCGACCGCGGGCGGCTTTCTGTCAACCGCAGTCGCCAACGGCGCCAACACCACCGTTTCGGCCACCGGTATCTCCGACTCCGCCATCGCCATCGGCGGCAATGGCGACGCTCAAGCCAGCGGCGTCGGCGACATCGCCTTGATCTTCAACAACGGCAGCGCTCTCGACCAGGCCACCGCGACGTTGGGCGACAACCTTCTCGCCGAGGTCTTCGGCACTGGCAGCAGCGCCACGGCCGGGGTTGGCAACTGGGACCTCGCCGCCGTCTTCGGCGACATGCTGCATGCGAGCGCGACCGGCGCCAATTTCCTGCTCGACATCCTGCCGTCGCTGTAAGGCCGCCTGGTTCAATCGGTGCTGTGGCTCGGACGGCTTTTGCCCACGACGCCGTCATCGCGATGCAGACCGGCGGCAGTCCCAACGCCCCTGGCGCCGCCATCACGGTCGCGCTGTGCGGCGGCTGGGACCATCCACCGCCGTGCCCGCTAGCCCCCCATTACGTCAGCAACGTTCGTACGGGTGAAACCGTCACGCTACGTGTGCTTTTCGCCACCGAGGCGGAGAACGAAGCGCGTGTGCGGGCACTGATCGGCGGGGCGCTGGAGACCGGGCGGTTGACCGGTCCGGACGGCGAAGTCGCGACCTGGCAGCTGCGGTCGGCGTCCCCGGGCGAGATTCGGGCCGACGAACGCGAGCATGCCGCGCACCTGGTTGCGCACTAGCGGCACCCGAAATTCCGTGGGCGCGTAGCGCCTACGGAGTTCAGGCGGGGTGTTTCGCGTAGGACCGACTGAGTCAGGTGCGGCCGCGCTCACATTCCGACGTTGTATCCAGAATACTGGACATCGGCTGTCAGCTTGTATTACCTTCTATCGGTATGTAATCTTCACTTTCAGTGCATCTTCGGTATCCCAAGTGCGCACTGAGGCGTGACGAAACAACCCCGGGGCTGCTTCCAGCAGGAGGAGCGCATGTCGTTGGTGACCACACAGGTAATACCGCCCACACGGCGCCCGGGTACGGGACACCGCCGATGATCGAGATGGCCATCGTGGGCCTCGGCTCGTGGGGTTTGTGCGTCATGGAGCGGACCGTCAGCCGGGCCCGGCAGGTGGGAAAGCCCGTGCGGCTGCACCTGATCGAGCCCGCTCAGCTTGGCGGCGGTGTCTACTCCGCCGAGCAGCCCGACTTCCTGGTGCTCAACAACGCCTGCGGTCAACTCTCCCTTTATGCCGCCCCCGACGGGGACGCTCTTCCCCCTTACGCCGTGGGCCTGCACCCATGGGCGGTGGTCCGCGGCTACCGGTGGGTGGGTTACGAGTGCCGCATCGGCGCCGGCGGTGACCCCATCCTGCCCACCGACTACCTGCCGCGACGGTTGATGGGCGAATACCTGGCCTGGTTCTACGACACGCTGGTGTCCTACGCACCGCCCAACCTCGAGATCGTCCGGCACTACGCGGCGGCCGTCGACATCTCGCCGGCCTTGCACGGGCACGAGGCGGTGCTGCTCGACAACGGCGCCACCCTGACCGTCGACCACGTCGTGCTGACCTCGGGCCACACCTGGAACGACGAGGCCGGTGCCGACGGCGGCGTGCGCTACCTGCGGCCCTACCCCATCGACTATCTGGATCAATGCGCTCCGGCCGGATCCTCGTTGGCCGTGGCCGGCATGGGCCTGGTGGGCTTCGACGTACTCGCCGCGCTGACCATCGGGCGCGGCGGGACCTTCGAGGGCCGGTCCGACCGGTCCGACAGGTTGCGGTACGTGCCCTCCGGCCACGAGCCGACCATCACCCTCTATTCGCGCTCCGGCGCGCCGTACTGCGCCAAGTCGGCCACCGGCGTCGACCCCTACGGCCAGTACCAACCCGTGGTGTGCACCCCCGAGGAGTTCACCGCCCTCACCCATCCGGGCGGGTCGCCGTTACGGCGGCACGTGGACTTCCGGGCCGAGCTTCTCCCGCTTGTCTTCGCCGAGATGCAGGCGCGCTACTACATCCAGTGCGCCATCCTGGCCGGGGGTGACGGGGCAGCGAGCGAGGTGCGCACCGTTCTGCGGCAAGGCTGGGTCGACGGGTACTACGAGAAGGCCGTCGACGTCCTCGAGCCGCGCTACGGGCGCTTCGACCCGGCCGCCCACCTGTTCGCCGGGTCCGACCGGCACTACACGTCGGCCGCCGACTACCAGGCCCAGGTCTACGACATGATCGACGACGACCTCACCGAGGCCTTGCGGCCGGGGGGGAGCCCGGTCAAGGCGGCGCAGGAGGTGCTGCGCATCCTGCGTGACCAGCTGCGGTCCGTCATCGAGTTCGGTGGGCTGTCCCTCGACTCCTACGTCGAGTTCCAGGCCAACGTCCGGGGACGCATCAACCGGCTGGAGGCGGGCGTCCCACCCATGCGCTCCCAACAGCTGCTGGGGCTGCTCGACGCCGGGGTGGTACGCATCCCGCTCGGACCGGGCCCGAAGGCGGCCGCCTGCCCCGACGGCGTCCGCTTGAGTTCCACGGCTCTCGACGAGCCCACCGCCATGACGGCCGACGGGGTGGTGCGCGGCTACCTCGACATGCCCTCGCTGGCCCGGTCGGGCTCACCCCTGCTGAACCGCCTCTACGCCAAGGGAAGGCTGACCCAGCTCAGCTACGGCGACACGCCCGTGGGCAGCGTGGCCATCAACGAGGAGTTCCACCCCTACGACACCGAGGGCCGCCTCCAGCCCAAACTCTCCGTGCTGGGCGTGCTGACCGAGGGGGTCCGCTACTTCACCCACTACCTGCCCTCGCCGCGCAGCCGCCTGCGGGCCGTCTACGACGCCCAGGCGTGCGTCGAAGCCGTGATCGGCTGAGCACATGACGGACACGGAGTCGTTGATGACCGGACGCGCCCAACCATTAGTGGCAGTGGGCTACGGGCCGCGCTGCGTTCCAGTGATGCAGCTGGCCGAAGCGGCCGCCGGCATCTGCGACCTGCTGTGGATGATCGACACGGCCGTGCCGGGGATGAGCGAGATGACCGATCTGCTCAACCGGTTCGGCCCCGTCGTCGACCTCAAGGGCATGACCGTCGAGCAGACGTTCAAGACCCTGGCCGACTGGGCGCCCGACGGTATGACTACCTACCTCGACGCCGGCATGGTCGAACTTGCCTATGTGGCTGAGGATTTGGGCCTGCCCTTCCACAGCCCGGCAACCGCTGCCGCCCTCACCGACAAGGCGCGCCAGCGCCAGGCCCTGGCCGACGCCGGCCTCGACATGCCCGCGTGCCACCTGGTCCGCCCCTACCAGTCCGAGCGCGAGCTGTCGGCCATCGAGGCCGAGGTCGGGTGGCCCGCCGTCCTCAAGCCCCGCTCGGCGCAAGGCAGCCGCTGCACCTTCCTGGCGCGCGATCGCGCCGAGCTGGCGAACCTGCTCGTCGCCCTCGGCCCGAATCGTCGCGACATGGTCCTCGAGGGTTACCTGCTCGACGATCCGGCCCGGGCCGGCGAACCCTACGCCGGCTACGTGTCGGTGGAGAGCGTGGTCGCCGACGGCGTCATCAGCCACCTGGCCCTCACCGGCCGCTTCCCGCCCGCCGAAAACTTTCGTGAGACAGGGTTTTTCATCCCCGCCGCCCTCGACGCAGACAGCCGCTGGGCCGTCCTGAAGCTGGCCACTCGGGCCATCGAGGCACTCAGAGTGCGCACCGGATGCCTGCACACCGAGGTCAAGTTCACCCCCGACGGACCCCGCATCATCGAGGTCAACGGACGGGTGGGCGGCGGTGTGCCCGAGATGCTCGAGCGGGCCGCCGGGGTCAAGCTGCTCGACCTCACCCTGCGGGTGGCCCTGGGTGAGCCGGTCTCGGTCGACGGACCGGTGGCCACCGAACGCATCGGCTACCGCTTCTTTCTGCAGCCGCCGACCGTCTCGGCCACGGTGACGGCCATCGAGGGCATCAACGACTTCACCGACCGCGCCGAGGTGGACACGGTCAGCGTCCATCAAGGCCCGGGCGCCGCCCTCGACTGGCGGGACGGTTCCGGCAACCACATCGTGGCCGTCGTCGGCTCGACCGACGACGAGGAGCAGTTACAGGCGGCGTACCGGTTGCTGCACCAAGAGGTCACGGTCACCTACGCGGACGTGAGGTACTGAGGTGGGCATTCAACTGGCCGACGGACCGGCGCAGTGGACATGCGCCCTGGTCAACAACATGCCCGACGCCGCGTTCTGCGCCACCGAGCGACAATTCATCAGCCTTCTCGACGGCGGATCCGGGTGTCGGACCGTCGGGGTGACGCGGTACGCCATGGCCGGGGTGCCCCGCGGCGAGCGGATCCGGACCCATATCGCCGCCGAGTACCGGCCGTTCGAGGACATCTTCTCCGACCCGCCCGACCTGCTGGTGGTCACCGGCGCCAACCCTCTCGAGTCCCGCATCGAGGACGAGGCCTACTGGTCCGATCTGCACGGATTGTTGAAGTGGGCGAGCGAACACGTGCGGACCATGGTGCTGTCCTGCCTGTCGGCCCACGCCGCCCTGGCCGTCTTCGACGGCGTCGAGCGGACCGTGCTGCCGGAGAAGTGCACGGGCGTCTTCGCCCAGCAGGCCGACCAGTCCCACCCGCTGGCCGCCGGGTTCGGCGGTCCCGTCCTGCTGCCCCATTCGCGGCACAACGCCGTGCCCGTCGACACGGTGGTCGCCGCCGGCTACGCGGTGGCCCTGCAGTCGGAGGCGGCCGGGTGGAGCGTGGTCACCAGAACCGTCGGCCAATCCGACGTCGTGCTGGTGCAGGCCCACCCCGAGTACGACCCGACCAGCCTGGTGCGCGAGTACCTCCGCGACGCGCGGCGCTACGTCAGCCACGAACGCGACGAACCGCCCTGCCTGCCCCGGGACTGCCTGGTCGGTGCGGACTGGCACCGGCTTCGCCTGCTGCACAAGAAAGTGGTCGGCGACCGGAACCCGGATCTGCTGGACGCCTTCCCCTTCGACCAGGTAGCTGCCCACGCCCCCTGGCAGTGGCGTGGTACCGCCCTGCGTCTGTACGCCAACCTGTTGGCGACCATCCCGATGAGGAGCGTCTGAGGCCATGCACGACGAGACCATCGCCATCCACGGTGGCTACACGCCCGACGGGACGCGGGCCGTGGCCGTGCCCATCTACCAGACGGTGGCCCACGATTTCATCGACGCCGCCCACGCCGGTGCGGTGCTCGACCTGGAGACGCCCGGCTTCCACTACAACCGGCTGAACAACCCGACCCTGGATGTCCTCGAGCAGCGCATCTGCGCCCTCGAAGGCGGGACGGCGGCCCTGGTGGTGGCATCGGGCATGGCCGCGGTCAGCTACGCCATCCTGACGGTGGCCAGCGCCGGCTCGAATATCGTTGTGGCCCCTCAGCTTTACGGCGCCACCTTCACCTACTTCGCCCATGTGCTGCCGACCTTGGGCATCGAGGCGCGCTTCGCCGTCGACGACCGGGCCGAGTCCATCGCCCCGCTCATCGACGACAACACCCGCGCCGTGTTCTGCGAGACCATCGGCAACCCGGCCGGCAACGTCGTCGACCTGGAGGCGGTGGCCGCCGTGGCCCACGCGTCCGGCGTGCCACTGATCGTCGACAACACGGTGGCCACCCCGCTGATGCTGAAGCCCTTCGAGCATGGCGCCGACGTGGTGGTCCACTCGCTGACCAAGTTCGTCGGCGGCCACGGCACCACGCTGGGTGGCGCCATCGTGGACGGCGGCCGATTCCCGTGGGCCGACCACCCCGACCGCTTCCCGATGTTCAACCAGCCCGAGCCCGCCTTCCACGGCGTCGTCTTCGCCCGCGACTTCCCCGAGCGGCCGTTCACCGTGCGGGCCCGCTCCACCCAGCTGCGCAACAGCGGCGCCACCCTGTCGCCGTTCAACGCCTTCATGCTGCTGCAGGGCCTCGAGACGATGGCGCTGCGGCTCGAGCGCCACGAGGCCAACGCCCGGGCCGTCGCCGAATACCTGGCCGCCGACCCCCGGGTGGCCTGGGTCAGCTTCGCCGGCTTCCCCGACCACCCGTACCACCACCTGGTCGAGCGCTACCTGCACGGACGCGTGCCGTCCATCATCACCTTCGGAGTCACCGGCGGCTACGACGCCGGATTGGCCTTCTTCGATGCACTCTTGCTGGTCAAGCGGCTGCTGAATCTGGGCGACGCCAAGACCCTGGCCATCCATCCCGCCTCCACCACGCATCGTCAGCTGTCCGACGACGAGTTGGTGAAGGCCGGTATCAAGCCGGAGACCATCCGGTTGTCCATCGGGATCGAGCACATCGACGACATCATCGACGACATCGACCAGGCCCTGGCCAAAGCCACGGTCGGCCACATCGACTGAGCGCGATATGCCGTTGACGACAACAGAGGTGCCGACATTTTTCGGTCCGTCTGACTCGCCACTGTTCGGCGTGCTTCACCTTCCGGTTGACAACCAGATCAGGGGCGGGGTGCTGATCTGTGGTTCGCTCGGGAAAGAGGGGATGGATAGTGCCCGGCTGCACCGGATCCTCGCCGACGGGCTCGCGCGCCGGGGTTTCGCCGTGCTGCATTTCGACTATTTGGGTTTGGGCGATTCCGCATACGCTCAGGACCGTGATGACGCGGTCGCCAATTGGGTGGCAAGCGTGGGCCACGCGCTCGATTACCTCACGCTGGTCGGCGCGCAATCAACGACCGCGATCGGCATCCGTGCCGGTTGCCTGATCGTCGACGAGTACCTAAATCGCTCGCACACGGTCAACCGTGTGGTCTTACTCGACCCTCCCGGAACAGGCAGGCGTTACCTGCGTGAACACACCGCGCTGTTCCGGCTGTCGGTGGGCGAGGACGCCGTGACGGCCGGCGAAGTGTCGATCATGGGCGGCCGGTTGACCGACCACGCGGCCGGAGAATTCGCTGCGCTGCAACTGAGTGCCAATCCGGTCAGTACCCATGGTGTCGACAACGTGCTTCTGGTGGGACGACCCGCCGAGACCGACAGGCGCGTCACCGCCTTGGCATCGTCCGAGGGAGTCGATTCGATCGTCAGCGAAGGTCTGCCGGACTGCGCCCGGCCGCGGGATATGTTGCTGCCGATCCCTTACGCCGCAGTCGATTCGATCGTCGAGTGGATCGACCGACACGTTTCCAACGGCACCCATCGCGCCGTACCGCAATACCTGGACACGGTGACGATGCCCGCCGACGGCCCCGACGGGGTCGACGTCATCGAGCGCATCGAACGAATCGGGCCCAACGGCCTGTTCGCCATCCGGACGCTGCCCCGACGCCGCAGTGCCGCACCCGCAAGAACCGTGCTGTTCTTCGTGACCGCCAAGGACTTTCACGTCGGACCCGCGCGAGAGTGGGTCGAATTGTCGCGTCGCATTGCGGCAAGCGGGGCACAGGCGATGCGTTGGGACCCCGCGGGTATGGGCTTGTCAGGCCGGATCCACCGCGATCCGTACCGCTTCGTGTTCACCAAGGCCGACATCACCGACGCGATCGCGGTGGCCAGACATGCATGCCACGACGTCGCCGAACTCGAGCTCGTCGGTATCTGCTCGGGCTCGTGGTACGCCGCGCAGGTCGTCCGCAACGTCGGCGCGCGGTCGGCGATCCTGGTCAACCTGGTGGCGTGGAGTTGGCGCATCACCCCTAACTGGCTGTCGCAGTGGGACATTCGGAGGAAAGCGCTAAGAGCAAACGCGCCTCGTGACACCGGCGGCTCCCACCTCGGATCCTGGACAGCGCGCCTCAGGGCGCCTCTCGCCCCAGCCAGAGGGGCGACGAAAAGCTTTATGCACAACCATCTCCCGCGCTCCGTGCTGCACGTGTTGAGCTGGATCGGATTGGTCTACCTGCCGGAAAGTGTGCTGACGACGCTCGTCCGTCGTGGCACCGACCTGACGCTGATCGCCGCGCCAGAAGATACGGAGCATTTCCTTGCCCGAGGTGGCCAGGGGGCCCTCGACCGTCTGCAAGAGACACCACAGCCGCCGCGGCGGATCGCCATACCGACCGGCGACCATGGCGCCCATCACCCAATGATATTGGCCGCGATCCGCAATGCGGTGCTGCCGGCAATGGACGCCGCTACGGCCGAGGATCGCGAAATCCTCTGGTGCCCAGACGAAATCAGCGCGCGTGAGGTTCGGGCGGGGTAACCCGCAAAATCAGCGAGGGCCGTTGGCGCTGGACACGACCGGGCCGCAGACCACAAGGAGGACGGCCATTGCGTGGCAGTCGGCGTGCGAAAGCGACAACGACGAGCTGAGCCAGCCTTGGCCTCGTGCCCGCTCGGCGAGCGCTCCGCTCAGACGAAGCCGAGGCAAGGGACCGTCCCGCGTCACCTCCATTTCCCGCCAGGGAAAAGGCATCTCGGGCTCGGCGAACGCTTTGATCACCGCTTCCTTGGCCGCGAACCGGGCCGCCAGGCTGTGCACCCGGTTGCGGCCCCGGCAGTCGTCGATTTCGCTCGGCGTGAAGATCTTGCGGAGGTAACGGTCCCCGAACGCCGCCAGCGAACCCTCGACATCCTCCATGGCGACGATGTCGCACCCGACACGGACCCGGCGCCCGTCGATCTCGCTCGGAAAGACGCTCGGCGGAGCCGGTTTCGGTGGGTTGACGGCTCGTGCACGTGGCATCATGCAGGCGCTTTGACCAGACCTTCGACGACCTGCGCGATGTTGTGGATCGAGGCAAAGGTGGACTTCTTGAGCACTTCCTCCGGGAACTCGATGTCGAAGGCATCCTCGAGCGCAAGCATCACATCGACCGACGCATGCGACGTCAGGCCGAGTTCGTAGAGATCGGCCTGATCGTCCACCTCGCGTGGATCAATTGCCATCCGGCCGTGCGCAGATAAAACGTCGCGAATCTGGTCCAGCATCACGTATTCCCTCGTATTTCTGTTGTGGTTCAACCTGTTAATTGGTGTCGGGTGCCGCGGGTGGGACGTAGGTCCCGGTCGCCCTGAGCCGCTTGCGGGCCACGCGGCGATAACCGTAGAAGTCGGAGATGTACGCCGGGCTGTCGTACAGCCAGTCCAGCGGTTCACGCATGTCGTCGACGTAGCCGATGGAGTAGGAACCGCGCTGGTAACCCATCAGCCGGAGCAGACCTTCGGGAAGGGTCCGGGCGATCTCGGGCGGGCAGGCGAGATACTGGTTCTCCTCCTGCCGCAACCACCCGAGCGAGTAGCCCACGTTCATCCCGATCCGGCTGACTTCGGTCGTGTTGGCACCTCCGCCATGGAATATCGAGCCCGTATACATCAGCACTGACCCCTTGGTCATGATCGCTGGGGCGGACAGCTCGAAGTCGACGTCGTCGGGGTCGTCCTCCCACCGGTGGCTGCCTACCACCATCCGGGTGGCGCCCATCTCCTCGGTGAAGTCGGTGACAGCCCACATGGTGCCCACTTCGGCTTCGAAACCCATCGGGAACCGGTAGCGGTCGAACGCCCACTGGTCCCGATGAATCATCTGCGCCGGCTCACCGGGTCCGATGGTCACCAGCTGGGTCAGGTCGATCTGGAAGGTGCTGGCGTGGTCGCCCAACACCAGATCGAGCGTGTCGATGATCGTCCGGTGGGCGATCAGTGGGCGAGCGCTCGGTGAACGGGCGATCAGCGCGCCGGTTCGTTGCGTGACCTCCCCGAGGAAGTCGGTGTTGCCTCCACATGTCACGGCCAGGTACGGCGCGATCTCGGCCCTGATCTGGTCCATCGTTTCGGCGGATGCGAGGTCGGCGATGACGACGCACCCGTCTTCTTTGAGCACTTCCGCGACATCTGCGGGCGCGCAGTCCGAACCGACTGTACGTACTGCTGTTGGCATGGAAAGCACTATAAGGGATGATATAAGGATATTTCAATGACTATTGGTCGGTAATGAGTTAGCTTTGATGCCAAGCCATGGAGGTAAGGACGATGCCCTCAACACTCCCGTTTCGATTCGGCGTACTCGCCGAGGTCACGCCCACCATGTCGGCTTGGCGAGACCAGGCGCGGATGGCCGAGTCACTCGGCTACTCGACCCTGTACATCTCTGACCACCTCGACGCCCAGTTCGGGCCCCTGGTCGCCGCAACCGTGGCGGCCGAGGCGACCTCGACCCTCCACGTGGGCTTCGGTGTGTTGAACAACGACCTCCGCAACCCGGTCGTCGTGGCCAAGGAGATCGCCACGCTCGGCTTGGCGGCCGAAGAACGGGTCGAGGTGGGTTTCGGCGCGGGCTGGCTGCGGAGCGATTACGAACAAGCGGGCATCGCGTACGACAAACCCGCTGTCCGCGTGGACCGGCTGGCCGAGAGCCTCGCGGTCATGAAGACGCTGTGGTCCGAAGGGAAGTCGACGTACACCGGGACCTATTACACGGTGCAGGACGCCCGCTGCGATCCTCGCCCGGCTTTGCCGCCCCGCGTCATCGTCGGAGGCGGAAGCAAACGAATACTCACCGTCGCGGCCGAACACGCGGACACCGTGGGCGTCAACACCAGCCTGGCGTCGGGCGTAAAGGGCGGCGATCTGGCGAGCCAGGCCTCCTTCGAGCATTTCGATCGCTGCCTGTCATGGGTGCGCGACGGGGCCGGTGACCGCTTCAACGCCATCGAGCTGCAGATCGTGGCCTTCGCCACCAGAGTCGTCGCCAGCCAGCGCGCGGCCGCTCGCACCGCAACGATGCTCGGCTTTCCGGGCGAGGATGCGCTCGAACTCCCGATCGTCCTGATCGGCACCGAGGACGAGTTGTGTGAGCGGCTTCTCAAGCGCCGCGAGCGGTGGGGCTTCACCAACATCGTCATCGGCGCCGAGGCGATGGAGTCCTTCGCGCCGGTGGTCGCCCGACTCGCGGGCAGCTGAGCCGCACGTGACGAACACCTGCGTGCTCGGCGCTGTGCTGGACTACGTAAACCGAGACCCGAACCAGCCCGCCGTCAAGGACCTGAACCGCGCATTGACCCGCGGCGAACTGCGCGCCGCAGCGCGCCGAGTGGCTGCCGGCCTGCATCAGAAAGGCGTCAGGCCCGGCGATCGGGTTGCTCTGCTGATCGGCAACTCGGTGGACTTCGTGGTGGCGGCGGTGGGCTGTCTGTGGGCGGGGGCCACGTTCGTTCCGCTGGCGATCACCGACCCTGACGTCCGCCGCGCGCAGATCGTCGCCGACTGCCGACCCGCACAGGTGATTACCGCGGGTCAGACGCGGCCATCGGGACTCCCAGCCGGCACGGTGTGGACCAGCCTTTCGGCCTTGAGCGCGGCAGGCGGTCCCCCGCCACTACCCGTGACGGGCCGGATTGCGTACATCATCTACACCTCGGGCACGACCGGAGTTCCCAAAGGCGTCCAGATCACCTCGGACGCCTTTTTCACCGCGGCCGAAGCATGCGCCGACGCGGTCGGGCTCACCCCGGACGACCGAGCGCTCTGCGTTTCGCCCGTGCACTTCGACGGGTCCTTTTCGGCGATCTTTCCTCCGCTCGTGCGCGGAGTCCCACTCGTCATCCCCGACCGGGAAGCTTTGCTGTTTCCACGCCGGTTCTTCTCGATTGTCGCCCGCGAGGGCATCACTGCGACCAGCTTCTCTCCCAGTTACCTGCGGCTGCTTCGGTCCAGCGGCCGGCTCGATCGTCTGGCCGACACCCCATTGCGCGTGATGGCCCTGGGTGGTGAAGCGCCGTCCACTGCCGACATCCGGGCGGTGTGGGCCGCCAGTCCAGGCCTGCGGGTGGTCAACCGGTACGGGCCGACCGAGACGACCATCGCGGTCGCTCATCTCGACCTGACGCCGGAGCTGCTCGACGCCGGGCTGGTACCGATCGGCCAGCCGCACGCCGGCAGCTCGTTCCACCTCGTCGACGAACACGGAAGTCCGGTGGACGGCCCCGGCGTCGTCGGCGAGCTGCACATCAGCGGGCGGCAGCTGATGGCCGGATACCTGAACGACCCGGGCCACAGCGCGGCCGTGCTGCGAACCGACGTGGTCGAGGGAGCCACCGTCTACCGCACCGGCGATCTGGTTTACCGCGACGACCGGGGCAATTACGTCTACGTCGGCCGTTCGGACCGCGTCATCAAGCGCCATGGTGTGCGGCTGTCACTGGTCGAGGTGACCGAGGCGCTCGGCAGCACCGAGGGGATCGCATCCGCGGCGTGCACGACCTTCGACCTGGAGGGCGATCTGGGGATCGCCGCATTTGTGGTGACCGACCGCGAACTCACCCCTGTCGGCGTCCGCCAGGCCGCGAGCCAACGGCTCCCCGAGACCATGTTGCCCGATCAGTTCTTCCTGGTGGCCAGCTTGCCCTTGACTTCTTCCAGCAAGGTCGATGAGAAACGCCTGCTCAAGGAGGCTGGCTTGACCCCGCCGAACGAAGGGGCCCGAGCCGCCAGTGTCGTTGCTCTCTGAGAGGACCTTGCGTATGCGAAGGAGAAGTTCATCGGCCTTCCCCGACGCGAGCCAGTACAACTTCTGGATCAAGCTGGCGCCAAGCGTGGCACGCCTGTTCGGAGCTTCCTCGACGCTTCGTACCAAGACCATCAACGCCGCACAGATCGCCGACTTCGTCGATTGGCAGGTGCGTGTGTTCGGTGCTCGGCCAACGGTTTTCGGGCGGCGCGAAACGCTGTGGGAACGGCTCGCGCAGAGGCTGGACCCAAACCGTCGTCTTGTGGTGCTCGAGTTCGGTGTCGCCTGGGGCTATGCGACCAACTGGTGGTTGTGCCGATTGGGCGGTCGCGACGACGTGGTCTGGCACGGGTTCGACCGTTTCACGGGGCTGCCACGCGCCTGGCGTGAATATCCGCAGGGCATGTTCGATGCCGGTGGTCAGCCGCCGGCGATCGACGATGAGCGCGTACGTTGGCACGTCGGCGACGTCCAGGACACTCTGGGCGCGGTGGACCTGCCCGCCGCGCGCGATGCGCAATGGCTGGTGCTGTTCGACATGGACATCTACGAACCGACCGTCTTTGCCTGGGAGGCGATCAATGCTCACCTACGACCGGGGGATGTCATCTACCTCGACGAAGCGGTGGACCGCGACGAACGGTGCGTCCTGGACGAGATGATCCTGCCGTCGATCGGTTGCGAGTCCGTCGGCGCCACGCCGTACGCGTTGGGTCTGGTGGTAACCCGTCCAGTCGGCTGACGCTGTGGGGAAAGCCGGCTTGCCGGCGCCGAAGAGTCGCAAACCTGCCTGACTACTGGCACACGCTTTTGCTACCATTAGTATGTAAATCGCCGTTTTATAGTACTATCGGTCTATGCAGACGATGCTCCCCACCCCGACGCCGGGCGGAATCTACTCCGAACTGGTCCGGCGCCAACGTGCCGAATTGCAGGACGCCTACATGAAGGGGGTGCGCCGGCTGCGTTGGGACGCAGCACGTCTCGCCGCCGAACGCGAACGGCGCCTTCGGGAGCTGCTGGTGCACGCCGCCGAGCACTCGCCGTTCTGGCGGGAACGACTGGCAGGCCACGACCTGGCCAACTTCACCGAGGCCGACCTCCCGTCACTGCCGATCCTGACCAAGACCGAGATGATGACAGAGTTCGACCGGATTCTCACCGTCCCCGGGTTGACCCGCGCCCGCATCAGCGAACACATCAGTTCGCTGGACGGCGACCGCTACATCGACGACGAGTACCGGGCGATCGTCAGCTCGGGATACGCCGGGACCGAGGCCTACCACGTCTACGGCTGGGACTCGTTCATCACGTTCGTGATGCAGGGCTCGCGGTGGACCGGGCGACGCGGCGAAGACCCGGCGGCGGTTTTGGCCCAGTGCTTCAGTTGCAGCGCCAGGCATGAATCGGGCGCGTTCTACGCCTTCAGCAGCTTCGAGGGCGGCGGGCCCACGTCGCACTGCTTCGACGCCACACTGCCCCTGGGCGCGATGGTCGACCGTCTCAACAACATCCGTCCTGGTGTGGAGGCCCTGCAGGGTTGGCCGAGCCTGATCTGGGAGCTGGCGCAAGAGGCCAGGCTTGGGCGGCTGACCATCAAGCCGACCTGGGTCAGCGTCGCTGGGGAGCTGTGCACCGAGCCGGTCCGCGAGGCCGTGCGGTCCGCGTGGGGGATCGAGGCTTCGGAGTTCTGGGGCTGCTCAGAAGGCACCTACGCGTTTCCGTGCGGCGTCGGCGAAGGCATGCACGTCGCCGACGATCTGGTGATCCTCGAGCCGGCGGACGCCGACGGCAACGTCGTGCCCTATGGGCAGCCCGCGGCTCGGATGCTGCTGACCAACCTGTTCAACCCGGTGCAGCCGCTGATCCGCTACGACCTGACCGACGCGGTGACGATGACCGACGAGCCATGCCCGTGCGGTTGCGCTCATCGACGCATCTTGTCGGTCAACGGCCGGATCGACGGCGTGTTCAAGTACGACGGTGGTGCCGTGGTGCCGCGCGCGGATCTCGAACAGACGGTCGTGGCCACCCCCGGCGTCGTGAACTTCTTCATCGACCAAAACCACGGCGGAGTCGATGTGTCCGTGGTGACCGACGGTTCGACCGACCTCCAGCAACTGCGGACGGAACTGAGCGACGTGCTCGGTCGGCACGGCGGGCCGAGTACGGACGTCGACGTGCGCGCGGTCGATTCGATCAAGCGGCTGTCGCGAGGGAAAACCAGGCAGTTCGACACTGAGGCGGTCTAGCCGACGATATGTGGCGCGCCCGAAGGGATTCGAACCCCTAACCTTCTGATCCGTAGTCAGATGCTCTATCCGTTGAGCTACGGGCGCATGTGTTCAGTTGTCTCTCGTACTGCTGTGGTGACCCATTTCGCCCGGCTTACGCCGCGCTTGCGATCCCCACGCTGGCGGAGGCGAGAGGATTTGAACCTCCGGTCCCCGGTAAGGGGGACAACTCATTAGCAGTGAGTCCCATTCGGCCGCTCTGGCACGCCTCCTCGAACTTCCCGAGGGTACCGGACCGCCGCCAGGAGCCGACCGCCGGAACCGCCGCGGAGCACAGCGTACACAGGCCGGACATATGCTGTCGAAATGACTGCTCGCCTGCGCCCGGAAATGGCCGAGCTGCCGGCGTACGTACCGGGCAAGACGGTGCCGGGTGCCATCAAACTGGCCAGCAACGAGACCGTCTTCGGCCCGCTGCCGAGCGTCCGCGCGGCCATCGAGTGCGCCACCGATGCCGTGAACCGCTACCCGGACAACGGCTGCGCCGACCTCAAATCGGCTCTGGCGAAGCACCTTAACTCCGGCCGGGTCGGCAGCGCCGGCGGCTGGGGGCCCGAGCACATCGCGGTCGGCTGTGGATCGGTGAGCCTGTGCCAGCAACTCATCCAGATCAGCGCCACCGCCGGCGACGAGGTGCTGTTCGGCTGGCGCAGCTTCGAGATCTACCCGCTGCAGGTCCGCCTCGCCGGGGCCACCGAGGTCCAGGTGCCGCTGTCCGACCACACCTTCGACCTGCAGGCGATGCTCGCCGCGGTCACCGACCGGACCCGGCTGATATTCGTCTGCAACCCCAACAACCCCACCTCGACGGTGGTCGACCCGGACGCGTTGACGCGGTTCGTCGAGGCGGTGCCATCGCACGTCCTGATCGCAATCGACGAGGCCTACGTCGAGTACATCCGCGACGGCCTGCTGCCCGACAGCCTGGCCCTGGTGCGTAGCTACCCCAATGTCGTTGTGCTGCGGACGTTTTCGAAGGCGTACGGCCTGGCCGGCCTGCGAGTGGGCTACGCGGCCGGCCATCCGGAGTTGATCACCGCCCTGGACAAGGCTTACGTGCCGTTCACCGCGACGAGCGTCTCGCAGGCCGCGGCGATCGCGTCGCTGGACGCCGCAGACGAGCTGCTCGCCCGCACCGACGCCGTGGTCGCAGAGCGCACCCGGGTGAGCCACGCGCTGCGTGGCACGGGATTCACCCTGCCGCCGTCGCAGGCGAATTTCGTCTGGTTGCCGCTGGGATCCCGCACTCTGGACTTCGTCGAGAAGGCCGCCGACGCGCGGATCGTCGTCCGGCCGTACGGCAGCGACGGCGTCCGGGTGACCATCGGTGCGCCGGAAGAGAACGACGCCCTGCTGTCGTTTGCCGAGAACTGGATCTGATCGAAGGAGATCGCGATGAGTGAGACGCTGGCCCGCAAGAAGTTCACCGAGTTCAAGCAACACGCGGGCGCTATCGATGACGCCGAACTCGACGACTACTGGGCGAGCCTTACGCCGGCCAGCATCGACGGCATGTTGGGCGAATGGAAGGGCGGCGAATTCGTCACCGGCCACCGGATGAACGGCCAACTGGAGAAGGCGCGCTGGTTCGGCAAAACATTCAACTCGGTGGCCGACGTGCAGCCACTGGTCTGCCTCGACGACGATGGGAACCGGTTTTCCAACGTCAAGATGGGCAAGGGTGAAGCGAGCCTGTGGCTCGAGGAATTCCGCGGCGAAGTCACCGCCACGATGGTGTACGACGGCCAACCCGTCCACGATCACTTCAAAGTGATCGACGACGACGCGGTGATGGGCATCATGAACGGCAAGGGCGTCGTCGAGAACGGCCGGTACTTCTACTTCTACCTCGAGCGCGTCTAGCTCTTCGGGCCCGGATCGCGGCCGGTGAACGCAACCAGGCGGTCGATACCCGGTGCATGGTCGTCGATCTCGACGGCGGCACCGAACTCCCCTTTAGCGCGGCGCTCGGGCGTGATGATCTTCTCGGCAACGCCCAGCACGTATTCCGCCAGCGAATCCGGTACGTCCGCCGGGTGTCCGGTGGCCACCGTGTAGTCCCATCCGTGCACGAGCAGACCGAATGCCAGCACGCCCGCCAGAGTGTGCACCGGCAGTTCGTTGCCGTGCCAGGTGACGGTGCCGTCCAAGCCGTGGCGGGCGTGAAAGGCGTCCAGCGTCGGACGGCCGACGGCGATGATCTGACGCTCGGCGGTGTCGTCGGCATCGCGTGACGGAAGCTCGGCGTCGAGCGCTTCGCCGATCGACGTGATCGTCTCGACCAGGTGATCGGTCAATTGGCCCACGTCGAAGCCCTCGCTGCCGGTCTGGCGCGAGTGGTCGTCGGGCGAGATCGGATGCACGATGTGTTGCAGCACTCCCAGCGCCGCCTCGGCGGCGCGAAGTTCGTCGGCGGGAGGCGAGTCGGGTCCGGGGCGCAGGTCGGAAGGCATGCAATCCACGGTACGGTCTCGTCATGGGTGAGCCATACGAGTCCGTCACCATCGAACACAAGGATCACGTCGCCCAGGTGACGTTGATCGGGCCGGGCAAAGGCAACGCGTTGGGGCCGGCTTTCTGGTCCGAAATGCCCGAGGTATTCGCCAAGCTGGACGCCGATCGTGACGTGCGTGCCATCGTGCTCACCGGGTCGGGCAGCAATTTCAGCTACGGCCTGGACGTGCCGGCGATGGGCGGGACGCTGGCGCCGGTGTTGGCACCGAATGAGTCGGCCCGACCCCGCGCCGAGTTCCACCTCGAGGTGCTGCGCATGCAGGAAGCGATCAACGCGGTCGCGGACTGCCGCACGCCGACGATCGCGTCGGTACACGGTTGGTGCATCGGCGGCGGCGTCGACCTGATTTCCGCGGTCGACATCCGCTATGCCAGCGCCGACGCGAAGTTCTCGGTGCGTGAGGTCAAGCTGGCGATGGTCGCCGACATGGGCAGCCTCGCCCGGCTGCCGCTGATCCTGTCCGACGGGCACTTGCGGGAACTCGCGCTGACCGGCAAGAACATCGACGCCGAGCGTGCCGAGAAAATCGGCTTGGTCAACGACGTGTTCGCCGACGCCGACGCCGCGTTGGCCGGTGCTCATGCCACCGCCGCTGAGATCGCCGCCAACCCGCCGCTGACCGTCCGCGGCGTCAAGGATGTTCTTGACCAGCAACGGATTTCGGCGGTGTCGGCCAGTTTGCGTTACGTCGCGGCGTGGAACGCCGCCTTCCTGCCGTCGAAGGATCTGTCCGAGGGAGTGGCGGCGACCTTCGCCAAGCGAGCGCCGAAGTTCACTGGCGACTAGGACGATTCGGTACGCCTCCAACGGGTAGTCCCCGTGGATGGCTACCTATCGAGTACTCAACCCGCACGGCGACGTCGTCGACACCAAAGACATTGCCAGCGCCGAGGACGCGCACGCCTGGTTCGTCGACGCCAAGGCCGACAACTCCGAGCTCGGCTGGCGGATGGAAGTGGACGTCGACGGCAACTGGCAGTTCTTCGACGACACCGAGGGCGACCGGGCCTAGCGCGGTGACGATGCAGGCCGCGCAGCGGCCTGAGGAGGAGGCGCGCAATTCAGGCCTAGCGCGGTGACGATGCAGGCCGCGCGGCGGCCTGAGGAGGAGGCGCGCAATTCAGGCCTAGCGCGGTGACGATGCAGGCCGCGCGGCGGCCTGAGGAGGAGGCGCGCAATCCGGCCTTCGCGGCGTCACGGATCTTCGTCATCGTCCTGTAGCAGCTTCTCGGGGTGATGGAACGTGTTTGTCCGCGGCTGGCCATGGTCCAGATGCGCAGGTGGGATCCACTCGGTTTCGCCTCGCTGGTTCTTTCGCGTTGTCCAGCCCTGCTCGGCAAGCGGGTGATGACCGCCGCATCCGAAGGTCATGTCGTTGACGTCGGAGGTGCCGCACCTCGCATACGGGTCGCAGTGATGCGCCTCTGAGTGGTAGCCGGGGATCTCGCAACCGGGGAACGAACAGCCACGATCTTTGGCGTACAGCACAATTCGCTGTGCCGGAGAGGCCAGCCGTTTGGTGTGATACAGCGCCAGCGCCCGGCCCTTGTCGAAGATCGCGAGGTAGTGGTGGGCGTTGCCGGCCAGCCGGATGACGTCGGACATCGGCAACAGCGTGCCGCCACCCGTCAGGCCGCGGCCACAGCCGGACTCCAATTCCCGCAGCGTCGTCGTGACGATGATGGTGGCCGGTAAACCGTTGTGCTGACCGAGCTTTCCGGACTCCAGCAGCAGACGGCCGGCCGCACTGAGCGCGTCGTGATTGCGTTGAGCGGCGCTCCGGCTGTCGTTCTCGATCGGCGCAGCCAGCTTGGCGAAAACGGCGTCGACGGTCGCGCGGGCTTCGGGAGTCAGGTATCCGGTGATCGGACTCATGCCGTCGGCGCCCTGCGGTCCGATGGTGATGCCGCGCCGCCGTGATCGGTCCTCGTCGGTGAAGTTGCCGTCGGGGTTCAGGCAGTCGGTGAGCTTGTCGGCCAGCTTGCTCAGCTCGTCCGGACGGTGCTGGGTGCCCAGCCGTGCCAGCTGCGCCTCGGCTACCTGACGCGTTTCGAGGTCGACGAAGTCCGGCAGCCGGTGCAAAAAGCTGCGGATCACCGCGACGTGACCGGCGCCCAACTGGCCGTCGCGCTGGCCTGCCGCCGTGGCCTCCAGTTGCGGCGGCAACGGTTCGCCGGTGACCGCCGTGCGCTCACCGAGGTCGGCGGCTTCGTGGACACGTCGCGATGCTTCAGCTCTGGTGATCCGAAGCCGGTTGGCCAGCGCATGGGTCAGCCTGCCGCCCAGCTCGGTTTCGCCGGCTTCCCTGGCAAGCTTGTTGATCGCAGGGTGGCCCGCCGCCGGCAGGCGTCGTGCCTCGTGTTCTTGGCGTTCCAGCAACGCCAAACATTCGGGCGTGGTGAGCGCGTCGTAGGACAGTTCGAGCACGTCGGACACCGCATCGTGCAGTGCGTCCCAGCACTTCACGATGTCCTTTCGGCTACTCGAATACATGTTCGAATAGTACCGCGGGCAAACGACGCCGACACCGTCGTCAACGCCCACCTGTGGATAAAGCTGAGACTGTGGATAACTCCCCCGTAGCCGCCGCACGTACCCTCGCCAAGGGAAACCGTCGCGAGAGGGGTGTGCATGAGCGGCCAGCACGATCTGCAGGGCAGAATCCGCGTCGCGGCCGACCTCGACGCCGTCACCGCGGTCGGCGACGAAGACCACTCCGAGATCGACCCCGCGGCCGTCGAACGGATCTGGCAGGCCGCCCGGCACTGGTACCAAGCGGGACTGCATCCGGCGATCCAGCTGTGCCTACGCCACAACGGCAAGGTCGTGCTCAACCGCGCGATCGGGCACGGCTGGGGCAACGCGCCGACAGACCCGCCGGACGCCGAGAAGATCCCGGTGCGGACCGATACGCCGTTCTGCGTCTACTCGACCGCCAAGGCGATCACCGCGACCGTCGTGCACATGCTCGTCGAGCGCGGGCAGTTCTCACTCGACGACCGCGTCTGCACATATCTGCCGACCTACACCAGCCACGGCAAGGACCGCACCACGATCCGGCACGTGATGACGCACAGCGCGGGCGTCCCGTTCCCGAATGGTCCGAAGTCGGATCTCAAGCGAGCGGACGACCATCAGTACGCGCAGGAGCAACTCGGCAATCTGCGGCCGGTGTACCGCCCGGGGTTGGTGCACATCTACCACGCACTCACCTGGGGTCCGCTGATGCGCGAGATCATCTATGCCGCCGCCGGCAAGGACCTGCGCGAGATTCTGGCCACCGAGATCCTCGACCCGCTGGGGTTCCGCTGGACCAACTTCGGCGTCGCCGAACCAGACATCCCCCTGGTGGCGCCCAGCCACGCGACCGGCAAGCAATTGCCCGCCCCGATCGCGGCGTTGTTCCGCAAGGCGATCGGCGGGACGGTGCACCAGATCATCCCGGTGACCAACACGCCGCTGTTCCTCAAGACCGTGATCCCGTCGTCGAACACCATCTCGAACGCCGACGAGATGTCTCGGTTCGCTGAAATATGGCGCCGCGGAGGCGAACTCGACGGCGTCCGGGTGATGAGCCCGGACACGCTGCACGGCGCGGTGCGGGAAAGCCGACGCCTACGGCCTGACTTCGCGATGGGTCTGCAACCGGCCCGCTGGGGCACCGGCTTCCAGCTGGGCACGACGAAGTGGGGCCCGTTCGGCCGCAACGCGCCGGCAGCGTTCGGCCATCTCGGCCTGACCAACTGCGCGATCTGGGCCGACCCGGAGCGTCAACTGTCCGGCGGCCTGGTGAGCAGCGGTAAGCCCGGCAGCGATCCCGAGGTCAAGCGATACCGGGCGTTGATGGACCGCATCACCACGGAGATTCCGCCCGGCCGACAGGGCGGTGGCGGAGGGATTTGAACCCCCGGACGGTTTTAGCCGTCTCTCGCTTTCAAGGCGAGTGCATTAGGCCGCTCTGCCACGCCACCGCGGACAAGGGTAGCGGTTCGGTTAATGGGAGACCTTCAGCGCGGCGCTGATCCGACGGCAGTTCTCCCCCATCGCAGCGATCTGCGAGCGGGACAACTGGGCCAGGAAGTGCGTCCGGACGGCCTGGGAGTAGGTCACCATGGCCTGCCGCGCCGCCGCCCGCCCATCGTCGGTGATGGTGGCGACGACACCGCGGCGATCGGCCTGGCTCGCCTCGCGGCGCACCAGCCCCTGACCTTCGAGGCGACGGATCTGT
Source organism: Mycobacterium cookii (assembly GCF_010727945.1). NCBI lineage: Bacteria > Bacillati > Actinomycetota > Actinomycetes > Mycobacteriales > Mycobacteriaceae > Mycobacterium > Mycobacterium cookii. Next base: position 3,217,344 of record NZ_AP022569.1, read on the forward strand.
CGAGTCAGGCGACTGGGCAGCGACGCCAGCGCCTCGGCGAGATCACCCATCCGGGCGCACCCGGCCGGCGAGCTGTCCAACAAATCGAGGACCCTGACATCGGACAGCGACAGTTGGTGAACGTCGCTGAGTTGACGATTGAGCGTCGCGAACAACCGCAGGGTCGAATCAAGGTAGTTCTGCCAAGACTTCTGCTCGGCGATATCCAGCCCGGGCATCTCGCTGGCTGTCCGGCCGGCAATGAGGGCGGCCATCACGTCATGCTATGCGACACATCGCCTTTCGAACAGCCCGAAATCCGCTGGTAGTAGGTTGGCGGGCATGTACGCCATCGTCGTCGAATCCGCCGATCAACTTTCCTGGCAACACGTCCCGGATGTCGCTCCGGGCCGCGGCGAGGTGCTCGTCAAAGTCAGCGCCGCCGGCGTCAACCGGGCCGACCTGCTGCAGGCCGCCGGGCTGTATCCGCCGCCGCCCGGGGCCAGCGAACTGCTCGGCATGGAGGTCTCCGGGGTCGTCGCGGAGGTGGGCGCCGACGCCGGCGACTGGTCGCCCGGGCAGGAAGTCTGCGCGCTGCTGGCGGGCGGTGGCTACGCCGAGTACGTCGCGGTGCCCGCGGGCCAACTCATGCCGATACCGGGCGGGGTCGATCTGCCGGATGCCGCGGGTTTGCCAGAAGTGGCCTGCACGGTCTGGTCGAACCTGGTGATGACGGCGAACCTGAGCGAGGGCCAGGTCCTGTTGATGCACGGCGGCGCCAGCGGCATCGGCACCCACGCCATCCAGATCGCTCGCACGCTCGGCGCCCGGGTCGCCGTCACCGCGGGGTCGGCGGCCAAGCTGGAAACGTGTCGCGAACTGGGCGCCGAGATCTTGATCAACTACCGCGACGAGGACTTCGTCGAAAAGGTGAAGGAAGCTACGGACGGCGCGGGCGCCAACGTGATTTTCGACATCATGGGGGCGGCGTATCTGGACCGCAACATCGATGCGTTGGCCAGCGACGGTCGGTTGGTCATCATCGGAATGCAGGGTGGGATCAAGGGCGAACTCAATATCGCGAAGCTGCTCAGCAAACGGGCTCACGTCATCGGCACCACGCTGCGCGGCCGGCCGACCACCGGGCCGAGCAGCAAGAGCGAGGTGGTCGCGGAGGTCACGCGCTCAGTGTGGCCCATGATTGCTGACGGACGGGTGCGGCCGGTCATCGGGGCGCGCCTGCCGATTCAGGACGCCGCCGAGGCGCACCGTCTGCTGTCGTCTGGAGAGGTGACGGGAAAGATCGTCTTGACGGTCTAGCCGCGTCGGGCGCGCCCGGCCTGCCGGGCGCTGGGCTGCGAACGCCCGGACGGCCGGGCAGATCAGCCCAGCGACGCCAACGCGCGGACCAACTGGTCCACTTCGGCCATCGTCGAGTAGTGCGAGAGGCCGACCGTCACCGCGCCGCCGACGTCGTTGACCCCGATCACGTCGAGCACTCGCGAGTTGGCGTTGGAAATCGCGAGAATCCCGTTGTCCGCCAACCGTTGCACCACCCGCTCCGCCGGCACCTCGTGGACGGCGAAGCTCACCACCGGTATCCGGGCCTCCGGCCGGGCGATTACCACCACCAGCGGCAGCGAGCGTAGCGAGCCCATCAGGTAGTCGAAGATCCCGTCCATATAGGACGTCGCGGATTGCAGTGAGGTGGCCAGTCTTTCGCGTCGTGTCCCGCGGGCCGACTCGTCAAGCGAGGCGAGGTACTCGATGCTGGCGACGAAGCCGCCGAGCAGGCCGAACTGGTGCACGCCGACCTCGAGACGGGCCGGCCCGGTCGCATAGGGGTTGGTCGAGACCGACGCAAAGGTGTTGATCATCGCGGGGTCGCGGAACACCAACGCGCCCACCGGCGGACCGCCCCAGCCGACGGCGTTGATCGCCACCACGTCGGCATCGATCTCGTCGATGTCGATCAAGCGATACGGCGCGGCCGCGGAATGGTCGACGACGACAAACCCGCCCACGTCGTGCACCAGCTTGGTGACCGGGCGTAGATCGGTGACTGTGCCCAGCGTTCCCGACGCCGACGTCACCGCGACCAGTCGAGTCGCCGACCCGATCAGGCTCTCCCACTGCCACGACGGCAGATCGCCGGTCTCGATGTCGACCTCGGCCCACTTCACCTTGGCGCCGAATCGGTTTGCTGCGCGCAGCCACGGCGCGATGTTCGCCTCGTCGTCTAGCCGGGTGACGATCATCTCGTAGCCCAGCCCGGCACGGGTCGACGACGCGTCGGCCAGCGACGCCAGCAACACCGCGCGGTCGGCGCCCAGCACCACTCCGCGCGGGTCGGCGTTGACCAGATCAGCCGCGGCCTGCCGGGCAGCCTCCAGCACCGCCGCACTCCGCTTGGCCGACGGATGAGGGCCGGCGGTACTGGGGAACGACCCGCGGAAAGCGGTCGAGACGGTGGTCGAGACCGAGTCGGGGATCAGCATCCCGGACGGCGCATCGAGATGCACCCAACCGTCCCCGAGCAGCGGGTGTAATCCCCGCACTCGGGCGACGTCGTAAGCCATACCAGCCACCTTAGAGCTCTGCGCAATAAGCCAAATCGTGTCGGTAGCGGGCACCCGGATAGGTCCCCGCCCTCCCGAGCCAGGTCACCCGGCCAGCAATACTAGTCGGGTGGGGATCTGGTTCGGAACGCTGATCGCATTGTTTTTGCTGATCGCGCCGGGGGCAATCGTCGCGCGGATCGCACAGCTAACCTGGCCGGTCGCCGTCGCCGTCGGCCCCGCGTTGACCTACGGCGTGGTGGCCCTGGCGATCATCCCGTTCGGCGCGGTCGGAATCCCGTGGAACGGTTGGACAGCGCTCGCCGCGCTGGCTGCGGTGTGCGTCGTGGTGGCCGCTTTGCAGCCGCTGCTCGCCCGCTACCGCGACCAGGAAGCTGAAGCGCGCGGGATCGATCGCCGGCAAGCGCTGATCGTGGTGGCTGGGATCGGCCTGGGCGCGCTGCTGATCATGTGGGCGGCCTATCGCGGCATCGTGCATTGGCAATCCATCCCGAGCACCTGGGACGCGGTGTGGCACGCCAACGAGGTGCGCTTCATCCTCGACACTGGCCAGGCGTCGTCGACCCATATGGGCGAGCTGCGCAACGTCGAGACCCACCACCCGCTGTACTACCCGTCGGTGTTCCACGCGCTGACCGCGGTGTTCTGTCAGCTCACCGGCGCCGCACCCACCACCGGTTACACCCTGACCTCAGTGGCGGCCGCGGTCTGGCTGTTTCCGACCAGCGCGGCGATGCTGAGTTGGTTCCTGCTGCGGCCGCGCACGCCCCACGTTGCCGGGGTGGCGGCCACCGCGGCCGCGCTGTCCGCGTCGTTCACGTCGGTGCCTTACGTCGAATTCGGCACCGCGGCGATGCCCAACCTTGCGGCTTACGGCGTGGCGATACCGACGTTCGCGCTGACCGCGTCGACGCTGCGGCATCGCGACCGAGTCCCGTTGGCGGTGCTGGCCCTGGTCGGCATTTTCTCGGTGCATCTCAGTGGCGGGTTCATCGTCATCCTGTTCGCCGGAGCCTGGTGGTTGCTGGAGGCGTGTTGGCATCCGGTGCGCGGGCGGATCGCCGACCTGGTGACGCTGGCCGCGGCGGCGGTGCCAGCCGGGGTGATCTTGGCGCCGCAGTTCATCGGGGTGGCCCAGCAGGCAGGCATCATCGCCGGCCACGCATTCCCCAGCTTCAAGTCCGTCAAGCAGGGCGTGATCGACGCGCTGTTGCTGCACACCCGCCATCTCAACGACTTCCCGACGCAGTACGGCTTGGTCGCGCTCAGCGGTATCGGCATGGCGATCCTGCTCTACAAGAAGATCTGGTGGCCGCCCGCGCTCTGGCTGGTGCTGACCGTGGCGACGATCTACTCCGGTGCGCCGTTCCGTAATCCGCTCGGGACCGCGATCGAACAGTTCAGCCAGTTCTTCTACAACGACCCGCGGCGGCTGTCGGCGGTGGTGACGATGCTGGCGACGCCGATGGCCGCCATCGCGGTGTTCGCGTTGGTCGTCGGCGCCGTCGCGTTGGCCAGACGGGTCATCACTCTGCCCGCGCCCGTGTGGGTTTCGGTGACGGCGGCGATGCTGGTGATCACCACCGTGCTCGCCGGGCGGCAGTACCTCTACCGGCATCTGGTGCTGTTCGGCGACAAGTACGACTCGGTGATGATCAACCAGCAGGACCTCGACGCGATGGCACACCTGGCCACGCTGCCCGGCGCGCACACCACGCTGATCGGCAACTCCAACGTCGACGGCACCGCCTGGATGTACGCGGTCGCCGACCTGCACCCGCTGTGGACGCACTACGACTTCCCGCAGCAGATGGGGCCCGGCTACTACCGGTTCAACTTCTGGGCTTATGCCGACGTCGACTCCGATCCGCGGGGCGCCGATGCGGTACGGGCGCTCAATATTCGCTATGTGCTGACCAGCGCGCCCACGGTGCGCGGGTTCAAGGTGCCTGACGGACTAGTGTCGATAGACCGATCGAAGCGGTGGGCGAAGATCTACGACAACGGCGCGGCCTGGATCTACGAATGGCGAGGCCCCTCGTAGCCCCTCTTAGCCTCCTGAGGAGAGTGACTGGTCTTGAGTATCGGCAACGACGACGACAGCATCGAGGTCATCGGCGGCCTGGACCCGCGCATCATGGCGACCGCACAGGACGATGACGGCGACCGGTCGCTGACCGACCTGGTCGAGCAGCCGGCCAAGGTGATGCGGATCGGCACCATGATCAAGCAACTGCTCGAGGAGGTGCGCGCCGCTCCGCTCGACGACGCCAGCCGCAGCCGGCTGCGCGAAATCCACGCGACCAGCATCCGGGAACTCGAAGACGGCCTCGCGCCGGAACTCCGCGACGAGCTCGAGCGACTGACACTGCCGTTCACCGAAGGTGCCGTGCCGTCGGACGCCGAACTGCGTATCGCCCAGGCGCAGCTGGTCGGATGGCTGGAAGGACTGTTCCACGGAATCCAGACCGCACTGTTCGCCCAGCAGATGGCCGCCCGCGCGCAGCTCGAGCAGATGCGCGAACAACGTGGTCTGCCACCGGGAATCGGGCGAACCGGCCACCCCGGTTCGGGCACTGGGCAATACCTGTAGGCAGCAATGACGAGCCCGGTCCCACCTCATATCGAAACCCGCGACGCGTGGGTCGAGTTTCCGATCTTCGACGCCAAGTCGCGGTCGCTGAAGAAAGCCTTCCTGGGTAAGGCCGGTGGCGCGATCGGTCGCAACGCGTCCAACGTGGTGGTGATCGAGGCGTTGCGGGACATCACGATGTCGTTGGAATTAGGCGACCGCGTCGGGCTGGTCGGCCACAACGGCGCCGGGAAATCGACTCTGCTGCGGCTACTTTCGGGCATCTACGAGCCGACCCGAGGCTGGGCCAAAGTCACCGGCCGGGTCGCGCCGGTGTTCGACCTCGGCGTCGGCATGGATCCGGAGATCTCCGGCTACGAGAACATCGTCATCCGCGGGCTCTTCCTCGGCCAGACCCGTAAACAGATGCTGGCCAAGGTCGACGAGATCGCGGAGTTCACCGAGCTGGGCGACTACCTGTCGATGCCGCTGCGGACCTACTCCACCGGCATGCGGGTGAGGTTGGCGATGGGTGTGGTCACCAGCATCGACCCGGAGATCCTGCTGCTCGACGAAGGCATCGGCGCCGTCGACGCCGAGTTCCTCAAGAAGGCACAGTCGCGGTTGCAGCAGCTGGTCGAGCGGTCCGGAATCCTGGTGTTCGCAAGCCATTCCAACGAATTCCTGGCCCGGCTGTGCAAGACCGCGATGTGGATCGACCACGGCGTCATCAAGCTGACCGGCGGCATCGAGGACGTCGTGCGGGCCTACGAGGGCGAAGACGCCGCACGGCACGTCCGCGAAGTGCTCGCGGAAACCCAAGCGCCAGCACATGACTGATCCATCGGCAATGGTGTGCGCCGTCGTCGTCACCCACCGGCGCCCCGACGAACTGGCCAAGTCGCTGGATGTGCTGAGCACCCAGAGTCGGCTGCCGGACCACCTGATCGTCGTCGACAACGATCACGACGACCGCGTTCGGGATCTGGTTGCCGGCCAGCCGGTCCGCACCACATATCTGCCGTCACGCCGAAACCTCGGCGGCGCAGGAGGTTTCGCGCTCGGCATCCTGCACGCACTGGCACTGGGCGCCGACTGGGTGTGGCTGGCCGACGACGACGGTCATCCGCACGACGGCCAGGTACTGGCGACGCTGCTGGCGTGCGCGAACAACCACCGACTGGCCGAGGTGTCGCCGATGGTGTGCAATGCCGACGACCCCCAACTGCTGGCGTTCCCGTTACGCCGCGGTCTGGTCTGGCGTCGCCGCGTCGACGAACTGCGCACCGAGCCGGGCCAGGACCTGCTGCCCGGAATCGCGTCGCTGTTCAACGGTGCGCTGTTCCGGGCGTCGGCATTCGAATCGATCGGCGTTCCGGACCTGAGGCTGTTCGTCCGCGGCGACGAGGTCGAGATGCACCGACGGCTGGTCCGGTCCGGGCTGCCGTTCGGGACCTGCTTGGACACCAGCTACCTGCATCCGTGCGGTTCGGCCGAGTTCAAACCGATCCTCGGTGGCCGGATGCATACGCAATATCCCGACGACGCCACCAAGCGGTATTTCACCTACCGCAACCGCGGCTACCTGATGGCGCAGCCGGGTCTGCGCAAATTGCTGGTCCAGGAGTGGCTGCGGTTCGGCTGGTTCTTCCTGGTGTCGCGCCGCGACCCGAAGGGTTTGCTGGAGTGGCTGCGGCTGCGCCGGCTGGGGCGCCGAGAACAGTTCGAGAGGCCGTCATGACCCTCATTGATGCTGCGGCGCAGTCGAAGACGATGGCCAAGGCGTGGGGCGACCTGGTCGACGGCTACCGTCGACGCGAACTCTGGTGGCATCTCGGTTGGCAGGACATCAAACAGCGCTACCGGCGCTCGGTGCTCGGCCCGTTCTGGATCACCATCGCCACCGGAACCACCGCCGTCGCGATGGGCGGCCTGTACTCCAAGCTGTTTCACCTCCAGCTGTCGGTGCACCTGCCTTATGTCACGCTCGGGCTGATCATCTGGAATCTGATCAACGCGTCCATCCTGGAAGGCGCCGAGGTGTTCGTCGCCAACGAGGGATTGATCAAACAGCTGCCGACCCCGCTGAGCGTGCACGTCTACCGGCTGGTGTGGCGGCAGATGATCCTGTTCGGGCACAACATCGTCATCTATCTGATCATCGCGATCATCTATCCGAAATCGTGGTCCTGGGCCGATCTTTCGGTGATCCCGGCGCTGGGCCTGATCGTGCTCAACTGCGTCTGGGTGTCGTTGTGTTTTGGCATCCTGGCGACGCGCTACCGCGACATCGGGCCGCTGCTGTTCTCGGTCGTGCAGCTGCTGTTCTTCATGACGCCGATCATCTGGAACGACGAGACACTGAGACAGCAGGGCGCGGGGCCGTGGGCGAAGATCGTCGAACTCAATCCGCTGCTGCACTACCTGGACATCGTCCGGGCCCCGCTGCTCGGAGCGCATCAGGAGCTGCGGCACTGGGCGGTGGTGACGGCGCTGACCATCGTGGGTTGGGTGATGGCCGCCGTCGCGATGCGGCAGTACCGCGCCCGCGTGGCGTACTGGGTTTAACTCCGGGCCGGTTGCCTTGATCTCCCTGCGGGTATTCACGCGCACGACCTAAGGAGGACGTGCGATGAGTGCGACCAACAAGCTCAGAAACAAGCTGCAGCGTGTCCGTGGGAGAGCGAAGGAATCGATCGGCCGCGTGACCGGCGACCGCAAGCTCGAAAGTCGCGGTGTGGGTGATCAGTTCAAGGCTGATGTGAAAGACATCGGCGAAACGGCGAAGGACGTCATCCGCGGACGGCGCGGGCGGCGGGGCCGTCGAATCTGACGGCTGCTGACAGGCTCGAACAGCATCTAAACGAAAACCGCGGCCCAGGTTTGCCTGGGCCGCGGTTTCTGACTCGATTTGCGGGCTTTAGCCGGGTGTACCAGCCGCCCCGTTAGCGCCCGTCGTGCCCACACCGGGCAGACCTGGGCCACCGTTACCGCCGGCAGTGAGGCCGCCGGCGCCACCGACTCCACCGTCGCCGCCCTTGCCGGAAAGGTCGCCGAGGTTCTGGCCCAGGCCGCCTGCTCCGCCATGACCGCCGGTAGCAGTTGCGCCGTCGCCGCCTGCCCCACCGGCGCCGCCGGTGCCGGTAGTACCCGCAGTGATGGTCTGCGTACCGGTGCCGATGACATGGCCGAAGCCACCTGCGCCACCGGCGCCGCCGTCAGCAACTCCGCCGTTACCGCCGTCGCCGCCAGCCCCACCGACTGCGTTGCCGAAGACGTGAGCATTGCCGATGGCCTGCACCCAGGCCTGACCGGCGTTGCCGGTGGCACTGGTGAGCGAGTTGCTGCCACCGTCGCCGGCGCCAGCTCCCGTGCCGCTGTCACCGCCTGCTCCACCGATGGCAGTACCGGTAGCGGTGGGCGTGTCGCCGGGTGCGGTTGGGTCCTCGGCAACGATGGCGGCCTCGCCACCGTTACCGCCCGTCGTGCCGGCCGCGAGGGCGTCGCCGCCAGCACCGCCGGTGGCGCTACCCGAGGCGATGCCGGTTGTCGCGCCCTGGTCGCCGAAGCCGCCGTCGATTTCACCGTTGGCGCCGTGCCCGCCCACGGCGCCCGCGCCGGTGGCCGAACCACCTGCACCACCAACGCCGGTGCCGCTAGCGCTGCTGTTGGGACCGATGGCTTCGACGTAGCCGTTGCCGCCCGCCCCGCCGACGCCGCCGCTGGTGCCCGCGCCGCCGACGCCGCCGGTGGCGGCGGTGGTGGCGCCGGTGACAGTGCCACTGTGAGCGCTGCCATCGCCGGCGAAGATCTGGCCGGAGCCACCGGCTCCACCTTCGCCGCCCGCGGTACCGCCCGCCCCGCCGGCCCCGCCGGTCGCGGTGCCGGTGGCCGAGGTGCCCGTACCCGACGCATCGATGTAGCCGTAGCCGCCGTTGCCGCCCTGCCCGGTCGCGCTGCCGGCGGCGACGCCGCCCGCCCCACCAGCCCCGCCCACGGCGGTCGCGTTAGTGACGGCACCGCCATTGGATGCGTCGATGGTGGCGTAGTTGCCATTGCCGCCGACGGCGCTGCTGCCAGTGCCTCCCGCCCCACCGGCACCACCGGTCGCGGTGCTGCCACTGATGGTGGAGCCGCCACTGGAGTCCAGAGTGGCCACTCCGCCGGTGCCACCAGCCGCGCCGGCCGCACTGTCGGTGCCGGCACCGCCGGCGCCGCCCGCGCCGCCGGTTGCGTCGCTGTTGGTGATCAAAGTGGCCGGACCGAAGTCGGCCCCTGTACCGGCAGAACTGTTCCCGCCAGCCCCACCTGCGCCACCATCGTGGCCGGCACCGCCCGCGCCGCCAGCCCCACCGGCACCGCCGGCACCGCCGGTGGCGGTGTTGTCGGTGCCCGCCCACAGGTGCGAGTTGCCGCCGTCGCCGCCGACCCCGCCTTCAGCACCACCGGTGCCGCCATTTCCGCCGACCCCGCCGGCACCGCCGATGGCGCTGCCGCCGGAAACCTGGTTGGCCGATAACACATAGCCGTAACCCCCGTTGCCGCCATTTCCGGCGTCCGTGCCGGTGCCGCTGGCGCCGCCGACGCCGCCGATGGCGGTGCTGCCGGTGGTGACGGAACCGTATTCGCCGAAGACGCCGCCGGTACCACCGTGGCCGCCGGTCGCGCCATCGAAGCCGGCGCCCCCGTTGCCGCCGGTCCCGCTTCCGCCAGTGGCAGTGCCACCGCTGAAGGCACCGCCGTCTCCGGCGTTGACCTCGCCGGTGCCACCGGCCCGCCGGTGCCACCGGTGCTGCCTGCACCGCCGATTCCGCCGTGAGCGACGCCGCTGGCGACGGCCGCGTGGCCGTACCCACTGGTTGCCACGACGTAGGCGTTGCCACCGTCGCCGCCCGTGCTGCCGGTGCCGGTGCCGGTGCCGCCAACACCGCCGACCGCGGTGCCGCTGGCCGAACCGCTGGCGGTGCCGTAGCCGAGCGCGGTGCCGTTGTATCCGCCCCAGATGTTGCCGTTACCGCCGTCGCCGCCCTGGCCGCCAGTGATGCCCGCGCCGCCGGCACCGCCTGTCGCCGTCCCGGTAGCGGTGCTTGTCGCGCCGTAGGCCTCGACGATGGCGTGTCCGCCGTCACCGCCAGTGCCACCATCCGCGCCGCCGGCGCCGCCGACCCCGCCGGTCGCAGTGGCGTTCGTGACTGCGCCGGTACCGGTGGCGGAGATGCTGGCATAGCCGCCCGTTCCGCCATCGCCACCTGCTTTGGCGGTGTCACCGACCCCGCCGGCACCGCCAGCACCGCCGGTCGCCGTGTTGGTGCCATTCAGGACACCGCCGGTGCTGCTGGAAATCTCGGCGTAGCCGCCGCCACCACCACCACCGCCGCCGTGCCCGGCCGCGGTCGCGGTGCCCGTACCGCCCGCACCGCCTTCGCCGCCGGCACCTCCAGTGGCACCGGTGCCACTCGCGGCACCGTCACCGCCGGCACCGCCGCTACCGCCATTGCCGTCTAGTCCATGAGCGCCCGCGACTCCGAAGATGCCGGCCTTGCCCGCGTCACCGGCATCGCCACCAGTGCCACCCGTGCCACCGGTGCCGCCGTTGCCGAGGTCGCCAGTGCCGACCGCGCCGTTGCCGCCGACTCCACCCTCGCCGCCGACCCCGCCGTTACCGGCGGCGCCGCCCGCGCCGAAGAATCCACCGGTGCCACCGTTGCCGCCGGTACCGCCGTCGCCGCCGTTAAGCGCTCCGGCGGGGTTGCCAGCCATGCCCGCCGTGCCGGTCAGGCCGGTTCCGCCGTCCCCGCCCGCGCCGCCATGCGCAAAGAATGCGTATGTTCCGGCGTCGCCGCCGTTGCCACCTACACCGGCGGCGTGCATTGCGGTAGCCGCACCACCATCACCGCCGTCACCACCGTTGCCGTAATAGAGCCCGCCGCTGCCGCCGTCGCCGCCGCTGCCGCCGTCGAACCCGGTCCCGCCTTCGCCGCCGTTACCGAAGTAGAACGCACTACCGCCGTCCCCGCCGTTCATTGCTGCGCCGGTCGGGTCAGTTGCGTCGGTGTAGCTGAAGCCGTCGCCGCCGTTACCGAAGAACAGCCCGCCGTCTTGTCCATCGGGGCTGAGCGCGGTCCCTTCGGCGCCGTTGCAGATCAGGCCGCAGGAGTCAGCGGCGGAAAATGCGGCGGGGTTGGCCTGCTCAGCCCACGCGTTGAGCGAGGTGTCGAACTGCTGGCCGAACGCGCTGTTGATCCAGGATTGCTCAAGGCCCTGCAGGAAAGTGTTCGAGGAAGAATCAGCCACCGACGCCGCCGAGCCGGCGTCGGACAGCGCAGTGCTGCTCGCGGACACGGCATCAAAGCTGCTGGGGTTGGCGAAATCGGCGAGCAAGGTCTCCCATCCGGCGGGCGTGCTGAGGTCCCCCAGCAGGCCGGTCAACACTGCAGGGTCCAGGAATTCCGCCGGGTTGACTGCCGTCAACGCCGAGTTGGTGGCCGAGCCGATCGCCAAATCGAAGATGTCGTCGAACACGTCGGCCTTGGCCGAGGGCGCGCCCACTAGCGGGCTCAGCCCGAACGCGAGGAACGCTCCGGCGCTTCCGCCCACGCCGGCGACACGCGCACGACGGCGCGCCTTGGCCGTTGCTGATTGACGATTTCCTTTGCTGTGTTTTCCAGCCATGAAGAAGCCTCCGCTTCTGATTCCCGCCCGAATTCCCGCCCGAAGTGTCTGAGTGCCGTTCTCAGTTGTGCTTAAGGTATCTCTTAAGCTCGGCCGCGTGGGGGAAATCACAAGTTAATCGAAACTTATTTTGGAAGTCGTTGACGCAAGGAGTCAGCAGCTAACCCATCGATATCTGATCACTGCAAACAGGCTGGAACGGAACATGTTTCGCGTGCGGGACGGCAAACTATCGCACGGACGCTCCGATCTGAAATATGCCAACAGGTGGCGATCGACCCGTTTATATTAGACACATGTATATCTCAGATAACTCAACATGTGTGTATTTAGAAAGCGCGTTCCTTGAGGGCTCGTCGATGTACGTTCATGCGCCGCGCTGCGGAGGAATATATTGGCGGCAGCTGCCACTAGGACAGGTTGATCCGAATTGAGTAAAAACGTCGAGCCCTCGGGGCTCACCGGTGAGGCACGCGAGCGCGTCGCTGCCGAGCTGGCCCGTTTACAAGAACGACGGGATCGGCTGGAAGCCGAGGTGCGGAACGACCGCGGTGCCGTCAGCGATCACGCCGACGCCGCCGACGCGATCCAGCGCGCCGACGAACTGGTCGGCCTCGACGAGCGGGTGGCCGAGCTCGACCGGCTGCTGCACGCCGGACCGGCGCCGTCCAACGGCGACGAGCTGCCGTTCGGCACTGAGGTGAAGCTTCGGTTCTCCGACGGCGACGTGGTCACGATGCAGGTGATCTCGGTGATCGAAGAGGCCTCCCTCGACGGGGAGTCCGAGGCGTTGACCGCGAGCAGCCCGCTGGGCCTCGCCCTGGTCGGCCGGAAGGCCGGCGACAAGGTCAAATACAGCACGCCGCAGGGCGAACAGCAGGTCGAGTTGCTGGACGTGAAGTACCCGTCTTAAGCGCCCGTAGACTTTTCGCCGATGGCTGAGATCGCGGCGAATACCCAGCTGCCCCTCAAGACGCAGGCGTGGCGGTTCATCGTCACCGGCGGACTGTCGGCGGTCGTCGACTTCGGGCTGTACGTGTTGCTGCTGCGGGCCGGGCTACAGGTCAACGTCGCCAAATCGCTCAGCTTCATCGCGGGCACGACGACCGCCTATTTGATCAACCGGCGGTGGACGTTTCGGGCACCTCCCAGCAAGGCCCGGTTCATCGCGGTCTGTGTGCTGTACGCCCTGACCTACTGCGTGCAGGTTGGCATCAACTACGTCTTCTACCTCCAGTTCGCCAACGAGCCCTGGCGGATACCGGCCGCATTCGTCATCGCCCAGGGCACCGCGACGGTGATCAACTTCGTCGTTCAGCGCTCGGTGATCTTCCGGCTGCGCTGACCGGCCGTTGTAGACAGGTACCCTTTTTGACGATGTTGAGCAGTGACATTCCGACCACCAAAACCCCGCTGACGGGTTTCGGCCGGACCGCACCGTCGGTGGCGGACGTGTTGTCCACACCCGACCCCGAGGTGATCGCCAAGGCGGTCGCCCAGGTTGCCGACGGCGGCGCGGGGCAGTCGAAGAGCCGGGGCGTGATCGCCCGCGGGCTGGGCCGCTCCTACGGCGACAACGCCCAAAACGGCGGCGGTCTGGTGATCGACATGACGCCGCTGCACAACATCCACTCGATCGACTCGGCCACCCGACTGGCCGACGTGGACGCCGGGGTGAGCCTAGATCAGCTGATGAAGGCCGCGCTGCCGTTCGGCCTGTGGGTGCCGGTGCTGCCGGGCACCCGGCAGGTCACCGTCGGTGGCGCGATCGCCTGCGACATCCACGGCAAGAACCACCACAGCGCGGGCAGCTTCGGCAATCACGTCGTCTCGATGGAACTGTTGACCGCCGACGGGCAGATCCGCCACCTCACCCCCGAAGGTGACGAGGCCGATTTGTTCTGGGCCACCGTCGGCGGCAACGGCCTGACCGGCATCGTGCTGCGGGCCACCATCGCGATGACGCCGACCGAGACGGCGTACTTCATCGCCGACGGCGTCGCGACCAAAGACCTCGACGAGACCGTCGCCGTCCACCTCGACGGCAGCGAGGACAAGTACACCTATTCCAGCGCCTGGTTCGACCTGATCAGTCCGCCGCCGAAACTCGGCCGGGCGTCGATCAGCCGGGGCAGCCTGGCCACGCTCGATCAGCTGCCGCCGAAGCTGGCCAAGAACCCGCTGAAATTCGATGCGCCGCAACTACTTACGGTGCCCAACGTCTTCCCGATCAGCGCGATGAACAAGCTGTCGTTCATGGCGATCGGCGAGGTCTACTACCGCCTGGGCGGGACGTACACCGGCAAGATCCAGAATCTGTCGCAGTTCTACCACATGCTCGACCTGGTCAGCGGGTGGAACAATGCTTACGGACCAGCAGGTTTCGCGCAGCATCAGTTCCTGGTGCCGCCGAATGCCATGGAAGAGTTCAAGGCCATCATCCGGTGGATCCAGACTCAGGGCCATTACTCGGCGCTGAACGTGTTCAAGCTTTTCGGTCCGGGCAACCGGGCACCGCTGAGTTTCCCGATGGCCGGCTGGAATGTGGCGATGGATTTCCCCAACAAGCCCGGCATCAATGCGTTCCTGAACGAACTCGACGCCCGGGTGATGGAATTCGGCGGCCGGGTGTACACGGCGAAAGACTCCCGGGTGAGCGCCGACAACTTCCACGCCATGTACCCGCGGATCGACGAGTGGATTGCGTTGCGCCGCAAAGTCGATCCCACTGGGGTCTTCGTCTCGGACATGGCCCGACGTTTGGAGCTGCTGTAAATGGTGCTTGACGCCGTTGGAAATCCCCAGACCATCCTGCTGCTGGGCGGCACCTCTGAGATCGGGCTGGCGATCTGCGAGCGCTACCTGCAGAACGCGCACGCGCGGATTCTACTGGCCGACTTGCCCAACCATCCCGGCAAGGACAAGGCCGTCGCGCAGTTGAAGGCGGCCGGTGCCAAGTCCGTCGAGTGGATCGACTTCGACGGCGTCGACACCGACAGCCACCCGAAAGTCATCGATGCGGCTTTCGCCGGCGGCGATGTCGATGTGGCGATTGTCGCGTTCGGCCTGCTCGGCAACGCCGAGGAGCTGTGGCATGACCAGCGCAAGGCCGTCCAGATTGCCCAGATCAACTACACCGCAGCGGTTTCCGTCGGCGTCCTGCTGGGTGAGAAGATGGGCGCGCAGGGCTTCGGACAGATCATCGCGATGAGTTCGGCGGCCGGTGAGCGGGTCCGCCGGTCCAACTTCGTCTACGGGTCGACCAAAGCCGGTCTGGACGGCTTCTACCTTGGGCTCGGAGAGGCGTTGCGGCCCAGCGGTGTTCGCGTTCTGGTCATCCGGCCGGGTCAGGTGCGGACGACCACGACGATCGAGCACTGGAAGTCCACCGGCGCCAAGGAAGCACCTTTCACC
Organism: Mycobacterium cookii; assembly: GCF_010727945.1. Lineage (NCBI taxonomy): Bacteria > Bacillati > Actinomycetota > Actinomycetes > Mycobacteriales > Mycobacteriaceae > Mycobacterium > Mycobacterium cookii. The sequence continues at coordinate 3,232,560 of NZ_AP022569.1, forward strand.
GTCGACAAGGAGTACATCGCCGACCTGGCGGTCACCTCGGCGGCCAAGGGCAAGGAACTCGTCTGGGCGCCAGGAGCTTTCCGCTACGTGATGATGGTGCTGCGGCACATCCCGCGGCCGATCTTCCGCAGACTGCCCATTTAGATGCGCAACGCACTGGCCACCGTCGGCCACATGGTGGTCGCGGCCGCGATCGCTGCGGTGGTGTCGGTGATCTCGCTCGTCGCGATCGCGGGCGTGCAGTGGCCGGCCTTCCCGTCGTCGAATCAACTGCACGCACTGACCACGGTCGGCCAGGTCGGCTGCATCGTCGGTTTGCTGGTCGCCGGTTGGACCTGGCGACGTGGTCGGCGTTGGGCGGCAAGGCTGTTGGCGCTGGCGTTCGTCTCCGCGTTCTCCGTGGTGACGCTCGGCATGCCGCTGGGCGCCACCAAGCTCTACCTGTTCGGCATCTCGGTCGATCAGCAGTTTCGCACCGAATACCTGACCCGTCTGACCGACAGCGCGGCGCTGCACGACATGACCTACCTCGGCCTGCCGCCGTTCTATCCGCCCGGCTGGTTCTGGCTCGGCGGCCGCGTCGCGGCGCTGACCCATACGACGGGCTGGGAGATCTGCAAGCCGTGGTCGATCACCTCGATCACGATCGCGGTCGCGGTGGCGCTGGTGTTGTGGTGGCGGATGATCCGCTTCGAGTACGCGGTGCTGGTCACCATCGCGACGGCCGCCGTGTCGCTGGCCTACAGCTCGCCGGAGCCCTACTCCGCGATGATCACCGTGTTGCTGCCGCCGGCGCTGATCCTGACGTGGTCGGGTCTGCGCAGCGGCATCCGGTCCGGCGGCTGGGCGGCGGTGGTCGGCGCCGGGATCTTCCTGGGCGTCGCGGCGACCTTCTACACGCTGCTGTTCCTCTACAGCGCGTTCGCCGTGACGCTGATGGCCGCGGGGCTGCTGGCCTCCCGCCGGCGAGACGGCGTCAGGGCGGCGCTCGATCCGCTGGTCCGGCTGGCGGTGCTCGCTGTGATCGCGGCCGCGATCGGCGCGATCACCTGGCTGCCGTTCGTGCTGCGGGCGATGCGCGACCCGGTCAGCAACACCGGCAGCGCCTCCCACTACCTACCCGCCGACGGCGCCGAGTTGACCTTCCCGATGCTGCAGTTCACCCTGCTCGGCGCGCTGTGCATGCTCGGCACGGTGTGGCTGGTCATCCGGGCCCGCTCGTCGGTGCGAGCCGCCGGCCTGGCGATGGGTGTGCTGGCTGTCTACCTGTGGTCGCTGCTGTCGATGCTGGCGACACTGGCCCGCACCACGCTGCTGTCCTTCCGGCTGCAGCCGACGCTCACCGTGCTGCTGGCCACTGCCGGCGTCTTCGGCTTCGTCGAGCTGACGCTTGCCGTGAAAGCCCGTGGCCGCGAGCAAGCCTGGGGTCGTGCCGTGCTGCCGGTCGCGGCGTCGATCGGGCTGGCCGGGGCGATCGCGTTCAGCCAGGACATCCCCGACGTGCTGCGGCCCGACCTCACCATCGCCTACACCGACACCGACGGCCACGGCCAACGCGGCGATCGCCGTCCGCCGAGCTCGGAGAAGTTCTACAGCGAGATCGACACCGCGATCACCCGGGCGACCGGTAAACCGCGCGACGAGACCGTGGTGCTGACGGCCGACTACAGCTTCCTGTCCTACTACCCGTACTACGGCTTCCAGGGCTTGACGTCGCACTACGCCAACCCCCTCGCGCAGTTCGACAACCGGGCGGCGGCGATCAAGAGCTGGTCGAAGCTCAAGACCCCCGACACGTTCGTCCACGCCCTCGACACGCTGCCGTGGGCGCCGCCGACCGTGTTCCTGATGCGGCACGGCGGCTCGGCCGGCGAGTCCAGCACCTACACGCTGCGGCTAGCCGAAGACGTCTATCCCAACCAGCCCAATGTGCGCCGCTACACGGTCGAACTGAACGCCTCGATGTTCGCCGACCCGCGGTTCACCGTGACCAAGATCGGCCCCTTCGTGCTGGCCGTCCGTAAACCCTGATGGCCACCGAGGCGACCCGCCGGGAGCAATTAGCATCAAGCTTCGTGAACACGACCGGCGACGATGGCGCGAAGTACCGGACCGCCCGCCTCGTCGCCGTGGTCGCCGGTCTGCTCGGCGCCCTGCTGGCGCTCGCGACGCCGCTGCTTCCGGTCAAACAGACCACCGCTCAGCTGAACTGGCCGCAGAACGGCGTGTTCAGCAGCGTCGAAGCCCCACTGATCGGCTACGTAGCCACCGACCTCAACATCAGCGTTCCGTGCCAGGCCGCCGCCGGTCTGACCGGAAACGGCAAGACGGTGTTGCTCTCGACAGTGCCCAAGCAGGCGCCGAAGGCGGTGGACCGCGGCCTGCTGATGGAGCGGATCAACGATGACCTGGTGCTGATCGTGCGCAATGTGCCGGTCGTCGTCGCGCCACTGAGCCAGGTGCTCAGCGGCGCCTGCCAGAAAGTGGTGTTCACCGCGCACGCCGACCGGGTCACCGGAGAATTCGTCGGTCTCACCCAGGGACCCAATGCCGAACATCCCGGCTCACCGCTGCGGGGCGAAAAGAGCGGCTACGACTTTCGCCCGCAGATCGTCGGGGTGTTCACCGATCTGAGCGGACCGGCCCCGCCCGGTCTAACGTTCTCCGCGACCGTCGATACCCGCTACAGCAGCTCGCCGACCACGCTGAAGATGGCCGCGATGCTGCTCGGGGTGGCGTCGACCATCGCCGCACTGATCGCGCTGCACGTTCTGGACACCTCCGACGGCACCCGGCACCGACGCTTCCTGCCGTCGCGCTGGTGGTCGGTCACCGGGCTGGACGGCCTGGTCACGCTGGTGCTGGTGTGGTGGCACTTCGTCGGCGCCAACACCGCCGACGACGGCTACATCCTGACCATGGCGCGGGTCTCCGAGCATGCCGGCTACATGGCCAACTACTACCGCTGGCTGGGCACCCCGGAGGCGCCGTTCGGCTGGTACTACGACCTGCTGGCGCTGTGGGCCCACGTCACGACCGCCAGCATCTGGATGCGGCTGCCCACCCTGATCATGGCGCTGGCCTGCTGGTGGGTGACGAGCCGGGAAGTCATTCCGCGGCTGGGGCATGCGGTCAAGACCAGCAGAGCGGCGGCGTGGACGGCGGCGGGCATGTTCCTGGCGGTGTGGCTGCCGCTTGACAACGGGCTGCGGCCGGAGCCGATCATCGCGGTGGGCATCCTGCTGACCTGGTGTTCGGTGGAGCGCGCGGTGGCGACCAGTCGGTTGCTGCCGGTCGCGGTCGCCTGCATCATCGGGGCGCTGACACTGTTCTCCGGGCCCACCGGTATCGCCTCGATTGGCGCGCTGCTGGTGGCGATCGGCCCGTTGCGCACCATCGTGCACCGCCGCTCACGACAGTTCGGCGTGCTGCCGTTGCTGGCGCCCATCCTGGCCGCGGTCACCGTGACCGGCATCCTGATCTTCCGCGACCAGACCCTGGCCGGTGAGTTGCAGGCGACCGCGCTCAAGCGCGCGCTGGGCCCTAGCCTGAGTTGGTTCGACGAACACTTGCGCTACGAGCGGTTGTTCATGGCCAGCCCCGACGGCTCGGTCGCGCGCCGGTTCGCTTTATTGGCGCTGCTGGTCGCGCTGGCGGTGTCGGTCGCCATGTCGCTGCGCAAGGGCCGGATTCCGGGCACCGCGGCCGGGCCGAGCCGTCGCATCGTCGGCATCACGATCATCTCGTTCATCGCGATGATGTTCACCCCCACCAAGTGGACGCACCACTTCGGTGTGTTCGCCGGGCTGGCCGGCTCGCTGGGGGCGCTGGCCGCGGTCGCGGTGACCTCAGCTGCCATGCGCTCGCGCCGCAACCGGACCATGTTCGCAGCGGTGGTGCTGTTCATGGTGGCGTTGTCGCTGGCCAGCGTCAACGGTTGGTGGTACGTGTCGAACTTCGGCGTGCCCTGGTCAAATGCGTTCCCGCAGTGGCATTTCGGCTTCACCACCGTCGCCCTGGGTTTGACGGTGCTGGTGCTGTTGCTGGCCGCCTGGTTCCACTTCGTCAACAACGGCGACGACGCCGGGCCGCCCAGTCAGTCCCGGTTCGCCCGAATCATCAGCTCGCCGTTGGGAATTGCCGCCTGGGCGCTGGTCTTCTTCGAGGTCCTGTCGCTGACACTGGGCATGACGGAACAGTATCCGGCGTGGTCGGTCGGCCGGTCCAACCTGCAAGCGCTGACCGGTCGGACCTGCGGACTGGCCAATGACGTGCTGGTCGAGCAGGATCCCAACGCCGGAATGCTGCAGCCGGTCAGCGTGCCGGTCAAGGACGCTCTGGACGCCGGCTACGAGGAAGGGTTCGACCCCAACGGGATTCCCGCCAATGTCTCGGCGGACCCGGTGATGGAGCGGCCGGGTGACCGCAGCTTCGCCTACGACGACGGCCTGACCACCGGCAGCGAAGCCGGCACCGAGGGCGGCACGACGCCCGCGCCGGGCATCAACGGCTCACGGGCGCGGCTGCCCTACAACCTGGACCCGGCACGCACGCCGGTGTTGGGGAGCTGGCGTTCGGGGCCACAGGTCCCGTCACAGCTGCGCTCTGCCTGGTACCGGCTGCCCGACCATGCTGCCCGCGATCAGGCCGGTCCGCTGCTGGTGCTGTCGGCGGCGGGCCGCTTCAACCCCGGCGAAGTGCAGGTGCAGTGGGCCACCGATGAGCAGGCGGCGGCCAACAAGCCCGGCGGCGCAACGGGATTCGCCGACGTCGGGGCATCGCCCGCGTGGCGCAACCTACGCGCGCCGCTGGCCGCGGTGCCCCGTGACGCCACCCAGATCCGGGTGGTCGTGACCGATGACGACCTGGCGCCGCAGCACTGGATCGCGGTGACGCCGCCGCGTATCCCGCGACTGGACACCCTGCAGGACGTGGTCGGCTCGACCCAGCCGGTATTTCTCGATTGGCTTGTCGGACTGGCATTTCCGTGCCAGCGGCCATTCGGGCATCTCAACGGCGTCGTCGAGGTGCCCAAATGGCGGATTCTGCCCGACCGGTTCGGCGCCGAGGCCAACTCGCCGGTGATGGACCACAACGGCGGCGGGCCGCTGGGGATCAGCGAGCTGCTGCTGCGCGCCAACACCGTCTCGAGCTATCTGAAGGACGACTGGTCCCGGGACTGGGGGGCGCTGCAGCAGCTGACGCCGTATTACCCCAACGAACAGCCCGCCCGGCTCGATCTTGGTTCGGCCACCCGCAGTGGTTTGTGGAGCCCCGCCCCGCTTCGGCGTAGCTAGTACGTCAGTTGCCGGCGACCGGCCCGGAACGCGGTGAAGCATGCGCTCAACGCCAGCACCGCGAAAACGGCGAACGCCACCCGGGCCGCCTCGACCCCGCCGCCGTCGACGATGTTCACCACCACACCGGCCAGGCCGGCGCCGAACGCGCCGAAAATCAGCTGCACCGAGTTGATCGCGGTCGCGGCCGCCCCGCCCTCGGCGGGATCGTCGACGTCACTCATCGCCCACGCCGACAGATGCGGCCAGGCGGCGCCGATACCGACGCCGACCGCCAGCAGCGCCAGCGCGCATCCGACGATGATCCACGCGGTCGCATCCTGCACGTGCGCCACCCCGGCCAGCGCCAACCCGAGCGCCATGACCACCGGAGCCGCGATCACCACGCCGACGATCGTCTTGTTCCTGTTCAGCGATCCACTGCCCAGGCCGCTGATCGTCCAGCCCATCGACAGCGCGGCGCCCAACAGCCCGGCCATGATCGGCCCCAGGTGTGCCAGCCGCTGACCGAACAGCGGCACGTACAGGTCGACCTTGGTCGCCGCGACCAGCAGCCCCAGCGTCAGATAGACCCACTTCAGCGGGCCGACGCCGTAGACGCTGGCCGGCAGGACCGCCGTGGGCATCTTGCGATCGACGACCAGGAACACCCCGATCAGCAGCGCTCCGAGGGTCAGCAGGGCGGCCGTCGCCAGCGTGTTGTGCGGCAGCGATGCCACGCTGACCGCGAGAGCCGCGGCGCCCAGCAGGACCACCGACGGGACCGGGACCCGCGCGGCAGCGTGCTCGGTGTCCTCGTCGGCACCGTCCGCGGTCAGCGCGCCGGGGGCCAGAATCGCCATCCCGACACTGAGCATGGCCAGCAGGCCGAAAGCCCACCGCCAGGCGCCGAACTGTGCGAACAATCCGCCTAGCGCCGGGCCGAGCAGGGCGCCGACGCCCCACGTGGAGGCCACCATGGCCGACCCGCGGCTCCATAGATAGCGCGGCAGCACCGCGTTGATCACCGCGAAGCTCAGACCGCACAGCAACCCGCCGGCCAGGCCCTGCAGTAAGCGCCCGCCGAGCAGCACCTCCATGTTCGGTGCCGCAGCGCAGACCAGGCTGCCTACGCCCAACACGGCGAACCCCAATAGATAGGAGATAGCCGCGCCGACGCGGTGCAGCATCGTATTTACCGTCGCTGCAGCGACCACCGACCCGACGAGATAAAGAGTCGTCACCCACGAATAAATCCGCTCGCCGCCGATCTCGTTGATCGTGCTGGGCAGCATGCTGATCGTCAGGAACTCGTTGGTGGAATACAACACCACGCCCCCGGCGACCACTGCCGACGTCCGCAGATAGGGGGAACTCCACAACTCCCGCCAATGGCCGGTGGTGCGTGTTTTTTGCTCCGTCACGTTCACCACCGTTGGGCACTTAACCACGTTTTAACACGGGAGTCGAACCGCGATTAATGGTGCGTTACGCCTCGTCGGGCGGGGTGAAATGGTTTGTCCGGCGCACTGACCTGCACCGTCGCGGGCCGATTTCTGATGAATTCGATGTGAATCAAGCGCGGGTCGATTCTTACGGCGAGCGTCGCCAAAGCACTTAGTGACGTCGCATACGATCGTGCCTCGTGCCCCATGACGACAGTGCGCGATCGCCGTATCGGCTAGCGCGACTGATCGCCATCGTCGCGGGAATCCTCGGAGCGCTGCTCTGCGCCGTCGTCCCGTTGCTTCCGGTGAAGCAGACGACGGCGACGATCCTGTGGCCGCAGGGCGTCAACGCGGACGGGCACGTCTCCGACATCACCGCGGCGCTGGTGTCCGGGGCCCCGCGGGCGCTGGACATCACCATCCCGTGCAGTGCGATCGCGACGCTGCCCGCCGACGGCGGGCTGGTGGTCTCGACGCTGCCGGCCAACGGCTTCGAGACGGGCAAGGCCGGGCTGTTCGTCCGGGCCAACAAAGACACCGTCGTCGTCGCATTCCGCGACTCGGTCGCCGCCGTCGCGGCCCGCCCCGCCGTCGCCGACGGCAAGTGCAGCGCCCTGCACATCTGGGCCGACGCCGGGGTCGCCGCCGCGGACTTCGTCGGAATCCCCGGCGCCGCAGGCAGATTGGCGCCGGAGAAGAAGCCCGCCGTCGGCGGCATCTTCACCGAGCTGACCGTGCCCGCGCAGCCGGGCCTGTCGGCCCGCATCGACGTCGACACCCGGTTCATCGTCGCGCCCACACTCATCAAACGCGCGGTGATGGCGCTGGGCGGGCTGAGCGTGCTGGCCTCGATCGTCGCGCTGGCGGTGCTCGACCGGCGGTCGGGACGACGCACGCCGCGCAGTCTGAGGGCGTGGTTACGCGTGGGGACCGCGACCTGGCTGGCTGACGCCGGCGTCGTCTCGACGCTGTTGCTGTGGCACGTCATCGGCGCGACCTCGTCGGACGACGGCTACAACCTCACGATGGCCCGGGTGTCCGGACAGGCCGGATACGTGGCCAACTACTACCGGTATTTCGGGACCACCGAGGCGCCGTTCGACTGGTATCAGTCGGTGCTGGCCCAGTTGGCGTCGGTGAGCACGGCAGGCGTGTGGATGCGGCTGCCCGCGACGCTGGCCGGCATAGGGTGCTGGCTGATCATCAGCCGCTACATGCTGCGACGGCTCGGCCCCGGACGGGGCGGCCTGGGCAGCAACCGGGTCGCGGTGTGGACGGCGGGCGCGGTATTCCTGGCCGCCTGGTTGCCGTTCAACAACGGCCTGCGCCCCGAGCCGCTGATCGCGTTGGGCGTGATCGTGACCTGGGTGCTGGTCGAGACCTCGATCGCCACCCGCAGGCTGGTCCCCGCGGCGCTGGCGATCATCGTGGCGACGCTGACCGCGACGCTGGCGCCCCAGGGACTGATCGCGGTGGCCGCGCTGCTCACCGGCGCCCGGGCCATCGCGCAGATCATCGCGCGGCGCCGCGCCACCGACGGATTGCTGGCTCCGCTGGCGGTGCTGGCCGCGGCGCTGTCGGCGATCCTGCTGGTGGTGTTCCGCTCGCAGACGCTGGCCACCGTCGCCGAGTCGGCGCGGATCAAGTACAAGGTCGGCCCGACGATCGCCTGGTACCAGGAGTTCCTGCGCTACTACTTCCTCACCGTCGAGAGCAACGCCGAAGGGTCGATGACGCGGCGGTTCGCCGTGCTGATCCTGCTGCTGTGCCTGTTCGGCGTGCTGGTGGTGCTGCTGCGACGCGGCCGGGTGCCGGGGCTGGCCAGCGGCCCGGCCTGGCGGTTGATCGGCACGGCCGCGATCGGGCTGCTGCTACTGCATTTCACGCCCACCAAGTGGGCGATCCAGTTCGGCGCCTTCGCCGGGTTGGCGGGCGCGCTCGGCGCGGTCACCGCGTTCGTCTGCGCGCGGGTCGGCCTGCACAATCGCCGCAACCTGACGCTCTACATCACCGCGCTGCTGTTCATGCTGGCGTGGGCGACATCGGGCATCAACGGCTGGTTCTACGTCAACAACTACGGCGTCCCGTGGTTCGACATCCAGCCGGTCATCGCCAGCCACCCGGTGACGTCGATGTTCCTGGCGTTGTCGATCGCGACCGGTCTGCTGGCCGCCTGGCAGCACTTCCGGATGGACTACGCCGGGCACACCGAGGTCAAGGACAGCCGACGAAATCGCGTGCTGGCGTCGACGCCGCTGCTGGTGGTCGCGGCGATCATGGTGTTCGGCGAGGTCGCGTCGCTGGGCAAGGGCGCCGTGCTGCGCTACCCGATGTACACCACCGGCAAGGCGAACTTCGCTGCACTGGCCTCCGGCCTATCGCCGACCAGCTGCGCGATGGCCGACGACGTGCTGGCCGAACCCGACCCCAATGCCGGCCTGCTGCAACCGGTTCCGGGCCAGAACTTCGGCCCGGCCGGCCCGCTCGGCGGCGCCAACCCGGTCGGCTTCACACCGAAGGGCGTCGGCGAAAACCTGCAGTCCGACCCCGTGGTGACCAAGCCGGGCGTGGTGAACTCCGATGCGTCGCCCAACAAGCCGAACGCGTCGATCACCGACTCCGCGGGCACCGCCGGCGGCAAAGGCCCGGTCGGAGTCAACGGTTCGGATGCCGCGCTGCCGTTCGGCCTCGACCCGGCCCGCACCCCGGTGATCGGCAGCTACGGCGAAAACTCCCAAGCCGCCACCGCCACCTCGGCGTGGTATCAGCTGCCGCCGAGGACTGCCGACCGGCCGCTCGTGGTGGTCGCCGCCGCAGGTGCCATCTGGTCGTACAAAGAGGACGGCGACTTCATGTACGGCCAGTCGCTGCGGCTGCAGTGGGGTATCGCCAAACCCGACGGCAGCGTCGCGGCGCTCGGGCTGATGTTCCCGATCGACATCGGACCACAGCCCGCCTGGCGCAATCTGCGCTTCCCGCTGAGCTGGGCACCGCCGGAGGCCAACGTGGCCCGCATCGTCGCCTACGACCCCAACCTGAGCGAAGACCAGTGGTTTGCCTTCACCCCGCCGCGGGTGCCGGTGACCAAGACCCTGCAGCAGCTCCTCGGGTCGCAGCAGCCGGTCCTGATGGACATCGCGACCGCCGCCAATTTCCCTTGCCAGCGGCCGTTTTCCGAGCACCTCGGCGTCGCGGAGCTGCCCGACTACCGCATCCAGCCCGACCACAAGCAGACCTCGGCGTCGTCGAACCTGTGGCAGGCGTCGAAGTCCGGCGGGCCGTTCCTGTTCACCCAGGCACTGCAGTGGACGTCCACCATCCCGACCTACCTGAACGGCGACTGGTACCGGGACTGGGGACAGGTGGAGCAGTACCACCGCTGGTTCTCGCGGGACGTCGCGCCTGACGCGCAGATCCAACAAGGCGTCACCACCGTGTACGGCTGGAGCCGTCAAGGACCGATTCGAGCGCTGCCGTGAGCACACCCACCGAGGATGGCAACGTGAAGGTGACCCGCTGGGTCGCCACTATCGCCGGGCTGATCGGCTTCTTCCTGTCGGTCGCCACCCCCCTGCTGCCCGTCGTGCAGACCACCGCACAGCTGAACTGGCCGCAGCAGGGCCAACTCAAAAGCGTCACCGCGCCGCTGATTTCGCTGACCCCAGTCGACTTGCACGCCACGGTGCCGTGCCAGGTGGTGCGCGGCGTGCCGCCGACGGGTGGGATCGTGCTGGGCACCGCGCCCAAGCAGGGTAAGGACGCCAACCTCAACGCGCTGTTCGTCGTGGTCGGCAAGCAACGCGTCGACGTCACCGACCGCAACGTGGTGATCTTGTCGGTGCCCCGCGATCAGGTGGAATCCGGACAGTGCGAACGCATCGACATCACGTCCACGTCGGCCGGAACGTATGCCACCTTCGTCGGGCTCAAAGATCCGTCCGGCAAACCGTTACGCAGCGGCTACCCCGACCCCAACCTGCGCCCGCAGATCGTCGGGGTGTTCACCGATCTGACCGGACCGGCACCGCCGGGCCTGCAGCTGTCGGCCACCATCGACACCCGATTCTCCACCACGCCAACATTTTTGAAACTCTTTGCCATTGTCGGCGCGATCATCGCGACGATCGTCGCGCTGGTCGCTCTGTGGCGGTTGGACCAGTTGGACGGACACCGCATGCGCCGGCTCATCCCGGCGAACTGGCGCACCTTCACCCTCGCCGACGCGACGGTGACGTTCGGGTTCGTGCTCTGGTGGGTGATCGGGGCCAACTCGTCCGACGACGGCTACATCCTGGGTATGGCCCGGGTCGCCGACCGCGCCGGTTACATGTCGAACTACTTCCGCTGGTTCGGCAGCCCGGAAGACCCGTTCGGCTGGTACTACAACCTGCTGGCGCTGATGACGCACGTCAGCGACCAGAGCCTGTGGATTCGGTTGCCGGACTTGGTCGCCGGGCTGGTGTGCTGGTTGCTGCTGTCCCGCGAAGTGCTGCCCCGACTGGGTCCCGCGGTGACCCGCAGCAAGGCCGCCAACTGGGCGGCGGGGCTGGTGCTTCTCACCGCGTGGATGCCGTTCGACAACGGCCTGCGGCCCGAGCCCATCATCGCGGTCGGTTCGTTGATCACCTACGTGTTGATCGAGCGGTCGATGCGCTACAGCCGGATGACTCCGGCGGCGCTGGCGGTGATCACCGCCGCGTTCACGCTCGGCGTGCAGCCCACCGGTTTGATCGCGGTGGGCGCGTTGGTGGCCGGTGGTCGTCCGATCCTGCGGATCCTGGTGCGCCGGCACCGCGTGGTCGGCACCTGGCCGCTGGTGGCGCCGATGCTGGCCGCCGCCACGGTCATCCTGACGGTGGTGTTCGCCGACCAGACTCTGGCAACGGTGTTGGAAGCCACCAGGATTCGCACGGCGATCGGGCCCAGCCAGGCCTGGTACACCGAGAACCTGCGCTACTACTACCTGATCCTGCCCACCGTCGACGGCTCGCTGTCGCGGCGGTTCGGCTTCCTGATCACCGCCCTGTGTCTGTTTACCGCGATGTTCATCATGTTGCGACGCAAGCGAGTTCGCGGAGTCGCCCGCGGACCGGCGTGGCGGCTGATGGGTGTCATCTTCGGCACGATGTTCTTCCTGATGTTCACCCCGACCAAGTGGGTGCACCACTTCGGCCTGTTCGCGGCGGTGGGCGCGGCGATGGCGGCACTGACCACGGTGCTGGTGTCGCCGGCGGTGCTGCGCTGGTCGCGCAACCGGATGGCGTTCCTGGCCGCGGTGCTGTTCCTGCTGGCGCTGTGCTTCGCCACCACCAACGGCTGGTGGTACGTGTCCAGCTACGGCGTGCCGTTCAACGCGGCGATGCCAAAGATCGGCGGAATCAGCGTCAGCGCAGTCTTTTTCGCCTTGTTCGTGCTGACGGCGCTGTACGCGGTGTGGCTGCACTTCGCCTCCCGCGACCACGGCGAGGGACGCGTGGCCCGCGCGCTGACCGCGGCGCCGGTGCCCATCGCGGCCGGTTTCATGGCGCTGGTGTTTATCGCATCGATGGTGATCGGCATCGTGCGCCAATACCCCACCTTCTCCAACGGCTTGTCCAACGTTCAGGCGTTCAGCGGTGGCTGCGGTCTGGCCGACTATGTGCTGGTCGAACCGGACACCAATGCCGGCTTCATGCCCGCCCTGCCCGGCGACTACGGCAGTCTCGGCGCACTGGGCGGCGTCGACCCGGTCGGCTTCACCCCCAACGGGGTGCCGCCGCACACCGTCGCCGAAGCGATCGTGATGCACCCCAACCAGCCGGGCACCGACTACGACTGGGATGCGCCGACGAAGCTCAAGAAGCCCGGTGTCAACGGCTCGACGGTGCCCCTGCCGTACGGCCTTGACCCGCAACGGGTTCCGGTAGCCGGCAGTTACACCACCGGCGCACAGCAGCAGAGCAAGCTGACGTCGGCCTGGTACCAGCTGCCCCACGCCGACGACGGGCATCCGCTGGTCGTGGTGACCGCTGCGGGCAAGATCGCCGGCAACAGCGTGCTGCACCACCACACCGACGGCCAGACGGTCGTGCTGGAATACGGAACGGCCGGCCCGGGCGGTGCGGTGCTGCCGGCCGGCCGGCTGGTGCCCGACGATCTGTACGGCGAGCAGCCCAAGGCGTGGCGCAACCTGCGGTTCCCCCGGTCCAGGATCCCCGCCGACGCGGTCGCGGTCCGGGTCGTGGCCGAGGACCTGTCCCTGACCCCGGAGGACTGGATCGCGCTGACGCCGCCGCGGGTGCCCGAACTGCGCTCGGTGCAGGAGTATCTCGGGTCGACGCAACCGGTGCTGATGGACTGGGCGGTCGGGCTGGCGTTCCCGTGCCAGCAGCCGATGCTGCATTCCAACGGCGTCACCGACATCCCGAAGTTCCGCATCACGCCGGATTACACGGCGAAGAAGATGGACACCGACACCTGGGAGGACGGCGTCAACGGCGGGCTGCTGGGGATCACCGATCTGCTGCTGCGCGCACACGTGATGGCCACCTATCTGTCGCACGACTGGGCCCGTGATTGGGGTTCACTGCGTAAGTTCGACACACTGGTCGACGCGCCGCCGGCCCAGCTGGACCTCGGGACGGCGAATCATTTCGGCTGGTATTCGCCGGGCAAGATCCGCATCAAGCCGTAGCCCGTCGACGATGCAGGCCGCCCAGCGGCCTGAGGAGAAGACGGGCAATCAAGCCGTAGCCCGTCTTCCGCGCGGCGTGACGACGGTCACAGGTGATGCGCGCCCAATTACGTTCGGAACGGGGTGTCGCGGGGTAACAGACTGCTATCCCCAATCCGAAAGGAGCACCATGAGTCGCAGTGGACCTGAAGAAGCAATCTTGGGCGTCGTCGAGGACGTCAAGGGCAAGGCCAAGGAGATCATCGGCATCGTCACCAACCGTGATGGTCTGCGCGAGGAAGGCCGCGCTCAGCAGGACAAGGCGAAGGCTCAGCGCGACGTGGCCAAGAAAGAGGCCGAAGCCGAAGCTTCACGCGCCGCTGAGAAGGCTGCCGAAGCCCGCCAGAAGGCAGCTGAGTAATTAACGAGTTTTACTGGGCGGCAATGGCCTTCGTCATTGCCGCCCAGTTCGTACTGTGGCGTCAGCACGATCCGACGTCGGGCTGGGCGACGCAGCCGGCGGTGAGCACCGGTCCCTGACCGCGACTCCCGACGATCTGCATGGGCAGTTGCCGTAGCGCCGCCGACGCAGTCGTGGTTCGACGTCCGCGATGCCGGGTAGCCGAGGGTCATCCCATCGACCGAAGGAGAGCAGCGTGCGCGCTGAAGAAGGCGACGAATCCATCGACGAGCTGGCCGACGAGGCGGCGAAGACGAAGAAAGAACTTTCCGAATCCACCGAGGCCTGCGCGAAAGTCCAAAAAGGCTCCAAAGCCGAGTAACCCGGGCCGCGGCAGTGCCGTGCGTCACAACTGCACCCTAGGTGTAAGGGATCTCTCCTACTCAAACATCATCAGGAGGAGTTTCAGCGCGGATAATTGACAAAATGTCAGTAACGATTCCCGCGTTGACCCGTCGCGCCATTCCTGCAGTTTTCGCGACGACCCTGGCGGTGAATTTCGTTGGTGCAGCCGCTATTCCGGCTTCGGCTGCTACGACCGTCCCGCTTCGCAGCCTGCTCCGCGCATGCGACTTCAGCCCGCTTCCCGGCGGCGCGGCGCAAAGCCGTGCCTCGGCCTCGGCGGTAATCCGCGTCAGCGGCGGCACGGTCGCCGCGGATGTGCAGATCTCCGAGCCCGGCACGCCGGGCGCGCACTTCGACGTCGCGTTGATCCAGATGCCGCACGCGGCGACGTCGCCGTGCAACGTCCCGGGTCCGGGCGTCGCGGTTACTGGTGTCAACGCCGATGGCGTGGGCCAGGCGTCCCCCACCGTGCAGGACAGCCTGCGGTCCGGCACAACCGGGGTGTGGCTGTTCATCCAACGGCCGAGCCCGACTTCGCAAAGCCCGGCCGAGTACTACACGTCAGACTTCATCGCGCCGGTCTAAGGCCCGGTTAAACCGGCAGCAGGCCGTGCTTGCGAAGGACCCGTCCGTGTAATTGCTTGTCCCGCAACAAGTGCAGCGATCGACGCAGCAACAGCCGGGTCTCGTGCGGCTCGATGACCGCGTCGATGAAGCCACGTTCGGCGGCGATCCACGGCGTGGCCATATTCAGGTTGTAGCCCTCGATGAAGTCGCGCTTGATCTGCTGCGCCTCAGGCGTGGTCGGGTCGGGGAATCGCTTCATCAGCAATTGCGCAGCGCCGTCGGCGCCGATCACCGCGATGCGCGCGGTGGGCCAGGCGAAGTTGAGGTCAGCGGTCAGCTGCTTGGATCCCATGACCGCGTAGGCGCCGCCGTAAGACTTGCGGATGGTGATCGTCACCTTGGGCACATCGGCCTCGACGACCGCGTACAGGAATCGCCCGCCGCGCTTGATGATTCCGCCCTTCTCCTGCTCGACTCCGGGCAGGAAGCCGGGCGTGTCGACCACGAACACCAGCGGCACATAGAACGCGTCGCAGAACCGGACGAACCGGGCCGCCTTATCGGAGGCTTCGTTGTCGATCGCGCCCGACATGTAGCCCGGCTGGTTGGCCACCACGCCGACCGGCCGGCCGTCGACTCGTGCGAATCCGGTGATGATGGACTGCCCGGCCTGCGCCGCGACGTCGAGGAAGTCGCCGTCGTCGAAGATCCGCAGCAGGATCTCGTGCATGTCGTATGCAGTGTTGTCTGAGTCCGGCACGATCGAGTCGAGTTCCAGATCGCTCGGCGTGATCTCCGGTTCCAGCCCGGGGTTGACCACCGGTGCCGGGTCGAAGCAGTTGGACGGCACGAACGACAAGAAATCGCGCACGTATTGGAATGCGGCCGCCTCGGACTCGACCACCTGGTGGATGTTGCCGTAGCGGGCCTGCGCGTCGGCGCCGCCGAGCTCGTCGAGGGTGACGTCCTCACCGGTCACGTCCTTGATGACGTCCGGGCCGGTGACGAACATGTAGCCCTGGCCGCGCACCGCGACCACCAGATCGGTCTGGATCGGCGAATAGACCGCTCCCCCAGCACATTTGCCAAAGATCAGGGATATCTGCGGTGCCAAGCCGCTCAACAGATCGCCGCGGCGGCCCAACTCGGCGTACCAGGCCAGTGACGTGACCGCGTCCTGGATGCGCGCGCCGGCGGAATCGTTGATGCCGATGATCGGGCAGGCGACCATGGCGCACCACTCCATCAGCGCGGCGACCTTGCGGCCGAACATCTCACCGACCGAGCCCTGGAACACCGTCTGATCGTGGGAGAACACACCGACGGGCCGGCCGTTGATCATCGCTCGACCCGTCACACACCCGTCGCCGAAAAGCGCGTTCGGGTCACCCGGCGTGCGCGCCAGCGCGCCGATCTCCAGGAAGCTGCCCGGGTCGACCAAGTCATGGATCCGGGAGCGGGCGCTGGGGATGCCCTTCTTGTCGCGGCGTGCGATGGCCTTCGGATCACCAGGTTCCTTTGCCAGCTCCAGCTTTTCGCGGAGTTCAGCCAGCAGCTCGGCGGTGGTCTTGGTGGTCACTTAGGCCTCTTTCTGCTCGCCGACAATCTTGTTGAGCGCCTGGGTCATGTGCGCACCGACCTTCGCGATGATCGGCTCGTCGATGGCCTGGATGTGCTCGCCACCGATCGCCACGACCTCCAGATCGGAAACGTACTCGCCCCATCCGCCGTCCGGTTTGCGGGTGGCGTAGGCGGGCTCGAACGTGACCGCATCGTCGTGGTAACGGTCGGCCATGTACAAGGTGACATGCCCGTCGTAGGGCTGGTACTCGGCGGTGTCGATCGCGCGCTGGTCCAGGTAGGACGTGCGCTGGTGCTCGATGATCCCGCCGGGGATCTGCACCCCGCTCTGGCTGATCGCGTCGAGGACGAACCTGACCTGACCTTCGTCGTCGAGCGTTTCGAGGTGCTCGTACGGGATTTCCGGTACCTGGACGTTGAAGGTCCGCTCGGCGAACCGCGCGTAACGGTCCCACCGCTTGCGCGTCTCCTCCTTGGTCTGCAGGATCGGCTCGCCGGGCATCACCGCGTCGATCAACCCGACGAACGGGACGTCGCAGCCCTGCTGCTTGAGCCCGATCGCACAGGCGTAGGCCAGTGCCCCACCCAACGACCAGCCGGCCAGGATGAACGGACCGTTGCCCTGCAACTCGCGCAGCTTCGGCACATAAACGGCGGCGCGTTCTTCGATGGTTCCCTCGACGCGCTCGAAACCGTACATCGGGACGTCGGCCGGCAGCCGGTTCAGCAGTGGCTCGTAGACCACTGTCGACCCGCCCGCGGCGTGGAACACGAAAACCGGTGGCTTGGTTGAGCCTTCGGGCCTGGCCCGGATGGTGCGCACGAAGCCGTCGATCTGACCGGCCTCCAGGAATTCGCGCACCGTGGTCGCGAGCTCCTCGATGGTCGTCGCGGCCCTCACGTCGTCGACGCTGATCTCACCGTCCACCCGCTCGGACAGCCGCTGCGCCAACTTGGCGACGGCGGCGTCGTCGAGCTTGGGCAGCGCGTTGAAGATGCCGCCCGGCGACTTGCCGGTAACGATCGCCCACGTCGCGAACGTGACCCGCTCGGCGGCATCACGCGGTGGCACATCGGAACCGAGAGCATCGGCGACGGCCTGCTGGTTGAGTACCTCCGCCGCGGCGGCCAAAGCCGGTCCCTTCGTGGCGGATTCCGGGCTTGACGGCCCAGCGGGGTTGGTCGGCGGCGGCGGAACCGGCGCCTCGGCAGCCGGAGCTTCCGGTGCCGCCGGTGCGGTCACCGAAACCGGTGTCGCGCCGGCCAGCATCGCCGCCTGCTCCTTGGCGATCTCCTCCGCAGTCTGCGTCTTCTGGTGCTCGTGCAGATCCTGCACCTCGTCGCGGTGCTCGATCGCGTACAGGATGAGTTGCTCGACGTTGAAGAGGTTGGCGTCGCGGACCGCCTGCAGCTGAATCGGCGGCAAGTCGAAGTCGTACTCGACGCGGTTCTTGATCCGCACCGCCATCATCGAGTCCAGCCCCAGCTCGATCAGCGGGACCTCCCAGGGCAGGTCCTCGGGCTCGTAGCCCATTGCCATCGACACGATCGCGGCCAGCCGATCACGCACTGTCTCACCGGAATCCGGCGACCACCGACCCAGGCCGCCCATCTGACGAGCGGTCAGACTGTCGGTCACCGCGACGGCCTTGTCCGACTCGTCAACTGCCGGTTCGACGACCGGCGCGGCGGTGGCCGGTGCGGCGATCGCCGCGCCCGCACCCACGGCCGTCGGCAACACCGCGGCCTGCCCGGCGCGCGACACCAGCGCGTCATACACCAAAGTGAAGGACTCGTCGATGCGTGCGTGCACCTGCACCGAAGCGCCACCGGGGTGCCGGGTCAGCGTCGTCACCAGCCGGGCGTTGTCGCCCGGCACCGCGCGCTGCTCGGAAGCCGTCAGCACCGCATCCGGAAGAACCTGTGTCGCAGCGGCTTTCACCAGCGCCGCCAGGTCGGTCTCGCTGCGCGGGGCGTATTCCCAGACATGCCGGCCGTCGGGCATCGCCACGTGGGTGCCGGGCATCAGCACCGACCCGTCGCCGGAGAAGTGCGCGTCCAGCCAGTGTTCCTTGCGGCGAAAGCGGGTCGGCGGCACGTTCGCGTAGTCGTCCGGCCCGCTTGCCCGGGTGAAGAGTGTGCGGATGTCGAGGTCGTGCCCCAGCACGAACAGCTGCGCCATCGCCGACGTCATCGCCTCGACGTCGTCCTGCTTGCGGGCCAGCGTCGCGATCAGTTGTGCGTCGGGCAATCCCGCGGCGGCGGTGGTCAAACCGATCTGCATGAGCGCGACCGGGTTGGGCGCCAGTTCCAGGAACGTGGTGTAGCCGCTGTCGACGGCGTTGCGCACGCCGTGGGTGAAGTACACCGAATGCCGCATGCCTTTGAGCCAGTAGGCGACGTCGTGAATAGGCTCGCCGCCCGGCCGGACGTAGCTGCCTTCGTGCACCGTCGAGAAGATGCCGATGTTCGGGCTCATCGGCGAAATGCCTTGCAGCTCAGCGGAGAACTCGCCCAGCAGCGGATCCATCTGCGAAGTGTGGCCGGCGCCCTTGGTCTGAAGTTTGCGCGCGAAGCGGCCCTCGGCCTCACAACGTGCGACGATCGCGTCGATCTGATCCGGCGGACCGCCGATGACGGTCTGACTCGGCGCGGCGTAGACGCACACCTCCAAGCCGGGGAAGTCGGCAAACACCGTCTTGAGTTCGTCGGCAGAGTATTCGACCAGCGCCATGAACCGGATGTATTCACCGAACAGCATCGACTCGCCCTCACCCATCAGGTGTGAGCGCGAGCAGATCACCCGGGTGGCGTCGGCCAGGGACAGCCCGCCGGAGAAGTACGCCGACGCGGGCTCACCCAGCGACTGGCCAATCACCGCAGTGGGTTTGGCGCCGTGCGCGCGGAGCACCTCGCCCAGCGCGATCTGGATCGCGAAGATGACGACGTTGCTGGTTTCGATGCCGTAGTCGTGCGAGTCGTCGAGGATCAGCTCGAGAATCGAGTAGCCGCGCTCGTCCTGGATCAGCGCGTCGACCTTCTCGATCCACTCGGCGAAGATCTCGTCGCGCAGATACAGGTTCTTGCCCATCTTGCGGTGCTGCGCGCCGAAACCGGCCATCGCCCACACCGGCCCGTTGGTCACCGGCCCGTCGACGCTGAACACGTTCGGCTTCTGCTTGCCGTCGGCGATCGCGCGCAGGCCCTTGATGGCCTCGTCGTGGTCGTGGGCCAGCACCACGGCGCGAGAACGGCCGTGGTTACGTCGCGACAGCGCCCGGCCGATCGACTCCAGCGAAGACGCTTGGCCCTCAGGGCTTTCCATCCAGTCGGCCAACTCGGCGGCGGCGGCGCGCTTGCGGGAAGTCAGGAACGCCGACACCGGCAGCGGGATCAGCGGCGCCGGAAGCTCTTGGCCGGCAAGCTCTTCCAAGGCGATCTCTTTGAGGCGGATCGCTTCGTCGGTGATGCCGGGCAGCTCGTAGGAGTCTTCCGCGCCGGCCGAGTGGTCGTCTTCGATGAATTCGCCGTACTCGTCGAAGCGCATCCCCCCAACGTGCTCGACGTGCTGTTCCTCGTCGGGTGCAGCGGGTGCGGCGGTTACCTCTACCACCTCGGGTTCGCGCTCGACGACGTCGCGGGGCAGCACCTCACGCAACACGACGTGCGCATTCGCGCCGCCGAAGCCGAAGCTGGACACCCCGGCAACGGCGTACCCGCTGTAGCGGGGCCAGTCGGCGACGTGATCGAGCACTCGCAGATGCGACGCGTCGAAATCGATGTAGGGGTTGGGACCGATGTAGTTGATCGACGGCGGCAGCTTATCGTGCTGCAGCGACAGCACCATCTTGGCCAGGCTGGCCGCACCGGCGGCCGACTCCATGTGTCCCACATTGGTTTTGATCGCACCCAGCAGCGCCGGCTGGTCGGCGGGACGGCCGCGGCCGATGACCCGTCCCAGCGCCTGAGCTTCGATCGGGTCGCCGAGCACCGTTCCGGTGCCGTGCGCCTCGATGTAGTCGACGGTGCGTGGGTTGATGCCGGCGTCCTGGTAAGCCCGACGCAGCACATCGGCCTGGGCGTCCGGGTTGGGTGCGATCAGACCGTTGGACCGGCCGTCGTGGTTGACGGCGCTGCCGGCGATCACCGCGAGGATCTGGTCGCCGTCGCGGCGGGCGTCGTCGACCCGCTTGAGCACCAGCATCGCGCCACCCTCGGATCGGGTGTAGCCGTCGGCGTCGGCGGAGAACGACTTGATCCGGCCGTCCGGTGACAGCACCTGGCCGATCTCGTCGAAACCGAGCGTCACCGCGGGGGTGATCAGCGCGTTGACACCACCGGCAACGGCCGCATCGCACTCACCGCTGCGCAGCGCCTGAATCGCCTGGTGCGTCGCCACCAACGAACTCGAACAGGCGGTGTCCACCGCGACGGACGGTCCGTGGAAGTCGAAAAAGTACGAAACCCGGTTGGCCACAATCGAACTCGCCGTGCCGGTGATGGCATACGGGTGGGCTACGGTGGGATCGGACATCGCCAGGAAGCTGTAGTCGTTGACCGAGGTGCCCACGAAGACGCCGACCGATTCACCGCGCAGGCTCGACGCCGGGATGCGGGCGTGCTCGAGCGCCTCCCAGGTCAGCTCGAGCGCCATCCGCTGTTGCGGATCGATGTTGTCGGCCTCGGTCTTCGACAGCGCGAAGAACTCGGAGTCGAAGCCCTTGATGTCGCTCAGGTAGCCGCCGCGGGTGCGGGCCTTCTTGATCCGCTCGGCCAGCCGCGGCTCTTCCATGAACTCCGACCACCGGCCCTCAGGCAGGTCGGTGATCGCGTCGCGACCCTCCAGCAGCGCGTGCCAGGTCTCGTCGGCGCTGTTCAGGTCGCCGGGCAGCCGGGTGGCCAGACCCACCACGGCAATGTCGACCCGCTCGATCGGACCTTTGCGCGTCCAGTCGGCGTCGTCGGTGCCACCGGCCTCGACCTCCGGGTCACCCTCGACGATCCAGGTGGCCAACGATTCGATCGTCGGGTGCTCGAAGGCGGCGGCGATCGACACCGTGACTCCGGTGCGGTCCTCGATGTCGGCGGCCATCGCCACCGCATCCCGGGATGACAGCCCCAGCTCCACCATCGGCGTGGACTCGTCGACCGATTCGGGCGCCTGACCGGTGGCAGTGCCGACCCAGTTGCGCAGCCACTGCCGCACCTCGGCAATGGTCATGTCGGTACGAGCGGGCTTGACCGTCGACTCGTCGGTCGAAGCTTCGGTATCGAGGGTGTCAGTCATATTCGCAATCAGTCAGCCTGGTCGGGGTAGGCGTTCGGGCCTGTCGTGCCGCTGCGCAGGCTGCCGTCGATGTAGGCGGCGCGGCAGGCGCGACGGCCGATCTTGCCGCTGGAGGTTCGTGGCACCGAGCCGGACTGCACGAGCAGCACGTCGCGGACGGTCACCCCGTGCCGGACGGCGATCGCGGCGCGGATGTCGTCAGCGATCGGCTGGTAGTCGAGCTTGTGCGCACCTGGCGCACGCTCGGCGACGATCACCAACTGTTCTGAGGTGTCGTCCTTGTCGAACTTCAGACCGGCGTGCGGGTTGTCGAACACCGACGCGGGCAGCTGGTTGGTCGGCACCGAGAAGGCGGCCACGTAACCGGTGCGCAGGGCCCGGCTGGCTTCCTGCGCCGAGTACTCCAGGTCCTGCGGGTAGTGGTTGCGGCCGTCGACGATCACGAGGTCTTTGACCCTGCCGGTGATGTACAGGTTGCCCTTGTAATAGGTGCCGTAGTCGCCGGTCCGCACCCAGGTCCCGTCCTCCGCAGCGCCTTCGGCGTGCGACGGGTTGGTGCGCGACTTGAGCAGATTGCGGAAGACCTCCGTCGACTCGGCTTCGCGATTCCAGTAGCCCAGACCCATGTTCGGCCCGTGCAGCCAGATCTCGCCGATCTGCCCGTCGGGCAATTCGGTGGCCGTGTCGGCGTCGACGATCACCGCCCATTCGTCGACACCGATCTTGCCGGCCGACACCTGCGTGACGGCGGTCGGCGTATCGGAAGCCACCTCGACGAATTCGTGCTTGTTCAATGCGTCCCGGTCGACGTGGACGACGGTGGGCCCCTCATTCATCGGGGTGATCGACACGAACAGCGTCGCCTCGGCCAGGCCGTAGCACGGCTTGATCACGTTCTTGTCCAGACCGAGCGGACCGAACGCGTCGGTGAACTTGCGCATCGATGCGACCGAGATCGGCTCGCTGCCGTTGAGCAGCGCCTTGACATTGGACAGATCCAATGGCGGCTCGTCCTCGCGCGGCAGACCCCGCACCGCGGCGTGCTCGTACGCGAAGTTCGGCGCCAGTGAATACGTGGGACCGTCATCGCCCGCGACGCCGGCCAGCGCGCGCATCCAGCGACTCGGCCGGCGCACGAAGGCAGCGGGCGTCATAAAGGTGTTGTGCTGGCCCAACATCGGGCCCAGCATGATCGTGATCAAGCCCATGTCGTGGAAGAACGGCAGCCAGGTGACGCCGCGGTCGCCTTCGGTGCCTTCCAGGGCGGTCAGTACCTGCGTGCAGTTGGTGGCCAGGTTGAGCTGGGTGACCTCGACGCCGGTCGGGGTCCGGGTGGAACCGGAGGTGTACTGCAGATAGGCGACGGAGAGGGCGTCGATCTGCTCGGGTTCCCAGGTGGACGCGACCTCGTCGGGCACGGCGTCGACCGCGATGACACGCGGCCGGTCTTTCGCCGGGCGGCTGCGGAAGAACTTGCGGACGCCTTCGGCGGCGGTGCTGGTGGTCAAAATCGCCGCCGGCTCACAGTCGTCGAGCACGGCGTGCAGCCGGCCGACGTGGCCGGGCTCGGAGGGATCGAACAGCGGCACCCCGATGCGTCCGGCATACAGGATGCCGAAGAAGGCGACGATGTAGTCGAGGTTCTGCGGGCACAGGATGGCGATCCGGTCGCCCGGCTTGGTGACCTGCTGCAGCCGGGCGCCCAGGGCACGGTTGCGGGCGCCGAAGTCTGACCAGGAGATGTCGCGGGTGATGCCGTCGCGTTCGGTGGAGTAGTCCAGGAACCGGTAGGCCAGCCGGTCGCCACGTATCTTCGCCCACTTCTCGACGTGCTTGACCACGTTGGTGTTCTCCGGGAACTTGATCCGGCCGTTGACGATGAACGGGTTGTGGTAGGCCATGCCGTTCTCTCCTTCACCACGCTGCTTGGGCTAAGTCTGTGTGAGCCTCACCGACGGTGTCATCGGCCTCGGGTCGTTCTGCGAGCGCTGCGCGACGCATCGACGCGGTAAGCCGACCATAGTTGCTCTTAAATTGCTCTTAATGTTAGTGGGCGGTGCGCCACGCACCAAATCTGAAAGTACCGCGTATCGCAACTGTGACCTGTGACGCAGGGCCGTACCAACGTGCCCGGTCGCGTCAGCCGTGTTTGGGGTGGGGTGCGCTGTCGATCACGCCGTGCGCCCAATTCAATGCCCATTCGGTGGCAGGCTGGCCGTCCAGACTCCAGAACTGGGTGGTGGCGTACAGCGCATGCACCGGTTGACCGGCGCCGCCGGCCAGGATGTCCAGCGTGCGGGGCAGGTTCGCCAGGCTGAACGCTTCGGGTGGAGCGGCGCAGATCAGATCGCCGGGCCCGCAGATCTCGTTGGTCTTGGCGTTGAGCGTTCCGAAACCGCCCGGCCGCGCGCCGGTCATCGTCAAGCCGAGGTTCGCCAACACCGGCACCTCGTGCAGGATGATCTCGGCGCCCTCGCCGGGCGGGTTGGGCCCGATGTCCGCGCCCACGCCCTGCTGGCGGCGCCCGTCGGCGATCAACGTCACGCCGAGCACCAGGTCGTCGTCGACGGGTCCGCGGCCGTTACCGATGTCGCTGGCGATGTCCCCGGCGATCACCGCGCCCTGCGAGAAGCCCACCAGCACGTAGCTGGTCAGCGGGCATTTGGTGTTCATGTCGGTCAGCGCCTTGACCGCGGCGCGGGTGCCCTCGGCCCGGCTGTCGTCGTACGAGATCTGCGGGTCGCCGCTCAGCGGGTTGTGGAACTGGGCGGTGTACGGAACGGTGTACGTCTCGACCCGGCTGGATTTGAACTGCTCGCTGATCGGACGGGTGACGTTGAGCAGCAATGCCTTCGGGAACTCGACCGGGTTGAGCGGATTGTCCTGCAGCGACGACTCCCAGGTGCCCGGAACCGCGAGGAGTTGCACGTCGGGACAGCTGGAGTCCTGGGATGCCGGTCGCGGCTTGTGCGGGTAGGCCGCACTGCTGGTCGGCGGCACGATGCTCGGCGGCACCGCGCTCGGCGGGGCCTGCCGCTGCCGCAGGATGCCGACCACCGCGAAGATCACCAGCCCGACGACCAGCGCCATCGAGACGGCGGCGATCAACGCCAAGATGCGACGACGGCGTTTCCGCCGGGAATTCACAGCCATGGTCTCCTGCTAGCAGAGTCGGTGAGTTGCACAGCCGACCCGCCACCGAGCGACCGTCGTGCTTGCTTCACGGTACCGGGCGGCGGCACCGTGCCCGGCCGGCTGTTAGCGGATCGCGCCGACGATGTCCCCCGACATCGCACCCAGCTGAGCGCTCCACGAGCCCCAGCCGTTGTCGCCGCCGCCGGGGAAATCGAAGTGCCCGTTGTGGCCACCGACGTTGCGGTACTCCTGGTAGAAGAATCGGGCGTTGCCCATCGCCTCGCCGGCCTGGCCGATCATCGCGGGGACGTCGCCGGCCATGGTGGTCGGGCTCCAGACCCAGATCCGGGAGTTGTTCTGCGCCAACAGCCCCGCGTGCACGTCAGGGTCGTGCCATTTCCACCGGCCCAGCTGCGGAGCGCCCCACATGCCGTTGCCGTCGACGCCGCCGAATTGCTGCATGCCGGCCAGGATCGCGCCGTTGGTCGTGGTGTTCGACGGGTACAGGAAACCCGACAGTGAGCCGGCGTAACCGAAGCGATCCGGGTGGAAGGTGGCCAACGCCATCGCCGCATAGCCGCCCTGCGAGGCCCCGACGGCCGCGTGCCCGCCGGGGGCCAGACCCTTGTTGGCGGCCAGCCAGTCGGGCAGCTCACTGGTCAGGAACGTCTCCCATTGCTTGCTGCCGTCGCGCTCCCAGTTGGTGTACATGCTGAACGCACCGCCGGCCGGTGCGACCACCGAGATGCCCTTGCCCGCGAGGGTGTTCATCGCATTGCCCGCCGTCACCCAGTTGCTGACGTCCGGCGCGGCGTTGAACGCGTCCAGCAGGTACACGGCGTGCGGACCGCCGTGCAGGAAGGCCACCGGGATGTCGCGGCCCATCGCCCCCGACGGAACCATCAGCGACTCGTAGCCCGCGGCACGCGCCGACCCGCCGTGTCCCGCGACAAGGACTCCGACCGTCAACACGGCCGCGCACAGAAGCCTTAGCAGCATCGACAGACCTCTCATACTGACCTCGCTCGTCGCTCGACCACCACGGGGCCGCAGATTGCCCCCATTCCGCAAAGTAGCTAATCACACCCCGCTGGACGCCGACGCCGGAAACGGCGAACGGCGACGACCCCGTGAGGTCGTCGCCGTCCGGCGTATTAACTATTCGACTGTCAGGTGTGCTGACCGGCCGCAGCGGCAGCCGGGGCACCGCCCGGGCCGGGGCCTGCGCCCGGAGTAGCACCGAGGTGCGACTGCAGGTCGGGCAGCATCGCGTGCAGCTGCGAGCCCCAGTACGGCCAGTCGTGCGTGCCGTTGGCGTCGAAGTTGAACACCGCGTTGTTGCCGCCGGCGGCTTTGTACGCATCCTGGAACTTGATGTTGCTGGTCCGCACGAAGCCCTCGAGGAACTTGGCCGGCAGGTTGTCGCCACCAAGCTCAGACGGCTTGCCGTTACCGCAGTACATCCACAGGCGGGTGCCGTTGGCGACGGTCTTGCCGACGTTCAGCAGCGGGTCGTTGCGCGCCCAGGCCGGGTCTTCCTTCGGGCCCCACATGTCGGCGGGCTTGTAGCCGCCGGCGTCACCCATGGCCAGACCGATCAGCGACGGTCCCATGCCCTGCGAGGGGTCCATCAGACCGGAGAACGAACCGACCTCGATGAACTGCGCGGGGTGGTAGTTGGCCAGGTTCAGCGCCGAGGCACCGGCCATCGACAGGCCGACAGCGGCGCTACCGGTCTGCTTGACGCCCTTGGAGGCCAGGAAGGCGGGGAGTTCGCTGGTGAGGAAGGTCTCCCACTTGTAGGTCTGGCAACCGGCTTTGCCGCAAGCCGGCTTGTACCAGTCGGTGTACCAGCTGGACTGGCCGCCCACCGGCATCACGAGCGACAGACCGGACTGTAGGTACCACTCGAACGCGGGGGTGTTGATGTCCCAGCCGTTGAAGTCGTCCTGCGCGCGCAGGCCGTCGAGCAGGTAGACGGCCGGCGAGTTGGCGCCACCACTCTGGAATTGGACCTTGATGTCGCGACCCATGGCCGCCGACGGAACCTGCAGGTACTCGACGGGCAGACCCGGCCGGGAGAACGCGCCAGCGTCCGCGGTCTGGCCCACGACCCCGATCAGGCCCGGCAACAGAGCCGCGCTGGCGGCCCCGATCGCGAGCCGGCGCGGCAACTTACTTGCCACACCGCGAAACCTGTCAACAAGCCTCATTCTTGCTTCCTCATTCATTGTCGGGCCCAACATTGTGGGTCGGACTGCATCGCCCTATTGCCAGCTTCTGCTTGAGCCGCTGCTTGGCTCGCATCGTCGCTGAGCGCGCAGCTGTGCTTCTGTAGTGAACCACATGTTGTGGAGTGGCTTCGCCACCCACTGGGTCCCCAGCCCCGCCTCCGGCCGCGGTCAGATGCGCTGCGCTCGGCCGCAGATCACCGCATTGTGAATGTGCCGACGAGCGGTATTTCGCCGGTAAGAATACATATCCGATGTTGCTGGGAACCGACCGGGTTCCTCGGCGCGAGCCCGCTCGAACGGCCGGCAAAAATTCTGCGTCACAACGCCGGCGGCTCAGGGCCCGGTGGCCGGCAGGCCGGTGTAGGGGGCACCGCCCGACTCCGGCACAGCCAGGCCGCAGCGGATGAGTTCGTAGCGTGGAACCCGGTCGATCCGGTACTTGGTGAACTCATAGGAATGCAGGAAGTTCGACACGAACCGGTGGATGCTCATCGGCGCGCGCACCGAGTTGAGCACCTGCTGGGTGCCCTCGCATTTCAGCGCCGCCTCGGCCTGCTGGACGAATTTCTGGTCGAGGTAGCCCGGGATGCCCGGATACCACTTGACCCACGGCCCATCGGCGATCACCCAGTCCGGGAAGAGGTTTTTGTCATGACCGATGCGGCCGTGCTGCAGCCGGGCGGTGTGCGCCGCAATCGGGTTGGCCAGACCGATCTGGTCGATCACCCGGACATGCAGCCCGACGTTCATGCCGACCATGCCCAGGTTGGTGAAGAACACGGTGTGCGGTCCCTGCTGCGAGGCGGGCGGCGGCGGGTTGGGTGGAATCGGTGGCACGAGATCCCATTGGTCGTAGTTGCCGGACGGCAACAGCAGCGCACCCTCGGGAGTGTTGTTGAGCGCCACCAGCACCGCCCGCATCCGCGGGTAGTCCAGGTAGTCGGCGGCGGTCAACGGGTGCGCGTGGCCGGTCGCCTGCGCGTAGAACCGGCGCTCGTCGACGATGCCGGAGTAGGTGACCCGGGTCGCGTCGTCGCCCAGGCCGGCCGAGTTGGCCGCAAACAGCGCCCAGCCCGCGACGACCATCCACAGGGCGCTCACCCCGCCGGCCAACCAGTAGCCGGCCTCGCGGGGCAGCCCGGTGCCGTCCGGAACCACGACCGGCATCACGGCCACCGGTGCGAGCAGACACAACAGCGGGGCCAGCAAGACCCGGCCGTGCATGAAATCGCCGCCCTGCCGTATCCAATACAGCGCCTGCAGCAGCCCGCTGACGAGGATGAACACCACGACAGCCGTCGAGCTCTGCGTAGTGCGGGCCAGCGTCCCGCGTGCTGACCCCGGCGAGCCGGTGGCCTTGGGCCGGGCTGCGGACGCCCACTGCACCAAACCCAGAACCGCCAGCAGGAACACCGGGACCCACAGCACGTAGGGCCCGTTGAAATTGGACAGATAGATCAAGCCCTGCGACCACTTGTCGCCGCCCGCGTCCTTGGCCAGCGCGGTGCCCGGGAACAGCAGCCCGTAGTAGCCCATCCGGAAGATCTCATAGCCCACCGGCAACAAGCCGCCGGCCAGCACGATCGTCAGCCGTTGCCGCCAGCCCTGCGCCACGATCAGCATCATGATCAGCGCCAGGCCGCCGATCAGCGCCAACTCCGGACGCACCAGCACACTGCACCCGGCCACAAACGCCAGCGCAACGATGAACACCGGCCCGGCCGGCCGCCCCCGCCCGGCCTGCGACCAGCAGACCATCATCCACCACAGCAGACCGAGATAGGCCATCACCAGGCCGCTCTCCAGGCCGGACGTGGCGAAGTCGCGAGCGGGCGGCACCGCCAGGTAGACCAGAGCGCCGGCGGGCAGCATGATCGCGCGACGACCCAGCAGGCTGGGTGCGAACAACCGCCCGGTGCCCAGCATCAGCAGCGCAAGTCCCGCCAGACTCAAGGCGAGAGCCAGCACCAGCGCGACGTACTCCAGGCGCATCGGCCAGGTCAGCCAGCCCGCGGCATACACCAGATATGTCCACACCACCGATGTGTTCGCCTCGACCCGCTCGCCCATGTTGAACACCGGGCCGTTGCCGGCCAACAGGTTTCGGACCGTACGCAACACGATCAGCCCGTCGTCGGCGATCCAGCGCCGCTGCCAGGCACCCCAGCCGAACAGCACCGCGACGACGACCACACCGGCCCACAGGCTCACCCGGACGGTCCTGTCGTACGGGAATGCGGGCCGGTCGAAGAGCCCGATCACCGGCCAGCGCGACGGACCCTTCGCGGCCGGGTCAGCTGAGATAGATTGCGACACCCAGGGTCCCGATCCAGGCCAAGAACAACACCTGCAGCACGCGGTCGCGTAGCGCGATGTCCTCGGGCTCGCCGGCCAGACCGCCGTCGACGTCCACTGCATACCGGAGTATCGCGATGGTGAACGGCACCATCGACACCGCGAACCAGCCGGCCCGGCCGTGGTCGCGCTCGAAGGCCCACAGCCCGTAGCAGACCACCACCGCAGTCGCCGACATCGTCCAGACGAAACGCAGATAGGTGCTGGTGTAGCTCTCCAGCGACTTGCGGATGTTGGCCCCGGTGCGCTCGGCCAGTTGCAACTCGGCGTAACGCTTACCGGCTGCCATGAACAACGAGCCGAACGCCATGGTCAGCAAAAACCATTGCGACAGATGGGTATTGGTGGCAGCGCCGCCGGCGATCGCGCGGATCAGGTACGCCGACGAGACGATGCTGATGTCGATCACCGCTTGGTGTTTGAGGCCGAAGCAGTACCCCAGCTGCATGCCGATGTAAACGGCCATCACCAGCGCCAGGTTCGGGGTCAGCCACCACGCCACGCCCAGCGACACCGCCCCGAGCACCGCCGCCAGCACGTAGGCCAGCCACTCGGGCACCACGCCCGCGGCGATCGGGCGGTTGCGCTTGGTGGGGTGCGCGCGGTCGGCCTCGACGTCGCGGACGTCGTTGACCAGGTAGATCGACGACGCGCCCAGACTGAACACCACGAAGGCCACCACGACCTGCTCGATCACGCGGCCGTTGTAGTGCACGTCGGTGCCCCACCCGGCCAGCGGGGCCGCCGCCACCAGGATGTTCTTCACCCACTGGCGGGGACGCATGGCCTTGACCACGCCGACCATCAGGTTGGTCGGCGATCCGACCACTTTGGCGGCCTCTACTTCACTCATGGCGCCGCTCCTCCGCATTGGCACCGCTACTGCGGTGCACAGTCAGGTCGTCGACTCGGGCGACGACCGCTGCGACGGCAGCGCCAACCGCCACGCCGGTCGCCACGTCGCTGGGATAGTGCACGCCGAGCAGCACCCGGGACAGCGCCATCGGCGGCACCAGCAGGATCGGCAGCGGCAAACCGGTGGCCCGGGCCAGCAGCACGGCCGCCGCGGTGGTCGACGTCGCGTGCGCCGACGGGAAACTCAGGCTGCTCGGGGTGCCCACATTGACCGCCACCGCGGGATGATGCGGCCGGCGGCGTTTGACCAACCGCTTGATGACGACGGCCGCGGCGTGCGCGGTGAATGCGCCGCCGCCGGCGACCAGCCATTCGCGACGACGCGACGGTTGCGCGGCGGCGCCGATCGCCGACACCGCCAGCCAGCCGAGGCTGTGCTCGCCGAAGTGGGACAGCGCCCGCGCCGCTGTGAGCGCTCCGGGACGACCGGCCAATGCGGACTGAACCGCCACCAGAGCGGCGACTTCGCCGCTCGGCGGCGCTGATTCAGCCGTGATGTCGGCCATTGCCAGCCACGTTGTTTTGGGCGTTGTCGTGGGCCGGTAGCAGCACCGTTTCCCATTTCTCCGTGCTGGACAGCACCGGCAGCGCCTCGCGGTAAACGCGGCGCATGTCGTCGAAGCGCCGGAGCAGTTGCCGCTGCCGCCGCAACGACTGCCACAGCAACGCGAACATCTTCGCCCGGTCGCGCTGCCGGTAGACCGCGCCACGGCCGTCGGCCGTCGTCACAGTGGCGCCGTCCAGCGTGCTCAGCCGGAACCAGCGGGCGTCCTGGGTGGGCACGTTGAGCTGAGGGCGCCGATGATGTTCGGGGTCAGCCGTTTTCAGCTGATGCAAGGTGCCGCGGACCAACCGGTACCCGATGACGAACGGGTTCACCGGCGGCTTCATCTCGTGGTTGCGCTCCGAGGGCGCGGGCAATTCGTTGGACGACGGCAGCACCACCGCGTCCGGGAATTCCTGACGCATCCGATGGACGTCCGGCAGTGCCGATTCCAGTATCGAGAAGATGTGCTCCGGCCCGGCCAGGAAGTCGTCGATCGCCCGGTTCTGGATGGCGACGGTCGAATACTCAAGGCAGGAAAGGTGTTTCAGCGTCGCCTTGAGATGGCTGCGGACCAGGCCGGTGACATCGCCGTCCCAGTGCATGGCCGCCACCACCAGGCGGTTGCGCAGGTGGAAATAGGCCTGCCAGTCGATCGCGTCGTCCTTGTCGCTCCAGGCCATGTGCCAGATCGCGGCGCCGGGCAGGGTCGCGGTCGGATACCCGTGTTCCGCGGCGCGCAGCCCGTAATCGGCGTCGTCCCATTTGATGAACAGCGGCAACGGCTGGCCGAGCTCCTCGGCGACGCGCCGCGGGATCATGCACGTCCACCAGCCGTTGTAGTCGACGTCGATGCGCCGGTGTAGCAGGTTGCTGCGAGGGTTGTTGTCGTTCAACGGCAATTCGGAGAAGTCGTGGTCGTATTCGGTGTAGGGGGCCGACGTCCACATGAAGTTCCCGCGGTCGACGATCTCACCCATGATGTGCAGGTGCGACGGCTCCTGCAGGTTGAGCATCTGGCCGCCGACCAGCATCGGCGTCTTCGCGAAGCGATGCAGCGCGAGGATCCGCAGCACGGTGTCCGGCTCCAGCGCGATGTCGTCGTCCATGAACAGGATCTGCTGGCAGTCGGTGTTCTTCAGCGCCTCGTACATGACTCGGCTGTATCCGCCGGAGCCGCCGAGGTTGGGCTGGTTGTGGATCGACAGCCGGTCGCCCAGCGCTGCGGCGGCAGCAGCGAAGTCGGGGTGGTCGCGCACTTTCGACGTGCCCTGGTCGGTGACGATCACCGCACCGATCACCTTGTCCACCAAGGGATCTGAAGTCAGGTCCCGCAATGCGTTGACGCAGTCGTTCGGCCGGTTGAAGGTCGGGATACCAACGGCGACGTTGGCGACGCCCGGCGCTGGATCAGCGGAGTACCAACCGGCGCCGTGCAGCGTCACGTCGCTGTCGGTGGTGATGTCGAACCAGATCCAGCCGCCGTCCTCGAAGGGCTGCAGCGAAACCTCGAACTCGACCGTTGTCGGCTGATCCGCCGAACCGGCGAACTGCCGGCCCTCGACGAAGATCCGCGCGCCGGTGGCCTTGGTGCGGTAGATGTCGACGCGGCCGGCGCCGGTCAGCTCGGCCCGCAGCACCACCGACTTGCACGTCGACCACCGACGCCAGTAACTGGCCGGGAACGCGTTGAAGTACGTGGCGAACGACACTTCGGATTCCGCGAAGATCTGCAACGACGTGCGGTTGGTCGCATGTGCACGACGGGAATTGGTGGTCGACTCCTCCAGGTAGAGCTTGCGCACGTCGAGCGGCTCCCCCGGGCGGGGCAGGATGACACGCGACAGCAGGCTCACGGCCTTGCTGGGTTGTTCGGAGGCGGCCGGGCTTACGTCGTCGACGGTGGGCTTGGTCATCCGCGGGTGCTTTCTGTGCTGCTTTCGTCCTGGGCCAGCGGCGCACCGTCACGCAGGTGCGGCGCCAAGGTGTTGTCGAACATGTTCAGCGCGCTGGCGATAGCCATGTGCATGTCGAGATACTGGTAGGTGCCGAGCCGTCCGCCGAAAAGTACCTTCGCCGAGGCGGTTTCGTCTTTGGCCCGGGTCCGGTAGGCAGCCAGCAAAGCGCGGTCGGCCTCGGTGTTGATCGGGTAGTAGGGCTCGTCGTCGTTCTCGGCGAAGCGGGAGAACTCCCGCACGATCACCGTCTTGTCGGTCGGATATTCGCGCTCCGGGTGGAAATGCCGGAACTCGTGGATTCGGGTGAACGGCACATCGGGGTCGTTGTAGTTCATCACCGGGGTGCCCTGGAAATCACCGCAGTCGCTCAAAACTTCGAGCTCGAAATCCAAAGTGCGCCAGCCTAAGCGGCCGTCGGCGTAGTCGAAGTAGCGGTCCAGCGGACCGGTGTAGACCACCGGAGCGTCCGGACTGGCAGCGCGCAGTTCATCGCGGACGTCGAACCAGTCGGTGTCCAGCCTGACCTCGATGCGGTCGTCTGCGGCCATGTTCTGCAACCACGCGGTATAGCCGTCGACCGGCAGGCCCTCATAGGTGTCGTTGAAGTAGCGGTTGTCGAAGGTGTAGCGCACCGGCAGCCGGGTGATGTTGGCCGCGGGCAGCTCTTTGGGATCGGTCTGCCACTGCTTGGCGGTGTAGTGCTTGACGAAAGCCTCGTAGAGCGGGCGGCCGATCAGTGAGATCGCCTTCTCCTCGAGGTTCTGCGCGTCGGCCGTGTCGATCTCCGCGGCCTGTTCGGCGATCAGCGCCCTGGCCTCGGTGGGCGTGAAGTAGCGGCCGAAGAACTGCGACACCAGGCCCAGGCCCATCGGGAACTGGTAGGCCTGGCCGTCGTGCATGGCGAAAACCCGATGCTGGTAGCCGGTGAAGTCGGTGAACTGTCGCACGTAGTCCC
This sequence comes from Mycobacterium cookii, assembly GCF_010727945.1. Classification (NCBI taxonomy): domain Bacteria; kingdom Bacillati; phylum Actinomycetota; class Actinomycetes; order Mycobacteriales; family Mycobacteriaceae; genus Mycobacterium; species Mycobacterium cookii. The sequence goes on from NZ_AP022569.1 coordinate 3,266,272, forward strand.
ACACCCGCTTGTTCGAGGTGTGGAACAGGTGCGCGCCGTACTTGTGCACCTCGATGCCGGTCTGCGGCTCCGCCTCGGAGTAGGCGTTGCCGCCGAGGTGCGACCGCCGTTCCACGACCAGCACCCGCTTGCCGAGCTGAGTAGCCACGCGCTCGGCAACCGTCAGGCCGAAGAATCCAGAGCCGACGACGAAGAGGTCGAAGCGACCGGAAAGGAAAGTCATCGGTTGCCTAGGGTATCGGACTACGAGACCGCAGCCCGCTTGGCGGCGGCGTTGCGCGGGGGTCTTCTGAATAAGAGGTGCAGATACCTGCGTTGTGCCTGATGGTCGAACGCATTTCGGTGACGAAGGTCGCGATTGCCTCACGATTCGATCTCGTCACTCCAGTAACAACATTCACGTAAGTACCATCGGTCGTGTGCCCGAGGAACCACCTATCGGACACCGTGAGCGCCCCCGGCGCCCACGAAAACGAGACCGCATAGTCCAGATTGAGGAGACTTCCGTGCCGAACCGACGTCGACGCAGGCTCTCGACAGCCACGAGCGCGTTCGCCGCTCTGGCGGTCGCGAGTCCGTTTGCTTATATCGCCGTTTCCAGTGTGGTGGCCGACATCAAGCCGGCGCCCGAGCACCACGAGTTCGTCCGCGCTGCATCGATGACCGACCTGCCCGGTGAACTGATGGGCGCGCTGTCGCAGGGGTTGTCCCAGTTCGGGGTGACGCTTCCACCGATCCCGGCCCTGACCGGTGCGACCACCCCCGACAGCACCTCGCTGCCGGGCTTCGGCGGCACCGGCCTGACCTCGCCCGGTCTTACCAGCCCCGGCCTGACCTCGCCGGGCCTGACCTCGCCGGGCCTGACCTCGCCGGGCCTGACCTCGCCGGGTCTGACCACCCCCGGTCTGACACCGGGTGCGACCCCCGGCCTCAGCACGCCCGGCCTGGCCACCCCCGGCACGACGCCCGGACTGACGCCCGGGGCGACGCCGGGACTCACCGACCCGTCGCTGGCCAATCCCGGCCTGAGCAGCCCGGGCGGCCTGACACCCGGGTTGACCAGCCCGACCGGCTTCGGCGGTGCGGGAGCCAGCCCGAGCGAATTGCCGATCAGCGACCCGATCGGGCTCGACCCGGGCGCCGGTGGCACCTACCCGATCCTCGGAGACCCGTCGGTCGGCGCAGCGCCGGCACCCAGCGGCGGACTGGTCAGCGACGTGATGAGTGCGGCCAACCAGCTCGGCGCCGGTCAGGCGATCGACCTGCTCAAGGGCATGATCCTGCCGCAGCTGCAACAAGCCGCACACGGCGCGGCCGCCCCGATCCCGCCGCCACCCGTGCCGGCGCCGATTCCGTAGGCGCGACTCGGCTTCTTGGGATTGCCACCCGAACGGCACCGCAGAAGTGGGACGCTGCTCCCCCACAGCCCCCAAGCTCTGCGGTGCCGTTGCCGTGCCAAGATCACTTTGTTCACTTAAGTAGCGTGTCGAATCATTTGCACCACTAGACACATACGTAACATCGGTGCGTGCCGTCCCGCCGCCCCGCGCCGACGATGTTGTTCACCGCCATCGCGGCGACCATCGTCATCCTGCCGTTGGCGGCCAACAGCGGCACCGGACAGCGCGAGGCGGCCCGGCCCGGCGATGCGCAGCTGACCCAGCAGCCACTGGTCGGCCTCGGCGGCGGGGTCACAGTCCGCGAAATCAGCCAAGCCGCACCGTTTTCCATGGTTGCGCTGACTGGCGGCGACCTCACCGACACCTCCGCGCAAATCCGGGCCCGGCACCGCGACGGCTCCTGGGGCCCATGGTACGAGACCGAAAAGCTGCTCAGCTCAGGTGGCCGCGGCTCGCACGGCACCGATCCGGTGTTCGTCGGCAAGACCACGACGGTGCAGATCGCTGTGCACCGCCCGGCCGGAGCGCCGCAGACCACCTCGCCGAAGCGCACCCCTGACCGGGGCCTGGGCTACCTCCCCGTCACCGCGGAACAGCCGCTGGCGCAGAACATTTCGGCGATCTTGATCTCGCCGCCGCAGGCACCCGCCGACACCCAGTGGACGCCGCCCACTGCGGTCATCGCTGCGGGTCAGGCGCCCAACATCATCGCCCGGGCACGGTGGGGCGCCGACGAGGCGGTGCACTGCGGAAACCGGCCGTTCGACCAGCCCATCCGCGCGGCCGTCGTCCACCACACGGCGGAGAGCAACGACTACCAGCCGCAGGACTCCGCGGCGATCGTGCAGTCGATTTACGCGTATCACACCCAGATCCTGGGCTGGTGCGACATCGCCTACAACGCGCTGGTCGACAAGTACGGCCAGGTCTTCGAGGGCAGGGCCGGCGCGCTGATCGGGCCGGTGCAGGGCGACCACACCGGCGGCTTCAACAGGGACAGCTGGGGGGTGGCGATGATCGGCAACTTCGACGACACCCCGCCGACCCCGATCCAGTTGCAAACCCTCGGCCGGCTGCTCGGTTGGCGGCTGGGACTCGACCACATCGACCCCAGAGGCACCGTCGCCCTGGAGTCGGCCGGCGGCGAGAACACCAACTTCCCGTTCAACGCCGTGGCGACTGTGCCGACCATCTTCAGCCACCGCGACGTCGGCGCCACCGACTGCCCCGGCAATGTCGCCTGGGGTTTGCTCGACGAGATCCGAGATACCGCAGCGCATTTCAGCGGTCCACCGCGGCCCGAAGACCTGGCAATGGCGCTGCAGGGCGGCGCAATCTACGACCGCTGGCAGGCGATCGGCGGCCCGAGCAGCCTGCTGGGCGCCCCGACTTCCCCCGAGGCGACCGGGGCAGACGAAGCGCGCTACGCCACCTTCGACAAAGGTGCCATGTACTGGTCGCCGAGCACGGGCCCGCAACCGGTGACCGGCGCCATCTACGACGCGTGGGCCTCGCTCGGCTACGAGCGGGGCGCCCTGGGCCTGCCGACCAGCGCCGAAATCCAAGAACCGCAGTGGGTCAAGCAGAACTTCCAACACGGGACGCTGAACCTGGACCGGCTCAGCGGCCGGGTCAGCCGGGTCATCGACGGCATCGTCGAGGAGTTACCGCCGCCGCCCGCGACCGGTCCACCGGTTCAGCTCGAGCGGTTCTCGCCGGTAGCCCCGGCTGCCTGAAACCCGCTCCGGTTGCCCCGCTAAAGCCACCAGCGTTCCAGGACACGGGCCACGCCGTCGTCGGTGTTGGTTGTGGTGACCTCGTCGGCCGCGGCGATCGTGTCGGGGTGTGCGTTACCCATCGCCACCCCGTGGCCGGCACGAAGCAGCATCGGCACGTCATTGGGCATGTCCCCGAACGCAATCCAGTCCTCGTCGGCGATGCCCCGGGGACGGGCGATCTCGGCGATGCCGGTGCCCTTGTCGATGCCCACCGGCACGATCTCGACCAGCCCGTTGTTGGTCGAGTAGGTGATGTCGCCCTCGATGCCGACATGCTTGGCGAGCTCGGCGGCCATGTCGGCGCTGCGCGCACCGGCCTTGCGGACGAGCAGCTTCACGGCGGGCGCGCTGAGCAGGTCTTCGATCGACACCTCGGTGTTATCCGGGTTGAGCCAGGCGTGCTCGTAGCCCGGTGAGCTGACGAACTGCGGGGTGGCGGTGTCGTGCGCAGTGCGCCCTACCCGTTCGACCGCCAGGCCGACGCCCGGGATCACGCGATTCGCGATCTCCGCCAGTTCGCCCAGCGCGTCGACCGACAGGGTCGTCGCAGACAGCACCTGATCGGTCGCGGGGTTGTAGATCACCGCGCCGTTGGCGCACACCGCCATTGGCGCAAATCCGAGCTCGTCGACCACTTGCGGTATCCAGCGCGGAGGGCGGCCGGTGGCCAGCACGAACTGGGTCCCGGCTTCGACGGCTGCGCACACGGCGTCACGGGTGCGCGGTGTGATCCGCTCGTCGTCGTTGATCAGGGTGCCGTCGACATCGCAGGCGATCAGCGCGGGCAGCGTCATGTGCGGGCCACTGTGCCCGATCTGCCCCGTGTCACCGTCGCCGCTCCTCTTCTTGACGCATCCGCTCGAGCAATTCTGCGGCGCGCAGCTTCTGGGAGTCTTCCCGGTTCGGCGCGCTGCCGCCCAAGCGACGTGGCACCCAGTATTCCCCCGCCGGATGCGGGTAGGACTCCTGTACTTGGTAGAGCAACGAGTTCATCTCCCGCCGCAACGCGGCGTTGAGTTCCTCTGCGCTTCCGCGCGGCGGCAGCGGGCGACCGGCGGCCACCGTGATCGGAATCTTGTTGCGGAACACCTTCTTCGGATGGTCCTTCGGCCAGATGCGCTGGGCGCCCCACACGATCATCGGGACGATCGGCACCTGGGCATCCAGCGCCATCCGCGCGGCGCCCGTCTTGAAGTCGCGAAGTTCGTAGCTGCGGCTGATGGTGGCCTCGGGATGCATCCCGATCAGTTCGCCCTCACGCAGCCGTTGCACGGCGAGCTCGAACGCGTCGTGCCCCTGATTGCGGTCCACCGGAATGAGCCTGGCTTGCTTGATGACGAAGTTGACGGCTTTCACGTCGGCCATCTCGGCCTTGATCATGAAGTACATCCGCCGACCGCGTTCCCGGGCGGCGAACAACGGCGGAAGCCAGTCCAGATAGCTGGTGTGGTTCTGGGCGAGCACGGCACCGCCGCGCTCGGGGATGTTCTCCAGACCCTTGAACGTGAACTTGGTTCCGTTGAGCGCGACGACCGGCGGCACCACCCACTCTCCGAACCTGTAGAACGGCTCCGGCATGCCCGTTGCTCCTTGTCTTCAACTCAACCTCCCTGAACACGGACACGCCGTTAGCTGTTCCCGGGTTCACGGACCGTGCTTCGCCCGCTTACGGGCCCGCTCGGCCCTTTCAGTTTCCTCAATAATTTTTGCCTCCGCCACCGTAGGTGCGCTGCCACCGAGCCGCCGCGGCACCCAGAAGGCCCCCTCAGGGTGCGGATATTCGTCCTGAACGCGATGCAACCACGCAGTCATCTCGTCGCGAATCGCACCATCCAGATCTTCGACGTCACCGTCGGGCGCCAGCGGTCGGCCCGCTGCCACGATCACCGGAATCTTCGCGCGGCCCACATTTCGCGGATGGTCTTTGGTCCAGATCCGTTGCGCACCCCAGACGATCAGCGGGACGATCGGCACCTGGGCATCCAGCGCCATCCGGGCCGCCCCGGTCTTGAAGTCCTTGAGCTCGAAGCTGCGGCTGATCGTCGCCTCGGGCATCAGGCCGACTATCTCGCCGGCCCGCAGCAACCGGACGGCCTCGGTGTAGGCCTTGGCGCCCGAGCCGCGATCGACCGGGACAGTCTTGGTGTGCCTGATCAGAAAGTTGACGATCCTCACCTGCTGCATCTCGGCCTTGATCATGTAGCGGACCCGGCGGCCGCGACGATTCAGGGCGAGCGCGGCGGGCAGCCAGTCGACATAGCTGGTGTGGTTGATCGGGACCACCGCGCCGCCGGTGCGCGGGATGTGCTCGAGACCCCGGTAGGTGATCGTCGTGCCGGTCGCCGCAACCAGCGCTTTGGCCGTGATCTCGAGCGCGCGGAAAACCGGCTCCATGGCCGCTACTCGGCGGGGCCGGCCTCACGGGCCGCCCTGGCGGCGGCCCGGCGGCTGGCCTCCTCGGCGTCGAGCTGAGCGGCCTCGGCCAGCGTGGGGGCGCCGCCACCGAGCCGGTGCGGCACCCAGTACTCGCCGGCCGGATACGGACCATAGGAGTCCTGCACCTTTTCCAGCAGATGCTGCATCCGCGAGTGCAGCAGCGTGGTCAGTTCGGCCGCCGGCAGCGTCGGCTGGATCGGCTCGCCGACCGCCACCGTGATCGGCACCTTGGGACGCCACAATTTCTTGGGATGGTCTTTGGTCCAGATTCGTTGGGCGCCCCAGACGATGTGCGGGATGATCGGCACACCGGCCTCGATCGCCATCCGGGCGGCGCCGGACTTGAACTCCTTGATCTCGAAGCTGCGGCTGATCGTCGCCTCTGGGTACACGCCGACCAGCTCGCCGGCCCTGAGCCGTTCCACCGCCGCGTCGTACGACGCAGCACCGCTGGCACGGTCCACCGGGATGTGCCGGCAACCGCGCATGATCGGGCCGGTGATCTTGTTGTCGAAGACCTCCTGCTTGGCCATGAACCGCACTTTGCGGTTGCCCCGCTTGAAGGTGGGCAGCCCGGCGAAGGTGAAGTCCAGGTAGCCGGTGTGGTTGATGGCGACGACGGCGCCGCCGGTGTCCGGCACGTTCTCTGCGCCGATGACCGTGAAACGCAAACCCTGCACCCGCCACACCGTCCGCACGAGTGCGATGACCGTTCCGTATACCGGTTCCACGGTCATCAACCCTAGTGTTCCGGTCTGTGGCGGCGCGACGAGTCGGTCCACCGAAATGTCCGGGCGCTCCGGCGACCCGCTAGGTTGTCGCGCGGCGACCCGCTGCGCCCGGCTTCGCCAGGCTTGCGATCACCGCTAGGTTGTCGCGCGGCGACCCGCTGCGCCCGGCTTCGCCGGGCTTGCGATCACCGCTAGGTTGTCGCGCGGCGACCCGCTGCGCCCGGCTTCGCCGGGCTTGCGATCACCGCTAGGCTCGGGGCGTCAGAAACCACCGACCAAAGGGTGTCAGTGCAGGTCACCAGCATCGGCCACGCCGGCTTCCAGATCGATACCCCGGCCGGCAGCATCCTCTGCGACCCCTGGGTCAACCCCGCCTACTTCGCGTCGTGGTTTCCCTTCCCAGACAACAGCGGCCTGGACTGGGCAAGCCTGGGCGACTGCGACTATCTCTATGTCTCGCACCTGCACAAGGATCACTTCGACCCCAAGCTGTTGACCGAGCACGTCAACAAAGACGCGGTCGTCCTGCTGCCGGATTTCCCGGTGCCCGACTTGAGGAACGAGCTGCAACTGCTGGGCTTCCACCGCTTCTTCGAAACCACCGATTCGGTGAAACACACCGTCAGCGGGCCCAAGGGCGATCTGGACATCATGATCATCGCGCTACGCGCGCCGGCCGACGGTCCGCTCGGCGATTCAGCGCTGGCGGTGTCGGACGGCGCGACGACGGCGTTCAACATGAACGATGCCCGCCCGGTCGACCTGGATCGACTGGCATCCGAGTTCGGTCATGTCGACGTGCACATGCTGCAGTACTCCGGCGCGATCTGGTACCCGATGGTCTACGACATGCCGGCACGGGCCAAGGAGGCTTTCGGGGTCCAGAAGCGACAGCGCGGGATGGACCGGGCCCGGCAGTACATCGCACAGGTGGGCGCGACGTGGGTGATTCCGTCAGCCGGCCCCCCGTGTTTTCTGGACCCCGAGTTGCGTGATCTCAACGACGACCACGGCGATCCGGCCAACATCTTCCCCGACCAGATGGTGTTCCTCGACCAGATGCGCAGCAACGGCCACGACCGCGGCCTGTTGATGATGCCCGGGTCGACGGCGGAATTCTCTGGCGCACAACTGAACTCACTGCAGCATCCGCTGCCCACCGATGACGTGGAGGCCATCTTCACCACCGGTAAGGCGGCCTATATCGCCGACTACGCCGACCGTATGCAGCCGGTGCTGGCGGCCGAGAAAGCGGCTTGGGCGCCCGCGACCGGCGAATCGCTGCTGGAACCGCTGCGGGCCACCTTCGAGCCGATCATGCTGGCCAGCGACGAGATCTGCGACGGCATCGGCTACCCCGTCGAGCTGGTCATGGGGCCGGAACAGGTCGTCCTCGACTTCCCGAAACGTACTGTGCGAGAGGCGATTCCGGACGAGAAGTTTCGTTACGGCTTTGCCATCGCGCCAGAGCTGGTGCGCACCGTGCTGCGCGACAACGAGCCGGACTGGGTCAACACCATCTTCCTGTCCACCCGATTCCGGGCCTGGCGGGTCGGCGGCTACAACGAATACCTCTACACCTTCTTCAAATGCCTGACCGGTGAGCGGATCGCCTACGCCGACGGCTGGTTCGCCGAGACGCACGACGACGCGACGTCGGTCACCCTGGACGGCTGGGAAATTCAGCGCCGCTGCCCGCACCTGAAGGCCGACCTGTCCAAGTTCGGCGTGGTGGAGGGCAACACCCTGACCTGCAACCTGCACGGCTGGCAGTGGAACCTGGAGAACGGCCGCTGCCTCACCGCCCGCGGTCATGAGCTTCGGAGCACACGGGCATGAGCGATTCCTACGACGACGGCCTGGTCCAGTTGGACCGCGAGGCAATTACGTTGCGCCGCTACCACTTTCCGTCGGGTACGTCGAAGATCATCCTGCTGGACAAGGTTCGCGGATACCGGGCCGAGCCGCTGGGGCTGTTGCTGCACCGATTCCGGCTCTGGGGCAGCTCGGACCTGCGCCGCTGGTTGCCGCTGGACATCCGCCGGCCCCTGCGGTCGACCTTGGTCACGCTGGACGTGCCGGGCACCCGGCCCAGACCGGCGTTCACGCCGGCCGATGCCGACGAGTTCACCGCCGTGCTGGATCGGCTGCTCGACGCGCGCGACTAGCGACCCGCGTCGGCCAGCGCCGCCTGTGCGGCGTTGTAGCCGGGGATGAACGTGATGCCCGGGCCGCCATGACATCCGGTGCTGGCCAGATACAACCCGTCCACCGGGAGAGGTTGTCCAAGAAAGCCTTTGGGACCGGGCCGGTTCGGGCCGACCTGATTCGCGTGGAACAGGCCGTGGCAGTAGTCGCCGCCGGGCGCGCCGAACATCACGCCCATGTGCTTGGGCGTGAAGGTGGTGTGCCTGCTGATGCTGCGTTCGAAGTTCGGCGCCAGCCGGGTGATCTTGTCGATCACCCGCTGGCCCATCTCGACCTTCGCCGCGCCGTAATCGACGTCGCCTTCGATCGGAAACCACAGTGCGAACGCCGATGCGGCGTGCTTACCGGCAGGCGCCAGGTCGGGATCGTTCTGCGAGGGCACCTGGAACACGACGGTCGGGTCGGCGGGCACGATTCCGCGCCGGCAGTCCTCCCACTGCTGTTGCACGTCTTCCGGCGTGCTGAAGATGCCGATCGACGCCTGCATGCTCGGGTCGTTGAGGGCCTCGTAGGGCGCGCCGAACTGCGGCGCTTCGTCGAGTGCGAAGTGCATCTGGATGTAGCTGCCGCGGTGGTCGATCCGCGCGTAACGTTCGCGGATGTCGGCGGTCAGCGCCGCCGGGTCGACCAGCTCGTTGACGGTCAGGTCGGGCGCGATCGCCGAGATGACGATCGGCGCGGCGATCGTCTCGCCCGCCTCGGTGCGCACGCCGCTCACCCGGCCGTCGGCGACCAGGATTTCGGTCACCTTGGTGCGCAACCGGACCTCGCCGCCCTCGCGCTCGAGCGTCTCGGCCAGATGTGCCGTCAGCGCGCCGATGCCGCCGCGCAGCTTCTTCATCTGGATGAAGTCCCCGTCGGGCACGCCGAGTCCGAACGCCAGCGCCGCCGCGCTGCCCGGGGTGGCCGGCCCGCGGTAGAGGGTGTTGACGGCTAGTACCGTCATCGAACCGCGCAGCGCGCCGTGCTTCTCCCGGTCGGGCAGGTAACGATCCAACACGTCGGTGACCGATCCGAACAGCATGTCGTCGATCGCCGAGCGCTCGAATTCGTTTGTCGCGCAGGCATACATCTCATCCAGCGTCTTGGGCGGCGCACCGGCGTCGAATCGGCCCAGCGCCCGCGTCGGCGCCTGCGCCCAGGCCATCAGCCCGGCCATGCCGTTGACGGCGTCGGCGCCGTGTACCTCGTTGAGATGAGTGAACAGCTTGATCGGGTCGCTGTACTGGACCATCGGGTCATCGCCGACACCGCGCAGCGCGACCGACATCACCTCCAGGTCGATGGCCGGCAGGGTGTCCAGCCCCAGTTCCTCGCGGACCACCGGTGCGGTCGGGAACTGCACCGAGCCGGCGATCTCGAACTGATACCCGTCGAAAAGCTCGACGGTGGAGGCCATTCCACCGGCGTAGAGCTTGGATTCCAGGCACAGCGTGCGCAGTCCCGCCTTCTGCAGCAGCACCGCGGCGGCCAGCCCGTTGTGTCCGGCACCGATCACGATCGCGTCATAGTCGGTCATCTGCTCCCACCTCTCCAGCCTGCCGCTCTGCCTGCGCAGGCTGGCACGGTTGGCCTGTTTTGTCAATTATGACGAAACTTGGTCTACCCATGCGTCAGTGATGCCGGCTCGCAGCGACTCCAACGCGACGTGACAGACCCGCGCCAACGCGCTCAGCGATCGATCCGCGCCGAGCATCCAGACCTCCATCGCGCCGAATACCGCGGCCGCGATGCAGCGCGCCGTCACCGCGAACCGCACCCGGTCATCCGCCGACGGGTCGACCGTACAGCTACGGCGCTGCATCAGGGCCTGGATAGCATCGGCGAAATCTGCCTGCACGTCCCGGATATGCCGGACGATACGGCCGGGATCGAGTTCGTCGTCGCGCAGCGCGGCGATCTTGGCAACGGCGTCAACGTCATACGGAAAAGCGAAGATCGCGGCCTGCACCGAGTCGATGATCGATTCGGTGACCGGCCTGTCATTCAGCGCGGTTCGAAACCAATGCAGTCCGGTGTAGTCGGCGAACAGCAGGTCGTGTTTCGAGGAGAAGTGCCGATAGAAAGTCCGCAACGAGACTCCGGCATCGCCGGCGATCTGCTCGGCGGAGGTGTCTTCGACCCCCTGGGCCAGAAAGCGGACCATTGCCGCCTGGCGCAGTGCCTCACGCGTGCGCTCGCTGCGCGCTGTCTGGGCCGGCCGGATCATGGGGGTAAGTTACCGCAAAAATACGTTTCGTCATTATTGACAAAACTTTGGGTGCGGGGCGAGACTGCGGCGATGGTCTCCCTTCTCACCCACGCCGTCCTCGGCATCGCCGTCATCTCCTGGATCGTCGCGTCGAACCGTCAGGTCTTCTCCAGGGCTGCCGGCGGGCCGTTGGTCTCGCCGCTGGAAGCTTTGTACTACGTCATCGGCATCGCGTCGGTGGTGCTGGGCTGGTACTTCAATATCCGGTTCGTGCAGGAGTATTCGCAGGGATCGACCAATCCGCTGTGGGGTCAGCACGGCAGTTGGGCCGAATACATTCGGCTGATGTTCACCAACCCGGCGGCCAGTTCGGCGAGCCAGGATTACACGATCGCCAATGTCGTTCTGCTGCCGCTGTTCACGATCGTCGACGGATACCGCCGCGGACTGCGGCGGCCGTGGTTGTACTTCGTCTCCAGCCTGTTCACCAGCTTCGCGTTCGCGTTCGCCTTCTACTTCGCGACCATCGAGCGGCAACACCGCCGCGCACAGGCACCGGCGACGGTCGACGCTTAGGCGCTGATTCCGTCGCTGCGGTAACCGGTTTCGCCGTCGGCCAGTCCATCCCGCGGTGCCGGGAGCGGCCAATCATGGTGGCGCGCTTGGTTTCCCCCGCGCCGCTTCGCGGTGTACATGGCGGCATCGGCGGCCGCGATCAACTCGATGAGCAACGCGTCGCTCTCGTCGGCCGGGTAGGCCGGGCGAATGCCCGCTGTGCCGATGCTGGCCGTGATACCGAAGGGCAGGGCGGCGATGACGTCGCAGAGTTGCTGGGCCTTGCGGTTCACTTCGTCGGGCTGCCAGATGTCGGCGATCACGAATTCTTCGCCGCCCGAGCGGCAGATGACCGCACCGTCGTCGTTGGTGTCGCGCAGCGCCCGGGCCACCGAGACCAGAGCGTCGTCGCCGGTGCTGTGCCCGTAACTGTCGTTGAGTTGCTTGAAGGAGTCCAGGTCGATCACGCTGATGACGACATGGGCCGACTGCTTGCCGCCCTGCTCGAGGCGCGCTTTGGCTCGCCGGTGGAAGGCGCGTCGGGTCAGCAGTCCGGTGAGCTGGTCACGTTCGGCGTGTACGGCGTCGGCGCCGAGGACGTGCACGACCACCTGAATGCCGAAGGGCACCGCCAGGTTGAGCAGGAGCAACAGTGCGTAGGCGGCGGCGGCGGTCACGATCGTGGACTTCTCCGCCATGCGCATGCCTTCAAATGCGCCGATCCCGCTGGCGACGACGAAGTTGTAGGCCATCAGCGGTGGGGTGTGAAACAGCGCGATGTAGCTGGCCATGGTCGCGAACGTGGTACAGGCCATCATCCCGATCAGCGGATCGCTTTGCGACAGCGCGACCAGCGCAATGCTGACGTTGGACAGCAGCGCAAACAGTATTGCCATGTTGCGGGTCGGCCAGCGCAGCGCCCACAACAGCGCGCCGGCCGAGGCGCCGGCGGCCGCCGCCAGTGTGCATGCCGACGCGATATCGTCGCGGGGTCCGCCGGGGGCCCAGCTCGTCGCGAGTGCGACCACCGCCAGGCTGCCGGCGATGAAAGAGATGGTGCCGCGGGTCAGGGTGTCCATTCCGCGGGCCGCCAAGTGCGCGCTCAGCCGGTCATAGTGATCGGATTGATGCCACCACAGACTGAGCCAACCCATCGCGCTCTTACACCTCCGACGCGGTTGCCCCAACCACGTATGCAGGGCTCAGTCAGCTGATGATAGATCAGCAATAGAACCAACCTCTTGACTTTGCTGCCCCCGGTGACTGCAAAGCCCGGCTATGCCGGCTCGAGTACCTCGGCGCCGACGTATGGGACCAGCGCCGCGGGAATGCGCACACTGCCGTCGGGTCGCTGGTGGTTCTCCAGGATGGCCACCAACCAGCGGGTGGTGGCCAGCGTGCCGTTCAGCGTTGCGGCGATCTGCGGCTTGCCGGCCGGATCCCGGTAGCGGGTGGCCAGCCGACGGGCCTGGAAGGTGGTGCAGTTTGACGTCGAGGTCAGCTCCCGGTAGGCCTGCTGGGTAGGCACCCACGCCTCGCAGTCGAACTTGCGGGCCGCCGACGAGCCGAGATCGCCCGCGGCCACGTCGATGACCCGGTAGGGCACCTCGATGCGGGCCAGCATCTCGCGCTGCCAGCCCAGCAGCCGCTCGTGTTCGGCCTCGGCATCGGCCGGGTCGCAGTAGACGAAAGCCTCGACCTTGTCGAATTGGTGCACCCGGATGATGCCGCGGGTGTCCTTGCCGTAGCTGCCCGCCTCCCGACGGAAGCACGACGACCAGCCGGCGTAGCGGCGCGGCCCCCCGGACAGGTCCAAAATCTCGTCGGCGTGATAGCCGGCCAGCGGCACCTCGGAGGTGCCGACCAGGTACAGGTCGTCGGCCTCCACCCGGTAGACCTCGTCGGCGTGCGCGCCGAGGAAGCCGGTCCCCGACATCACCTCCGGGCGGACCAGTACCGGCGGGATGATCGGCACGAACCCGTTGTCGGCCGCCAGCCGGATTGCCATCTGCAGCAGCCCCAGTTGCAGCAGCGCACCCTGGCCGGTCAGGAAGTAGAACCGCGAACCCGACACCTTGGCGCCGCGTTCCATGTCGATCAGGCCGAGCGTCTCGCCCAGCTCGAGGTGGTCTTTGGGGTCGTCGATCGCAGCCGGTTCGCCGACGACGTCGAGCACGGCGTAGTCGTCCTCGCCGCCGGCGGGCACACCGTCGATGATCACGTTCGAGATCGCCATGTGCGCGGCGGTGAACGCCGCCTCCGCGTTGGCCTGCTCGGCCTCGGCGCTCTTGACCTGGTCCGCCAGCTCGCGTGCGTGCTGCAGCAACGCGGGGCGCTCGTCGGGTGATGCCGCGCCGACCTTCTTGCTCGCGGACTTCTGGTCGGCGCGCAGTGAATCTGCCGCCGCGATCGCCTTCCGGCGCGTCGTGTCTGCGGTCAACAGGGCGTCGACCAGGGACGGGTCTTCGCCTCGGCTTTGCTGTGATTGGCGAACGGCGTCGGGGTTTTCCCGGAGCAATTTCAGGTCGATCACGGGCTAGAACCCTACGCGTGCGGTGTCCACCAGCGATAACCACATGAAGTAACTTGCGCATCAGCTGTCACGGGGTATGCAATCCCTGTCAGAATGGAGCCGATGTGGCATGAATCCGAGCGGGACGAGCGGCCCACACGCCGGCACCCGCGAGTCGCGTGGCTGAACAGTTTGCAGGGCACCCTGCAAGCTTCGGCGACCCGTCGCGCGTTGCTGCTGACCGCGCTGGGCGGCCTGCTGATCGCTGGACTCGTCACCGCGCTGCCGATCGGCGGCGGTCCGGGGCGCCTCGCCGGCTACATCGACCCGGTGCCGCCCACCGGGTCGAAAGGCAACGACGCCTTCGACCGCGCCGCCACCGGCAACTGCCTGATGTGGCCGGATCGGATGCCCGAAGCCGCCAACATCGTCGACTGCAAAGACGAGCATCGGTTCGAGGTCGCCGAGTCGATCGACATGCGCACGTTCCCGGGTTCGGAATACGGGCCATCGGCCCCGCCGCCGTCGGCCACCCGCATCGAGCAGATCAGCCAAGAGCAGTGCGAGTCGGCGGTGCGGCGCTACCTGGGCGCCAAGTTCGACCCCAACAGCAAATTCATCATCAGCATGTTGTGGTCCGGCGACAAAGCGTGGCGACAGTTCGGCGAGCGACGGATGCTGTGCGGCGTGCAGCTGCCCGGCGCGGGCAACGAACAGATCGCCTTCAAGGGCAAAGTTGCCGACGTCGACCAGTCCAAGGTGTGGCCGGACGGCACGTGCCTGGGCATCGACCCGTCGACCAACCAGCCCACCGACATTCCCGTCGACTGCGCCGCGCCGCACGCGATGGAGGTCACCGGCACGGTCAACCTGCTCGCCAGGTTCCCCGAGGGATTGCCGCCGGAGCCCGAGCAGGACGCCTTCATCAAAGACTCGTGCACCAAACTCACCGACGCCTATCTCATGCCGGTGCAGTTGCGCAGCACGACCTTGACGCTGATCTACAGCACGCTGTCGGTGCCCAGCTGGTCGGCCGGCAGCCGGCAGGTGGCCTGCAGTATCGGGGCGACGCTGGGCAACGGCGGCTGGGCCACGCTGCTCAACAGCGCCAAGGGGCCGCTGAAGATCAACGGTCAACCGCCGGTTCCGCCGCCGGACATCCCGCAGGAACGGTTGAACCTGCCGCCGATTCCGCTCGGCCCGACTCCCGGCGGCGGCGCGGCGTCGACCGGCTCCAACGGCTCGTCCAGCTCGTCGGGTTCGTCGGGCTCGTCGGGATCCTCCAGTTCGTCGAGCGGATCGAGCGGATCGAGCAGCCAACGGCAGGGCGACCAGCACCTGCCCGGCCAGCAGCCCGCCCCTCCGGCCCAGGCGCCGGCGCCCGAAGCGCCGCCCCCGGCGCCCGAGGCGCCCAACCCGTTCGCGCCACCCCCGGCCGCGCCGGAACCTCCGCCGCCGGGGCAGTAGCGCCATGGCCGTGCGGATGGATCCGCAACGGTTCGACGAGCTGGTGTCCGACGCGCTCGACCTGATCCCGGCAAAGCTCGCCGCGGTGATGGACAACGTGGTGGTGCTGGTCGCCGACCGCGATCCCGACGACGACGAGCTGCTCGGGCTGTACGAGGGTGTGGCGCTGACCGAACGCGATTCGCACTACGGCGGCTCGCTGCCGGACACCATCACGATCTACCGTGACGCGCTGTTGGACATCTGCGATTGCGACGAGCAGGTGGTCGAGGAGGTCAAGATCACGGTGATCCACGAGATCGCCCACCACTTCGGCATCGACGACGACCGGTTGCACGAGTTGGGCTGGGCTTAGCTCGGCGACGATGCAGAGCGCGCAGCGCGATGAGGAGGAGCGAGCCATCAGACCTAGCTCGTTCCGCCTGCGGCGCGGCAAACCGAATCTGCCCGCGCGCGGTGCTATGACTGCGAGATGAACACCCGCTGCCGCGAATGCCTGGCAGGGTTGGAGCACTGTCACGGCGCGGTCATTCGGCACCGGCTGCACCGCTCGGAATGCACCGACGCGGACTGCCCCGGCCCGGAGCTACTACTGCATGCGTTCGTGTTGGACTGTGACGCGGTCGGCTGTGACTGCGCTCAGGTCGACGCCCCGGCCGCACGCGCAATCTGACTCAGCCCATCGGGTCGGCGACCGACTCGGGCGGCGAAGACGCGTCGAACGGCGGCATCCGAGCCCCCCACTGCTCGCAGCCCCAACGTCCGCCGGCGGCCGGCGTCAAGATGACGGCCTCGGTGTTGGCGAGGTGGTGTTCGAGCGCGAATGCGCTGTCGAGTTCGGCCAATACGGCACCCGTCAACCGGATCGCCGCCCCGTGGCTGACGACGATGATGTCGCTGGTCCAGTTCGCGTCGTCGAGGTAGCGCACTCGCAGCTCATCCAGCACCGGTAGGTAGCGATCGAGGACCTGGTTGGCGCTTTCCCCGCCGGGCATCGACGCATCCCGGTCCCCCTCCAGCCAGCGCCGGTAGGTTGCCTCGAACTCGTCGACCGCCTCTTGGTCGTTGCGGTTTTCCAGATCGCCGACCTGCACCTCGTGGATGCCGGTGACTTCCCGGGCCAGCATGCCGAACTCGGCGCTGACCTCTGCCGCCGTCTGAGCCGCGCGGGTGGCCACCGAATGCAGCAACAAACCCGGCACCGCCGTCGCATCGCGGGCAAAGGTGCGCGCCTGATTGCGGCCCAACTCGGTCAGTTCCGCCCCCGGCGGGCGGGTGTCGAGCCGTTTGTCGACGTTGGCGTGGGATTGTCCGTGCCGCATCAACACCAGCCGACCGCTCATGGCGCCGACCCTCCGCGCAGGCCGGACAGCCAACGCGCCGCGTCGTCCGATTCCGGCGGCGGCGCGCCGGCGATGTCTCCAGTCGGCCAGGAACCCAGATAGCGCACGTCGGTACAACGCCGATGCAGTGCTTTGAGTGCCTCGGCGACAGCGTCGTCGTCGATATGGCCGACGCAGTCCAGGAAGAACACATAGGTGCCCAATTCGGTTCTGGTGGGCCGGGATTCGATCCGGGTCAGGTCGATGCCGCGCATCCCGAACTCAGCCAGCGCGGTGACCAGCGCGCTCGGCGCATTGTCGATCCGCAGCACCACCGACGTCCGGTCGGCGCCCGTGCGGGCCGGCGGCGGCGCCGGTCGCCCGACCAGCAGGAAGCGGGTACGCGCATTGTCTTCGTCGACCACACCCTCGGCCAGCGTCGCCAGTCCGCGCTGGGTGCCGGCCAGCGGCGAGCTGACCGCGGCGTCGACGTGCCCATCGGCCACCTGCTGGGCGGCATCGGCGTTGGAGATGGCGGGCTGCAGCTCGGCCTCGGGCAGATGCGCGGCCAGCCATTGGCGAACCTGCGCGGCGGCCACCGGGAAGGCGGCCACGGTCCGCACGTCGGCGGCCGTCCGGCCGGGCGCCACGACGATGTTGAACGCGACGTCCAGCGTCAGCTCCGCGAACACCTGCACCGGGGATCCACTCGCCAGGCCGTCCAGCGTCGGCGTCACCGACCCGTCGATCGAGTTCTCGATGGGCACGCACGCGAAGTCGGCCACGCCGTCGCGGACGGCGTCCAGCGCGGCCGGTGTGCTGTCCACCGGCAGCGGCCGACATTCGTCGGCGGTGTGCCGCGGCACCAGACCGGCGTCGATCATCTGCAGCAACGCCGCTTCGGTGAAGGTCCCCGCCGGACCGAGATACGCGATGCTTGCCACGCCGAAAACCTTATCGGGTCGAACATCTTGCGCCGTCCGATTGTCGGTAGTTAAGTTAGGCTTACCTCACTAACCCACGAGCCAGGACGGTCCACGATGACACTCGCCCACTGCCCGGCGCCCACAACGGCCGAGCGGATCCGCAGCACGTGCGTCCGGGCCGGCGGCGCGCTGCTCGCGGTCGAACAGGCAGAGCCGCTCACCACGCCGCTGCACCACCTGGTCGCCGACGGCTCGTTCGCCGTCGGGGCTCCGCTCGATGCCCCGCTGAACGACGGGGCGCAGGCGGTGCTGGAATTGGCCGACTACGCGCCGCTGCCGCTGCGCGAGCCAATCCGCTCACTGGTGTGGATCCGGGGAGGGCTGCACCGGGTGCCGCAGTCGTCGGTGCGCGAACTGCTCGACCTGATCGCCGAGGAGCACCCGCACCCCGCGCTGCTGCAAGTACAGACTCCTAATTCCGGCCCGGTTCGCCCCGGCGACACCCGTTACCTGCTGGCACGGCTGGAGATCGAGTCGGTCGTGGTGACCGACGCGACGGGTGCTGAGGCCGTCGACGCGGCGGCGCTACTGGCCGCGCAGCCCGACCCGTTCTGCGGGTTCGAATCGTGCTGGATCCGGCATCTGGACAGTGCTCACCGTGACGTGGTGGCGCGGCTGGCCGCCCGGCTGCCGGCCCGGCTGCGCCGCGGAGATGTTCGCCCGCTCGGCGTGGACCGCTATGGCATGCGCCTGCGAGTGGAAAGCGCGGACGGCGATCGAGACATCCGGCTGCCGTTCCACAAGCCGGTCGACGACGTCCCCGGCCTGAGCCAGGCGATCCGCGTGCTGATGGGCTGCCCGTTCGTGAACGGCCTGCGAGCCCGCGGCAACTGAGCCGGTTACCGTGTCGGGGTGATCGCGCCCTCCGGTGACGTCGACGGTCTTGCGACCGACCGCCGTTCGCTGCGCCTCGAGGTCGTGATCGTGCTGAGCGTGACGTTCGGCCTGAGCGCGGTCGAGGCGCTGCTGCAGCTCACCGACTCCGTCCTGCGCAACCTGAGCACGCAGAAGATTCCGCTCAACCCGCGGCGGTCCCACTTCGACCTGATCGACCTCGGCCTCAACGCGACGGTCGTCGTCCAGCTGATCTCCTGGGGTGCGCTCGGGTTGTATCTGCTGTGGCGTTCCGGATCGACGCCGTTGGGCCGGCTGCGGTGGCGGCCCGACCTGCTCGGCGGCCTCGGCCTGGCCGCGCTGATCGGCCTGCCCGGGCTCGGTCTCTACCTCGCAGCGCGGGCGCTGGGAATCAACGCCTCGGTGATCCCGTCCGGTCTGGGCGACACCTGGTGGCGGGTTCCGATGCTGACGCTGACCGCCTTCGCCGACGGCTGGGCCGAGGAGATCATCGTCGTCGGGTATCTGTTGACCCGCCTGGATCAGCTGGGTGTCGGCTCCCGGGCGGCGCTGGCGTGGTCGGCCCTGCTGCGCGGCGCCTACCACCTCTACCAAGGCTTCGGCGCCGGGCTGGGCAACATCGCGATGGGCCTGGTGTTCGGGTACGCGTGGCGGCGCACCGGCCGGCTCTGGCCGCTGGTGATCGCGCACGGCCTGATCGACACCGTGGCGTTCGTCGGCTACGCGCTGCTGGCCGGCCACCTGGGCTGGCTGCGATGACGATGTACGACGAGGATGCCAGCGCCAGGCGGCGCCGGCCCCCGCCGCCGCACACGACGCCACCGCCGCGACCGGTGTCGCCGGGGCGAGCACGCCGGGCGCCGCGCCCTCGACGGGCGTGGGCGAAGGTGTTGGCGTTGAGCCTGGTGATCGCGGTGGCGCTGGCTTGCGCGGGCATTCTCGGCGGCGCGTTGTGGTTTGAGTCCGCCATGCATCGCCAGACGGTGCTGACCGATTACCCCGGTCGTCCGGCGTCCGGGCACGGCAGCACCTGGCTGCTGGTCGGCTCGGACAGCAGGCGGGGCCTCAGCGTCGAGCAGCAGGAGGCACTGGCAACCGGCGGCGACACCGGCAACGGCCGGACCGACACCATTCTGCTGGTGCACATTCCGGCCGTCGGGTCGGGAACTGCGGCGACCATGGTGTCGATTCCGCGTGACTCCTACGTGCCGATCCCCGGCTATGGCCGCGACAAGATCAACGCGGCGTTCGCGATGGGTGGCGCGCCGCTGCTGGCGGAGACGGTCGAGCAGGCCACCGGGCTGCGGCTTGACCACTACGCCGAAATCGGGTTCAGCGGGTTCGCCGCCCTGGTCGACGCCATGGGTGGGGTCACCGTCTGTCCGACCGCACCGATCGACGATCCACTGGCCGGCATCAACCTGCGCGCCGGTTGCCAGAAGCTGGGTGGCGGCGACGCGCTGGGTTACGTCCGCAGCAGGGCCACGCCGCGGGCCGATCTGGACCGGATGGTCGACCAGCGGCAGTTCATGTCGGCGCTGCTGCATCGGGCGACCAGCCCGGCGACCTGGCTCAACCCGTGGCGGTGGTACTCGGTGCCGCGGGCGGCGGCCGGCGCGTTGACCGTCGACCACAACGACCACGTCTGGGATCTGGCCCGGCTGGCTTGGTCGCTGGTCGGGTCGACCGCCACCTTGACCGTGCCGATCGGTGAGTTCACCAACAGCGACGCCGGGTCGGTGGTGGTGTGGGACCACGAGAAGGCCGCCGCGCTATTCGACGCAATGGCCGCCGACCGGCCGGTGCCGTCCACAATTTCCAGCGGGTCGTAGCGACCATTCACGATGACCTTTGGAATGGCGCTCGGTGTTAATTCAACATAGCCTTACATTACTTAGGCGACGCTGGCCTCAGTAAGGCCGACCTTGGATGACGAGACCTCTGAGCTGCAGTAGCGTGGTCGGCATGAACGATCACGATGCCCATAAAACAAAATTTCACGCTTTATTGCAAGAGCAGGTCTACCACGAATTCACCAATGCCCAGCAATACATTGCGATAGCCGTTTACTTCGACGGCGCGGACCTTCGTCAGCTCGCAAAACACTTTTATTCGCAGGCCGTTGAAGAACGTAATCACGCGATGACGCTGGTGCGGTATCTGCTTGACCGCGATGTGCGGATCGAGATCCCCGCCGTCGACGTGGTCCGCAATTCATTCGATACGCCGCGCGACGCGCTGGCGTTGGCGCTGGATCAGGAGCGCACCGTTACCGACCAGGTCAGCAGGCTGGCCGCGGTGGCCCGCGACGAGGGCGACTACCTCGGCGAGCAGTTCATGCAGTGGTTCCTCAAGGAGCAGGTCGAGGAGATGGCGCTGATGACCACGCTGGTGCGGGTCGCCGATCGGGCCGGGGCGAACCTGTTCGACCTGGAGAACTTCGTTGCCCGGGAGATCGACTCGGCGCGCTCAGAGGCCGACGCCCCAGCCGCCGCGGGCGGCCGACTCTAGCGGGGGTCGGCGCCGGTCAGCCCGTCTTCCAGCCACGCTTTGACGCGGCCGGGATAGTTGGTGGCCAGCCAGGCCACCCCGATGTCGCGGCAGAATCCGACGTCGTCGTAGTCGTCACAGGTCCAGCAGTACAGCGCGCGGCCCTGGGCTGCGGCCCGGTCGACGAGTTCGGGATGTTCGCGCAGAACACCGATCGACGGCCCGACCGCGGTGGCGCCGACGGTGCTGGCCGCGCTGCTGCTGAGGAACCGATGGCTCCTGCCGAGCAGCACCGTCGGCAGCAGCGGCGCCGCCCGGCGGACCCGCCACAGCGCGGCCGCGGAGAACGACATCACCACCGCCCGGGATCGGTCGGCCGAAGCGGGTGAAGCGATGCCGAAGCGATGCAGCAGCGCCAGCACTTTGCTTTCCACCAGTGCGCCGTAGCGGACCGGGTGCTTGGTTTCGATGAAGATCTTCACCGGCCGCTTCCAGTCCAGCACCAGCTCGACGAGGGCGTCCAGCGTCAGCAGACCGGTGTCACCGTGGGCGCCGTCGGCGCGCCAACTGCCATGCCACGCACCAAAATCCAGTTCGCGGAGCTCGGCCAGCGTCATCGCGCTGACCAGGCCGGCGCCACTGGATGTCCGGTCGAGTTTGCGGTCGTGCACGCAGACCAGGTGTCCGTCGCGGGTCAGCCGAACGTCGCATTCAACTCCGTCGGCGCCTTCCCGCAGCGCCAAGTCGTAGGCGGCCAGGGTGTGTTCGGGCAGGGAGGCCGACGCCCCCCGATGGGCCACGACGAACGGGTGCCGCGAGTCCACCTCGCCGGCACCTGTCATATCCCTATGCTGCCGGTTCTTCACCCGCCAACTCAACCGCTGCAGTAGATCCCGCCGGATCCTTGCCGTCGTCCTCGACGACCACCCAGCGGTGTGCGGGCCGCTCGACCGGCTTGCGCTCGAACCCTTCGAACAGCTTGGCCGTCACCAGCACCGACGCCAAAGCCAGCAGATAGGCCACGATCATCGCCGCCGTGTTGTTGGCGATACCCTGCGAATCCTGTGCGCCACTGGTCACCGTCGCGAAGACCGACGTCATGCTGCTGAGCAACCACAGCAGCCACCAACTCCAGATCACCGGTCGCAACCGGGTGTAGTGATCCTCGGTCCGGGCCAGCTCGATGACGTAGACCAACGCCCACACCGTGGCAAGCAGCGGCAGACAGCAGAGCGCGACGCAGCCGGCCATCAGCGCCCAGCTGGTCGGACGGTCCGACGTGGCCAGGACCACGGCCACGGAGATGGCCAGCACCATCGCGAACGACGGCGGCAGCAAGGTGCCCACCCACAGCGCCCGCCGCGAGCGGGATTCCGGCGTACCGCGGTGCTCGAACGCCGCGGCGCGACGGGCGATCATCCACCGGGTCAGCACTGCGGCACAGGTCATCACCGCGGCAACCGCTGCCAGGCTGGCCAGCACGCTCAGCAGCGCCGCCGCGTCGGCCACCAGCCAGTTCAGCAAGGTGTTGCGGTTGATGACCAGCAGGAGATAGCGCACCACGTGCACCAGCGCCGCTGTTCCCAGGGCGATCGCGGCGACGAAGAACGTCGTGCGAACGCGGTCGGCCGATGGCGCGGGCCGCGCCGCGCGACCCGGCCCGGCGCCCTCGGCCCCGACGCTGTCGCGCAAACCCCAGCGCGGTATCGCGGTGTATCGCGGCGTGGGTCCGAGCGGGCGGCGACGACGGCGAGGGGGTGGGGGTGGGCCGGGACGCAGCGCGATCCAGCGGTAGCCGGGTGGTAGTCGCGGCGCTGTCCGCGGGCCGGCACTCCAGGCACCGTCGGTACGCGCGGCGGGTGCGGCCGGCGTGGTCGTTGCCGGAGCCAGCAGCGTCCCGTTACAGCGCGGACACCACACACGCTGCTTGTCACGGACATTCCAGCGTGTGCCGCACTGGGAGCACACTTGGATCATCTGCGCCGCTCCTCCTCATCGCTGCGCTCTGCATCGTCACCGGCGGGGATCATCTGCGCCGCTCTCCCCCGCAAGCGGGAGGTGCCCCCACCACATCGCTGCGCTCTGCATCGTCACCGGCGGGGATCATCTGCGCCGCTCTCCCCCGCAAGCGGGAGGTGCCCCCACCACATCGCTGCGCTCTGCATCGTCACCGGCGGGGATCATCTGCGCCGCTCTCCCCCGCAAGCGGGAGGTGCCCCCACCACATCGCTGCGCTCTGCATCGTCACCGGCGGGGATCATCTGCGCCGCTCCTCCACATCGCTGCGCTCTGCATCGTCACCGGCGGGGATCATCAGATCAGCCTAGATGCTGCCCGGGCTGCCATCGTCGGTGACGACCGGACGACCGGCCTCGGCCCAGGCGGTCATCCCGCCGTTGACGTTGATCGGCTCGAACCCGCTGCGGGCGAGGAAGTCGGCGACTTTGGCCGAGCGGCCGCCGAGCTTGCACACGACGTAGAGCGTCGCGGTCCGGCTGATCTCGTCGAGCCGGGCCGGCACGTCGCCCATCGGGATGTGTTGGGCTTCGGCGGCGTGCCCGCGACTCCACTCGTCGTCCTCCCGGACATCCAGCAACACCGCCGACGGCCCGAATTGGGCGGGCAAGTCCGCGACCCCGATCTGCGCCACAGCCGATTCACCATCCATGCGGTCGATCTTGGCACGCACGCCCCGGCCGCGCTGCGACTGGCGTCCAGCTACCAACGGGTATCCACAGTTTCCACAGGTTTATCCACAGCCCCGGTCCAACCGCGGTTCGCTTTGACGCGCGGTCAATACCGGGACGCCGCTCATCGCTGTGGATAAATGCCGGCCGTTACCGGACCGTGATCGACAGCCCACGCCGGCCCTCAGCGAATCCTTAGGCGATCTCATGGCATAGGTCCGCATCCCCTCTATGGGGGATGTCACAGCCGGCCCCAGCGGTTGAGGCAAGCCCACGCCCGGTCTTATTAGCAATGCGTACAAGGACATCGCCAGCAACAAGATGCTGGTCAACGCGCCGCGATCGACTCAATTTTTCAGGCGGTACATAAGAGGTTATGATCGCGATCACTGAGATCTTTTGTGACTCATCTCACTGGGGGACCTAGTTGGACACGCAGGCCGGAGCTTCTCGATGACAACGCAACCGATCGGACCACAGTCGGCGCGGACAACGTCGCGCTGGTACACCACGTCGGCGACGTGTAATCGCTCCTATTTGCTTGCCGGCCTTCGCGCCGGACTCATCGCTCTGGTCTTACTGGCGGTCCTCGCCTTCATCATCTGGTTCTGAACCCACCCCATTGGGTAACCCCGCCAAACACTCGTTCTTGCGGCGCGCGCGGTGATGGAGCAGGGTTAGTTACGCCAAAGCCGCCGCTTCGCTAACAGCCTGCGAGTGAAGCGTCAGATCAGATCGTCAACGATCCTCGAAGGAAGGAACCCCGTGGCCGAATACACTTTGCCCGACCTGGATTGGGACTACGGAGCGTTGGAGCCCCATATTTCGGGCCAGATCAACGAACTTCACCACGACAAGCACCACGCGACGTACGTCAAAGGCGCCAACGATGCGGTTGCCAAGCTCGAAGAAGCGCGTGCGAAAGACGACCAGTCGGCCATCCTGTTGAACGAGAAGAACTTGGCTTTCAACTTGGCCGGCCACGTCAACCACAGCTTGTGGTGGAAGAACCTGTCTCCCAACGGCGGTGACAAGCCGACCGGTGAGCTCGCCGCCGCCATCGATGAGGCGTTCGGATCGTTCGACAAGTTCCGCGCGCAGTTCACTGCGGCTGCGACCACGGTGCAGGGCTCGGGTTGGGCCGCGCTCGGGTGGGACAGCCTCGGCCAGAAGCTGTTGATATTCCAGGTTTACGACCACCAAACCAATTTCCCCCTCGGTATCGTTCCGCTGTTGGTGCTCGACATGTGGGAGCACGCGTTCTACTTGCAGTACAAGAACGTGAAGGCCGACTTCGCCAAAGCGTTTTGGAACATCGTCAACTGGGAGGACGTCCAGTCGCGTTACGGGACTGCGACTTCGAAGGCTCAGGGGCTCATCGCCGGCTAGCTTCGGCTTTCTTCGTCTCGGGGCGTCGCGCCACTCGCGCGGCGCCCCGAACTCTATTTCGACGGTGTTTCTTTTTTGCTTTGTCGCCGTTGGTTGCTCGTGTCAGCTTGCGGGCGTTGCCAGGCTGCCGCATGCTGATCTGATCGACCCACAGGGGAGGGCGACATGGATACTGGTTCAGGCCGGGCCATTGAAGTGGCCCCCTTCCATTCTCGTGGTGCCCTGAAAGGCTTTGTGGTTTCCGGGCGGTGGCCCGATTCGACAAAAGAGTGGGCGCAATTGCTGATGGTCGCCGTCAGGGTGGCGTCGTTGCCCGGATTGCTGGAAACCACAACGGTTTTCGGTGTGCGCGAGGAACTGCCGGAAGCTCCTGCGCCGGGCACCGTGGGCCTGGTGTTGGCAGAAGGTCCGGTAGTAGGCGAATCAGCAATCAAGCCAGGCTATTTCGCCGACCATCAGCCGCCCGCTCTGTTGATGCTGCATCCGCCTTCCGAGACGATGCCGTCGCTGCCCGAGTGCAACGGCGCGGCGTCGGGCTGCGTGCTGTTGCCCGGTCTGCCCTATCTGGGGCTGGAGCACCGGGCCGCGTGGGTGGAGGCCGAAGCCGACGGCACGATCACGTCGATGGTCAGCCGCGTAGGCGTCGACCCGATCAGCCACCCCGATACAGCTATCTTGGCGATGCTGCTTGCCGCCTAGGCATTCGCGCGTCTGAGGCCCACCGCGCCGGCCGTGAGCCGATGCGCCGCCCCGGCCGTCGAGTCAGTCGCCTCCGGTGACAGCTGAGCGGATGACCGATGCTTGGCGACAGCATGCGCCGTCCGCCCAATGCGGCCGCGCCGGTAGTCCCTGCAGCTCGACAGCAAATCGAACCTCTGATCGCACGCGTGATCGCGTAGGTTGCCGCGGACATCACCGCGTCGGCCCGGCGAGGCCGCCCGATGCCCCCAATATGCGCCGAACCCGCGAAACATCACACAATTCCCTTGGAACATCATGTGTATTCGCTGCACAGCGCTATTGGGGCGACGGCTCACCGCGGCGACGAACCCGGGCACCCGCTGACGACAATTCGGCTCAAGTTTGCACTTGGTTGCGACGATAACTCTGGCTACGATGGTCAGCAAATACTTGAACGGAGCTACTCGGTCTACCAACCCGGTGGAGGTCATATCGATGAGCACGACATTTTCCGCCCGCCTGAACCGTCTGTTCGATACGGTCTACCCGCCCGGACGGGGTCCGCACACTTCTGCTGAAGTCATCGCGGCGCTCAAGGCTGAAGGAATCACGATGTCGGCTCCGTATTTATCGCAGCTACGCTCTGGCAACCGCACCAACCCGTCGTCGGCAACCATGGCCGCCCTGGCGAACTTCTTCCGCATCAGGCCCGCGTACTTCACCGACGACGAGTACTACGAGAAGCTCGACAAGGAGCTCTCGTGGTTGCTGGTCATGCGCGACGAGGGTGTCCGGCGCATCGCCCTGCGGGCGAGCGGCTTGTCACAGGAGGCGCAAGAAGACATCGTTCACCGCGTCGACGAGCTGCGCCGCAAGGAGCAGCTGGACGCCTGACGGCAGCCGCCACGGTCGGCCCGGTTAGGGTTGGCCCATCGCTGCCGCACAGGCACCGCGATCGTCGACGAGACCCATGGAGGTAGTGCGCGAATGGGCCTGTTCGGCAAGCGAAAGACCCGTGCGACGCGTCGAGCCGAGGCCCGCGCGATCAAAGCCCGGGCCAAGCTCGAGGCCAAGCTGGCAGCCAAGAACGAGGTTCGCCGGTTCAAGGCAGCGCAGCGCGCTGAGACAAAGCATCTGCGCGAGCAACTGAAGGCCCAGCGCGGCAGCGACCAAACCGCGTTGAAGATCGCCGAGGCTCAACTGAAAACCGTGCGCGAGGGCAAGTTGTTGTCGCCGGCGCGGATTCGCCGTCTGCTGACGGTGTCGCGGTTACTCGCGCCGATCGTGGTGCCGGTCGCCTACCGGGTTTCGATCGCGGCACGCGGACTGATCGACCAGCGGCGCGCCGACCGGCTCGGGGTCCCGCTGGCTCAGATCGGTCGATTCTCCGGGCACGGCGGCCGGTTGTCGGCCCGCGTCGCCGGAGCCGAACAGTCACTGCGGACCGTGCAGGAGAACAAGCCCAAGGACCCCGAGACCAAGCAGTTCGTCACCGAGATGTCCGCGCGGCTCACCGACCTCGCGGCGGCGATCACCGCCGCGGAGAACATGCCCGCCACCCGCCGCCGCGGCGCCCACGCCGCGATCTCGAGCCAGCTCGACGAAATCGACGCCGACCTGATGGCGCGCCTCGGCCTGGCCTGACCTCTGGAGGCTCCGAACAACAATGTCATCCCCTCGTCGGTTTTTCTGGCGCAGCGCAATCGCAACGATCGGCGCGTCGGCGCTCTGCCTGTGGCCCGCCGCCACGACCGCATCGGCCCACGTCGAAGCCACCAGCGGCGACGCCGTTCGGGGCGGCGTGGCGCTGGTCAGCTTCCAGGTCCCCAACGAGTCGACGACCGGCGCGGCCACCACCACGCTGACGGTCGACCTGACCAATGTCTCCGCGGTCCGCACCGAAGCCGAGCCCGGCTGGACGGCTGACCTCGACCGCGACGGCAGCTCAGGCCCTGTCCGGTCGGTGACGTGGACCGCGGCGCCCAACGGCGGCATCGGGGTGGGCGAATTCGGGGTCTTCCGTATATCGGCGAAGCTGCCCGATGCCGACACGGTCAGCTTTCCGGCAACCCAGACCTACGCGGACGGGACCGTGGTGAAATGGGATCAGCCGTCGACGGCCGGCCAAGCAGAACCCGAACACCCGGCGCCGACCCTGGTGATCGCCGGGGGGGCGCCGTCGCATACTCAGCACACCGTTCAGCCGACCGCCACGGCAACGCCTGCCGCTCCGGGCCGGCCGGCGGCTGACAACACCGCCCGCGTGCTGGCCGGCGCGGCGTTGCTGCTCGCCGCCGTCGGGATCGGTGCCGCGCTGATCGGGCGGCGGACATGAATCGGCGCGCACACCTGGTCGCCATCATCCTGATGCTGGCAGCCGTCGGCTTCGCGGTCACGCTGACGGCGGGCGCCGCGAGCGCACACGCCGCCCGGGTGTCGGCCGACCCTGCCGATCACGCCATCGTCAGCACCGGGCCGGCACGGGTCAGCGCAACGTTCAACGAAGACCTGCAGACCACGTTCGCGGCGATAACGGTCGTCGGCCCGGACGGCAACATCTGGTCTGCGGGCGAGCCGCAAGTACGCGGCACGGTCGTCAGCATCGGCGTGCGACCCCTTGGGCCGACCGGCAATTACACCGTCAATTACCGGGTGACCTCGGCGGACGGGCATGTCGTCGCCGGGGCGTGGTCGTTTCAGCTGACCGCCCCGGGCACCGGTACGCCCGGTCCCGCGGCGCGGACGTCGGACGCCCCACCCGACGACGTCCCGATCTGGCCGTTCGTCCTCGGCACGCTCGCGATAGTCGGCGCCGGTGCGTGGTGGTCCACCCGCAACCGGCACTGACGCCCGGCGGCCGCCGGCCCGTCGGGTCGGCCCTGGCATGATGGACACAACCTCAAAGGAGCAAGCGGATGGCAGACCCGCAGGATCGACCGGACCACACCCCCGACCCCGCGCCACCGCCTCCCGCCGACGCCTCAACGCCGCCTCCCCACGCTGAACGGCCGGCGCCTCCCGCTGACGCAGCCCCGCCGGTGCCGCCGCCCGTCGGCGAATCCGAGCAGCCGGCCAAGAAGACCCCGGCAAAGAAGGCGGCCAAGAAAGCCGCTCCGGCGAAAGCCGCGAAGACGCCCCCGGCCAAAAAAGCTGCAGCCAAGAAGGCTCCGGCGAAGAAAGCTCCCGCCAAGAAGGCGCCCGCCAAGAAGATCGCGCCCGCCGCACCGGATACCAATGGTCAGCTCGCTGCGGCGGCCAAAGATGCTGCAGCACATGCGAAGTCGACCGTCGAGGCGGCCCGCAACCCGTTGCCCGAGGTGCCGGCTGAGTCAGCGGCCGGCCGCTCGCCGGTGCCGCTGGCGGTGGCGATCGCGATCAGCCTGCTGGCGATACTGCTGGTGCGCCGGCTGCGTCACGACGACGACTAGGTTGGCCGGGTGACCGTGGTATTCCGGCCCACCGCCGACCTCGTCGACGACATCGGGCCCGACGTCCGCAGCTGCGACGTCCAATTCCGCCAGTTCGGCGCGCGAAAGCAATTCGCCGGTCCGATCACCACTGTTCGCTGCGCACAAGATAATGCGCTGCTGAAGTCGGTGCTGTCGACACCCGGCGACGGCGGCGTGCTGGTGATCGACGGCGGCGGCTCGGTGCACACCGCGCTGGTCGGCGACCTCATCGCCGAGTTGGCCCGGTCCAACGAGTGGTCCGGACTGATCGTGCACGGCGCAGTGCGGGACGCCGCGGCGCTGCGTGACATGGATCTCGGCATCAAGGCACTCGGCACCAACCCGCGCAAGAGCGCCAAGACCGGCGCCGGCGAGCGTGACGTCACAGTCAGCTTCGGCGGGGTGGATTTCGTACCCGGCGACATCGCCTACAGCGACGACGACGGAATCGTCGTCGTCACCGCGGCTAACGGCTAAGGCTCGATTGTCCGGCTCCTCCTCGCTCCGCTCCGCCGGAGCGCATCGTCGCCGAACTAAACCGCCAGCGCTGCAGCCTTTTTCGCGAAGGCCAAAGCTTCGTCGTCGACCTTGCCGCGCCGGATCAGCTGCAGGTCCATGAAGTAGTTCTGCTTGAGCCGCCACGGCGACACGTGTCCGGCCTTCGGAAGGTAGTCCAGGGCGCGCAGCACGTATCCCGGTGTGAAGTCCATCAGCGGACGCTCGTCGACGGAATTGCCCGGGTGCTGCGGCACGACGGTGGCATAGCCGTTGGCGTCCATGTAATTGATGACGCGGCAGACGAATTCGGAGACCAGGTCGGCCTTCAGCGTCCACGATGCGTTGGTGTAGCCGATGGTGAACGCCATGTTCGGCATACCGGTCAGCATCATGCCCTTGTAGGCCATCGTGTCGTTGAGTTCGACGTGCTCTCCGTTGCGCCGGATCTCGGCGCCGCCGAACAGCTGCAGATTCAAACCCGTTGCGGTGATGATGATGTCGGCCTCGATCTCCTGGCCGGAGCCGAGCTTGATACCGGTCTTGGTGAAGCGGTCGATGGTGTCGGTGACGACGTCGGCCTGGCCTTTGCGAATGGTCTTGAACAGATCACCGTTGGGCGCCAGACACAGTCGCTGATCCCACGGGTTGTAGCTCGGGCCGAAGTGCTTCTCGACGTCGTAGCCCTGCGGCAGCCGGCGCTTGGCCATCGTCAGCAGCGTCTTGCGCATCTGGCGCGGGAACTTGCGGGAGAACTGGTACTGGAAGGTGCTGAACGCGATCCACTTCCACCGGTTCGCGGTGTGCGCGGCCTTGGTCGGCAGCCACTTGTTGGCCTGCTCGGCGAACGGGTCGCTCAGCGGCAGCGAGCCGACGTAGGACGGCGACCGCTGCAGCATCGTCACGTGACCGGCGCCCGATTTCACCAGCGACGGAATCAGCGTGATCGCGGTGGCGCCCGAGCCGATCACCACGATCTTCTTGCCGACGTAGTCGAGATCCTCCGGCCAGTGCTGCGGATGAATGATGGTGCCCGCGAAGTCGTCGTAGCCCTCGAACTTCGGCAGGTAGCCCTCGTCGTAGTTGTAGTAGCCGCTGCACGCGAACAGGAACGAGCAGGTCAGCTCCTGGCGCTGACCGTCGTTGTCGACGGTGAGGGTCCAGCGATCCTCCGCGTCGGACCACTCGGCAGCGAGCACCTTGTGCCGGTAACGGATGTGCTTGTCGATGCCGTTCTCCGCCGCGGCTTCCTTGATGTAGGCCTTGATCGAGGCGCCGTCGGCGATCGACGTCGACGATTCCCACGGCTTGAAGCGAAAGCCCAGCGTGAACATGTCCGAGTCGGAGCGAATCCCGGGGTATTTGAACAGGTCCCACGTGCCGCCGAGGTCGTCGCGACGCTCGAGGACGGCGTAGCTCTTGGACGGGCAGCGGTCCTGCAGATGCCAGGCCGCGCTGATGCCGGAGATGCCGGCGCCGACGACAACAACGTCGAGGTGTTCAGTCATGGCGGACACGCTATCAACACCGTGTTGAGTGCGTCAACACTCTGTTGAATTACTCAACACCGTGTAAAGTAACCCGCGTGGCAACCGTCAGCTCAAGCCGTGCACCCAGGGCACGCCGGTCCGCGCGCCCGTCCGGCGACGACCGCGAGGTCGCCATTCTGACCACCGCCGAGCAGCTGCTCCAGCAGCGCCCGCTGGCCGACATCTCGGTCGACGACCTGGCCAAAGGCGCCGGCCTGTCGCGCCCGACGTTCTACTTCTACTTCCCGTCCAAAGACGCCGTGCTACTCACGCTGTTTCAGCGAGTGATCGTCGAAGCCGACTCCGCGTTGGAGAACATGGTCGCCAATCCGCCCGCCGACCTGAAGGGGTTGTGGCGCATCGGCATCAACGTCTTCGTCGAGACGTTCGGGTCGCACCGCGCCGTTGTACTGGCCGCCGATTCCGCCCGCACCAATAAGGACCTGCGCGACCTGTGGTCGCGATTCATGCAGAAGTGGGTCGGCCACATCGCCACCGTCATCGAGACCGAGCGGGCCCGCGGCGCCGCCCCGGTGACGCTGCCGGCCGACCAGTTGTCGGCGGCGCTGAACCTGCTTAACGAGAAGGTGATGCTCAGCTCCTTCGCCGACGACCGCCCGTCGGTGCCCCGCGAAAGGGTGCTCGAGACGCTGGTGCACATCTGGATGAGCAGCATCTACGGGCGCGAGGTCTAGCCCCAAGTCGGTGCTGGATGCGAACATATGTTCGTGTCCAGCGAGGCCTCGATCCTGCACGCGGACCTCGACTCGTTCTACGCGTCGGTCGAGCAGCGCGACGACCCCGGGCTGCGCGGCCGGCCGGTGATCGTCGGCGGCGGCGTGGTGCTGGCGGCGAGCTACGAGGCGAAGGCGTACGGCGTGCGCACCGCGATGGGCGGCGCCCAGGCCCGGCGGCTGTGCCCGCAGGCCGTGGTGGTGCCGCCCCGGATGGCGGCCTACACGCAGGCCAGCGACGCGGTCTTCGAGGTCTTCCACGACACCTCGCCGCTAGTGGAGGCCATCTCGGTGGACGAGGCGTTCATCGACGTCGGTGGGCTGCGCCGGGTCTCCGGCACACCGGTGCAGATCGCGGCCCGGCTGCGCAGCGAGGTCCGCGACCGGGTCGGCCTGCCCATCACGGTGGGTATCGCGCGGACCAAATTCCTCGCCAAGGTGGCCAGCCAAGAAGCCAAACCCGACGGCTTGCTGCTGGTTCCCCCGAGCCGGGAGCTCGCGTTTCTGCATCCGCTGCCGGTGCGACGGCTGTGGGGCGTCGGCGCGGTGACCGCCGACAAACTGCACACGCACGGCATCGAATCCGTCGCCGACGTGGCCGAGCTGAGCGAGTCCATGCTGGCGTCGCTGGTGGGCGGCGCGATGGGCCGCCAGTTGTTTGCGCTGTCCCGCAACATCGATCGCCGACGGGTGACCACGGGGGTGCGCCGCCGGTCGGTGGGAGCGCAGCGGGCGCTGGGCCGCGCCGGCAACACCATGTCGCGGGCCGAGGTCGACGCGGTGGTGATCGGCCTGGTCGACCGCATCGCGACCCGGATGCGTGCCGCCGGGCGAACCGGCCGGACCGTCACGCTTCGGTTGCGGTTCAACGACTTCGGCCGGGCCACCCGATCGCACACGCTGCCGTGGGCCACCTGTTCGACGCAGACCATCCTCGGCACCGCGCGACAACTCGTCGCGGCAGCCGCGCCGCTGATCGCCGAGCGGGGGCTGACACTTGTCGGGTTCGCGGTCTCGGAAATCGACCGCGCTGGCACTGAGCAGCTGATGCTGCCGTTCACCTCGCGAGCCGATCCGGCCGACGTCGACGCGGCGGTCGACAGCGTGCGTCGCCGCTACGGCAAGTCAGCGCTCACCCGCGGCGTCCTGATCGGCCGAGACCCCGGCTTGGAGGTGCCGCACCTGCCGGACTGATGCGGTCGTGGCGACGCACTCAGTCGCGCTGTGCGGCTATGAGAACAGGCCCGCAAGGTTGATGAAGGTGCCCACGGCGGCAAACAACGGAACTTCAGCACCGACTATGAGGTCGTATGGAACCAACGCCGTGTTGGCGGACGTCGGATCAAGAATCGCGTCAATGAAGTTACCGCTGCCGAGTTGATCCGTGAATATGTTCGCGTCCCATGTAGGGAGACTGGTGACCGCGTCTTTGATTGCGTCTGCAAGGGGGGTCAACGACGAAACGTCGTATGAGAGCGTGCTGCTGATGTCGTTCATGATGTCGGTCGGCGACGAGCTGAGCGTCACGTCGGACAGTGGGAAGCCGGCGTACTTGAGCAATCCATCTATGACGTCGGTAAACGACGGGTCTTGGGGGGCGGCGCCGATTGTGTAGAACGCGTCTGCGAATGGCTGCAGCGGGGCGACCTGGTCTTGGTAGCTGCCCGGGTTGTGCAGGTCGCTGAGGGCGGCGGTGACTCCTTGGTGCCAGCCGTTGCTCAGTGCATCGGCAAGTTGCGTGTGATCGATGTGGGGGGATAGCCCGAAGGTGGTGGGCTCGTTGGCGGGCCCTTGATTCCAGCCCTCCGTAATGCTGCCGTAGCCCAGGTTCACCAGGATTTGGGTATCGGGTTGCAGCAGATCATAGAGCGGCTGTCCGACTCGCGGGATCAAGAGCAGCGGCTCCAAGATCGGCAGGTTGTCGTTGGGAATCATGTAGTAGTCGGTCAGCCCCTGCCCGGTAAGTGCCTCAGATCCCGGCAACAGAATCGCGTTGTTGATCTGGTCGGGCGCGAGATCCAGATACGTGAAGTGCTCAAAAAAGAACCCCAGCATGGCGTTGAGGTCCGACAGCAGATTTGTCGTGTAGTGCGGGAAGTCGGCGAAACCGTCGTATTCGAGGGTGTAGATGTCGGTCGGATAGAGGTCGGATGGTGTCGCTGGTTCGAATGGGACGTCCAGCGCAGTGAAAGCCGCGGTATTACCGGCCGGAAAATCGAAGGTGTTCATGAAGCCGCCGTTGGGATTAAGGAGGTCGCCGACCAGCACGAAATGCACGTCGTCGCTGGGCACACCATCGGCTTGAAGTTGCTGCATGAGCAGCGAGGAAGCTTCTGAACTCTGCGAGTAGCCGAAAACTACGACGGGGTTCTCGGCGCTCACTCCTCCGCCGGCTATTTGGCTTTCGATACCGGACACCATGATCGCTTGGTCCTGGTCCAGCGATGCACCGTACGGGAGAGTGTCGGGGTTCAACGCCGACGACCCTTCGGGGGTATACGAGGACTGCGCGGTGCCGGTGAAGCCGAGGTGCTGCAGGTACAGAGTGTCGGCAGCATCCACGTATTGCGACGGCGGTGTCGGTACCAGGGTGGCGCCGAAAATTAGCGCCTCGCCGTCTCCGAGCGGCGAATCGGCGGTGTCGGCGAGCGCGGCCGTCGAGTTCAGCAGCGCCGTCAACCCACACAGACCGACCGTGACCAACAGGCCGGCGCCCACCCGATGAAATTCTCGACCCGACATCACAAACCCCTCGAACGCCAATGTTGATCCGGTTGAAACCGGGGGCGCCAAGCGCTTTGGGAATAGTCACTCGCGTTGAGTAGCTGGAGCTCAGTGACGCACCACTGCAATTTCGGGCAGACCTGGGCAGTACTACTTAATCGTGAAATCTCGCGCCCTGGGAAGAGCAGCAGGGCGTCGATATCGCGCATGTTGGCCGGCTCGCGGTGCCACCATAATGCTGTGAACGGCGGCGGGCTGGCCGGGTGAGATGACGGCGGCAGGCTTGGTGTGCAGGTCGTGCGGCACTGAGTTGCCGGCGAACTCGAAGTTCTGCAACCACTGCGGTGCACCGGTCACGGCACACGACGCCCATGCTGAGTACAAGCAGGTAACGGTGCTGTTCGCCGATGTGGTGCATTCGATGGACATCGCCGCGGCGGTCGGTGCGGAGCGGTTGCGCGAGATCATGGCTGCCCTCTCCGACCGCTGTGCTGCTGTGGTGCAGCGATACGGCAGCACAATCACACAGTGGACCGGCGATGGGATCATGGCCGTGTTTGGCGCGCCGGTAGCGGCGGAAGATCACGCCGTCCTGGGCTGTCTGGCGGCCCTAGGCCTTCAGGAGGAGGCGACGCGGCTCGCCGTCGATGTGCGCGAGCATGACGGTATCGATCTGCGGTTGCGGGTCGGGCTGAATTCCGGCGAGGTGATCGCCGGTGCGATGGGTTCGGGCAAGTTTGGCTACGCCACCGTCGGTGAGCCGGTCGGGATGGCCCAGCGGATGGAGTCGGTTGCCCCCCCGGGCGGGGTGATGCTGAGTGCTTCGACTGTGCGACTTATTCAGGGTGTGGCGCATCTGGCTGCGACTGAGTTGGTCCGGGTCAAGGGTGTCGAGGAACCGGTGCCCGTTCGTCGGCTGTTGGGCATGACCGACGGGCATCGCGCCGGCGGGCGTGCGGAGGCGACTCTGGTCGGGCGGCACTGGGAGATGGCGGCGGTCGAGGGCTTGTTAGAGCGGGCCATCGGCGGTCACGGCGCGGTGGTCGGCGTGATGGGGTCAGCGGGCATCGGCAAGAGCCGTCTGGTGCGCGAGGTCACCGCAATGGCCGCCGCCCGGGGTGTCGAGGTCTTTACCGCCTTCTGCGAATCACACGCCAGCGATATCCCGTTTTACGTCGTGGCGCGGTTACTACGTGCTGCCACCGGCGTGCGCGGACTCGACAACGCGGCCGCTCGCGTGGGAGTGCGGGGTCAATTCCCCGCCGCCCACCCCGAGGACGTGCTGCTGTTGGAGGATCTGCTAGGGATCGCCGACCCCGATGTGGCGCTGGCCAAGATCGATCCGGACGCCCGCCGGCGGCGGTTGACCGCGCTCGTCAATGCCGCGTCGCTGGCCCGAAAAGCCCCGGCGGTCTATGTCATCGAGGACCTGCACTGGATCGACGGGGTGAGCGAATCCCTGTTGACCAACTTTGTCACGGTGGTCCCGCAGACGCCCTCGCTGGTGCTGATCAGCTACCGCCCCGAATATCGGGGCACGTTGAGCGGGGTGCCCGGTGCGCAGAGCATCGCCCTTGGCCCGCTGAGTGATTCGGAGACTGCAGCGTTGGTCTCGCAGCTGCTCGGGCCGGACCGTTCGGTTGGCGGGTTGGCCACAATGATCGCCGAAAGAGTCTCGGGTAACCCGTTTTTCGTCGAAGAGATGGTGCGCGATCTGGCCGAGCGGGGTGTGCTGACCGGAGCCCGTTGTAATTATGTCTGCCGGGCCGATCATGCCGATGCCGCCGTGCCGGCGACCCTGCAGGCCACCATCGGCGCCCGTATCGACCGGCTCTCCCCCGCCGCCAAGCAGACTCTGAGTGCCGCCGCGGTGATCGGGGTGCGATTTGACGCCGAGCAGTTGGCGTTGCTCGATGGTAAGGCTGAGCTGGGCGAGCTGATTGCTGCCGAACTTGTCGACCAGGTGCGGTTCACCCCGCACGCCGAGTACGCCTTCCACCATCCACTGATCCGGACCGTAGCCTACGAAACACAGCTGAAGTCCGACCGCGCCGAACTGCATCGGCGGCTGGCAACCGCCATCCAACAACACCACCCGGACTCGCTGGAAGAGAACGCCGCGCTGATCGCCGAGCATCTCGAGGCCGCCGGTGACCTGTGCGCTGCTTTCGGCTGGCACATGCGCGCCGGGGCATGGGCACAATTGCGCGATATCAGGGCCGCGCGCAACAGCTGGGAACGGGCCCGAACGATGGCCGACCGGTTGCCCACCGATGACCCGGGCCGAACGTCGATGCGCATCGCCCCGCGGACGCTGCTGTGCATGAACACCGTCCGGGTCGCCGGCAGCATCGCCGACACCGGCTTCGACGAACTGCGTGACCTCTGCAATGCCGCTGGCGACACAGTGTCGCTGGCGATCGGCATGGGCGGCCTGATGACGACGCTGGTATTCCATAACCGCTATCGGGAAGCGGCGCGGCTTGCGTCGGAGTGCAACCTGCTGCTCGCGTCGTTCGCTGATCCGCCGATGACGTTGATGTTGCTCATGAGCAGCGCCAAGTGGTTCGCAGGACAGGCAGCCGAAGGTCTGCGCTTGGCCCAGCGCGTCATCGATTTGGCCGACGGCGATCCCACCAAGGGCGCTCTGGGCCCCGTCGGGTCACCGTTGGCGATGGCATTCCTCATGCGTGGCAACTGTCGATATTGCCTCGGCGTTCCGGGCTGGAGGGAAGACCTCGACCAGGCGTTCGCGATGGCCCGCAGCGTCGACCCGAAGTCCTTCATCACCCCTGCGCTGTATAAGTACCGCTTCGCCGCCCATGCCGGGGCGGTGCTCCCCGACGCCGCGGCTGACCGGGACACCGCCGAAGCGATGAAGCTGGCCGAGCATTCCGGCGATGACTTCCAGGTGGATGCCGCCCGGGTCAGTCGCGGCCTTGTCCTCATCAATCAGGGCGGTTCGCAACGCGCCGCAGGTTTTGCGCTGCTCGCCGAGTTTCGTGAAGCTAACGTGCGGCATGGCTATGCGGAAAACGTAGTGCGGACCGTCGATACCGAGATCGCCAAGGAGAAAGCCAGGACCGGCGATATCGGCGGCGCCATCGAGTTGGCACGCGCGGTCGTCGACTACACCTTCGACGCGGGGGACGCGCTTTCCCTTGGCGAGGCCGTTCGGGTCTTGGTGGAATCCCTGTTGCAGCGCGGCACGAGCGCCGATCTCACAGAGGCGCAGGCCACGGTCGACCGACTGGCGGCAGAGCCGACCGACCCGGGATTCGTACTATTCGAGGTGGCGCTGCTGCGGATGCGGGCTCTTCTGGCGCGGGCTCGCGGTGACGCAGCGAGCTATGCCGAGTTCCGGGATCGCTATCGCGACACAGCGAAAGAGCTTGGCTTCGAAGGGCATATCGCCTTGGCCGAAGCGATGCCATGACGGCGCGGTTCATCCAGCCCGATTTGCAAGGACATGATTTTCCGCCATCCAGCTGTCGATGTAGCTCATAGTGATCGGCAGAGCCGTCCCAGAAAACACCATGTGGTCAGAGCGGGGGATCTGAACGCAGTCCCCGTGCTGGTACCGGGCTGCGGTCCGGCGCACGACTCGGGTTGGCACGATGCGGTCACACTCGGCACCTATCACCAGCACAGGGGCAGTGACCGCCGCGAAATCGACAACGGTGGCCTTCGAAAGCCTCGGCACTGCAAGGAGGAGTTCCCAAAGATAGCGACCGGACTCGCAGACGAAGCCGTCATATATCTCTCGGGCGCTGTCCTCGGTCTGCGTGTTGGCGATCCAACGTCGAGATTGCTCGAACGTCGGAGGGCGCCATGGCTTTTTCCAGGAGCGAGGCCGCAGCACGTGCGGCAGCATCATGCGCAAGCTTGTGAGTGTCCCACCCGTTGTGCCCGCCACGGGAGCGGGACACGCGGCTACCACGCCAGCCGGGCGGGCGCCCGCGGCGACCAACTGCGCCAGCAGACCGCCCATCGAGTGACCTACCAGAAGCGGCGGAGAATCCAGTGATTTCACGAACGCCACCAAGTCGTCGGCGTAGTCCCGAAGGCTTAGCGACGCGACCTTCTTCGCGCCTTCCCGCCTGGGCAGTTCGTGGTACCGCAGGGTCGGGGTGTGCACCGCGTATCCACGCTCTTCGAATGCAGCGCGGGCCGGAGCCAACTGCTCCCCACGACCAAAGGAGCCGTGAATCAAGACGACGTGTTTGGCGTCGGTCACGAAGCCAAGGATGACAGCCCAGGTGTTAGCCAGGGCCGCATACGCGTCGATTCGGCGACAGGCCAAGTCCGCGTTGGCGCTACCCGACCGATGCCGTCCACGCCAAAAGCTTCTCCACCGGCCAGGTGTTGACGATCCGCTCGGCCGGCACACCCGCGTCCAGCGCCCGCTGCGCGCCGTAGCCGAGGAAGTCCAACTGGCCCGGCGCGTGCGCGTCGGTGTCGATGCTGAACTCGCAGCCGATCTCCAGCGCGAGGTTCAGCAGCCGGGTGGGCGGGTCGCGTCGTTCGGGCCGGGAGTTGATCTCGACGGCGGTGCCGTGGTCGCGGCAGGCGGTGAACACCGCCTCGGCGTCGAACGTCGACTCCGGCCGCATACCGCGGTTGCCGGTGACCAGCCGTCCCGTGCAGTGCCCGAGCACGTCGGCGTGCCCGTCGCTGACGGCGCGCACCATTCGCCGTGTCATCGCCGCGGAGTCCATCGACAGCTTGGAGTGCACGCTGGCCACCACGACGTCGAGGCGGTCCAGCAGCTCGGGCTCCTGGTCGAGGCTGCCGTCGTCGAGGATGTCCACCTCGATGCCGGTCAGGATGCGCATCGGCGCGAACCGATCGCGCAGCGTGTCGATGACGTCGAGCTGTTTGCGCAGCCGCTCCGGCGACAAGCCGTTGGCGATCGTCAGGCGCGGCGAGTGGTCGGTCAGCGCGCAGTATTCGTGACCAAGCGCCTTCGCGGTGGCCATCATTTCCTCGATGTCCGCCGAACCGTCCGACCAGTTCGAGTGCAGATGCAGGTCGCCGCGTAGCGCGGCCCGGATTTCACCGCCGCCGAGATCCTGCGCGGCCGAACATAATTCGGCCAGGGCATCGGGTTCGCGGCCGGCCCAGGCCTGGGCGATCACCTTGGCCGTCTTCGGCCCGATACCGGGCAGCGACTGCCAGCTGTTGGCCTGGCCGTGCCGCTCGCGTTCGGCGTCGTCGAGGCGCTCGACGATGTCGGCGGCGTTGCGGTAGGCCATCACCCGACGGGTGTCTTCGCGCGCCCGGTCCTTGTAGTAGGCGATCTGACGCAGTGCGGCTACCGGATCCATTTCTCCAGTGTGCCCGCCGGCGACGATGCAGAGCGCAGCGATGAGGAGGAGCGGCGCAGTGTGCCCGCCGGCGACGATGCAGAGCGCAGCGATGAGGAGGAGCGGCGCAGTGTGCCCGCCGGCGACGATGCAGAGCGCAGCGATGAGGAGGAGCGGCGCAGTGTGCCCGCCGGCGACGATGCAGAGCGCAGCGATGAGGAGGAGCGGCGCAGTGTG
Organism: Mycobacterium cookii; assembly: GCF_010727945.1. Taxonomy (NCBI): domain Bacteria; kingdom Bacillati; phylum Actinomycetota; class Actinomycetes; order Mycobacteriales; family Mycobacteriaceae; genus Mycobacterium; species Mycobacterium cookii. The sequence goes on from NZ_AP022569.1 coordinate 3,306,434, forward strand.
CCCGCCGGCGACGATGCAGAGCGCAGCGATGAGGAGGAGCGGCGCAGTGTGCCCGCCGGCGACGATGCAGAGCGCAGCGATGAGGAGGAGCGGCGCAGTGTGCCCGCCGGCGACGATGCAGAGCGCAGCGATGAGGAGGAGCGGCGCAGTGTGCCCGCCGGCGACGATGCAGAGCGCAGCGATGAGGAGGAGCGGCGCAGTGTGCCCCGTCTCGCTAGAGCAACTGGCCGACGACGAAGCCGGCGAAGATCACCCCGAAGCCGCCGATCTCCGCGACGATCAGCGCGAGCATCGCGAGTTTCAGTGCGCCGTCCGGCTTTTCGAACTGGTTGTCGGTGTCCCGCCGCAGACCGTGGGCGATATAGCTGAGGATGGCCGCGACGAAGAAGAACACCAGGAACGCCGCCGCGGTCAAGTTGACCCAGGCCGGCCAAGCGCTGAACTGCACGAAGACCGCGACCAGCAGCGTCGCGAACGAATACAGCAGCGCCGCGCGGTGGGCGATGTCGACGTAGGGATGCGCGCGATGATCCTGCGACGCCAGCATCTGGCGGTACTTCCACACACCGAGCACCAATGCGAGCAGGAAGATCAGCCCGGCGGCCAGCAGGGTCATCCTGACGTCGTAGCGCAGCACGTTGCGGCACGAGTCGAGAAGCGGGACTACCGTCGGATTAATGCGATTCGCGTTCAAAACCTCACCCCAAAACACCACCTGGAAACAGATGCTCGCCGTCTGGCAGACCGCCGACGATATCGACGTTTTCGAATCCGGGTGGACCTTCGACCACTTCTACCCGATCTTCAGCGACAGCGCCGGACCCTGTCTGGAGGGCTGGACGACGTTGACGGCACTAGCCCAGGCGACCACGCGACTGCGGCTGGGCACTCTGGTCACCGGCATCCACTACCGCCATCCCGCGGTGCTGGCCAACATGGCCACCGCGCTGGACATCATCTCCGACGGCCGGCTCGAGCTGGGCATCGGCGCCGGATGGAACGAGGAGGAATCCGGCGCCTACGGCATCGAGCTCGGCAGCATCAAAGAACGCTTCGACCGGTTCGAAGAAGCTTGCGGAGTGCTGACCAGCCTGCTGAGCAACGAGACGACCAACTTCGACGGCACCTACTACCAGCTCAAAGACGCCCGCAACGAACCCAAGGGCCCGCAGCGTCCGCACCCGCCGATCTGCATCGGAGGCAGTGGTGAAAAGCGCACGCTGCGGATCACCGCCCGCTATGCCCAACACTGGAACTTCGCCGGCGGACCGCCGGATCTGTTCGCGCACAAGCTCGAGGTGCTGAAATCCCACTGCGCCGACATCGGGCGCGATCCGAAGGAGATCGTGACCTCGGCGCATCTGCGGCTGGAGGACGATCTCAACTACGCGAAGGTCATCGACGACGCGACCGCGCTGGCCGCCGAGGGACTCGATCTGGGCATCGTGTACATCCCGGTGCCGCATGACCCGGGGGTGCTGGAGCCGCTGGCCGAGGCGATCCGCGACTCGGGGTTGCGCGACTGAGGGAAGCGCATCAGCTGAACAGTGCGCCAACGCCGGGCGCCGCGTGTCGAATCCGCGGCGCCCGGTCTTGGCGCTTTGTTTTCGGGTAGCGGACTACTCGTGCCCAGCTCAGCCTGCTCGGCGCACCATGGAACCCGAGCACAGAACTGCTCGTACGTCACACCCTAAGACACCGCCAAATGCTCTGTCTTGGAAAGGATCTGGGAAGAAACGAAGAACTATGATGTCCAACAAGGCGACACCCTGTTCACCATCGCTCAACGTGAATACGGAGACGGCAACCTGTTCTCGGTGATCGCACTGCAGAATCACCTCGCTGATCCAGACCTGGTCGAGGTCGGAGAACAGCTGCTGATCCCGTACGTCACCTACCGGCATCAGGTCACCGCACTTGATTCCAACGTGGCGCGAAAGGAGATCACCCAGCACTACTACGGCACGACGGACTCCAATGTCGAGTTGATCTGGGAGATCGTCAACGGAGTGGCCCAGCGTGAGATCCACCAGGGCACCTGGCTGCACATGCCCGACCTCACCAATGTCGGTCACTACACCGTCGTCGCGGACGAAACCCTCCCGGGCCTGGCCGCCCGCTGGTACGGCGACGATCACCTCGCGGTCATCATCGAACTCGCCAACAACCTGCCCACGGGCAGCTCGTTGACTGCCGGTCAAGTGCTGATTCAGCCGGGATTGAACCGCCTGCGCCACGTGGCCGGCGATACCCTGGCCTCGCTGTGCCTTGAGGAGTACGGCGACGCGGACCTTGACACCAGAATCGCCGTCGTCGCGGCGGCCAATCACATCAATACGCCGGATGCGGTCTTCTGCAACCAGGCGGTGTATATCCCTTCGTAACCCCTCGAAGCCCCTTTGGAGCCCAAAATCACGTGATCGCGCTTCGGACACGCCGCGATCACAACCTCGCAAAGTTCAGCAAAGCTGCGCCATGCAGCCGATGAACGCTTGCGTCGGCTCAAACGCCGAAGCGCAGCAGGTCTTCCGGGGTCACCAAGCGCTCGAGCTTTGCCGGGAATTCCCGGCTCTTGACTGGGTGTCGGAACCATGACCAGGCGATTCGGCCGACCCGTGAGCGGGTCATCGGGTTCATATACACAGCGCTAACTCCTGCGGTCGATCAGCTCAACCGGGCCCCACACCCCGCGACGCCCGTATCGAACTATTAGACAGCCTTCGGCTGGCAAATAGTGTAAGACTCGCCGCAACATTTATCAAATGTTGCGTACGTGACGAATGTGACTAGCGTTGCGGAGCCGCCGTGGGGGCGATCGGTGCGGGCAGCGCCGTCTCCCCCATCAGGAACCGATCCACCGCCGCCGCGGCCGCGCGCCCCTCGGCGATCGCCCAGACGATCAGCGACTGGCCCCGACCCGCGTCGCCGGCCACGAAGACACCCGGAACCGACGTCTCGAAGTTCGCGCCACGCGCCACGTTGCCCCGCTCGGTGAACTCGACACCGAGCTCGGTGAGCAGGCCCGGCTTCTCCGGCCCGACGAATCCCATCGCCAGCAACACCAGGTCGGCGTCGAGTTCGAAGTCGGTGCCCTCGGTCTTGACGAACTTCCCGTCCTGCATCGTCACCTCGTGCAGCTTGAGCGCGGCGACGTGGCCGTCCCGGCCGACGAACTCCTCGGTGTTCACCGAGAACACCCGCTCGCCGCCCTCTTCGTGCGCCGACGACACCCGGAACATCAGCGCGTAGGTGGGCCACGGGGTGGACGGGGCACGGCTCTCCGGGGGGCGCGGCATGATCTCGAGCTGGTGGATGCTGGCCGCGCCCTGGCGGTGCGCGGTGCCCAGGCAGTCGGCACCGGTGTCGCCGCCGCCGATGATGATGACCTTCTTGTCCTTCGCGGTGATCGGCGGCTCGCCGTCGGCGCCCAATACGTCGTCACCCTCCTGCACCCGGTTGCCCCACGGCAGGTACTCCATCGCCTGATGGATGCCGTCCAGGTCGCGGCCGGTGATCGGCAGGTCGCGCCAGGCGGTCGCACCGCCGGCCAGCACCACGGCGTCGAACTCCGAGCGCAGCTGCTCGGCGGTGATGTCCGCGCCGACGTCGACGCCGGCGCGGAACTCGGTGCCCTCGGCCTTCATCTGCTCGAGCCGGCGGTCCAGGTGGCGCTTTTCCATCTTGAACTCGGGGATGCCGTAGCGCAGCAGCCCACCGATCCGGTCGGCCCGCTCGAACACCGTCACACGGTGTCCGGCCCGGGTCAGTTGCTGTGCGGCCGCCAGGCCGGCCGGGCCGGAGCCGATCACCGCGACGGTCTTTCCGGTGTGCTGGTCGGCTTCCGGTGGCAGCGGAACCACCCAGCCTTCGTCAAAGGCGTTGTCGATGATCTCGACTTCGATCTGCTTGATCGTCACCGCATCCTGGTTGATGCCCAGCACACAGGACGATTCGCACGGCGCCGGGCAGAGCCGGCCGGTGAACTCGGGGAAGTTGTTGGTGGCGTGCAGCCGTTCGATCGCGTCCCGCCACCGATCGGTGCGGACCAGGTCATTCCACTCCGGGATCAGGTTGCCCAGCGGACAACCGTTGTGGCAGAACGGAATCCCACAGTCCATGCACCGCGTCGCCTGGTGCTGCAAGGACGTGTGCGGGAAGTCTTCGTAGACCTCGTGCCAGTCTTTGAGCCGCAGGTCCACCGGACGGCGCTGCGGTGTTTCCCGGTGGGTGTACTTGAGGAAGCCCTTGGGATCAGGCACTGGCGGCCGCCATGATCGCCTGTTCGGGGTCAGTGCCGGTGCGCTCGGCCTCGGCGATCGCCTCCAACACCCGCTTGTAGTCGCGCGGCATCACCTTGGCGAAACGCTGTTGCGCGCCATCCCAGTCGGCCAGCACCCGCTGCCCGATCGCGGAGTCGGTGGCGTCGACATGCGCCTGGATGATCCCCTGCAGGAACTCGAGGTCGTCTTCGTCGAGCGCCTCGATCTCCACCATCTCGGAGTTGAGATTGGCCTCCAACGCGTCCTCCGGGTCGTAGACGTAGGCGATGCCGCCGGACATGCCCGCGGCGAAGTTGCGGCCGGTGTCGCCGAGAATCACGACCTTGCCGCCGGTCATGTATTCGCAGCCGTGATCGCCGACGCCTTCGACCACCGCCTCCGCGCCGGAGTTACGCACGGCGAACCGCTCGCCGACCACCCCGCGCAGGAACGCCTGGCCGCTGGTGGCGCCGAACAGGATCACGTTGCCGCCGATGATGTTGTCTTCGGCCACATAGCCTTCCGGCGCGTCGTCCGGTGGCCGCACCACGATTCGTCCGCCGGACAAACCCTTGCCGACGTAGTCGTTGGCGTCGCCGTACACCCGCAACGTGATGCCCGGCGGGACGAACGCGCCGAAGCTGTTGCCCGCCGACCCGGTGAAGGTGATGTCGATGGTGCCGTCCGGCAACCCTTGGCCGCCATAGGCTTTCGTCACTTCATGGCCGAGCATGGTGCCGACTGTCCGGTTGACGTTGGCGATGGTGGTGGAGAAGCTGACCGGCTTCTGGGAGTCCAGCGCTTCGCGGCACATCACGATCAGCTGCTGATCCAGCGCCTTGTCCAGACCGTGGTCCTGCTTGGAGCTGTTGTACAGATCCTGGTTCATGAAGGCCGAATCCGGCTCGTGCAGCACCGGCGACAAGTCCAGCTTGTGCGCCTTCCAGTGCGCGCGGGCCAGCGTGGTGTCCAGCGCCCCGACCTGACCCACCGCCTCGTTGAGGGTGCGGAAGCCGAGCTGCGCCATGTACTCGCGGACCTCTTCGGCGATGAACAGGAAGAAGTTCTCCACGAATTCGGGTTTGCCGGTGAATCGTTCGCGTAGCACCGGGTTCTGGGTGGCCACGCCGACCGGGCAGGTGTCGAGATGGCAGACCCGCATCATGATGCAGCCGGACACCACCAGCGGAGCCGTCGCGAAGCCGAATTCCTCGGCGCCCAGCAGCGCCGCGATCATCACGTCACGGCCGGTCTTGAGCTGACCGTCGACCTGGACGACGATCCGATCGCGTAATCCGTTGAGCAACAACGTCTGCTGCGTCTCGGCGAGGCCGAGCTCCCACGGCGCGCCGGCGTGCTTCATCGACGTCAGTGGGGTCGCGCCGGTGCCGCCGTCGTGTCCGGAGATCAGCACCACGTCCGCGTGTGCTTTGGAGACGCCGGCCGCAACCGTCCCGACGCCGTTCTCGGAGACCAGCTTGACGTGGATCCGCGCGGACGGGTTGGCGTTCTTCAGGTCGTGGATCAGCTGCGCGAGGTCCTCGATCGAATAGATGTCGTGGTGCGGCGGGGGAGAGATCAGGCCCACGCCGGGAGTCGAATGCCGCACCTCGGCGATCCACGGATAGACCTTGCCGGCCGGAAGCTGGCCGCCCTCACCGGGTTTGGCGCCCTGAGCCATCTTGATCTGGATGTCGGTGCAGTTGGTTAGGTAGTGCGAGGTGACGCCGAAGCGCGCCGAGGCGACCTGCTTGATCGCGCTGCGCCGCCAGTCGCCGTTCGGGTCGCGGTCGAACCGGCTGACGTGCTCGCCGCCCTCGCCGCAGTTCGACCGGCCGCCGAGGCGGTTCATCGCGATCGCCAGCGTCTCGTGCGCTTCGGCGGAGATCGAGCCGTAGCTCATCGCGCCGGTCGAGAAGCGCTTGACGATCTCGCTGGCCGGCTCGACGTCGTCGAGCGGGATCCGCTTGCGCCCCTCACGGAATTTCAGCAGGCCGCGCAGCGACGCCATCCGCTCACTCTGGTCGTCGATCAGCCGGGTGTATTCCTTGAAGATTTCGTACTGACCGGTGCGGGTGGAGTGCTGCAGCTTGAACACCGTGTCGGGGTTGAACAGGTGGTATTCACCTTCGCGGCGCCACTGGTATTCCCCGCCCACCTCGAGTTCGCGGTGCGCGCGCTCGTCGGGCCGGTCCAGGAACGCCAGGGCGTGCCGGGTCGCGACGTCGGCGGCGATGTCGGCCAGGGTGATTCCGCCGGTGGGACAGGTCAATCCGGTGAAGTACTCGCCGAGCACGTCTTCGTCGACGCCGACGGCCTGGAACAGCTGGGCGCCGGTGTAGGAGGCCAGCGTCGAGATGCCCATCTTGGACATCACCTTCAGCACACCCTTGCCGGCGGCCTTGATGTAGTTGTTCAGCGCCTTCTCGCGGTCGAGCCCGTCGGCGGCGCCGAAAACACCTTTGTCCAGCATGACCTCGATCGACTCGAACGCCATGTACGGGTTGATCGCCGCCGCACCGAATCCGATCAGCGTGGCCATGTGGTGCACCTCGCGGGCGTCGCCCGACTCGACGACCAGGCCGACCTTGGTGCGGCTGCGTTCGCGGACCAGGTGGTGGTGCACCGCCGACACCGCCAGCAGCGACGGGATCGGCGCCAGCTGCTCGTCGGATTCCCGGTCGGACAGGATGATGATCCGCGCGCCGTCGGCGATCGCCGCCGAGGTCTGCGCACGCACGTCGTCGAGGGCCGCCTTGAGGCCGGCGCCGTTCTCGGCGACCGGGTACAGGCAGCGAATAACCTTGGAGCGCAAGCCATGCCGACGGCCGTTGACCTCGACGTCGGGGTCGAGGTTGATCAGCTTGGCCAGCTCGTGGTTACGCAGGATGGGCTGCGGCATCATGATCTGGCGACATGATTCCGAATTGGGGTTGAGCAGGTCGCCCTCCGGCCCGACGGTGCCCGACAGGCTGGTCACCACCTCTTCGCGGATGGCGTCCAGCGGCGGGTTGGTCACCTGGGCGAACAGTTGCTGGAAGTAGTCGAACAGCATCCGCGGCCGCTGCGAGAGCACCGCGACCGGGGTGTCGGTGCCCATCGAGCCGATCGGCTCGGCGCCGGTCCGCGCCATCGGCGCCACCAGCAGGTTCAGCTCTTCGTAGGTGTAGCCGAACACCAACTGCCGCAGCACAACCCGGTGGTGCAGCATCCGGTCGTAGTCACCCAGCGGCAGCTCGGCCAGCGGGATCAGACCCTTGTCCAGCCACTCCTGGTACGGCTGCTCGGCGGCCAGCTCGGCCTTGATCTCCTCGTCGGCCACGATGCGGCCCTGCGCCATGTCGACCAGGAACATCCGGCCGGGCTGCAGCCGCATCCGGCGCACCACCTTCGACGGCTCGATGTCGAGCACACCGACCTCGGAGGCCATCACCACCAGGCCGTCTTCGGTGACCCAGATGCGGGACGGGCGCAGCCCGTTGCGGTCCAGCACCGCACCCACCACGGTGCCGTCGGTGAACGTCATCGACGCAGGTCCGTCCCACGGCTCCATCAGCGATGCGTGGTACTCGTAGAACGCCCGCCGCGCGGGATCCATCGACGGGTGGCGTTCCCAGGCCTCGGGGATCATCATCAGCACCGCGTGCGGCAGGCTGCGGCCGCCCAGGTGCAGCAACTCCAGCGCCTCGTCGAAACGCGCGGTGTCCGAGGCGCCCGGGGTACAGATCGGGAACAGCTTGTCGACGTCGTCGCGGGAGCCGAACACGTCGGTGTCAATCAGCGCCTCGCGGGCCCGCATCCAGTTCTCGTTGCCGGTGACGGTGTTGATCTCGCCGTTGTGGGCGATGCGCCGGAACGGGTGGGCCAGCGGCCACGACGGGAAGGTGTTCGTGGAGAACCGCGAGTGCACGATGCCCAGCGCGCTGGTCAGTCGCTGGTCTTGCAGGTCGAGGTAGAACGCCTTGAGCTGCGGGGTGGTCAGCATGCCCTTGTAGACCATGGTCTGACCGGAAAGGCTTGGGAAATAAACGGTTTCACGCCCGGGGCCGTCTTGGCCGGGGCCCTTGGTGCCGAGCTCGTGCTCGGCACGCTTGCGGACGACGTAGGCGCGACGCTCGAGCGTCATGCCGTCGGCGCCGGCGATGAAGATCTGCCGGAAGGTGGGCATCGCGTCACGGGCCAACGCGCCCAGCGAGGATTCGTCGGTGGGCACGTTGCGCCAGCCCAGCACCTGCAGGCCCTCGGCCTCGACGATCTTCTCCACCGCGGCGCACGCCGCCGTCGCATCTTTGGACGACTGTGGCAGGAACGCGATGCCGGTGGCGTAGCTGCCGGCTTCGGGTAGCTCGAAGTCGACGACCTGACGGAAGAAGTCATCAGGAACCTGGATCAAGATGCCGGCGCCGTCGCCGCTGTTCGGCTCGGCGCCCTGGGCGCCGCGATGCTCGAGGTTGACCAGCGCGGTGATGGCCTTGTCCACAATGTTGCGGCTGCGCCGGCCGTGCATGTCGACGACCATGGCCACCCCGCACGAGTCATGCTCGAATGCGGGGTTGTAGAGCCCGACACGTTGGGGCGCCATTCCCACCTGACCCTTCACCGAAGAACTTTCCGCCGCGGAATCGCCTCCGCTCCGTTGGCGCCGCCCGGAAGGCTGTGGGCTAGACCCCATCGGTCTTGTCGAATGTGGTGTTCGCCTGGTGGCGATGATCCGGTCGGGGATTCATCCGTGCAGCGCTGAACGGTGGCCCAGTTCCCGGTTTCGACAAGTCGTAAAACGATATGACAAAACCCGCCTGACATGCCAACTTGACCAATTCTAACCTCAGGGTCGCCGGTGCCGCTGCGCCGAGCGACGATCTGCTGCCCGGCTGCTCGGGTCGGCCTGTGCCGCAGGGCATTTGGGCGCGCCGCAGCGAGCTTTGATCGGGCCGCTATCGGCCGGACAGCCGGGCCGGCCGGGTCGCGAATTTGCTGTGATTGCGGCCAAACGCGTTATCGAGAAGCCGCTCGGCTCACAGCGATCGCGTCCGGCGGGTGACCGAACTCACCATAAGCCGTGGCAGCGGGCGTCGCCGAGCCCACGTGACCCGCCCGCAGCCGGCCTGGACCGGACGGCACCGGCCGCTGCGTAAAAGTTGCCCGGGTTTTTCCGGTGCCGAGGGCTGTGACCTGCGCGATCAATCATCGTGGCAGTGGACCGCTCGCGGCGGACTTACGATGCCTTCGTGCCCCAGCTCACCGTCGCGACAGGCTCTACGGCCGGTTCATGAGCGAATCCGACGACTTCCTGCGTGACCGGGTGCGGCCGGCGCAGCCCGCGCCGTACGGTGCGCCGACGGGCCCGCCGCCCCGACCACAGGGCGCAAACCCCCGTCCGGCACCCCCTCAGCCACCCACTCCCCCGCCACCGGCCGAGCGGCCGTCGTGGAGCACTCTCGACTTCGCGCCGCGCAGCGCGGCCGAACTGAAGCGCCCCGGCCCGAAATACGGCTGGCGACGCGCCGTCTATCGGGCGACGTTCGGAGTCGTCAACCCCGGGCCGTCGGCCGCGGAAAAGCAGGAGGATGCCTACGAGGCGGCGATCGGCTCGGCGCTGCGGGGCAACTACAAGGTCGGCGTGCTGGGCAAAGGCGGCGTCGGTAAAACCACAGTCGCGGCCAGCGTCGGCTCGATCTTCGCCGAGCTGCGTCGTCAGGACCGGGTGGTCGCCGTCGACGCCGACACGGCTTTCGGCCGGCTCGGCAGCCGCATCGACCCGCAGACCAGCGGGTCGTATTGGGAACTCGCCTCCGACAAGAACCTTCAATCGTTCGCCGACGTGAGCACCCGCGTCGGCAGTAACTCCGCGGGCCTGTACGTGCTGGCCGGCGAGCCGACGGCAGGACCGCGGCGGGTGCTCGATCCTGCGCTGTACCGCGAGGCCACCTCGCGTCTCGACCGGCATTTCACAATCGCGATCATCGACTGCGGTTCCACGATGGACGCCCCGGTCACCCAGGAGGCGCTCAGCGACCTGGACGCGCTGATCGTGGTGTCCTCGCCCTGGGCCGACGGCGCCTCGGCAGCGGCCCAGACGATGGAATGGCTGGCAGCCCATGGCCGTACCAGCCTGCTGCGTCGCACCGTGGTGGTGCTCAACGACTCGGACGGCCACTCGGACAATCGCACTCGTTCGGTGCTGGCGCACCAGTTCGTCAACCGCGGGCAGACGGTCGTGCAGGTGCCCTTCGATCCGCACCTGCGGCCGGGCGGCGTCATTGACGTGCGCAGCGAGCTGGGTCGCGGCACCCGGCGCAAGTTCCTCGAGATCGCCGCGACGATCGCGGGGTTCTTCGCAACGCGCCCGGACGGCCCGCGCCGCTAGCCCGACCGCAGCGACGGGTCGGCGGTGGCCTCGATCTTGGTCACCAGTTGCCCGTCGATGGTCAGCACGATGACCGCGAACAGCCGTCGCTCGGCGAACGCCAGCAGCACCGGCTGGCCGACGGGACCGCTCACCACCGTCACCCCCGGCCCCAGGTAACGCAGCAGGTTGACCGCGACGTCGTGTGGCCCGTAGTTGATCTGCGGCGGCGGTGCCGGATCGGCGAGCACCGTGCCGACACCCCACACCGTCGGGTCCAGCACCGCGGCCAGGCCGGCCAGATCGCCGTCGGCGCAGGCGGTGATGAACTTCTCGGTGACCAGCTGGTGTTCGGCGACCGGCACGTCGCTTGGGTTCGGCTGCGCGAGAGTGAATTTCGTCCGGGCGCGGCGGGCAAGCTGGCGGCACGTGCCGACCGGGCGGCCGACGGTCTCGGCGATCGCGTCGAACGGGACGCCGAACACGTCGTGCAACACGAACGCCACCCGCTCACCGGGGCTGAGCCTGCGCAGCACCTCCAGCAGCGCCGTGCGGACCTCGTCGTCGAGGGTGACTCGATCGGCCGGATCCGGACGCCCGGATTGGTTGAGCGCCGCGGCTTCTGAGCCGATATCGTCGGGCCGCTCGTAGCGGGCGCGCGCAGATCGCACCTGATCCAGGCAGAGCCGGCCCGCCACCACGGTCAGCCACGCACGGATGTCGTCGATCTCGGCGGGGTCGGTGCGTGACAGCCGCAGAAACGCCTCTTGCGCAACATCTTCGGCGTCACCGACATCGCCGAGCATCTGGTACGCCAAATTGACCAGGTAGGGCCGATGCCGTCGCCAGGCCTGGGTGATCTGGTCATTGCTCATGAATTCATGACGATCTAGTCGGTCGAAAAGTTACAAGGTCCGATGTGTAACTTTCTCACCTCTCGGACCGTCCTTGACTAAAAGCGTGTTTACCTCAGGAGGGTCCCATGACCATCGTCGTCACCGGTGCGACCGGAAACGTCGGCCGCCCGCTCGTCACCCAGCTTGCCGCCGCGGGTGTCCCGGTGCGGGCTGTCACCCGCACACCATCGGCGAGTCAATTTCCCGACGGCGTGCAAGCGGCTGACTCGGTTCTCGACGCGCTCCCCGGCGCGTCGGCGGTGTTCCTGAATTCCCGTGCGCTCGGTCCGCAGCTGTCCGACGTGGTGGAGTCGGCCCGACGCCACCGGGTACGCAAACTGGTTGCGCTGTCGGCAATCAACGCCGACGACGACTTCTCCCGGCAACCGTCGCGGGTTCGCGGCGACCGCAACAAAGAGGTCGAGCAACTCTGCGTCGACTCCGGTCTGGAGTGGGTGAGCCTGCGGCCCACGGTGTTCGCCACGAACTTCGTCGGCATGTGGTCGGCGCAGATTCGTGCCGGCGATGTCGTCGGCGGGCCCTACGCCGCGGCCTCCAGCGCGCCGATCGTCGAAGCCGATATCGCAGCGGTGGCCGCGCACGCGTTGTCCACCGACGAGCTTGTCGGCCAGAAGATCCCGCTGACCGGACCGCAGGCCCTGACCAACACCGAGCTGGTCGACGTCATCGGCACCGTCCTGGGCCGGCCACTGCGCTACGTCGAGGCCCCACCCGACGTGGTGCGGCAGCGCTTCATCGCCATCGGCCTGGGCGGCGACTTCGCGGATGCGTACACGGCCATGCTCGCCGACTCCGTCGACAATCCCGCCCTGGTCACCGGGGAGGTCGAGAAGATCACCGGCCGGCCGGCGACCACCTTCGCCCAGTGGGTTTCCGCTCACCGTCAGCTGTTCGCGAAATAGGAAGGAAAACAGCCATGTCCGATCCGCGCCCGCCGCGTTACCTCAAGCCGATGAACAGGGTCATGATGGCGGTGCAGAAGCTCGGCATCCCCACCGGGCCCGCGATGGTGCTGACCGTGCCGGGCCGCAAGTCCGGTAAGCCGCGCAGCACCCCGATGACGCCGTTCCGATTCGACGGCGACCTGTATGTGGTGGCCGGCTATCCCGGTGCGGACTGGGCCGCCAACGCCCGCGCCGCCGGGACCGGCACCCTCAGCAGGGGCCGCCGATCACGGCCGGTGCGGATCGTGGAACTGACTGCGGCACAGGCACGTCCGGTACTGCGGGCCTTTCCGGTCGAGGTGCCTGTCGGTGTCGCATTCGCCAAGAGTTCGGGGATGGTCGTCGACGGAACCTCAGAGGAATTCGAGGCGCTCGCGGGACGTCTCGCGGTGTTCCGGTTCGATCCGATCGGGCCTCACTAGCTCAAAGCTGCAGCGGTACGTGCTTTTCCGCGCACGCATCGGTGACCGCCGCGATGATGTCCTGGGTACGCAGCGTCTCCAGGTCCTCGACGGTGACCGAACCCTTGTCGGAGCGATGCTGAGCGGCCACCCGGGAATCCCGCACCCGCTCGGCGCGCTCCACGACATTGCGGGCGAAGCGACCGTTCTGCATCACATCGATACCGTGCTGGCCGTCCGGCGCCAGGTAGGCCCGCAATGTCTTGCAGGCCATGTTCAGCGCTTCGCGGGCCGCCGGCTCGATGACGGTCGCGCGCGGTTCGCCGTAACGCACCGCGATCTCCACCAGTTCGTCGGGCGCGTACGACGCGAACCGCAGCTTGCGGTTGAACCGGCCCGCCAAACCCGGGTTGACGGTGAGGAATTCGTCGACTTCCTTCTCGTATCCGGCGCCGATGAAGCAGAAGTCGAACCTGTGCACCTCGAGCGCGACGAGGAGTTGGTTGACCGCCTCCATGCCGATCATGTCCGGTCGCCCGTCGTGATGGCGTTCGACCAGACTGTAGAACTCGTCCATGAACAGGATGCGCCCCAGCGAACGGGCAATCAGCTCATTGGTTTTCGGGCCCGAGGCGCCGATGTGCTCGCCGCAGAAATCGGCGCGCTTGACTTCGATGATCTCCGGATGCCGCACGATGCCCAGCCCGGCGTAGATCTTCCCGAGCGCCTCGGCCGTCGTCGTCTTACCGGTACCAGGCGGACCCACGAGCAACATGTGGTTGGTTTGGTTGGTCACCGGCAAGCCGGCTGCCAACCGCAGTGCGCGGACCTCGATCTGATCCTCGATCTCGGCGACCGCCCGCTTGACCTCACTCAAACCGACCTGGTTGTTGAGCAGTGCGCGGCCCTCGCTGAGCAGTTCTTCGCGCCGCTCCTCGTTCTCCTCTTCGCGGCGCTCGCCCTCGGAGCGCTCGGTCGTGACATCCCACCTGTTGCTGCGGGTGTTGATGGTCTCCTCGTCGGTGACGACGAGTTGCAGCTGCGGGTCAGCCAGCGCGTCTTTGGCCGCGGCGATCAACGCCCCGTTGATCGCCGCCTTCGACAGCCAGATCTGGGCCTTATCCTCTTCGTCGAGCTGGCGATGCGCCATCCCGCGTACATAGGCGAGATCAGCTGCGATCAAGGGGAATTCATTCGGATCGATCGCCGTCACCGCGGTGTCGGTCAGCTGGTGGCGCCGCGCCTCGGCTGCACCGCCGTTGCCGGCTCGCAGGTCGACCCGGTCCGCCCAATCCAGCGCGACCCGGGCCTGGCCGAGATGCGCCGCGGCGTGCGCGGCCAGCGCGTTGGTGGCCGCGGTGACCGCCGACATGATGATCGCCTGCGGCGGCAGGACGGTCGCCGCGACCGAGATCACGTCGGGCCAGCGCTGCGTGGCGAACATCAGGTATGCCCGCACGTACTGCTGCCACTGGTGGTTCTCCCAGGTGTCCAGCAGCGCAGGATCTTTCAGCAGCGCTTCAGCCTTCTCGTACTGGCCGTCGTCGACGAGTGCGCTCGCCAGGGCCAGGCCGGCGTGCGACGACTCGGTCACCGAAATCGCAAGATACGGACCGGCTTTGATGGACGCCGACAACCGGACACCGAGCCGATTGGTCTCCCGGTGCAGCCGCGCGCCGTAGGCGTACAGCTGCTGCAGGCTGGTCAGTTCCTCGTCACCGGCGGCGATCCGGCCTAGCCAGGCGTCTGCCATCGACGGATCGATGTCGGTGGCCTCGCGGAACCGCAGCAGGGCAGCCGACTGGTCGAGGTCGAACATCGCCATCGCCTGATCGAACCGCTTGCGAGCGGCGGGCGTGTTGACACTGCTCGTCATGCGCCGCTCCTCTCTGCACACCAGTGAAAAGTCATCCTCTATTCCACTGATTCGAGCTCGGATGTCCTCAGGTTCGTCGGCTCCGACGAGATGTAACGATTCTCGGCGCGGAACAACTCGACCTCAACCGTATGCAGTTGTCCGGCAGCCGTCACATCGACGGTCGCGGGCCCGATCTGCGTGATCAACACATCCGCGGTTCCCCGGTACGGCGTTCCGGGCTCACCGATCGAGATCAGGGTATTCGGCCGCGGCGCCGGAGTGATCGACCCGTCGACCACGCTGACGGTGGTGCCGGCCATCGGTCTGACCTGACTGCCCACCGCGATGTCGGGCATTCGCACGCTGGCCCAGCGCTGATGATCGCGGGTGTGCACGGTGATGCGTTCGCCGGCGCCGGCCAGCCGCACCACGATCCGTTTCGCCAACGCGTCCTGTGCGGCGATGTGCACCCGGCTGAATTCGCCCGGATCGTCGAGCGGCAGCATCAGCCGGTTACCGGCGTCGACCTTGCCGAGCAGCACGCCCGACGGCCCGATCGGGATGACCAGCGGCCGGTCCAGCACGCCGCGCCGCACACCGTGCAACGCCGGCATCGGGCCGCAGAGATTGGACGCGATCGCGCGGGCCTGCTCGCCGGGCAACGTTTTGAAGATCACGCTGGGCGGCGCCGTCGGCGGCTGTGCGGTACGCACGGTGACCGTCGCCGTCATGCTGCCGTCGCCGAACACGGTGATGTTCTGGATGATCCCGTCGGCCCGCAACGCCCAGACGTGTTCCAGGCTCTCCGCGGAGATGTCGGCGGGGCGATACCAGTAGCTGGTCAGCCAGCCACCCTCGCCCCGCGCAGTGCGCCACCGCTGGTGGTGTGCGCTCAGCGCCGACGATCCCAGCCGCCGCTCCAGCTCGACGATGTCGGTGGCGGTCGCCACCTTGGCGCGAATGCCGTGCTGTCGCAGCGCCGCGCTGATCCGCTGCGCGGCGGCCAACGTCGCCGTGCCCACCGAGGTACGCCATTGCAGCGCTTCGGCATTCGGCAGCGCAGCGATCCGCACGATCAGCCAGGTCTCGCGCTGCCCGGCGTAAGGCGGCGTGCCGATCAACGTGTCGTAGACCCGCGGATAGTCACCACTGCTGCGCCGCCGGGCCCCGACAGTGAGCACACTCATCGACTCGACCGCCAAGCCGAGGCTCTGGTGCAACAGCGGTAGCAGGTCGGCGACGTCGACGGTGTTGTCGGTGTAGGTCGCCGTCGACCCGGTGAACAGCGTCGGCCGGTGCGCCTTGCCGAGCAATTGCACGGCCACCACCGCGACGCCGTCCTGGTAACGCACGCCGCCACCGGCGCGGTCGTTGGCGACGGTGATGGGTTCGGTCAAGGTGATCGCCCGGCCACGCTGGCGCCACAGGATCAGCCACGACCAGCCCGGTTGCCGCCACCAGCGGATCACCCCGGCCGCCACCCCGAGCGCCAAACCCACTGCAGCGCCGGGGATCCCGGCTACCGCCCAGCCGAAGAGACCGAGGGCGAGGACGCTGACGACTACCGCCAGCCGCACCGGGGCGGTCATCGTTCTCGCCGAGCCCGCGCAACCAGCGACGCGATCACGACCGCCGCGATCACCAATCCGGCGAACACCACCGCCACGGTGCGGGCGCGATGATCCGGCGGCGGCGGCGGAGCGGCGGGCACGATCACCCGGCTCTGCGCTCCGGGCGCGAGGCGATCTCCGGGCGGCACGTTGAATGTCAGCGCCGCAACGGGATCCACCACCCCGTAGCCGACCTGGTTATCCACGCCGCGCGGCGGGTTGTGCGCCGTCTGCAGAATCCGGTTGATGATCTGATGCGCGGTCAGGCCGGGGTACTTGGCCCGCACCAGCGCGGCCACGCCGCTCACGTAGGCCGCCGAGAAGCTGGTCCCCCAGAACGGCATGTTCTTTTCCCCGGGCCGCAGCGGCGGGTAGGCATTCACCGGTCCCCCGGTCTGCGGGGACAACCCCATGATCCCGACCCCGGGCGCCGCCGCGGCCACCCACGGCCCGGACAGGCTCTTGCTGACCGGCGCGCCGGTGTTGTCGACGGCGCCGACGGACAGCACGTAGTCGGAGAACCAGGACGGCGAGGACACCGTCTTGACCTGATGCCAGTCGCGCGGATCGGCGGTGTCCAGCGGGTCGAAGCCGGGGTTCTGGGCGCACTCGTCCTCGCCCTCGTTTCCGGCCGCGGCGACGATAACCGCGTCCTTCACGGTTGCCGCGTACCACACGGCGGCCCCAATTGCGGCCTGGTCCAACGGATCTGCCGCCGACACGCAGGCGGTGACGCTGATGTTGATCACCTTGGCGCCCATGTTCGCCGCGTGGACGATCGCGCTGGCCAGGGTGGCGACGGTGCCGGCCTTCTTGCGGGCCTCGGTGTCGCCACCGCCGGGCCTCTCCAGTTCGAAAGCGCGCGACGATTGACGGATCGAGATGATGCGCGCGTGCGGCGCCACCCCGGCGACGCCGTCCGGTGCCCCCGGCGGCAGCGGAGGCACCTCGGGGTCGTCCGGCGCGGCCGGAGTCGGGTCACCCGGCCCGTTCGACGGCTCGTCGGGCGGCGGTGGCGGCGGAGGCGGCGGCGCGGGCTTGGTTTCGGTGATCGTCACCGGCGACGGGGGCGGCGGTGGCGCGATCGGCGGCGGCGGTCCGCCCGGCGGCGGCGGCCCGGCATCGACGGGCGGCGGTCCGGCCGGCGGCGGGAACGCCGGCACAAGCGGCATCGGGGCGGGCATCGGAATGCCTTGCGGTGCAGCGCCAATGAGTGAGGCCACCACGGTGCCGTGCGAGTCGCAGTCCATCAAACCGTCGCCACCCATGATGTAGTCCCCGCCGGGGACCACTGGCAGCCGGTGA